>CAUVKI010000008.1:0-58669 GCA_963552605.1 uncultured Tissierellia bacterium
CTCCTCTCGGTCATTGTATCACAGGGGGTATTTTTGTTCAAATTTAAAAGTTGGAGAAGTAAAATATTCACGATTGATTTCTCCAAATCAACTTTTGCACCAAATCCATCCAAACTTCGATAGGATAGGTTATAATAACAGCATTTTTATAAAGCGTTCCCTGAAAATATTATACAAAAACATTGAAAAGCGGAAAAATATGATAAAATTAATATGTCCAAATTAGAAGGTATTTAAGAAAATGAAAGAGGGGTGGATACGGTCTGAAATTTTTAATGAGAAGAATGATTTAAGGAAAGATAATAAGAAAGGAGAATATATATGAAAAAAATCGTGGTTGGGATTTTGGCTGTCGCATTGGCAGCGAGATTGTTGGTTGGACTAATATCTGCTAATTCAGTTAGTGAAATGGAAATTAAAATCAGGAAGGATTTAGAGGCAGCTGTTGCAAAAGCTGAACCTATCGAATTGGAAGCTTCCGATGGAAGTTCAGTAGAATCGGTATCCGCCGATTCGGTACTGAAAAAGGTACACGGAAACGATTGGATTCAGTCTTTCACTATTGATGAAACAAAAACCGGAAGCAAGGAGGAATTGGATGCAGCTGCACAAGCCGAACTTAAAAGATTAGGAACTTTCTCTAAGCATGAAGCCAAAACACATTCCTTTTGCGTGGATAACCTCCACGCTTCCGGACATATGAGATTTAGGGACAGTAATAATACAAATGTTTCTACTGAAAGCAATTATCTGACTGACGAAACTTTTATCACAAAAGGTATCGATGACGACAAGGCATTAAAAAAATGTCTTGAGCTTTGCTATTTTGAGGGAAAAGACACTGCGGGTTTTAATTCATACCCGTTATATATAACTCCTCAAATACAATTTTTCTTTGACAATATCTACTTGTCCGAAAAGGATTTTTTTTATATTTACTACAATGAGGAGTTAAAAACCGTTCTTGGCGTATTGGACAAGCTTAAACCGAATAATTTTTATGATGAATATCTTCTTTATCGCAGCCGAATTTTACTGAATCAGTATTCAGAAGATGAGATTTTTCATTTTCTGGAATCGCATTACGATGCAGAAAGTCAGTTGTTTTTTGAAAAATCAAAAGGTGATACCCTTATGAACAAGCTGACAGCCACACTCGATTGTGCAATTCTTTGCGATGAAGCGGATATTAAAATGCCGCATTTGGAAGAAGTGAAGAATAAACTATCTTCCCTTTTGGAAGACGATAAATTTTATCCGGAAGTGAAGTCTTTAGGAGAATGCTACACTGCTGTTCTTAAAGAGGGAGGAACTGTTTTAAAAATAATCTACTATATTACAATTACTGAGCCTGAAACGAAATTATCCGAAAAAATATCGCACCGAAAAGCGTGGTTTAAAAATGTCGCAGATGTTATGCTTGATAATCTGAGTACGAGTGATTCCGTACTTAGTTTATTTGCAATAAATGACATCATAAGATTCAATAAATTTTTCGGTATTGGTTTAAATAAAATTCCCGAGTATTGCCGGGAGTTGTATAAAAAAATCAATTTCTATAATGTGGGATATGAGGGGGAGGTATATTGCCATGACAGTCAATATATCCGTGAATTTGCAGATTTAAGCATATATTGCAAGCTTGACGGTCAATTTAAGGGCTTCATTAAAAAATACTTATCAAATAATGTAAAGACCGGATTTAAAAAATTTGTGCAGACCAATTTAGATCCCGGAGATACTTATTACGGGGTTTTGCTGTCAAAAAAGTATTATATGCCTGTGGACAAAGAAAAAATAGCAAATATGGCACTTGTTTGGCTGAGAGAATTTATTGCTGACAAACAAAGTAATGTGAGCTGCAATCAGCAAGGAAAGTTTGCCCTCCAGATTTTAAACGAGTTGGAGGTTTCGCCTCCGGACGATATAAAAAAATCTCTGCACAACAGTATAATCAGCAAATTAGGTGATAATAGATATAAAGCTGTCAGGGAAGAAAAAATGAAGCGTCTCCTTCTGCATGAAATGAGAATTCTTCTGGATATGAAGGAAATCTTTGAAGAAACAAGAAACGGGAAATATTTTGTACCGTCGTGGATTATGGATATGGTTGATGATGATTTATCGCTTGCCAATTATAACATAGCAGATGACTTAATCAATGTGATTAAGTACGTAGATGAGGAAAATTTAATCTTTGCAGACGACTCTAATACGACTCGCAATATGAAATACAAGGAAGCTCTCATTGAGAAATTGCAAAACGAAACAAAAACAAAAGGGATAAATAGCAGAGAAAATGAAACGATAGTGCAAAAATATTATCAGCTTAGTTCCATTGGAAAAGTGCTTGGATTTGAGCTTAAATTTTCTAAGGATATTGAGGATATTTCCATAAGCAATTTGTCAACTGCATTTTATATAACCGTTTTAAGGTAGTTGTGAAGACTTCAATCGTTTTTTTTTATCAAAAGGTTGCATAATAGTATTGACTGATGAAAAAAAATATGGTAAAATTAGGATATCCAGTTGAAGGGTGTTTGAGAAGATGAAAGAGAGGTGCATATGGTCTAAAATTTTTGCAGGAGAAGAACAGTTTAAGTAAAAATAATAAGAAAGGAGGATATAATGAAACATAAGAGAGAAATGCTTTGCATAGCTCTTGCGCTTGCATTTGCGGCGATGATGCTGTTTACTGCCCGAAGCATTGCCAAAGGGTTTGATGAGAAAAGCGTTTTGAAAAGAGAGGACGGAAGTCCTGTAATAATATTACCGGAGCCTCCGGGATTTGAAGATATGGAGCCTCTTGAGTTTGATAATTATACAATAGGTGAGGAGAATATTTCCTACGGTGCGATTATACGAAGAAGATGGACCTTGGAAAAGGTGGTTGCCATTGCGGAGAACGGCAGCTATATGACGGAGGTGTTGTGGGAAGATCCCGAGATGTATAATCACTACCCTACCGAGCATCTAAAACGACTGATTGCAGAAGATCCATATTCTTCAATAAGTTATGAAGAACTTGACAGTTTAACACAGGAAGAATTGGTGGAGCGTGTGATGGAATTATTTTCCAAAGATTTTTCATCGATAGAAAGGTAAATAAAAAACCGTTGAGGCTTTGTTTAGAATAACCTCAATGGTTTTTTTTATAAAAACAGCTTTGACTTCTCCAAATTAAGCAAATATCTTTTAAGAGCAAGCCCTGCGCTAAATCCGCCTAACGCTCCATCGGAGCGTATCACTCTATGACAAGGCACTATAAAGAGCAACGGATTTTGTCCCACCGCTCTTCCGACAGCCCTCTGAGCCCCCTTTGAGCCTATCTTCAAAGCAAGCCCTCCATAAGATATCACCTCTGCATATTTCACTTCCAAGAGTGCCGAATAAACTCTCCTTTCAAAATCAGTTCCGCTTATACAAAACGGAAAAGAAAATTCAAAAAGCTCTCCTCTTAGAAATGCAGAAATTTCTTTTTTTGCAAGCTCCAAAACGGGAGAAGAAAAATTTCCTTCCTCTCTTTGCGTTCGCCTTATGCCGATAATTTTTTCTTCACTTTCGATAATCTCAAAATTTCCCTGCTCTGTATTTAAAATCAAACTTCTCAAATCTAATCACCAATCCCCAAAGCTTTTTTTGCCAGTTTATCCGCCATCTCATTATATTTAACTCCGCTGTGTGCCTTAACTTTCTTAAAACTTATTTTTATTTCACTCATAGCTTTCCTCATAAAATCCCTGTAATGCTGTGTGCCCGATTTCTTAGCCTGCCACTCTCCCGACACCCATTTTTCAATCCCCATATAGTCATAGCAAATGCAAAGCTCCTTAATTCCCGACTCAAGTGCTTTATGAACGGCTTTTATACTTCCCAAAATCTCCCCCGCCACATTTCTCATAGAAGAATTTTCTCTATTTTCACCAACTCCCGAAAAATATTCTTCGCCGTCTTTAGTCAAAAATACCATTCCGTAGCTGTAATGAAAATCCTCCTTTCTGAAACTGCCGTCCACATATGCCAAAGCCATACCCTCTTTAAGCTCTTCAGGAAATTTTTCTTCATCTGAAAAGATAAATCTCTCTGCTTCGGCTCTATCTTTAAAACTCTTATAGACCGCTCCTGAAAATCCCTTAACCTGACTTTCACATTCTTTCCACGAATTATATACTCCCACTTTTTTTCCACATCTCACTGCATAATATTTCATAAATTAAATCCTTTCTAATAAAAAAACTCGTAAGAAATCCTTACGAGTTTTCAATTTCTAGCAAACCGAAGAGCCTGCAATAAATCCTGCCTTTGAGAGAGTTTCTTTCGCCTTATCGGAATTTGCCTCGCAAACCATAACCACAGGTCCCGTGCATCCCATTCCCGATTCGGCATAGATTTTTTCTTTCCAAAGCACCTTAACCGCATCTTCTATTTCCATCACATCAACTCCCGCAATGGCAAAGGTAACTATTTCCTTGGGAGGTGGAGCGACTTCCTCCGAAGCCTCTTTCTTATCCTTGGTTTGGGAATACTTCTCAATAACGGCTTTCAGTCCCGCTTTGTTCGCTTTCTCAAATTCTTTTTTCGCCACTTCTTTTATATTTCCGCGAACCAATTTTGCCGCATACAATATGGCATTGCAGACAACGGGAGAGCCTGAAGCTCTCGAAAGAATCATAATCAATCTTTCATACCCCTCGCCTATACCGGGTCCATAACCGTATCCCATCGCCTCGAAATCACCGCCCGTGGTGTAGGAGGAAAAAACTTTCATCAAAAGATTGCCCGTAAGAGTATCATTTATCATTACATCGGGAGTTCCCAAGAGCAAATCATTCCCTCGCATAATAACCCCGCCGTCGGCTCTTTGCGATTCAGAAAATGTTATGGGATAACCTCCGCTTTTCAATTCCAAAAGTGCTCTTTCAACCTGCCTTGCTCCGTCAAGGTTTGCAATTCCTACCGTCGGATTTTCTATTCCCAAGGCTTTTGCGGTGATTATTCCGTAAATCCCGTTTTTTATCATCGCTTCAACACGATGATTGGAAGATGTTCCCGTCGTGGTGGCAAGGCACATCTCCTTTCCCCTTCCCGGAGTTATCACACGACCCACCGTCGAAACTCCTATCGGAAAGCTATAATGCATTGTGACGCACGCATCAATCGTATGATTATCTAAAAGCTCTTCCATTTTTCTGTGCTGCTCTTCTTCCGAGTCAACATTAAACTGAGTAAATTTCGACTCGACCTTTGGAGTGATCAAAACCGCCTCTATCGAGGGATCTTTTTCACTCGCCATTTCCACGCCTTTTAAAATATTTTCAATTCCAAGTTCACTGCCTTTAACGGTAATTCCAATCTTTACTTTTTTACCGAATGATCCGGTGATAAGACCTTCAGAAATCTCCTCAAAAACCTCACCGATCATTTTTTTTACGTCGCTCATTCCTACACCTGCGCTTGAAGTGAAGCTGCGAAATCTCTCATCGCCTCTCCCACCATCTTTCTTACTTCGTCTTTGGAAATGCCCTCTTTTTCTTCAACCCCTGTGTTTTTCTCCACAACAAAAGACACCCCGTCAAAAAGATTTGTCATCCTTCCCAAAAACAGGCTTCCTTTGCCGATAATCATAGCATTTTTTATCTTGCCGCTCATAATATCGCTTAGGCAAAATCCGAGATATGGAACGCCCGAGGGTATATGCCCCTGAGTGGGAGCCCAACCCTCCATTCCGTGTTCCGCAATGAATTTATTTATGTCGGCTTTTTCCATCTGCTTCTTTTGAACCGCCAACGCTCCCATCATTTTGAAGTTAGCTTCCGGAACATTTCCTGCACCGGCAGGCTTGGTTATATCGGGATTTTGCATCTCGCAGGAATATTTGTCGATATCCAAAATACTCATTCCGACTTTTTCCAACGGGTCGGACACCAATGAGCCCATAACCTTTTGAGGTGCCGATCCGGTATTGACCGTATGTCTTCCGACAATATCAGTTCTGATTACGGGGCTTTTCGTATCGTTTTCGGAAACCACCGCCGCAAATCCCGCCACGCAATCCTCCAAAATCGGCAATCCTTTTTTCAAATGATCTTTTCCGTTCATACCCAGCTTTGCCGTACAACCTCCCGCCACTACCATAACATTCCTATAGGTTCCGGCTTTAACCAGTGATGCTGCGGAAATCATCGTGTGGGTAGGTGCCGCACAAAATCCTCTCATATCCGCACCCGTCGCATTTTTTAATCCGACAAGCTCCGCAATCGATTTTGCAAAATTTCCGCCGCCTCTTTGGTTCATATCTCCGCAAGCTTCCTCCGAGCATTCCAAAACATATTCAATATCCTCAGGAGAAATTCCGGTGGAGTGTATGGCATTAAGAGCAGAAAGCACCCCCGATGCCTTTACAACCAAATTTTCAAGCATAACGTGTGCAGATAAGTTCACATCCACATCGTGCGCCCTCTTTATGCAGCCCACAAGTTCTCCATCGAAATATAACCCCTCGGAATGTTCCTCATTTACAAGACGCAGAATTTCTGATTTCTCTATTCCGTCTTTAAGCTTTGCTTTCAACTCTTCCGTAATAAATCTATATCCTTCAACCTTCGGTCTCACCTTGGAAACAAATTCCTTATCCAAAAACGCCAGCTCAAATACATCCGACATTTGAATAAATGCGATAAACAAATCCTCGGAAATAATCTCTCCGAATTTTCCCTCGGTCTTTGCTCCGTCCATCTTTTTTCCGCTCCACGGCTGTTCAATCTCTCTAAGCTCGTCGGGGTGAACATTCCCTATATAAGCCTGATTTGGATAATAACTTACCGCTTCTTCAAATGTCCTCAAGTGCTTCGGTAATTCCTTAAGATACTCCGAGTCGGGATTGAGTGTCCTCTCCGTAGTTTGTGTTGTTCCACTGTTTAAAACCATACTCGGCGTATGAGCAAGAACATATCCCGCCCCTTTCAACACTGCAAAACTCATATATACACCTCCACATTTATTTTATGGGTCAAAAAACCCTATGTACACAAGGGAAAAAATCCCTTGCGATATAACTAATCCTTAAACACGGTTTGCTCTGAAACCTCCGTCTCCAAAGCTTTTAATGACTTCTCAACAATCCTTCTTCTAAGTTTCTTCTCCTCCGCCAAATCTCCAAGCTTGGGATCTCCTAGCGGATGGGGAATAGCTATAGCAGGCACGATCCTATTTGCACCCACTGTGAGGGAAATCGGGGTAACTGTGCAGACATGCACAACCGGAATCCCCTGCTTTTCAATCGACTTTACCATTGATGCGCCGCATCGTGTGCAAGTTCCTCAGGTACTTGTGAGTATAACGGCATCAACCTTATTTTCAACAAGTTCCTTACCTATATCCTCTCCGAACTTTGTGGCGCTTGCAACCGCCGTACCGTTCCCGACAGTTGAGAACCAATAGTCATAGACTTTTCCGATTTTTCCCTCTTTCTCCAAATCTCTCATCACGTCAATGGGAAGAACTCTATCCAGATCCTCATTTGCATAAACTGGATCATAACCTCCGTGAGCCGTTTCTCCATTCGTTTCGTCAAAGTTATCAATTCCGACCAATGAGTATCTTCCGAATTTGGACGCGGACGACGACTCGATGTGATCGGGATTTCCTTTAGGAACCGGTCCTCCGGAAGAAACCAAAGCGATAGTTGCGTGAGCCATATCTTTAACCGCAGGCTGAGGGTCAACCCTATCGAAAGACGGCATAGGATATTCGGTTTCAAAAGGTTCTTTCGCCATCTTCTTCAAAAGCATCTCTATGGCTCTTTCGGAGCCCCTCTTCTCTCTGAAAATATTCTTACGAATACCTCTGAGCATATATCCTTCCGTTTCGGAATCTCCTATTTCCTCTCCCTTTGCGAGCTTGATTGCAAAAGGCGCAAGCACCTTTATAGCATCTCTCATTCCCGCAGCGGAATTTTTGGTCTTTATCACATACACGGATTTTTTATACATATCCGCACCGGGGTTCTCCTCATACATCGCCGTAACAGCAGGAATATTAAGCTCAGCCTGAACCGCTTCACTTATAGCACCGCACGCCACCCCGTATCGTCCCGCATTAAAAGCGGGTCCTGCAATAAAAAGATCGGGATTATACTTCTTTACCATCTCTACAACTCTTTTTTTAGCCTCGTCCATATTTTCACCGAAATAGGTATCACCGCAAATTACAGTTGCCACTATTTCAGCTTCACCCTTGAACTCCGCCTTAAGAGCCATTCCCGGTCCCACGACCTCCTCTTTTACCAGAGGTTCAATGTCGGCTTTTTCCTCACCGCCAATTCCTCCGTAGAACTGATTTATATAGTGAACTACTTTTATGGCCATTAACTCCCCTCCTTTCAAAACAACTTTTATCAGAATTTTGTATGCTCAGAGCGAATACCGCTGACCGTTTCAATAATGGAATCCACATCAAGCACCATTTCCATCATACCGATCTGTTCATCATATGCGTCCGCATCAACCGAATCCTTAAACTCCGGCTCAACTGCATGATATACCTTTAATCCCAATTCCACTCCTGCAAGAGGACCTGCAAAGGTGGGATCTCCCGCCGTAACAGTCTCCGCTGCAAGACCCGAGGCCTCCGCCTCCGAGCCTCCTATAATTACCACTACATTTTCGGAACCGTATTTTTCCGCCATTTCCTTAACTCTTTTTTGATTTTCCAAATCCATTGCGCCCGCAGCCGTTCAGACGAAGCATTCCGTAGCTGAAAACACAATTTCTCCGGGCTGACCCTTTAAGCACTCCTCCACAGCCGGACCGGGAATGCCGTCTCTGTCGCCGATAATTATGATTTTAGAATTTTCATTAAAAATTCCCATCTTTTCCTCCTTTTGTTATCCAAGTTATAAAGTTTTTGCCGAAAGCCTGTTAAACCCAACCTCATTGGTTGCTCCGGTTATGGCTTGAAGCTCCACCGTAATTGAACCGTCCTTGTGAAGCGAACCTGCCGCACCTCCCGCAATCGTATCCACAAAATCCAAAGTACCTATAATCTTATTCATAGGCGGAAGCTCTATCACTTCATTTGCATTTCCGCCCGTAACGGCAGCCGTAGCCAGAGGATCGGAATCTGCCAAAGACTGACTTGCACCGTCTCTTCCCGCATATTCGTCCGTTATTATTACAGTAGGAATTCCCTTTTTCTCAACCTTTTTGCAGTTCATAATCAAATCAGTATCGGGATTTCCGAAACCCTCCTGCGAAATAATAACTCCGTCAAGTTCCAAAAACTCCGCAAGCTTCGCAGTCATATTCGACGAACGCTCCTTATCCGCCAAATAGACATTCTCATTTGTGACAATTACTCCCACAAAATACAAATCCTTTCCGTGATGCTCAAGCAAATCGTGCACCACGGGATTATTCATCTGGTGATAAGTGGTATTCTTGTCGCAAGCGGACACACAATTCCCGCTGACAATCGCTCCATCCATGCACTCCGTGGGATAAAGAATTGTCGGTATTATCTGCTTTCCGTCCACACCGTAAACATAGGTGTCATGGAGCAGCCCCTGAGTTTGAATCATCTGCACATAACCAATTCTGGGAAGCCCTTTGTGTTTTTCAATCCCCTCCAAAATTTTATCCACTTCATAAACCTTTATTTCGTCAGGAACGGCGTTTCTCACCGTTTCCGCAACGAAAGCCGCCGCCTTGAACCCTGCAAATCTTACTGCCTTTTCATGCTCGTGCTGTTTAAGCGAGGGGATTACTTCAACTTTCAAAACCAAATTAACGGTCTTTGAAAACGGAGTATAGTCCGCCCCCACACCCGACATATCCACAATTCCCTCTTGAAATCCTACAATCTTTCCGCACGTCATAACCGTCATTCCTCGCATAACGTGAGTTTTTCCTGACCCCACCTGCTCCACATTTGAGAGAACTCCGGGAAACACTCCTCCGGGTCCCTCCACTTTTACTCTCGGCTCAACCACATCCTTTACCGGAGTGATACGAGTCGATTCACCCGGTTTTGCGACATCAAGCTCCACCGATTCAATATGATCGTCCTCCTTGATAAGGGAGATAATATCTTCCTTATTCACGGTCAAAACGCCCCCCTTAAATTCGGTCTTGCTGCCGAAAACCACATCTTTTATGTTGACATAGCCAACTTCAAGACGCATAGGTTCACCTCCTTAAAAATTTTCCGATATCAAACTATATTTTAACTCCAAAGAGTTAAAAACAAACCCTAGCCCTCTTCCAAGAGCTTACCGCAGTTTACGGCAGCCACGGCACCGTCCGCCGCTGCCGTTACAACCTGCCTTAGAGATTTTTTGCGAGTATCTCCGGCGGCATACACCCCTTTGATATTAGTTTCCATCTCCTCATTGGTAATAATATATCCTCTTTCCGTTTCCAGCTGTCCTTCCAAAAACTCTGTATCCGGATCAAACCCTATAAAGACAAATACCCCCATATAACCGTCGTTTTCATCAGCTTTGACTTCTTCAAGTTCTTTTGTAACGGTATCCTCAAAAACTATCGCATTTACCATAGGAGTTCCTTTTATTTCTTTTATTACGCTGTTCCACCTGAAAGAAATCTTGGGATTTGCCATGGCCTTTTCTTGAACCGACTTTGCAGCTCTCAACGCATCTCTGCGGTGTACTATGGTCACACTCTTTGCATACTTCGTAAGAGCAATAGCCTCTCCCAAAGCCGCATCTCCTCCGCCCACCACATAAACATCAATTCCTTCAAAAAAGCCTCCATCACACGTTACGCAGAAAGAAACTCCTTTTCCCGTATGCTCATCCTCACCCTTACATCCGATTTTTCTGGATTTAGCACCGGTCGCAATTATCACAGTTTTAGCCTCATAAGTCTCTTTTCCGAAAAGTTTTTTCGGATCTGACGACAAATCCACTTTTTTTATCCCATCAACCGTAAACTTCGCACCGAAAGCTTCCGCCTGCTCCCTCATTCTCTCAACAATTGCAGTTCCGCTTGTCTCTCTGACGGAGCCCGGAAGATTTGCAACATTTTCACTTTCAATTATTTGTCCTCCGATACCGTCTCTTTCGATAACCAAAGTGCTGAGTTTATCCCTTGCAGCATAGAGTGCCGCCGATAATCCGGCAGGTCCCGCTCCAACTATTACACAATCCCACACCATAAAAAATCACCCCTTTTTATTGATTGTACCACAAATAAAATCATAATCAAATAACTATTTGTTTTTGGTAATATTTTTTCATAGTTTCACTTGTCATTTTTTCCCATTAGCAATATTTCTTTTATTTTTATCACAAAAAAAAACACGCCCACGCGTGCTTTTCATTAATTTGGAAAAATTTTTATTTGAGCACTCAGCCTTTTTGATTTCAAAGAAGCCCTCTGATAAATAATCTTCGCCCCTCAAAAGGACGGCAAATGAGAGGCTGTCCTTTTTTTGGTGTCCATCAAATTTCAAGAGATGATAGACTCAACATAAATTGTATCGCGGTCAAATCACCCAAGCTCTCCATAATCTTTGCCTCCAAACTTCCTTCCATTTCTTCCGCCAAGCTCTTTGCAATCGTCAAACCCAAACCGCTCCCGCCTTGGGTTCTTGAAGTGTCTTTCATAAAAAAACGCTCAAACAGGCTTTCTATATCCTTATCCTGCAACTTATTCGTATCGTTTTCAAAGATGACAACAACTCGGTTATTATTTTTTTCAATCTTCATATCCACATAACTGTAAGCGTATCTTCCGATATTTTGGAGCAGGTTTAAAAAAATTCTCTCCAACGCATTTTTATTTCCCTTAGCTATAACGGAGCGGTCGGGAAAATGAGTATGCACCTTTAGCTTTGCATTCTCCAAAATCAAAAAATTTTCAGCCAGCACCTCCCGCAAAATTCTATTCACATCGATCTCTTCAAAACTCATATCATAATCACCCGCAATCAACCTTGAATGGTCATAGAATTGTGAAATCAAATTTTCCATAGCTTCAGCTTTTTTTATTATCGTTTCAAGCATATCCTGATCGTCAAAATCAAAAGTCCCGTTTCTTTTCAACAACTTCAGATATCCCAAAATGACCGTAAGCGGAGTTCTTAGGTCATGACTTATCGCCTCTATCTGCATTTGAAAATCCCGTTCCCTTTTTAAGTATGTTTTTCTTTCATTCCTCACTTCAAGGAGAGTGCTGTTTATTGTGGACATTAAGACTTCCAAAGTTTTTTCCGGAAACGGCAAATGCAAAATATGATTTTGATTTATATCCGCACGAATTTCATTCAGTTCCCCGTTTACTTCCCTTATGGATCTCCTAAGCAGATATAAACGAATAATAAAATAAATAAGGAACAATGACGAACATATCAATAGAGCATACATAAAAACACCTCATCTTGTTTTTCTGCAAGCTTATCGTGTTTTTTTGGATTTTTCAACGATTTTTTATTCATTCTATAATCGATTAACTTAGAATTGCAAATCAAGTTTCCGTTTCTATGACCTTGACAAATCCCTCCGAGGGGGACTATATTCCTAATTGATAGCAAATAATGACGAAGCACAAAGCTTTTACAAAAATATTGAAGACACCTACATTCACGATATGGGGATCTGGATTGAAATTAAATAGATTTGCAAAATTAAAATTATTTTACACAAGAGAACATCGCACAAAATATTATTGCGGTTTCTTTTTTTTTGATAAAAAATTTTTCGTGAACAATGTCGCCGATACCTTACGATAAAATTTAATGGTATAATACTCACCGCGGATAAATCACATTTTAAATAAAACGAGGGTTTATGAATAACAAAGAGATTGAGCGCTCCATTATCACCACTTATAGAAAAGAGATTAAAGGAAAATTCATTAAGGCGATAAAAATTTATGACCTCATAGAAGACGGAGATAGGATTGCGGTTTGTATCTCCGGAGGAAAAGATTCGCTCTTAATGGCAAAGCTTTTTCAGGAATTGGTTTTGCATGGAGTTAAAAATTTTGAAGTTCTATACATATCTATGGATCCCGGGTATAGCGAGGAGGTTAGAGAAAAAAATCAAAAACTCTTTGATTTTTTGGAAATTCCCGTTGAAACTTTTGAAACCGATGTGTTTGAAGTGGCGGAGGTTTTGACTTCGGGGGTGAATCCCTGCTATATGTGTGCGAGAATGAGACGGGGAGCACTCTATTCAAAGGCTGAAAGTCTGGGGTGCAATAAGATCGCATTGGGACATCACTTGGATGATGTGATTGAAACGATTCTTTTGAATATTTTTTATGCAGGAAGCTATCAGACAATGCTTCCCAAGATCAAGGCAAAAAATTTTCAGGGAATGTCTTTGATTCGACCCTTATACCTCATAAGGGAGAGGGATATCCTTCGCTTTGTGAAAAGAGCAAAGATTAGTCCCATTGATTGTGCCTGCGAGGTGGCGGCAAGCAAGACGGGAAACAAGCGTTATGAAATTAAGTCGTTGATTGGAGAGTTGGAAGAAAAAAATCCCAACATAGTTGCCAATATACTTAGAAGCAGTGAAAATGTGAATATTGACGCTGTGCTGGGTTATAAGAGCGAGGGTCGGCATTTCGGATTTTTGGATTGATTTTTTTTAGGAAGGAGAAAAAATGCGAGCGGTATCGTGGAATGTAAACGGACTGAGAGCCATTGTGAAAAAAGGTTTTTTGGATATTTTCAAAAGTATAGATGCGGATATTTTCGCGTTGCAGGAAATAAAAATGCAGGAGGGGCAATTGGAGCTTGATATTCCCTCCTTTTATCAGTTTTACAACTATGCAGAGAGAAAAGGTTATTCCGGTACTGCCGTTTTCTCAAGGATTAAACCGAAGAAAGTTATAAACGGCATAGGAATTTCGGAGCACGACACCGAGGGCAGAGTTATAACTTTGGAAATGGAAGATTTCTTCTTCGTAAACTGCTATACCCCTAATTCAAAATCAAAACTTGAGAGACTTTCTTACCGTATGGAGTGGGAGGACGCTTTCAGAAAATATTTGAATGTATTGAAATCCAAAAAACCCGTGGTGCTTTGTGGGGATTTGAATGTGGCACATAAGGAAGTGGATTTGGAGAATCCTGAATCAAATCATCATCACGCAGGTTTTACCGATGAAGAGCGTTCCAAATTCAGTGAGCTTTTGGATAGCGGTTATATTGATTCTTTCAGGAAATTTTATCCTGAAAGAAAGGGAGCTTATTCGTGGTGGAGTCCCATAACAAAAGCCAGAGAGAGAAATGTGGGTTGGAGAATTGATTATTTTGTGGTTTCGGAATCTTTTTCACACAGAATGAGAGATGCGGAAATTTTAAATGAAGTTTACGGTTCGGATCATTGTCCGGTGGCGTTGATATTTGAATGAGAACATTTATTATATTTTTTTTGCTGCTGTTTATTGTGGGGTGCAACAACGAAGAAACGACAAAGCAGATCGAAGATAAAATATTGACTTCCGAGAGTTCGCCCGTAAAAGCGGACTATATACCCGATGAGGTCGAGAAATCGGAAGTGCTTATGAATCCGCCTCACACCTATTATACGGATATGTGGGAGGCAAGCGAGGATTCAAATCAGGCTGCGGGGGCGGCTTGTGCCGTTATGGCGGTGAAATTTTTTGACAAAGACACCTCTTTTTCCATAGATATTGCAAAGGAATTGCGCACCGATGAGGAGAGCTATTGGAATTTATCCGATATCAAATCCGTGATATTTCCAAGAGGAGTGAAGGGAGAGGATGAGATATATCTCTCCCCCGATGATATTATTTCTGCGCTGAAATCGGGGTATCCCGTTATCGCTCCGATAGACACCACCTATATTGAATACACTCCGAAATCCAAAGATAAGAGCGGACGCTATTATTTTTGGGGGAGCGGGCATTTTGTTTTTATAAACGGACTGACGAGAAAGGATGACAAACTTTTTTATCAGGTGAACGATCCTTACAGTATGGGACACCTAAATCCCGACGGCACTCCAATCGGAGAGAACAGACTTTACAGTATCGGAGATATGGACTTGGCGATAAAGAAATGGTGGAGCGTGATTTTAATTTTAAAGCCTTATGACAGTATGAAAGACTCGGAAGATTAGGTGGAAAAAATGGACAGAAAGAGAAAAATTCAAATCAGAAACAGTGTGGTGGCATCGATTCTTTTTGCTGCTGTTTTGATAGGGGTGGCGGTTTTTTTACTAAAAAACCCCGATATGTTGGAGGAAAATTTTGAGCCCATAGAGCTGCCTTTCAATGCGACACCAATTATTGATATGAGTACCGCTAAAGCACCTAATGGAGATTGTTTTAAGTCCTGTGATTTGAGCGTACCGACCAAACCTTTCAAAGTAAGAGGAATTTATATCGCTCCCTCAGCAATCAGAAATGAGGAGAAGATGAATGCTCTGATTGATTATGCGCATAGAAATGATGTCAACACCTTTGTGATTGACATTAAAGACGATTACGGAAATATTGTATATCCCTCAATTGTAAAAGAAGTGATTTCGTTGGGGGCGAATGAGGAAGTCTATATTGATGATATCTCAAAACTTCTTAAGAGGCTTGATGATGAAAATATCTATCCCATTGCGAGAATTGTCTGCTTTAGAGACTCCAGAGCCGGAAAAAATCTAAAACTTGCCGTTAAAAATTCGAAAGGCGAGCTATGGCGTGACGGGGGAAAAAATAATTGGCTTAATCCTTATAATTCGGAGGCAAGAGAATATCTTATCTCCATAATGAAAGAGGCGGCTGTAAAGGGGTTTAGGGAAATTCAATTGGATTATGTGAGATTTCCGAGCGAGGGAAGACTTTCCGATATTTCCTATGGAGAAAGCTCCGGTATTGACAAAAGTGAAACTATTGAAAATTTTATCAGCGAGGCGAGAGAGGCTTTAAGAGGTATTGAGATTTCTATTGATTCTTTCGGAATGATTACATCTGTGAGGGGAGATTTGGGGATAGGGCAGGATCTTACGGAACTCTCAAAGGTGAGTGATTTGCTTTGCCCTATGGTATATCCCTCTCACTACCAAAGGGGCAACTACAATTTGGACTATCCCGACAGTATGCCTTACGAGGTGGTATACGGAGCGATGAAAGACGCAAAGGAAAGAATCGAAAAGCTTGATTTTCCCGAAAAGGCAAGACTGAGACCGTGGCTTCAGGCTTTTACGGCAGGTTGGCTGAAAAAATCCTATGGAAGTCATTTTATTAAGTACGGCACTGAAGAGTTGAACTTGCAGATTAAAGCTTGTTCCGACTTGGAGATTGATGAATGGATGCTTTGGAATGCGGCAAGCAATTATCCTGAGCTGAAGTAATGGAGGTTGTGAATGAAATATATCCCCTATATGAAAACATATGACACTAGGCGTTTGTGGGTTGAAGAAACGGACAAAGGCTTTGAAGTTATACTCAATGAAACAATTTTTCAGCCACGCAGTGAATTTTATCCGTCGGACAGGGGGATTATTTCCGGAATAGCTGTTGAAGAAGTGTTTGTCAGAAACGGAAAGATAATTCACCTTCTTTTGGAAAAACCTTGGGAAGAGGTTATGCATCTGGAACTTGATGTTTTTCGTCATTTTGATATATTACAGCAGCAAACGGGATTTTCTCTCTTTAAAATCGCACTCGAAAGACTATATGATACAAAGATAATTTCATATAAGATAAATGATAAGGATTCGGAAATCGTTCTTCCGATTTTTTCAAGAGAGCAGGAAAAACGGGCGGAGATTTTTACAAACAGACTCATAACTTCGGCAATGGAAATTGAAGCACTGAGAGAAAATGATTTTGATGTGTCCGAAAATTTCAATTATTCCGATGAAGGTACTATGTTTGTTTCGATTTATGAAACCCCGTTTAACGGACTTCAATGCAAAAACACCGGAGAAGTGGGAATGTTTAAGATTGTGGACAGAGCACTTGGCAACGACTCCCTGAGTTTGAAATTTCTTTGCGGAGAAAGAGCTTTCAAATATTTTCAGGAGATGTGCTGAGTTATTGAGAACCGAGGGAGTTGTGAGGTATGTTCGGAAAAAAAGAACGGATAATGATCGCTCTGATCGTTTTTCTTCTGTTTTCAAATGTTTTTTTAATTGGAAAGATTTTACTAAACAGGGATAAGTCCTCCGAAATGCAAGGTTTTTTAGAAGAGAACACCGAAATCTATAAACCTGAAGAACCTGAAAAAAAGCAGATAATAGAGCCCGATAACTCCAAGGTGGTGGTGCATATATGCGGAGCGTGTAAAAATCCAGGAATATATGAACTGAACTCGGGAGAGAGAGTGTATGACGCATTGGAAAAAGCGGGCGGAGGACTTCCGAATGCAAATTTGAATGCGGTGAACCTCGCAAAAAAGCTGGTTGATTCGGAAAAGGTATACATACCCTATGAGGGAGAGGAACAGATTATTGAAGCAACCGAGTCAAACGAGAGCGGAGGAACGACAGCCGGTCTTATAAACATAAACACGGCGGATAAAACTCAGCTTATGAGTCTTCCGGGGGTAGGGGAAAAGACTGCGCAGAAAATACTTTCCTACCGAGAGAAAAACCCCTTCAAAAGAAAAGAGGATATTATGAATGTGTCAGGAATAGGGGAGAAGAAATTTCAAAAGATTGAAGATTTGATAACGGTGAGATGAGAAAATATGGATAAAAGACTTACGGAACTTACAAAGACATCGGGTTGAGCTGCTAAAGTCGCTCCCGACATTTTGGCACAGGTTTTGTGCAGATTACCAAAGACTTTTGATGAAAACTTAATAGTGGGTGTTGATACAAGCGATGATGCGGCGGTCTATAAGATTTCTGAAGAAGTTGCCGTTGTAGAAACTCTTGATTTTTTTACTCCTGTGGTAGATGATCCCTATACATTCGGTCAGATTGCCGCAGCAAATTCCCTCTCCGACGTGTATGCTATGGGTGCAGAGCCGAAGCTCGCCATGAATATCGTATGTTTTCCGAATTGTTTGGATAAGGGTGTCCTTGAGGAAATTCTCAGGGGTTCTTATGATAAGGTCAAGGAGGCGGGGGCGATTACGGTAGGGGGTCATACCGTTCAGGACGACGAACCGAAGTTCGGGTTGTCCGTAACGGGATTTATTCACCCCTCCAAGGTGCTCGCAAATTGCACTGCACGTATCGGAGACAGGTTAATTCTCACAAAACCTCTCGGAGTGGGAATAATAAACACCGCAATAAAGGGGCGGATTGTCTCAAAAAAAGCCTATGAGAAAGCCGTTTTTTTAATGACTCTCCTCAATAAATATGCAAAGGAAGCAATTGATGAAGTGGGAGGGGTTCATGCTCTCACCGATATTACCGGCTTCGGATTGATAGGTCATTCTCTTGAAATGGCGGAGGGGAGCGGTGTAACCATATCCATAGACACCAAAAGAGTGGGTATTATTGAAGAAGCAAAAGAATATGCCGAAATGGGATTGATTCCGAAAGGTGCATATGATAATAGAAGTTTTGTAGGAGATAAGGTCTTTTTTGAGAATACTGTTTCGGAAATGCTTAGTGATTTTTTATTCGATCCTCAAACTTCAGGGGGGCTTTTGATGTCAATTGAAAAAGAAAAAGCCGAGCCTATGATGAAAGCTTTGAAAAAAAGGGGAGTGCCTGCATCGGATTGTGGTGAAGTGCTTAAAAAAACGGATAATTTTATAGTTGTGAGGTAGAGATGAAAGAAATTTTGTACAGGGAAATCCCCGGAGTAAACTCGTTAATTGAAGATAAAAAGTGGTTTGAAAAATTTTCAAATATCCCCAGAGAGTTGGTATTGAGAGGAATTCGCTCGGCTTTGGAGAAAGTGAGATTTGAAATAGAGTGCGGAAAATCGGAAAAAGAGATAAAAGAAATAATACTTAATATAAAAGATTTCGCTGAAAAGGAAATCAAAAAAACTTCGGAATACTCCCTAAGGCGTGTGATAAACGCTACGGGAGTAATTCTTCACACCAATTTGGGAAGATCTCTTATTTCTGAAGAGATAATGGAGCATATTTCAGGGCTGCTTACTCACTATTCAAATTTGGAATATGATTTGAAAGAGGGTAAACGGGGGAGCAGATATTCTCACGCCGTGGAAATAATAAGAGAAATCACCGGAGCGGAGGACGCAATGCTTGTGAACAATAACGCTGCGGCGGTGATTTTGGTCTTAAACACTTTGGCAAAGGGAAAAGAAGTGATAACCTCTCGCGGCGAGCTTGTGGAAATAGGTGGAGCTTTCAGGATACCCGATGTTATGCAATGGAGCGGAGCAAAACTGATAGAGGTCGGAACCACCAATAAAACTCACTTTAAGGATTATGAAGCCGTAATAACCGAAGAAGCGGCTGCGATATTAAAAGTACACACAAGTAATTATAGAGTTATCGGATTTACGGAAAGCGTTTCGGTTGGAGAATTGAAAAAATTCGGGTTGCCCTTGATAGAAGATTTGGGGAGCGGAGTGATTATAGATCTTTCACATTACGGGATAGAAAAGGAACCTACGGTCAGAGAAGCCCTAAAAAACGGTGCGGATATTGTGACTTTCAGCGGAGATAAGCTGCTAGGCGGACCGCAGGCGGGAATTATCGTAGGCGGAAAAAAATTTATAGAAAAAATGAAAAAAAATCCTCTCACAAGAGCGTTGAGAGTTGACAAGTTCACCTTGGCGGCTCTTGAGGCAACAATGAGGTTTTATCTTAGTGAAACGGAAAAAATCCCCACTATAAAAATGCTCACCGAACCTAAAGAGAAACTTAAAGAGAAAGCCGAAAGACTCCATAAGCTTGTGACGGAAAATTATAAGAGCGATATATTCCGTGTTGAGCCGACGGAAAGCCAAGTGGGGGGCGGCTCGCTCCCCACAACTTTTTTGCCTTCATATGCGTTGGTCGCAGATGTTGGAAGCCACAAAGCGGAGGTTTTTGAAAGGGCTTTGAGGTCTAAGGAAATACCCATTATCGCAAGGATAAGTGAGAATAAAATTATTCTGGATATGAGAACTGTTCAGGACGACGAATATGAAATTATTGCAAAAGAATTGATAAATGCAGCGGAGATTTTATGAAACATTTAATAATAGGCACGGCAGGACATATTGATCATGGAAAGACTGCTCTTATTTCAGCTCTTACGGGAAGAAACACCGATAGGCTTAAAGAAGAACAAAGGCGGGGAATTTCCATAGATTTGGGATTTACATTTTTCACTCTCCCCTCAGGACTTAAGGCGGGAATTATTGATGTGCCGGGTCATGAGAGATTCATAAAAAATATGCTTGCGGGAATTATGGGGATAGATTTGGTGGTGTTGGTAATCGCCGCCGATGAAGGAATTATGCCGCAAACCCTTGAACATTTGAGTATTCTTGAGCTCATAGGAATGAAGAGAGGAGTAATTGCGCTTACCAAAATTGACTTGGTAGATGAGGAATGGGCTGAACTGGTGGAGGAAGAAGTAAGAGAGACAACAAAGGGGACTTTTTTGGAAAAGGCAAAGATTATTCGTGTGTCATCTTCCAAAAAAATAGGGTTGGATAATCTCTCAAATGAAATGGATGATATCGCAAAGACCATAGAGAACACCGAGGATAACAAACTCCCAAGACTTCCGATAGACAGGGTTTTTGTTCTTAAAGGACTGGGAACGGTGGTAACCGGCACACTCCTTTCGGGTACTTTCAACGAGGGAGAGGAAGTGGAGATATATCCCGAAAGAATTAAGGCAAAAATCCGCACCATTCAAGTCCACGATGAAGAACAAAAGACAGCGTACTCAAGGCAGAGAGTTGCACTTAATATTCCCGGAATAAAAAAGACGGAAGTTTCGAGAGGAGATGTAATCGCCCGACCGAACTCTCTTATCCCCACTATGATGATAGACGCAAAACTTAAACTTTTGAATATCCAATCAATAAGAAACAGAATCAGAATAAGGCTTTATATAGGCTCAAAGGAATTGCTCGCAAGAGTTATTCTCTTGGATCGTGAGGAATTGAAAGGCGGAGAAGAAGCCATAGTGCAGTTTCGATTGGAAGAGGAAATAACAGCACAAAGGGGAGACAGTTTTATCATAAGATTTTATTCTCCGATGTTTACAATCGGGGGAGGAGAGATAATTGACCCCAATCCTAAAAAGCACAAAAGATATAATGATGAAGATATAAAGTCATTGGAATTTAAGGAGAAAGCCGGTGAACTTTTAAATGTCTTTTCCATAATCGAAAAGTCAAAGGGGGGGCTTCGTCTTAGCGACCTCGTAAAACTTTCAGGAATTGAACAAGCTGTGCTGATTGAGATGTTGGGTAAACTCACGGATGAGAAAAAAATCAGGGTATATAAAGCCGCAAATGATCTGCTCCTGATTTCCGAGGATTATTACAAAAAAATCGGTGATAATATAAAATCTATTCTCGGTTCGTATCACGAAAAAAATATGTACAGCGAAGGAATTTCCAAAGAAGAACTCTTGATGAGAGTCTTTAAGGAAAAAAATTCTTGGATAGGAGATCATATTCTATACTCGCTTGCGGAGGAAGAAGCTCTTAAAATCCAAAATCATTTGGTAAGTTTATTCGATTTTAAAGTATCGTTAAGCAAAAAGGATAATGAAATAAAGATGGAACTTTACGATAAGCTTGAAGAATTGGGATTTAATCTTTCCCGCAAAAATGATTTTCTGAATTCTCTTGATTACAAGGATAAAAAGGTGCAAAAGCAAGTTTCGGAAAATTTGCAGTTGATGATAAAATCCAAGGAAATTATAAAACTTGACGGAGATTTTTTGATTTCAAAGAAAAGACTTGAGGAAGCAAAAAATGTTCTTGTTGATAAAATCAAAAAGGACGGCTCGATTGCTCTTGGAGAATACAGAGATATCATTTGTACAAATCGCAAGGTTGCCATTTGTATATTGGATTATTTCGACAAAATCGGATTTACGGTAAGAGACGGCGAAGTGAGAGTCCTAAAAGGAGTCAAGGTATGATTGTATTTATTGTGGATTTTCCCAATGATGAGGCAAACAGACTTAAGACGATTTTTGAGGCGGAGGAGTGGGAGATTATATCTCACGGGTATTCCAAAGATATTTTTGGAGAAACTTCTGTTGAGAATTTTGGCGTGATGGTTATAAATGTCATTTCCGAAAAAGAAAATGCCTCTCTTAAGCGAATACAGTCTATCCGCAAAGAATCAATGATTCCTATACTGGTATTGTCGGAAAATGATGATAAAACTAAGAAACTTCTTGCTTTCGATTACGGGGCTGATGATTTTATTTTGAAGCCCTGCGATGAGGCTGAGCTTGTTGCGAGGGTAAAAATTCTTGTAAGAAGGGAAAGTTATTATAGAAATATACAAATGCAATCCACCGAAATTATTTTTGACGATTTGCAGATAAATACCATAAAGAGGAGAGTGCTTTATAAAAATAAACCCATAGACTTCACCAACAAGGAATTTGATTTATTTGTGACATTGGTTTCATCGCCAAATGAAATTTTTCAAAGAGAAAAATTGTTGGAGAAGGTGTGGGGATACTCATACTTCGGAGATTTGCGGACAGTAGATGTTCACATCAGAAGAATCAGACAAAAGCTTGAGCAGGCGTATCCCGATTCGTCAATAATCTGCACCAAATGGGGTGCAGGATATTATTTTGATGCAAAATTAGTTTGATACTATGTATTATATTTGGGAGGATAGTATGCTTGAAGTAAAAGAAATCACAAAAGATTTTGCAAAAAAAAGAGTGTTAAACTCGGTCAGCTTCAAAACTGAAGAAGGAGAAATTTTCGGGCTTATAGGTCCCAACGGAGCGGGGAAAACCACATTGCTAAATATCGTTTCGGGGCTTACCGACCCGACTTCGGGGGAAGTGGTTTTGGACGGGATAAACCTTAGGGAAAAGCCTTTGGAGGTAAAAAAGAGGATTGGACTTGTACCTCAAGAGCTTGCACTCTTTGAAGATATGAACGCCAAGGACAATTTATTGTATTTCGGCGGTTTTTACGGAATCGGAAGCCGAGCACTTTCCGAAAGAGCCACCGAGCTTTTAAAAACAGTGGGACTTGAAAACAGAGATAAGGAGAAGGTGAAAAAGTATTCGGGAGGAATGAAGAGAAGATTGAATTTGGCAATATCCTTGCTCCATAAACCCAAGCTTCTGATTTTGGATGAGCCGACGGTGGGGGTTGATCCTCAAAGCCGCCAATCAATTTTCGATTATCTCAGGGAATTGAACAAAAACGGCACCACGATTATTTACACTTCTCACTATATGGAAGAAGTGGAAGAGCTTTGCAACAGAATTTTTATAATCGACGAGGGAAAGGAAGTGGCTTACGGCACTCAGGATGAAATTAGAAATATGGTGTCAAAACGGCAGGAAATCATTTTGAGATTTGAAGAACTAAATGATGGAATCATCTCAGCTCTTTCTTCAGTCAAAGGTGTAATAAGTGCGGAAAATTCTGAAAGGGAAATAAGGCTCACCGTTGAGCACGGAATTGTGAAATTGGGTGAACTCCTGCGGGCGGCTGAAAGCAAAGGGGGAGAACTCACGCAGTTTGACATCAAGGAGATGACGCTTACCGAAGTATTTTTATCCTTAACGGGAAAGAGTTTAAGGGAGTGATAATATGGCAGCTGTTTTAAACTCGGTGATATTTAACCTGAAATTTCTAAGACATAATTTATTGCAGACTTTGGCATCTTTTCTATTGTTTCCAATTGTTCTTGCCTTTTTATACGGTTCTCTCTATTCAAAAAACTCCAATAACACTTCCTATACTTTCAAAGTGGCAGTTATGGACGAGGATAACAGCATAACCTCAAAAGCACTTTTCAACGCACTCGAAAACTTTGGAGATAACCTTGATTTTTCAGAGGAGAGCAAGGCGGATTATTTAATAAAAATTCCGAAAGGCTATGAGAACGGCGAAGAGGTTTTAATTGACGGAATGAGCAACTCATCATCAATGGGGGGAGCGATACTGGCAATGATTGTGGAAAAAACCTCCGACGCCCTCAAAGAAAAAATCGCTCTGGAATCGGTCGCACAAAACAGCTCGGAAGATTTCAAAATCAAGCTCTCAAAAATATATGAGGAGCTTGAAAAAAATCCCGTAAAGATAAGTGTTTTGCAAGAAGCGGGAGAGCGTAAAAATGTGTTTGAATCAGTTTCGATAGATGTATTATCGCTGGTGGCTATTATGTACTTATTATCCATTCCGGCTGCAAACAAAAAATATAAAGCCAACGGAATTGATAAGAGATTTTCGGCCTTGCCGATGACGACGGCGGAAAGACTGTTTTCCTCTCTTTTTTCCGCAGCGGCAATAATTTTTATAATGCTCGTGCTTTACACCTGTACGCTTAGAATGGCGGGTAAAGCTTTCACCAACCACTATGCCCAAATTTTGATTATACTCTTTGTAGGAAGTTTGTTTTATTCGCTTATGGGAGTATTGATAGATGCACTGCCGTTTGAAAAAATTACGACCACTCTATTCTACGGACTCTATATTGTTCAGGTTGTAATTGCGAATATGCAGAATGAGAGCGAAATGGCAAAGCTCATAAAGCAATACAACTTCGGAAGTTTCTTTTCCGAACCTCTCAAAGCGTTATCAAGAGACGGAAATTTTTCTCAAGTTATGAATTATTTCTGCGTAATGGGAATTTGGGGAGCGATTATGCTTTTTGCCGCTTACCTGATTCTTAAAAAAAGAGGAGGAAAGATATGATACTGACTCAGATAATGCGCATACTGAAGAACAGACATTTTTTTATAATGTTGGTCATAGCTCCGCTTATCGGAGTGGGGTTATCATTCTTTTTTGCACAAATGAACAATTCAAACGGAGCCGAACCCAAATCCCCGACAGCTTTTATATCGGAAGATGAGGGAGAGCTTTCAAAATCTCTCTACAAGGAAAAGCAGCTCGTGAGCGATAGAATTAAAGCTGAAGAACTCCTTAAAAAAGGAAAGGTAGATGCGGTGTTTATAATTCCCGAAACTTTCTCAAGTGACATTAAAGAGAGGAAACTTCCAAAAGTCGAGGTATTGCAGTTGGAAGAGGGGCAGTCCTTCGCATCTTTCAAACTTTCAGAGGATATAAAAAAGTTGGTGATGAATACTTTTTTGGAAAAGGAGAATGCCGTACCCGAACCTCATAAAAGCAAGGTGATTTTCAAAAAAAACGGGAGCATTATGAATATGGTCTATATTATTTTCGCTATGATGATTATTTATTTTATAGTTATGAGCTCCTCAAAAATTACTGAAGATTTGACGGTGCTTAAAGATAGCGGAGTTTTGAGGAGGAATTTTCTCTCACCTCATAAGGAAAGCTCCGTCATAATAAGCTTGGTGCTGTCATATATGATAATCGAATTTGTTTTATACGCTTTTTATTCATCTTTGATTTTTTATATTTTGAAGATATCCCCGTCGGAATTTCCGAAATTTGTTTTGATTATCGCACTGTCGGTTTTTTTGGCAATGTCAATGTCAATCTTCATAATGAGATTTGTGAAAAACGCTCAATCTTGCTCAATGCTTTTGTCTATGATTTCAATGCTTATGTTCTTCGGGGCTTTATTTAAATTCACCAATCCCGATTCCGCCATAGCCAAACTTTCAGTACTCTCGCCTATTCATTATATGGTCAACATAGTAGACAAGGGAGAAGTGTTTCCCGGAGCTTTGATAACGGCTTTAATTTCCTTGGTACTTTTGGTGATAGGAAGTTTCGGAGCCAAGGATCTTGTCAGAGAATAATTTGGGTGATTATATGTTATCATTCAGACAACGGATAGATAGACCTGAATTGAAATATTTTTCAAATTTGGAGCGCACCGCATTTGTTGACATTGAAACCACGGGGCTTAGTGCAAAATCCCCGTGTTATCTCATAGGTCTTTTGTTTGAAGAGGACGGGGAATTATTCATAGAACAACTTTTCTCTGAAAATCCGAATGAAGAGATCGAAATTCTGAAAGCCTTTTCCAAGAAAATTGAAGGAATTGAAACGCTTGTGTCCTTTAATGGCGATATGTTCGATATTCCTTTCTTAAAGAAAAGAGCCAAGGAAAAAAATCTACCTTTTGAAATCCCCTGCAAATCCTTGGACATCTTAAAACTTATCCGTCCCCATAAGAGTGAGCTTGGAGTGGAGAATTTGAAGCTTAAAACTCTTGAAAAATACGCAGGAGTAATCAGAGAGGATAGGTACGGCGGAGGAGAATTAATTCCTATATATTTTCGTTATGTGAGAGAAAAGTCTGAGGAACTTAGAGATATACTTCTTCTGCACAACTTTGAAGACATCAAAAATATGCTATGCTTGGATAAAATTCTTTCGGGACTTTTCAAAAAAGATGTTTATGATTTTCAGATAAACTCCGTTTCGTCTGATGACGACGGTATTCTAAAAATCACAGGAGACTTCTCCGTGCCCACAGGAGATCTCTTTCATACCGAGGGAGAGGATATCATATCGGTGTCGGGACATTCGCTCTTGGCGAAGATAAAACTTGAGGAAAAAAAGTTTGCACAAAGGACGGCACTTTGCATAGAAAAATCCGAAAAATCTTATTTGTCGGAACTTATCATCAAAAATCCGCCATTTCTTCCGGACAATCTTATGGTATATACTCTGGATGGTGAGATAAATCGGATTTTGATTAAAGAAACGGTGAGGTTATTGCTTAAAGCGGCTGAAGGGAGGTCATTGATATGAAAGTATCGTTCATTATATTTATTACTATAGCCGTTGTCATTTATTTGGCTAGTTTTATCGAAAAGAAAATAAAGAGAAAAGCTGAAGATGACAATGTAATTCATATGAACGAGGAGAGAAAGTTCAAAGCGAGGAAATTTGAGCTTAAAATTCCGGTAAAGAAAATTCTATTCGTTGTCCTCGCATTGGTGATTATATTTTTTGCTCAATCCTGTTTTTTCACGGTAGATCAAACAGAGTATGCTTTCCTTACCACCTTTGAAAAACCGTCAGGAGCGATATTGGAATCAGGATTGAAATTTAAACTTCCAACGCCCATTCAAAGGGTGGTAAAATTTTCAAAGGAAACCTATTCATTGCAGCTTGGTTATGTTGAAGAAGAGAGTTCAATTATGAATGATGATGAATCAAAAATGATAACCGGAGATGAGAATATTATCCTTGCGGACATTGAAATTCAATGGAAGATTTCCGACCCTATGAAATACGCATATAACACCAAAGATCCAAAAGTCGTGCTTCAGAATGCAACAAGCGCCGCATTGAGATCAACCATAGGAAATGCCTTGGTAGATGAAGCGCTGACAGACGGGAGAACGGAAATTATGGCGAGCGTTCGCACAAAACTTTCCGAACTTATTGATATGTATGACTTGGGAATTTCTATCGTAAATGTGAACTTGCAGGATGTTGATCTTCCCACGGAGGAAGTTGATAAAGCTTTCAAACAGGTGACCGATGCCAGAGAAGAACGCTCAACCAAGGTCAACGAGGCGAATAAGTATAAAAATGAAAAGTTAAATCAGGTGAAAGGCGAAAGTGCGGCTATAATAAGCAAAGCCGAGGCGGCAAAGACGGCTGTGATACAGAAAGCCAGAGGTGAAGTGGCGGCTTTTAACGCTTTATATTCGGAGTTTGTAAAAAATCCGCAAATCACTAAAAAAAGACTTCTTATAGAAACGCTTACTAAAGTCTACGGCACTTCAAAAATAGTCATAGTAAACGGAGACGGAACTCTTACCCATCTTCCTATATCCGATTTTTTTTCAACTCCGTCCGAACCTAAGGAGGCAAAATGATGTCCGAAAAAAGAGAGAAAAAGGGTACAATCTTAAAATTTGCAGTGATTATAATAGCTGTACTTCTTTTGATATTTGCCTCCACCCATTTTTATACGGTAAGACCCGATGAATTTGCCATAGTTCGTGAGTTTGGAAAAATCGTAAGGGTGGTTAATTCGGAGGGATTGCATTTTATGATTCCCTTCATAGAAACCGAAACGAAGCTTCCGAGCAACCTTTTGTCATACGACGCCCCCGCAACCGAAGTTACCACACTAGATAAAAAAAGAATAATGGTGGATTACTATGCGTTGTGGAAGATTACGGATCCGATAAAGATGACGGAATCCTTAAGAACCATAGAGGGTGCGGAAAATCGGCTCTCGGATATAATGTATTCTGCAATCAGAAACGAGCTTGGAAAATTGGAATATGGAGAAATCATAAACGCCGAAAAAAATGGGAGAGGAAATTTTGATCAGAAAGTGCAAAGCTATATCAATGACAATTTGGAGTCCAACGGAAACGGTATAGAGATTATAGACATTCAAATGAAGCGTATAGACCTCCCAAAGAGCAATGAGGAGTCGGTGTGCAAGCGTATGATTTCCGAGCGTGCGAGCAAAGCTCAGGAATATCTCTCTCAAGGAGAAGCTGAAAAGACCAAGATTATGGCTGATGTTGACCGTGAAGTTACGGAAATTTTGGCTAAGACAAAAGCAGATGCTGCGGAAATAGAAGCAGAAGGAGAAAAAGAAGCTCAAAAAATTTATAATGACTCCTATGGAAAAGATCCTGAGTTTTTTGAACTCTTAACCACTCTTGAAAGCTATCGCACCGTGATTAACAAAGAAACCGTAATACTTCTTCCGTTCGATTCTCCGTACTTGAAATATTTGAAATAGATTATATAGCCGTGAATATGCTCCGAAAAAATGTGTGTTTTCACGGCTTTTTCAATTCTATTTTTTTTGTGAATTTCATTTTATAACTTATCTTGATATTAAGTGTAAAAAAAACTAATTCAAAACTTGACATAGTACATCAATTATGTTATCCTACCTCAAACTTGATAAATTTTATTTGATTAGGAGGAAAAAGATGGACAAGAAGAAAATTTCCATAACGGTTATACGCAGACTTCCCAGATATTATCGTTGTTTGGAGGATCTGCAGCGGATAAAGATTTCTCGAACCTCTTCGCAGGAGTTATCCGAACTCACGGGTTTCACCGCTTCGCAAATTCGTCAGGATTTGAATAATTTCGGAGGTTTCGGACAGCAAGGGTATGGATATAATGTTGCGGAGCTTAAGACTCACTTGGGAAAAATCTTGGGTTTGGATCAGGAATACCGCACCTGCTTGGTAGGAGCAGGACATTTCGGCACGGCAATTATGAATTACAAGGAATTCAGATTGGACGGATTTCGTGTAGTTGCAATATTTGATACCGACAGAGGTCTTGTCGGCAAAAAGATTGACGGGATAGAGGTTTTTTCTGATGATAAGATGAAAGATGTCATAAAGAAAAAACAGATAGACATTGCTGTTTTGACCGTTCCGAAGGTAAGCGCACAGGAGGTGGCTGAAAGTCTATCCGATGCGGGAATAAAAGCTATATGGAATTTCACCACTGCTGATTTGGATCTTCCTCAAGATGTGATTGTTGAAGATGTGAGCCTTAAGGATTCGCTTTTCACTATGTGGTACTTTATGAGGGAGAAGTATGGTCCTGAAATTGCTCCTGCAAGACGAAGACCGCCCGTTGTGAAATAGGAAAGTTTCTGATGTCCTTGGAAAGCGTAAAAAATCATTTCAAAAAGTTAGGTTTCATAGATATATGCAATTATGAGAGTATCAAAAATCTATGTTCAGAAATTTAGGAAACTATAAAAAAAATCCTGCTCGAAGCATATCCGCTTTTTTGCTTCGGACAGGATTTTTTTATTTACTGCAAATGAGCTTTCGATATTCTCTCGGCGAGTGGTGATGTATTTTTCTGAAGGCTGCTGAAAATTTGCCGGCGTTGGCATATCCCAAGTGTTCGGCAATTTCTCCGATGGATAATGTTTGCTCGTATAAAAGTAATCCTGCATATCTCATTCGCAATTTCAAAATATATTCGCAGGGAGACATATCGTAGAGCTGCCGAAAGGATTTACGAAACTTTGTATGTCCCATCGCCGCAATCCTACACAATTCCTCCGAACTCGGAGGATTTAAAATATTTCTTTCAATTGCCGTTCTGACATTTTCAAGTGCCTTTTGTTCTTCAAAGGAGAGGCAGCTTGTCTTTGTTTCCAACTGACGTTTTTGTCGACAAAAATTTCCTCCTATGATGGACATAAGCTCTCCGATTTTACTTTTATAGTAAAGATTTGAAGTTTCACCGGATAGAATCTTTTCTTTGATCTGAAGAAAAATTCTGCCAATTTCCGGGGTATTATAATCAAATTCACGCCAAGAAAACAGTTTTGCATAGTCAAAATCATCAGTGGCTAAAGGCTCTTTAAAAAATGCGGAAAAATATTCTTCCAGCAAAAGAACGGAGACATAACGAATAGGAATGCCCGCTTGATATTTGACACGCCCCCTGAATGGACGGTTAAGATAGAGATTTATCCCCTCGTGAATGGTGGCAGTTCGTTTTCCGTTTTGGATAAGCCTCACATATCCGGATTCAAAATAATAGATTTTAATCATTTTAATATCCAGTTCATATTTTCGCTCTATATCCTTGTAGGGAAGCCAATCTCCGACAGAGATGAACATACCGCCGGTCGGCTGTAGTTGATAAACCGCTCCCCGACCGATTTCCGCAGGAGGAATATATTCATGGATTTCTCCAATCTTTTTCGCATCAAAATTATACTCCGACAGATAAAAAGATGCGTCACCTAAATTCTGAAAGCTTTCTTGCTTATTATTTATCAGCACAAAACCGTTCCTCACTTTCTATATCCTTTAACGCCTTATTTTATGTCCCGAAACGCCGCAAAAAATCGTTTTTAAGAGTAGAAATCAACTTTTCCGACTCGTTCAAGCTTTAGGACTGCGTTTGACATTGCTTGGGCGGGTACCTACAATAGCTTTACTTCATACGGCAGAGTAGGCTAACTGTGAAAATTATATTCTACTGCGCAAATGAGGTCAACGGGAAAAATCATTTCCCGAAAATATATTATCTAGGAGGAGTTGTATATGGCAGATGAAATGAACAAAAAAGGTCTTAATGCCAGAGATCTGATTACTACCGGAGTTTTGGCGGCGCTTTATGTGGTTTGTGCGTTTGTTGGAGAGTTGATATTCGGATTTTTCCCTGTATTGACTTTTCTTTGCCCGTTGTCGATTGCGCTGATCTGCGGACCGGTTTTTATGCTGATTATTTCAAAAGTCCCTAAACATGGACCTATTTTAATCACGGGAATTTTGGTGGGGGGAGTTTTGTATGTGACGGGAATGTATTGGCTGATGTGCTTAGCTTATGTGATTTTGGGAGTAGTTTCGGAGTTTTTGGCAGGATCTGCAAATTTCAAAAGCAAAACCAACAATCTGATTTCCTATATGATTTTTGTCATCAGTCCGATTTTTTCCTATGCAATGCTCTGGATAGATAGAGACGGATATGTAAAATATCTTGTGGAAAACGGAACGGATCAGGCGTATATGGATACTATGATTGCAAATGCTCATATGTGGGTGCTTCCCGCTATGATTGTCGGAAATTTGATTTGTTCGTTTATTAGTGGAAAATTCGGGCAGCACCTGCTTAGAAAACATTTTGAAAAAGCGGGAGTGGTGTGATGGAGGCACCGTTTTTGACGGAGCTTTTTCAGTGGCACTTAGATCCCCGAACCAAGTTATATATACTGTTAATCGGCACCTTAGATCTGTTTCTCGCACCTACATTACATTATGAAGTTGCTCTTGCGGCTCTTATTTCGATATTCGGGCTGTTGTGCGGAGTAAAGCATTTTACTCTAAAAATGACCGGAATATATACATTCCTAATAATCTTACATCAAGTGGGAGTTTATTGGGCGAGCGGCTTGCTGCAAATCGCCATTGTGACATTTACCTTTTACATTAGAAAAATATTTCCTTGTGCGATGATGGGCGGCATATTGGTTGGAACTACCCGTGTAAATGAATTTATGGCGGCTATGAACCGAATTCACCTCCCGAAATCCGTCATAATCCCTATGACCGTGATGATTAGATACATTCCTATGGTAAAGGAGGACTGGAGATATATAAAAGATGCAATGAGAATGAGAGATGTTGCTCCCACTGCAAAAAGTTTGCTTACTCACCCGATTCGTACCGCAGAATGTATCTATGTTCCAATGATGATGTCCGCCCTAAAAGTAGCGGACGAACTCTCCGCCGCATCTATTACCAGAGGCTTGGAAAATCCGAAGCCCAGAAGCTGTGTGGTGGATCTTCATCTCACGTGGAGGGACTTGGTCTGTGCATTATCCTTTAGCATTTTTTTTGTGATTTCCATTCGATTTATGATAGGAGGTGTCACAAAATGATTGAAATGGACAAGGTGTTTTTCAGTTATCAGGGTTCTTACGAAAGTTCAAATTTATATCAAATCGATCTGACGGTAGAAGATAAAGAATGTATATTGTTATGCGGTAGGAGCGGATGCGGAAAAACCACACTGACCAGATTGGTAAATGGACTTATTCCCTCGTTCTATCCGGGGAAGCTGTCCGGCTCGGTGTTGATTGACGGAGAGTCTGTCCAAGAAATTCCTATGTATAAGCTTGCGGAAAAAGTGGGTTCCGTTTTTCAAAATCCTCGTTCACAGTTTTTTAACATAGATACGGACAGTGAAATGGTATTTGGAATGGAAAATCTCTCTTGGGCAAAGGAAAAGATGAAGGAGCGATTGACAAAGACGATTTGCGATTTGGAAATCGAAACGCTTAGCGGACGAAGAGTTTCGGAGTTATCCGGCGGAGAGAAGCAAAAAGTGGCATTTGCATCTATTTATGCCGTTTCTCCGGATATTTATCTATTGGACGAGCCTTCCTCCAATTTGGATATGACAGCAATTGAAAGTCTAAGAAAAATGCTGGCATTATTAAAAAAGCAGGGAAAGACAATTTTGATTGCCGAACATCGTATTCATTATCTCAGAGAAATTGCGGATCGCATTATCTATATGGATAACGGGAGAATACATAAGTCTTTTACCGTAGAAGAATTGTGCGGTGTTTCGGAAGATGATAGGCATATTATGGGACTTAGAACTATGGACTTATCTCAAATTCGTATTCCGAAAGTATCCAAGAAATACGAAAAGCCTATTTTGGAAATTCGGAATTTATCCCTTGCTTATTATGACCGTACGATACTTTCCGGAATTGATCTCTTAGCCGCGGCAGGAGAGATTATCGGAGTAATCGGGCATAACAGTGCAGGAAAGTCCACATTTTCCCGTGCATTGTGCGGTCTACATAAAGAATCTTCCGGAACGATTAAGTGGAATGGAAGGAGCTTGAATGCAAGAGAACGGTTGAAACGTTGTTATATGGTGATGCAGGAAGTGGGATATCAGCTTTTTGCGGACACTTTGGAGAAAGAGTGTTGTTTCGGCATACAATCTCCCGATTATGAAGCTGCTTGGAATGCTATGAAACAACTTGGGATTTGGGAATATCGAGAGGTTCATCCCGGAACGCTTTCAGGAGGACAAAAGCAACGCGCGGCAGTTGCTGTAAGTATGGTATGCAAGAGAGAGATTTTAATTTTCGACGAACCTACCAGCGGATTGGACTATGACAGTATGATCAAAGTTTCTCAGCTTTTTCATATGCTTTCCTCTATGGGAAAAGTTATATTTGTAGTGACTCATGATTATGAATTTTTAGTTTCGGCTTGCAGTCGTATTTTGCACTTGGGCGATGGCGGCGTTTTGGGGGATTATTTGATGTCTTATGAGAATGAAGAAAAGCTTCGTGCCTTTTTTCTTAAATAGCAAAGCTTAAGAATAAAAAACGGGAGTCCAAACACTCCCGTTTTTTTAGTTACGATACTTATCAGAAGTTCTTTTAATGCAAATTTAACCTATAATCACAACACTCGGATATAAATTCTTCATCGTGTGTGATTACCAGTAGCGTCTTTCCTTTTTTTACGGCGTTCTTCAATTCTTCCGCAATTAGCCGCATATTTTTTCCGTCAAGCCCGCTTGTCGGCTCGTCAAGAATTATTATATCCTTGTCGGAAATCAAGGCACAGGCAACAGCAAGCCTTTGTTTTTGTCCTCCCGACATAGCTTGGGGATGAGAATCCTTATAGTCATATAATCCCATTCGCTTGAGAAATTCTCTCGCTTCATTCAATTTTTCGGGACTGCAATTGAGATTTAGCAAAAGTTCTTCGGAGATGCTGTTGGTAAAAAATTGAGTTCCCGTATCATTGGAACAATAGTAAACGGTTTTTCTCAGAGAAGAGAGGGAAGCCTTTTTCTTTTTAACATAAATTGAACCCTTTACAATGCGGGATAATCCGCTTAGAGCGAGTGCAAGAGTGGTTTTTCCTATGCCGTTTCGTCCGGTTATTGCAGTTATACTTCTTTCGTTTATAAAAATATCGAGCTTATCCCATATTTGTTTTCGATTAACCCTGAAAGATATCTTGTCCGCATTTATCGCTATGGAAATGTTCGGATTGGGGGAATTTTTAGCCGAAACTTTTACACCTCGGCTAAGTCCCAGCGAAATTTTTTCCTTTTCTCCCATTTTATGAAATTCCGAGGCGGAATATTCGCCCTTTATTTCTCCATTGGAGATCATTATATATCTGTCAGCAATTTCTGAGAGCCAATCAAGACGATGTTCGGATATAATCAGCGTGTGTCCCGAGGCTTTCAATTCAGAAACAGTTTTTCCGAGTTGGTAGATTCCCTCCGAATCAAGGTTCGCCGTCGGTTCATCAAAGACAAATACACGAGGTTTTAAAGCATAAACCGATGCGATAGCTGTACGTTGTTTTTCACCTCCCGAGAGAACGTCAAGAGGGGTGTTAAGCAGGTGGTTTAATTTCATCTTATCAATTGCATCATCGGTTCTGTTGACAATCATCTCTCTTGAAAATCCGTAATTTTCACAGCCAAAAGCCACTTCTCCCGCAAGATCGGAAGAAAAAAATTGTCTTCTCGGATCTTGGAATATACTTCCGACAAGTTTTCCAATCTCATAGAGTTTAAGTTCCGATATATCCTTATCGTCAATGTAAACTCTACCTGTTTTTTCTCCCGTATAATAGTTTGGAGCAAGTCCGTTTATAAGACGGGTAATCGTCGTCTTGCCGCAGCCCGATTCTCCGGTTAACACTATACATTCGCCGTTAGCTACGGATAGGTTGATATTTTTAACACCACAGTCGCTCTCGGTGTATTTGAAAGAAATATCTTTCAGCACTATCATATTTTCATTCCCCCCGCCTGCAAATAAACCACTGTGAGAATTGTCCATACCGCTATTGCCGCAAGGTCGAGCAATCTGAACTTGCTCTCATAATAGCTTCCTCTTATTCCCGGAGTTTCAGCTCCTCTGGCAACCGCCGAAACGGAAAGTCGGTCGGCTGTCGTGAGGACTCTGAAAAGAAATGGTATTAAAACATACTCACAGCTTAAGACGGGATGTTTAATAATATAACCTAGCTCCGTCATTCCTCTGTTTTTCATAGAAAGAGAAACGCTCCTAAGCTCGGATTTGGCAGTGGGAAAAAATCGAAATACCACAAGAAACCCCAATATTACAGAGGTGGGCGTATGTATCCTGCTTAGGAATGACGAAAGCTCCCCGGGGTGAGTTGTAATCAAATCCCAAGATGCCAATACAACGGGCGACAAATTCCAAAACAACAGCACATAAAATTCCGAAAATATAATCATATGGAAGCCGTGGAATCGAATTGCATAGAGTAATATTCCAAGCACCGCATAAAATATTCCATATGAAAATATCACGCTATATTTTTTTTGAATCGCCAACTGCAAAAAACCAAACAGTGCCAGCGTGCCTATAAGAATAATATCTTTGCTCAGAGAAACGGCTACGAGCACGCAAACAATAGTCCATATTTTTGAAAACACCGATAAGGATATTTTCATCAGAGAAGTCCAGCCTTTTTGAAGTGCTTATTCATAAGCTTATTTCCTATAAGACTTCCAATAAGTCCCATCGCTGCTGTGAAGATTACAATAAATGCAACCCATTCGGGTGAGGTGTAATATTCCACATAGGAATCTATATAATTTTGCTCCATACCGCTCTTTAGAGCGAAGTCATAGTAAGTATCCCAAAAGAACCAAATCGGAAGTATGTTTATTCCATTATATAACAGACTTGCCGCAGTCCATGATGCCGTGATTTGTTTCGGAGTTCTTGATGAAACATCCTTCCATAAAATAATTTCGCATATAATCCCGTTTATAAAGAAAAGAGGCAAAAGATACCAGTTCCCCATCATAAGAAAAATGCTCCCTATTATGGTCATATATACGAGCGAGACAAAATGTTTTCTTACACGATGTAAAAGAAGGCAATAGACAGGTGCGCAAAGGAACATGGTAAATCCTACGGATAAAACCATACTGACAAAATGATTCATCATACACACCATATTTACTATAAGCTGTACCATTATCAGCACTATGCTTAGAAGTACAGTCGTTATTACATCTTTCACGGTCCATTTGGAGTCCATTTTTATTCTCCCTTTCTCATCTTTATTAAAAAAGTCGGCATTGTACTGTACCTTTTTGCATAAAAGCAATTCCAGTACTTATCCTCGGAAAGTCTTTTTACTTCAATGTTTTTAAATCCGAGTTCCCTGCATATTCCAATATCCCATTCGGGGCGTTTACTATACGCAAGCGGAAGCTTAGCCATATAGGACATCATTTCCGAATCGTGGTAATAGTCTTTAAACTCTCCGTATAATTTTATAAGCTCCGCTTCGTCAGCACGAAATTTTTTTGCCGCTTCATCATTCCACAAAGGGAAGTACCAATTTGCGTCCATATTTAGTGCCGTACCATAGGGCTTCAATAACCTTTTCCATTCCCCGTAAATTTTTTTCGGTTCCAAAAACAGCCAAAATGCGTGTCTTGAAACTACAGCGTCGAATGAATTATCCGAAAAACCGCTTTGATGTGCATCCTTAGTTAAAAATTCAATCTTATCGGAGAGTCCGAGTTCATTCGCCGCTACTTTGCCCGCTTCGAGCATTTCCAAATTAGTATCTATGGCAGTAACAGACCAGCCAATTTTTGCAAGAAGGATTGCCAAAAATCCGGTTCCGCACCCAACGTCCAAAGCTTTTTTCCCACTGCATTCACTTAGGCTCTCCTTGAGAAGTTCATTCCATATCCCGCCTCTTTCACAAAGCTCCTTCATATGAAACGCTTTCATATTCATAGCTTGCTCCGACCATTTCTTCTCCAAGTTTTTTTTATCCATTGCTTACCCCCTCTATTTTCCACCTTGCCGCTTCTTCTCTGATACTGACAAAATGCTTATAGAGTCCTTCTTTCTGAATAAGCTCTGAATGTTTTCCCTCCTGCACGATTCTTCCCTTGTCAAGGACGATAATTTTATCCGCTTTGCGTATGGTATTCAAACGGTGAGCTATCATAATGAGAGTTTTGTCTTTTGTAAGATGAGCTATAGCTTTTTGCAATTCGTATTCATTTTCCGGATCCACACTTGCTGTCGCTTCATCCAAAATTACAACGGGTGCGTCTTTTAAAATCGCTCTGGCTATCGAAATCCGCTGTTTCTCCCCACCCGACAAATCAGCTCCGTTCTCTCCGACTTTCGTCTGATATCCGTCAGGGAGAGCGGAAATAAAATTGTGGCATAAGGCCTGCTTTGCCGCAGAAATCACCTCGTCCATAGTTGCATTCGGATTTCCGAAACGGATATTATTTTCTATCGTGTCCTCAAATAGATAGACCTTTTGGAAAACTATTGTAAAATTCTTCAAAAGACTGTCGCAGGTATAGTCTTTCACATTGATACCTCCGAGTGATATTTCTCCGTGCCTTACATCCCAGAAGCGAGCAATCAAACTGCAAAGAGTTGTCTTTCCCGAACCTGAAGGTCCCACAATTGCACAGCTTGTTCCCTGCGGTATAGTGAAACTCACATTATGTATGATTTCTTTCTTATCGTAGGAAAAGGATATATTTTTGACCTCAATGTCAAAATTATTCGGAGTAAGTTCTTCACCGTTTTCATCAAGAAGCGGCATATCCGATATCTCCTCAAGCCTGTCAAGAGAAGCATCCACCACTCTGGCAACAGCCGCCGTGCTCCCTGCAAGTTCTATGCTCTTATAAATCATAAAGCTCGCAACTATGAGCAATAGACATTTTTCCGAGTTTATTTCTCCGTTAAGGAGAAGATAGGGAGCGATTACCAAAATTGCAGCTCTTATCAGTTTAAATGTGCTCTGGAATGCGGCAGCCAAAGCGGAAAAAACCCTTTCAAGGATAATATTTGCTTCTGCACTCTTGTGGATTGCCGAGTTCACAGCTTTTCCCGAGCCTTCCGAAAGTCCGAAAGCTTTTACGACGGACATACCCTGAATGTATTCAAGTATTGCCACAACCAATTGCGCCTGCGCCGCCTGCCTTACGGGAGAATATTTTTCTCCGGCGAGCTGAGTTTTTGAATAGACAAAAAGCGAAATCAAAATCCCAAAAAGCATAAGCAGTCCTATTCTCCATTCATATGAAAGAAGCCATAAAAGAATTATAAAAGCGTGAATAAATCCTCCCGCCACGGCTTCCAATACGGTTACGGCGGTTGTCTCAAGATCTCCAAGTGTTGTAGTTGCGGCAGCTGTAATATCACCCAAGCGGTGCTCGCTGAAATATCCCATAGGTGCCCGTTTTAATTTTTCCCCAAGCTCGGTTCTCCACTTTGTGCACATAGCAAAACTTCCCAAGGTTCTTTTTACGGAGGAAAGGTTAATAAAAACGATTTTTCCAAAAACACTTAGAAGCATAATCCCCAAAGATTTCCATACTGCCGAATAAGAAAATTTACTTCCTGATATTTCGGAAAGAACCGTGAGAATTGCCATTATCGGGAGCATTTCAAAAAATGAGTGGCACATATGAAAAATAAAAGACATAATGAGTCCTTTTCTTTCCTCTCCTGAAAAATCCAACAGTCGTTTTAGCGTTTTGGTCATTGGGTTTTCTCCTTTCCGTCGTTTGCACTGATATGTGTCTTCCAAAGTGTTTCATAGAGCCCACACTTCTCCAAAAGCTCTTGGTGAATACCCTCCGCTTCAATTTTTCCGTGATTCATAACAATGATTTTGTCAGCTGAAACGATAGTTGAAAGTCGATGTGCAATAACGATTAAAGTCTTTCCCGCCACAAGTTTTCCTATCGAGCGTTGTATGATCGCTTCATTCTCAGGATCCGTAAATGCGGTTGCCTCGTCAAGCACGATTATCGGGCTGTCTTTTAAAATAGCTCTTGCTATTGCAATTCGCTGTTTCTCTCCGCCTGAGAGTTTATTTCCCCCATCGCCCGCAACGGTATCATATCCGCGAGGGAGAGATTTAATAAAATCATGGCAGCTTGCTTTTTTCGCCGCTTCTTCTATTTCTTTATCCGTAGCATCAGGTTTTCCTATGCGTATATTCTCCCTTATGGACATATGGAATAAATAATTATCCTGTGAAACATATGCCACCTGCTTCATAACCTGCGAAAGGGGGATTTTTCCCGTGTCCTTGCCCCCTATTATGACCGAGCCTTCATTTGCTTCCCAGAAAGAGGCAATCAGTCGGGCGATTGTAGATTTACCTGATCCGGAAGGACCGACAAAAGCCGTCATTCCATTCGGAACAGTTTTAAACGAAAGATCCTCAAAGATTTTTCTGTCATCATAAGCAAATGAAACATGCGAAAACTCGATTTGATTTCCCGAAAGCTCAACATATTCCTTTGGACGGTTCATCTCTTTTGTTTCCAAAAGCTCCGCAATTTCCTTTACGGTGGAATCCACCATTGCAAGACTGTCTGTGTAGCGAAGCGCCTGAATGAGCGGTGCGATAAGTCCGAGAGACAAGATAATGCAGGATATTAAAGTTTCGGCAGAAATACTCTTTTGCATATAGAAAATACCGCCGAGCGGAAGCACTCCCAAAAGACTTGACGGAGCGATTGCAAGTCCCAAAGCATAATAGGGATTGGTCTTTTTAAACCAATCGGATTTGGCTCTCTCATTTTCTTTTGCCGCATCGGCATATTTTTTATAGGAGGTGCTGCTTTGATTGAATGTTTTTATCACTTCAATTCCGCCGATATATTCCACGGTTGCTGCGTCCATATTTTTGCTTGCGGTAAGGACTTCGGCATAACGTTTCTCATAATCTTTCATCATTCCCATATAACAAACAAGCCCGATGGGAAAAGTGGCAAAAGCTATAAGAGCCAATCTCCAATCAAGGAAAAAGAAATATATAAACATCAAAATAGGTATAAGCAAGTTCGCCGTAAGCTCAGGTATCATGTGGGCAAGGGGCAGTTCCAATTTTTCCACTGTATCAACCAACATTGTCTTGAATTTTCCCGAGGGTGTATCGGATATAAAACCCATAGGAACACGGGAGAGCTTTTCCGTAATCTTGGTGCGGATATTTTCAAGCACCATAAACGCCGCACGGTGGGAACGTATAGTTGAAAGTGTGGACAAAGCAAGCTGTCCGAGATAGCCCGCAAGTGCAACAAGCGCCGCCATAACAACCGAAGTAAGGGTATAATCCCCGGAGCAAATCCTTATGATAATTCGAGATACGAAAAGGTAGGGGATAATTCCCGATGCCGCACCTAAAACGGCTAAAATCACCGCACTTATCAGAAGTTTTTTGCAGGGATGTGCAAATTCGAGCAGATATTTTATGGAGCTTTTCTCTGTTTTCATAATTTTCACCCTATATAAATTTTAAGAGTGCTGCCCAGCCTGAGTTGAAGAATATGGCAAGCTCTTCTATATACTTCACAGCCTGTTCTCTCGTCATATCGTGAACAACGGTTTCAAATGCCGCCGTAAAATATGCGCTGGTGATCATATGGTGAAGCTCACGGCTGACACTTCCCGTGAGCTTTCCCTTTTCCCTGAGAATTTCATAATATTTTTCCGCCCGCTCCACCTCAAGCACCACGAGATCGTGAATATAATTTGCATACTTAGTTCCTTCCGCACAACATACGATGAGTTTAAATTCATCAAATCGATCATAGATGTAATCCACAAAATGCCGCAAATATTTCGTAGAGAGTTCTCTGCTTTCGACTGTTTTTCCCGCAGGGATTAAATCAAAATGTGCATCCTGAGCCGCTTTGAAATTTTCAACCAAACCGTCTGCCGCTTCAGATACAAGTGCTTCAAACAGAGCCGCTTTGTTGGGATAGTATCCGTAAAAAGCCCCTTTGGTAAATCCCGCCTCTGCCACAATCTTTCTTAGGGATGCATCTTTAAACCCTTTCTCCAAAAATTCCCGCTTCCCTACCTCCAATATTTTTTTCTGTGTTTCTGATATACTCATAATTTTCCTCCAGACTTATATACCGGTGGTATGTACCATCGGTATATTAACGCAAGTTTTTTTATAGGTCAAGAATTTTCTTTAAGATTTTTATTTGTGATATACTCTCAAGAAAAAAACAAAGGCGGTGAGAACTATTAAAGGATTTACCATAGGCGCACCCAACAGCCGTTCGGGAAAGACGACTTTGACATCGGGTATTGTGAGGGCGTTTCGCAATAGAGGAATTGAAGTGCAAGGGGCAAAAACCGGACCGGATTTTGTGGATACAGCTTATCTCTCTTATGCAGCAGGAGTTTCGGCGGCAAATTTTGACAGTCATATGATGGGAGCTTCGGGGATTTGTCAGGCAGCTTCTTCGTCAGCCGAGCTTCTTGTAGTGGAGGGAGTGATGGGATATTTTGACGGGATTTCGACTTCATTTGAGGGTTCTTCATATGACATAGCAAAAATTTTGAATATACCTTCAATCATTTGTTATTCCCCTTCCGGCGAATCGCTTACGGCAACAATAAAATTAAAGGGTATGATTGATTTTTCAAAAGGTCGGATAAAGGGAGCGGTTTTCAACAGAGTTTCTGAAAAATATTATAAAAATCTGAAAGCGATGCTTGAAACTCATACAGATATGAAAGCTTACGGATATTTGCCTGCGGATGAAAATATTTCTATCCCCGAAGAGAAGCTTGGGCTTTCGATTTTGTCAGATGAAAATATGGATAATTTTATAGACGACGTTGCAAAAGCGGTGGAAAGAACCGTGGACTTGGACGGAATATTAAAAATAGCCTCCGAAGTCAAAGCTGAACCATTTCCGACTTTTAAAAAGAGCGGCAAAAAAATTGCCGTTGCCTATGATGACGCTTTCCGTTTTTTATATAGAGATAATTTGAGAATTTTGGAAGTCTTGGGAGATGTAAAAAAATTCTCTCCGCTAAAAGATAAAGAAGTGCCTTTATGTGATTTTTTATATCTCCCCGGAGGTTTGCAGATGAGTTTTAGAAAGGAGTTGTCTGAAAATCGGGAGATGTTAAGAGCAATCAGAGAGTTTTCGGATCAGGGAGGAAAGATTTTTTCCGAGGGCGGAGGTTTTGAATATCTTTGCAAAAGAATGGGAGATGCAAAGATGACGGGAATCTTTCCTTTCGAAATAGTCCAAACCGAGAGATTAAATCGTTTCGGTTATCATCAATTAGTTTTTATGAAAGATACTTATCTTGGGCGAAAGGGTTTAAGTTATCCCTCCAAGGAGTATCACAAGACAAAGATTACAGGCTTAGCCGAAGGAGTGGCTGAGGTTTATAAAAACGGTGAAGCTGTGGGAACTGACGGGTTTGTTTGCAAAAACACCTTCGGAATGGAAAACCATTTACACTTTTTGCACAATCCTATGCTGTGGGAAAAAATTTTGACCGAATGAAAAGGAGGAAGCTATGAAACACACTTATGATAACTGGTGGTCCGATAAGGTCGGAGGAGATTTATCAATGGAGCGGGATCACGATAAGGGCTGGGAGAGAATTATAAGTTTATATGACCCCAAGGACATCATAGGAAAAAACATACTTGATTTCGGCTGTAACAGGGGGAATTTCTTGCGAAAGCTATATGACAGATATCCTTTTAAAAGTGCGGTCGGTGTGGACTTAGCCACAAAGGCGATTCAGGCTGCCAGGGAAAATGTGGGAGATTATCCCGTGGAGTATGTGATTGAAAAGGACATAAGAAAATTGGATAAAAAATTCGACACCGCCGTAAGCACTTCGGTGTTATATTTGATTGAAGATTTGAATGAACATTTTTCCCAAATTTATGATGTGCTTGAGAATGGCGGAGTATATTATGCCACTTTTACCGACCAAACCAAAAACCCCAGCAAAGATTATTTATGGTCGGTGATTTTCAACTATGGGGCAACTCCTATGCAGGATCATTCCCTGACGGAAATAGTCGATCGCTTAAGAGAACATTCGTTTAATGTGGAATTATTCCGTGAGCATCTGTCGGACGGCTGCGATGTGACCCGATATGATGATTTCTATTTGAATGTAGATGACTATTTGACGGCATATTACAACAACTCATTTTTAATCAAGGCTGTAAAGACGGAAGAATGAAAAAGTTTTTATTTTTGATGCTCTTGATTTTGATTACAGGCTGTGGAGAAAATCGGGAGTACGGAGTTTTTATAGGAATTGGAAGCGAGCGGATTTCAAAGCTCTCAGCTTATAAAACTGTGGTGATAGAGCCGGAGAACTTCACTAAAGAAGAAGTCGAGCATTTGAAATCACAAGAAAAGGAGGTCTATGCCTACTTGAATGTCGGAGCGCTTGAGGAATACAGGTATTATTACGACAGATATAGGAAATATGAGTTGGGAGCATATGAAAATTGGGATGACGAGGTTTGGATTGATGTTTCAAAAAAAGAATGGCAGTTTTTTTTGGTGAATGATCTCGGAAAGAAATATAAAGACAAGGGCTTTGACGGTTTTTTCATAGATAATGCAGATGTTTATTACCATTATCAGGACGAAAAAATCTATCAAGGCTTAGTGGAAATTTTAAAAGGGTTAAAAGAGAACGGCTCAAAAATCATAATAAACGGAGGAGATGTGTTCGTTTCAAGAGTGCTTTATGAAGCTTCCGACACACAAATCTTTGACGCCGTAAATCAGGAAACGGTTTTCACTTCCATAAACTTTTCCGAAAAAACTTACGGCAGATCTTCGGACGAATCAAGGGAATATTTCTGCGAATATCTGAAAAAAGTAAAAGACAGCGGAAAAGAAGTCTATCTTTTGGAATACTCTCCGGATTTTTTTACAAAAATGGAAATCAAAAAATATTGCGAAGAAAACGATATGAAATATTTCATCTCCCCCGATTTAAGTCTTACAAACGATTAAAAGCTCCCTATAATATAAAGCGTTGCGGATAGGGTGTGATATAAGTTAAGTAATTTAGTAAAGAAAGGGAGGTTATTTACTATGAGGAAGATTATGGGTTTGGTTTTCACCACGTTTGCAGCATTAGTGCTACATTCATCGTCCTTTGCAACTCCGGTGCATGGAGAAAGTTTTAGCGGCTATCCTATAAAAATCACTGAGAAGTATATAAAAGAGGCAGGGACAAATGGAAAGGATGAGTATGGGAATGATGTTATTGAGATACCGTTGGGTCCCTCAAGTGGAGTGCAGTTCGGGATTGAAAAACCTGAATTGATAAATTCCTCTCCTATAGAATTTACCAAAGAATATATTGAGAAGCATGGGGTGCGTAAGAAAGACGAAAATGGGAAGGATATCATAGAATTGCCTCTTGGTCCGTCGTTTTCAAATATTAATGCCTTGCCCAATGCAGCGGGTGTGGATGATAGGGGAGGTTATTCTTCCAAGCACTTCAGTTTTGTGCCTCATTTTCATGAAGTAATCAATGTTTCCAAGTACGCTTATAGCGGTTTTGTGCCGGTAACCTCATATGCGGCTCCGGGTTTTACAATTTCCAAATCTACACATACGACTTTTAACATAAACTTAGCATTAAATCTCAACGGAGGGATTACAAATGGGATTGTAGAAACGGCTTTGGGAGCTTCTTTAGGAGGAGCATATGAAACAGGATATGGCGAGTCTTATACGGCTGTGATTCCGAAGGGATATATCGGGAGGATAGCATACCGATACTGTTCTTATATGTATGACTTTACCAACAAGGCGACATATATTCATTATGGTAATCCTCCGTATTTCGTTCAAATTCCTCTCTATATGGAAGTGCAATATCATAGATGCCGGGGTGAGAGTAGACCTTATCACGGATTTTACTATCTTCAAATTCAAGAATACTAAGATAAAAAAACCTCCTTTGTTGCAGAGAGGTTTTTTTATTTGCCAAAAATTTTTTGGATTTAAAATATAATTCGGTTATAATTACCGAGTATTGACTAAGGGAGGAATGATGATGAAAAGAAATCAGATGTCGGGAGAGCTCAGAAGAAGTGACATAGGCAGAGAAGTGGTGCTTATGGGATGGGCGCAGAAGGCGAGAAATTTGGGTGCGGTTATTTTTGTTGACTTGAGAGATACAACGGGAATTAGTCAAGTGGTGTTTGATGATACGGTTGATGAAGAAGTGTTTAAGCTTGCAGAGACTATACGAAGTGAATTTGTGATAGCGGTTAAGGGAAAGGTGAGGGAGAGAGCTTCCATAAACCAAGAAATTCCCACAGGAGAAATAGAGGTGCTTGCAGCTTCCCTTGAGATTTTAAACACTGCGCAAACTCCGCCCATATATATCAAAGATGACGATAATGCAACAGAGAGTATGAGATTAAAGTATCGCTACTTGGATTTGAGAAAAAAATCTCTTCAGGATAAACTTAAACTCAGGGCAAAGGCGGCTTCAATAATACGCAACTTTATGGCTGAAAATAATTTTATAGAAATCGAAACTCCTTTTCTTACAAAACCCACACCGGAGGGAGCAAGAGATTATTTGGTTCCGAGCCGCATAAACGAAGGGGCTTTTTATGCGCTTCCGCAATCTCCCCAGCTTCTTAAACAGCTTTTAATGGTGTCGGGAATGGATAGATATTACCAGATTGTCAGATGTTTCAGAGATGAGGATTTAAGAGCCAACCGCCAACCCGAGTTCACTCAGGTTGATATGGAAATGAGTTTTGTGGATATTGATGATGTGATGGAAGTAAATGAAAAACTTGTGAAGAAACTTTTTTCGGAACTTTGGGGTATGGAGCTTAAAATACCGTTTGAGAGAATGACTTATGGCGAGTCTATGGAGAGGTTTGGAGTTGATAAGCCCGATTTGCGGTTTGGAATGGAGCTAAAAAACCTAAGCGAGCTTTTCAAAAATTCCGATTTTTCCGTTTTCAAGGAGGCGGTTGCATCAGGAGGGAGCGTTCGAGGTATAAACTGTAAGGGCGGGGCGGATTTTTCCAGAAAAAAAATCACCACTCTTGAAGATTTTGTAAAAAATTACGGTGCAAAAGGTTTGGCTTGGGTAAAATTCACGGCAGAGGGTTTTTCGGGATCAATTTCTAAGTTCTTGGATAATTCCATAGTGGAAAACTTAAAAGAGAAGATGGAAATTGAAGTCGGGGATTTAATTTTAATCGTTTCGGGAAAAAATGAAATCGTCCTTGACAGCTTAGGCAACTTGAGAAATCATTTGGCAAAAGAGATGAATTTATTGGATCATTCCGTCATATATCCTCTATGGATTACGGAATTTCCGCTGTTTGAATACAGCGAAGATGAGCAAAGATATATGGCTAAGCACCACCCTTTCACTCACCCTATGGACGAGGATATCGAATTTTTAGAAACGGATAAGGCGAGAGTGAGAGCAAAGGCGTATGATCTTGTTATCAACGGAGATGAAATGGGCGGAGGCTCAATAAGAATTCACGATGCCGAGCTTCAGAAGAAGATGTTTAAGGCTTTGGGATTTACGGAGGAAGAAGCCGAGGCTCAATTCGGATTTTTGATAGAGGCATTCAGATACGGTACTCCTCCTCACGGGGGCTTGGCTTACGGTTTTGATCGTTTGATGATGCTTTTGAATAAGACGGACAACATAAGAGATGTCATAGCTTTTCCTAAAACTCAACAGGCAAGTTGTCTGCTTACAGGTGCACCGGCTCAAGTTTCAGACAAACAGCTTGACGAAGTTCACATCTCAATAAAAGATGAAAAATAAAGCTTTTGAGCGTACTGCTCTACTTTTGGGCGATGACGGGCTTGATAAATTGTTAAGTGCCAAAGTGGCGGTTGTGGGACTTGGGGGTGTAGGAGGATATGTCGCCGAGGCGTTAATTCGTTCGGGAATTGGCAAGATTATACTTGTTGATTATGATTTTGTTGACGAAACCAATATCAACCGCCAGTTAATTGCCACACTCGATAACATAGGCAAAAAAAAGGTTTTTTGTTGGGAAAGGCGTGCAAACTCGATAAGAGAAGATATAGAGATAAGAGCATATGATGAAAAGTTTTCTTCAGATAACCATTGTTTCATATGGAAAGAAAATCCTGATTTTATCGCAGATGCTATTGACGATGTAAGGGCAAAAATTTTTCTTGTAGCCGAAGCGCATAGAAGAAAGATAGAAATTATCTCCGCAATGGGCTGCGGGAACAAATTGGATCCCACGGGGTTCAGAGTGGCGGATATTTATGAAACTTCATATGACCCTTTGTCAAGAGTGATGAGAAAGAAGCTTAGGGGTCTTGGTATAAGCAAACACAAGGTGGTATATTCAGAAGAGAAAAATGATTTTTCTTTTGCAAATCCTACGGGTTCGACAGCTTTTTGCCCCTCGGTCGCAGGACTTATTATGGCGGCGGAGATAGTTAAGAGTTTGTGTGAAAGGAGGTAAAAATGCAAAAGCAGGGATTGGTATTGGAAGCTGATGATAAGCTTGCCACGATAGAGGTATCACGAGCTTCGGCATGCGGAAGTTGTGAGAGTTGCGCTATGCGGTGTGAAGAAAAAAAGATGAATGTGATAGTGAAAAATACCTTGGGTGCAAGGGCGGGGGACAGAGTAGAAATCTCCACCGAGCAGGGAAGTCTTTTGAAAGTGCTTTTGATGTTTTATTTCGTTCCCTTCGTAGCATTGTGTTCGGGAATTGCGTTGGGTTGGTTTTTGTTTTGGGATATGTCGGATAATAAAGAGATATTAAGTTTTCTTCTGGGGAGTGTTTTTTTGGCTGCAAGTTATGGAGGAATTAAGTTATATGACATTCGGGTGGGACATGAAGAGCTTATCAAGATGGTGTCTATCCTTTAGAAATATGCGGAGGATTTTATGGCTTTAAGAGAATTGAGAATTACGGGAGATCCGATTTTGCGCAAACGCTCTCGAGAAATCACGGCGATTGACGACAGGATAAAAGAGCTTTCAGAAGATATGCTTGAAATGGTAAAGGAACACGACGGTGCGGGACTTGCCGCAGTGCAGGTGGGAATACTCAGACGCATTATAGTGGCAATTATAGGTGGTGAACCGAGGGTGATGCTAAATCCCGAGATTTTGGAAACTAAAGGTGTGCAAAAGGGTTTTGAGGGCTGTCTTTCGGTGCCGGGGAAATCGGGTGAGGTAATTCGTCCTAAGGGGCTCGTCGTAAGGTATAAAACTCTTGAGGGAGAAACTGAGGAACTCTATTTGGAAGATTTCGAGGCACGCACCATTTCGCACGAAGTCGATCACTTAAACGGCGTACTCTATACGGATAAGCTTGAAGGTCCCTTATACAGTATGGACAGGAAAAAGGGAAAGAAATGAAACTGGTATTTCTGGGTACGGCGGATATAGCAGTTCCGTCTTTAAGAAAACTTTCCTCGGAGCACGATGTAGCTCTGGTTATAACTCAGCCTGACAGACCCAAAGGAAGGGGGAAAAAACTTTCTCCCTCTCCGGTAAAAGTTTTGGCAAATGAACTGGGACTTGAGGTTTATCAGCCCGAAAATATAAATTCCGAAGCTTCCATAAGCGTTATAGAAAAAATTAAACCTGATTTGACAGTCGTGATAGCCTATGGGCAAATTTTATCCAAGGCATTTCTTGAAATTCCCAAGAAAACCGCAGTAAATCTTCACGCTTCACTGCTCCCTAAATATAGGGGAGCTTCTCCCGTGCAAACAGCCGTATTATCCGGAGAAAGCATTGTGGGAGTTACCGTTATGGAAATTGAAGAAACATTGGACAGCGGAGATATTCTAAGCGTTTTTGAAATTCCCGTCGGAGATAAGAATGCAGAAGAACTTTTGGAGGAGATGGCGGAAAGAGGAGCTGAACTTCTGTCGGATACCCTAAAAAAGTTCGATACTTTTTATGCCGAAAGAAAACCTCAAGATGAAAAAAAAGCCACCTACTGTAAGAAACTTACCAAAGAGGACGGAAAAATTTTGTGGGGAAATTCCGCGGCAAAAATAAAAGCTATGATAAAGGGGCTTCAACCTTTTCCCATAGCCTATTCCACACTGAACGGGCAAAAATGGAAGTTTTATGATGCCAAGGTGAAAGACGGAAAATCCGACAAACCGTCGGGAATGATAATCGCCGTCGGAGCTGAAGGGATATGTGTTGCCACAGGGGAGGGCATACTTCAAATCACAACACTCCAGCTTCCTAACAAGCGAAAAATGACTGTTAAGGAATTTCTTGCCGGAAATACCATAAGTGTGGGGGAATGCTTTGAGTGATAAAAAGGGGGGGATAGAATATGTTTATTGACAGCACTTATATAGTTTTTGTGTTACCTGCCATTATTTTTTCCTTTATAGCGGATATGATTGTGAAAAGAGTGTACTCAAAATATTCTAAAGTGGACAGCGAAACGGGTATGACGGGTGCGGAAGTAGCAAGAAAAATTATGGAAAGAAATGAAATATACGACATAAGAATTGTGCGTGCATCGGGAGTTTTGACGGATCATTTCAACCCTAAAACAAAGACTGTATGTTTATCCCAAGAGGTATATGACTCCTCCAGTGTTGCGGCGTTGGGAATTGCGGCGCACGAGATAGGGCATGTAATTCAGCACGCCGAGGGTTATACTCCTTTAAATATCCGTTCAGCCCTGGTTCCCGTCGTAAATATAAGCTCTCAAGCTTCTTGGATTTTATTTTCCGCAGGTTTGATTTTAGACATAGGAGGGCTTATGGATTTGGGGATTATACTCTTTTCAAGTGCTTTTATATTTCAGGTGTTGACTCTGCCCGTTGAGTTTAATGCGAGTAATAGGGCGGTTGCTCAGCTTGCGGACGGATTTTTGCCCGAGTCAAAACTTAATGATGCGGGGAGAGTATTATTTGCTGCGGGTTTAACCTATGTTGCGGCAATGCTCGCCTCTCTTATGCAGCTTGTGAGACTTTTGGTGCTTAGAGGAAGAAGGCGTGATTAGTCCTGCAAGGAGCTACGCGCTGAATGTGCTTTGTGAGGTTGAAAACGGAGGGTATGCGAATATTCTTCTAAATCACCCTCCGGAAGAACTCAGCAAGAGAGATTTGCTTCTTTCAAGAAACTTGGTTTACGGGGTGCTTGAAAATTATAGATTTCTCAAGTTGATACTCTCAAGGATAAGTGAAACGAAAAAAATTCACCCCAATATTTCAAAAATCATATGCCTTGCTCTTTATCAAATTATCTTTCTTTCAAAAATTCCCGCCCGCTCCGCCGTGAATGAGGCGGTCGAGCAGGCGAAGAAGATTAAGGGCGGAGCTTTTTCGGGTTTTGTGAACGGAGTGCTGCGCCGTTTTCTAAGAGATAAGGAAAAATTTTTATCCCTTGAGGAATTTGACGAAAGAGAACGCTTGGCTTTTAAATATTCACTACCGCAGTGGTTAAGCGAGATGTGGATTGAGTGTTACGGATTGGAAAAGGTTAAAGACTTTATTGGGAATATGCGTTCAAATTCGGTCTATATACGCACAAATACCCTGAAAACCGATAGAGATGAGCTTATGAAAATTCTTTTATCCGAGGGTGTAAACAGCGAAGTCGTGCAAAATTCCGATACGGCACTTTCGGTAAGAAGCAGCTCCTTGCTGACCGAGCTTTCATCTTACGGAGAGGGGCTTTTTTCTTTCCAAAATTATTCATCTCAACATTTTGTGGAAAGACTTCCCGATGTGTCGCTTATGCTTGATGTATGCGCCGCTCCCGGAGGAAAATCGCTTGCCTACTGCGAAAGGCACACACATTCTAAAGTGATTTCCTGCGACATCTATGAAAAAAAACTTGCAGAGCTTAGGAGTAATGCCGAAAGACTCGGAATCAATAATATTAAAACTCTCATAAACGACGCTCTTTCTTATAGAGCGGAATGGGAAAAAGTTTTTCCCTTGGTGGTGTGTGATGTGCCGTGCAGTGACTTGGGAACGATTGTGAGTAAACCTGAAATTCTTTTGAGAAGAACCCCCGAAGATATTGAAACGCTCTCCAAAATGCAGGAAAAGATTTTGGACATCTCAAAAAATTATGTCGCACCGAGAGGAAAGCTTGCATTCAGCACTTGCACTATCAGTGAGCTTGAAAATGAAAACAACACCGAAAGCTTTCTTAGAAAACACAAGGATTTCAAACTGATTGAAAAACGGCAATTATTCCCTGATTTGAAAGGTATGCACGGCTTCTATTTTGCCGTGGCGGAGAGGTTGTATGAATAAGAATATTCTTGCAAATCTTTTGCCTGATGAACTTGAAAATTCGGTTCTCTCTCTAGGTTTTGAGAAATATAGGGCAAAACAGATTTTTCATTCCCTAAACAACTTAAATGAAAGTCTTAAGGGATTAAAACCCGAACAAAAGAAAATTCTCAAAGAAAGATTTTTATTTCCCGAAGCGGTTCTTGAAGAAATTTTTCATTCAAAATTGGACAGTACAAAAAAAGCTCTCGTCAAATTTCCTGACGGAAATATGGTCGAGAGCGTTTTTATGCGATATGATTTCGGAAATTCCTGCTGCATTTCCACGCAGGTGGGGTGCAGAATGGGCTGTGTGTTCTGCGCTTCGGGAAAGAGCGGGCTTGTGAGGGATTTGGAGCCCTATGAAATGCTTTCTCAAGTAAGACTCCTCGAACAGTTCGGAAAGATTTCGCATATTGTGCTTATGGGAAGCGGAGAACCTTTGGATAATTACGAGAATGTTTTGAGATTTATAAAACTCATCTCCCACGAGAGCGGGAAAAATTTGAGTCTTAGAAATATCACCCTTTCAACTTCCGGTCTTCCCGACAAAATAAAAATGCTTGCCGACGAAACTTTGCCCATAGGACTTTCCCTCTCTCTGCACAATGCCGACCAAAAAAAGAGAGAGGAGATTATGCCGATTGCAAAAGCTCATTCTTTGGAAGAAGTCAAAAAAGCCTTGCTGTATTACCAATCGAAAAATAATCGGAGAATTACTTTTGAATACACACTGATTGCCAATGAAAACGACTCAAAAAAAGATGCCGAAAACATTAAAAATTTTGCTAAAGGATTAAAATGTCATATAAATTTAATAAAGCTAAATCCCATTGAGGAATATAATAGGAAGAGTACGGATTTGCAAACTGCCTCACATTTTCAGAAGCTCTTGGATAAAAGAGGACTCAATGCGACGATAAGAAGAACTCTGGGCGCAGACATAAGCGCCTCGTGCGGGCAGTTGAGAAACAGAAAACTTTTGGCGGTTTGCAATCGAAAATAATAAAGTATTACGGGTGATGCTAATGATCATATCTGAACAGTCAATTTTGGGAAAAGTCAGATCGGAAAATCAGGATTACATTTCTTCATTTAAAACAGGTGATTTCCATTTTTTTGTTGTTGCGGACGGAATGGGCGGACATAACGGAGGGAAAGTTGCGGGAGAGGAATGTGCAAAGAAAGTCAAAGAACTTATTCTTAAAAAGTCCTTATCCGAAGATAATCTTGCGGCTGAAATGAAGCGGACGGTTGCTGAAACGAATTGTTATATCTATGATCTTGCTTTCAAAAATCCCGAACTTAAAGGTATGGGAACCACGCTGGTGTTTGCGTGTATATCAGGCGGAGAACTTTTTGTGGAAAATGTCGGTGATTCAAGGCTCTATATTTTCAGAAAAGAAGAGTTAAGACAAATTACCGAGGATCATTCATATGTGCAGCAGCTTGTAAAAATGGGAGAGATTACACCTATGGAGGCGGAGCATCATCCGGACAGAAATAAGATCACAAGGGCGGTAGGAACCGGATTTTCCGTTGAGTCGGACAGCTTCAGAGAATTTTTGTGCGAAGGGGATATTGTGCTTTTATGTACTGACGGTTTGACCAAGATGCTTTCCGATGCTCGTATTCTTTATGAAATTGCTTTGTGTGAAGATCTCAAGTTTTTAGCCGACAAACTGGCAAAAGCGGCAAATGATGCGGGCGGCTCGGATAATATTTCAATTATCACCGTGGCGCTTAATGGGGTGGACTAGGCTATGATAGGAAAAGTGTTGGGAAACAGATACGAGATTACCGAAAAAATCGGCGAAGGCGGAATGGCGGTAGTATATAAAGCTCATTGTAATAAGCTGGATCGTTTTGTAGCTATTAAAATTCTCAAGGAAGAATTTGTGGACGATGAACAGTTTATAAGAAAATTTCGTCAGGAATCCCGCGCGGCGGGGCATCTCTCAAATCCTCATGTGGTAAATGTGTATGATGTCGGGGAAGATGAAATTGACGGCAAGCCCATACATTATATCGTGATGGAATTGGTGGAAGGAGAAACCCTTAAGGACAGGATAAAAAGGGGAATTATGCCTCCGAAGCAGGCGATGGAGTATGCAATAGAGATTGCGGAGGCTTTGAAGATTGCCCATAAAAACCACATAATTCACAGGGATATAAAACCTCATAACATTCTAATAGATAAGGAAAACAGGATAAAGGTGGCGGATTTCGGAATTGCCCGTGCGGTTACGAATTTCACCATTACCACAACTTCAGGTGTTCTCGGCTCGGTTCATTATTTTTCACCCGAACAGGCGAGAGGAGGTTATACCGACGCAAAATCGGATTTATATTCTCTGGGAGTTGTGATGTATGAAATGGCTACGGGAAAACTTCCCTATGACGGGGATACTCCGATAGCCGTCGCAATGAAGCATGTGCAGGAAGAACCTATTCCCCCTAGAGATATAAACCCCGAAATAAGTGAAGATTTTGAAAAGGTCATACTGAAAGCTCTTGCCAAACGACAAACGGAAAGATATCAAAGTGCCTCGGAACTCATAAGGGATTTGAGGGGAATTGCAAGGGGAGAGAATATAGATATTGAAGAACCCTTTGATGACAAAACCAAGGTTATGCCCATAGTGACAATGGACGATTTGGAAAAAGAGGTTTTGTTGGGAGATGATGAATACGTAAAAACGGAAGGAGGATTTAGAAAAATTCTTCCGATCTTCGTTGGAGTTTTGCTGGCACTTTCTCTCTTCGGGATATTTTTGTTGACCAAACACAATCTGTCGGGAGCCTTTGAAAGGGAAAAGAGTATACCCACGCCCAGCTTGGTAGGAAAACCCCTTAAAGAAGCCGAAAAAATTTTATCGGGACTCAATCTCAAGTATAAGACCGAGGAGATTGAAAGCAATGAAGCTCCCGGCACAATAATAGAACAGGAACCGAAAGAGGGCACGGAAATAAAAAAGGATTTTCCCATAAAACTCAAGGTGGCAAAAGAGGAGGAAGTGGAGAGAATGCCCGATGTGAGGGATTTGGCAGTCAAAGAAGCCAACCGAAAGCTTGAGGAGGCGGGACTTTTTTTAAGTCCCAATGATATTTCGTATGATAATTCGGAAACCGTTCCCAAAGATGCGGTTATCGAGCAATACCCCGCTCCCGACACAAAACTTGATGAAAACACCGTTGCCAGAATAACCATAAGTCTTGGGAAAAAAGGTGACTCGATAGTTATGCCCTATGTCACCGGCAAAAATATAGATGAAGCGAAAAAAAAGCTGAATGAAGCGTTGATTGAAAAAATTTCCGTGCGAAATGAAAAAAATTCGGGATACGACAAAGATGTCGTGTACTATCAGTCAATTTCCGCAGGGGATATCATAGACAAGGACACTGAGGTTGAGTTGTATGTAAGTTTGGGGTCTGAGGAAACCAAAGAGGACAAAAAGCCGGAGAAGGAACAGCCGAAGAAAGAGCCTGAAAAAAAAGAACCTTCAATCCAAAGCAAAACCGTAGCCCTTTCGCCGAAAGCCGGTGTGGAAACCACCGTTATTCAGATTACCAAGATTTATAACGGAGTTTCGGAAGTGGTCTACACAAAAGAACTTTCGGAAAATGACGATCCCGTCAATGTAAAACTTACCGGGGAAGAAGGTTCTTCGTTTGACATAATCTACAACGGGCAGTACGAAAGCACGATTACCATACCGTGACCGGGAGAATAATAAAGGGAGTGGGAGGGAAATTTGAAGTCCTGACGGAAAATGGAGTTTTCTCGTGCGACGCCAGAGGAATTTTAAAGAGGGATAAATCCAAACTCTTGGTTGGCGATTTGGTGAACATAGATGAGAATTTTCGTATCGCTTCACGATTTGAAAGATTTTCGGAACTCGTTCGTCCTCCCATAGCGAATGTCAATAGGTTGGTATTAGTGGTGTCGGTGAAAGCTCCTGCTCCCAATTTCAGGATAATGGATACCGTTATTGCCAATTCTGAGACTTTAGGATTAAAGCTTTTGATTGTTTTGAATAAAATCGATCTTTCCAAAGACGAAGCATCAAAAATTGCCGAGGTCTATAAGAGTTTTGATGTGTGTTCCGTTTCGTCCAAAACGGGGGAAGGGATAGATGAGATTATGAAAAAGATATCTGGAGACGTTTCGGTGTTTTCAGGAGCTTCCGGAGTTGGAAAATCCTCCATTATCAATCACCTTTTGGGCGATTATAAGCAGGAGGTGGGTGAGATTTCAAGGAAACTCCAACGCGGAAAAAATACCACAAGGCACACCGAGCTTATTCCGATTTCAGCAAGTACCTTAGTCGCGGACAGTCCGGGATATACCTCCGCTATGATTTCTTTGAGTGATCCTCTTAAACTCTCAAAGTGTTTTAGGGAATTTTCTTTTGCAGGGGAATGTAAATTTTTGAATTGCACCCATAGGGAAGAACCGGAATGTGCCGTTGTAAGAGCGGTAAACGGCGGAATGATTTCCGAAAGCCGTTATAAGTCATATACGGCTATCTATAAGGATTTGCTTAATAAGAAAAATAAAAAATATTGAAGGTGAAGATGATGAAAATTTACCCTTCTCTTTTGTCGGCGGATTTTCTGCACTTGGAAAGGGAACTGATTTTCCTTGAGGAGTCCGGAGCGGACGCCATTCATTTGGACATAATGGACGGGAGTTTCGTTCCGAATATTTCCTATGGGTTTCCTTTGATTTCAACCATAAGGAAAAAGACGAAAATGTTTTTGGATGCCCACTTGATGATTGTAAACCCCGAAAAATACTGCGAAGCTTTTGCCAAACTTTGCGACGGGGTGACCTTTCACTATGAGGCGACAATTCATCATGACAGTCTTATAAGGAGCATTAAAGAAAGTGGGGCAAGGGCAGGAATTGCGATCAATCCTTCAACTTCTGCGGAACTTTTAGAGCCGATTTTGCCGATTGCGGATTTGGTTTTGGTGATGAGTGTGAACCCCGGTTTCGGAGGACAGAAGTTTATTGATTATACATTGGAAAAGATTAGAAAGCTTGCTTCTCTCAAGGAGAAAAATTCATTTCAGATAGAAGTTGACGGGGGAGTGACCATAGACAATGCCGCTATGCTGCTTGAGGCGGGTGCGGATATATTGGTGTCGGGTTCGGATATTTTTTTTGCCGATAATCCCAAGGAAAGAATTAGTGAATACAAGAGGTTATGATAATGAAAGCGGCAATTTTTGCAAGCGGTGATTTCAAAGAAACAAAGGTTATCCGTCAAGCCATTGGTGCGGCGGATTTTTTTATAGCGGCGGACGGGGGATATTCGTCTTTAAAGAAATTGGGAATTACCCCTGATGTTTTAATAGGAGACAGGGACTCTCTCAATGAGGATTTTGGAGAGATTTTTCATATTGATTATCCCACTCATAAGGATATGACCGACTCCGAGCTTGCAATCAGGTATGCTTTGGATAAGGGTACGACTTCAATTTCTCTTTTCGGTGCAACCGGAACAAGATTGGATCACACTTTAAATAATATTTTTATACTGGGTATTCCGTTTAAAAAAAAAGTTCCGGCTGCAATTTTCAGTGAGCATAATATTATAACCATGGTTGAGGGGGGGTATCTTTATAATAAAGCCGATTACGAGGACTATAAATATTTTTCGCTGATTCCGATTGACGAGGGAGTTTTTGTTACAATGAAAGGTTTTGAATATGAGGTTGAGGATTTGGGGCTTAGGTATTCGGATTATACAGGGATATCAATAAGCAACCGATTGATTGAAAATGAAGCTAGGCTTAGCGTTAGAGGCGGAAGATGTCTTGCGATTTTTTCAAGAGATTAAAATAACGAGGAGAGTGGTTGATATGGAGCATAGGATATTGGTTGTAGATGACGAGCAGGCTATTTCCGACATAATAAAATTCAACTTGGAAAAAAATGGATTTGAGGTTTTCACCGCCTATGACGGAGAGGAGGGGCTTAAGGCTTATTATGACAATAATCCCGACTTGGTGATTTTGGATATTATGATGCCTAAAAAAGACGGAATAGAGGTGCTCAAAGAAATAAGGAAGAAAGACACAGTTCCTGTTCTTATGCTTACTGCCAAAGATGATGAACTTGATAAAATTCTCGCCCTTGAACTGGGGGCGGACGATTATATTACAAAGCCTTTCAGCGTGAGAGAATTGAGCGCAAGAGTCAAGGCGAATTTAAGAAGAATAGGCTATGAGGATTACAGCAAAGACGAGGAAAAAGAGAATATTGTCAAGGCGGGAGATTTGAGCATAAATCTTGACAGGTACGAGGTTATAAAGTGCGGTGAAACGGTTGACATAACCTTGAGAGAATTTGAGCTTTTAAAATTTTTGGCAAAAAATCCGAACAGAGTTTTTTCAAGAGAGCAGCTTTTGACCGATGTGTGGGGTTATGATTATATAGGAGATATAAGAACCGTAGATGTCACGGTTAGACGACTTCGTGCAAAAATTGAGGATAAGGATGGAGATGAAAAATATATCATCACAAAACGGGGCGTAGGATATTACTTTAAGTGCAAATAGCAGAGGCGGGCAAAATGGAAATTAAAAAACTGTTTGAGCTTGGGAACGAAAGATACGCGGCGTTTCAAGCAAAATTGGTTCCGACAATCAGAAAGGAGCTTATAATAGGGGTAAGGGTTCCCGAGCTTAGAAAACTTGCAAAGCAACTGATAAATGAGGAGGGCTATATTGATTTCTTAAAAGAACTCCCTCACCGATACTATGATGAGAATATGCTCCATTCCCTGATTATTTCAGAGCTTAAAGATTATGACCGGTGTGTTTTGTTGTTGGAGGATTTTTTGCCTTACATAGATAATTGGGCGGTGTGCGACTCCCTTTCTCCCCGTGTGTTTAAGAAAAACAAATCAGGTTTGATTGAGAAGATAAAAAATTGGAGCTCTTCAGAGGCAACATACACAATCAGATTTGGATTGGAAATGCTTATGACGCATTTTTTGTCGGAAGATTTTTCT
>CAUVKI010000009.1:0-57336 GCA_963552605.1 uncultured Tissierellia bacterium
CCCTTTCAGTTTGCACATTATATCTTAATTTGAATGATTTGACAAATTCAGGCGCAGGGAAATCAATTTTTACAAACGACCTCAAGAAGACTGGAAGAGTCAAGTAAACAATCCGGCATAATCTTAGAAAATGCAAGTTTGGATTTTGACTTTTCCTTGTGTCTTCTTACTATGTTAAGCCCTAGTTTCCTTAACAGACTTAAATTATCCTGAACTGTCTTATCTTCTATTCGGCAGCAGTCTTCTTCAAAGTGTACATCTGCTTTTTAAACCCCCCCTATTCTTCTTTGCAAAAATAGCCGTTGTATTCTCTTTTTGTTTCTACATCTTCAAAGTATTCTTTTATGTTGTTTTTCATAGTGGCTCTATCGCAAGGAATACAAATGAAATCCACATTACAAATGATTAAGCTGATACAAAAAATAAAATTCGTGATACAATCGGCATATTAGATTTGATAACGATGTGAGGTGTGTTATGGATTTGTTTTCACTGAAATTGGAAGAAAACTTGGCGGCGGAAGCTCCGCTTGCAGAGCGTATGCGTCCGTCATCGCTTGAAGAATTTTTTGGGCAGAAAGATATTGTGGGAAAAGGAGGTTTTCTCAGACGGGTAATACAATCAGATAGAATTCCTTCAATGATTTTTTATGGTCCTCCCGGCACGGGAAAAACCACTCTTGCCTATATCATCGCACAAACCACAAAGATGATGTTTGAAAAACTTTCTGCGGTAACCGATGGGATTAAAGAACTTCGCTCGGTCTTGGACAGGGCGAAATTCAGAAGAGAAGCGGAAAATCTCCGCACCATTCTGTTTATTGACGAAATTCATCGCTACAATAAAAGTCAGCAGGACGCTCTTCTGCCCGCTGTTGAAAAGGGGATAGTAATCCTCATAGGGGCAACCACGGAAAATCCTTTTTTTGAAGTCAACTCCGCACTTTTATCCAGAATGACCATTTTACAGCTTTCATCTCTTTCTCGTGAAGATTTGTCGGGAATTATAAAAAGAGCGATAGTGGATAAGGAAAAAGGTTTGGGAGATTATGCAATAGAGCTTGAGCATTCCGCCGAAGAGTATTTTATCCGCACTGCGGACGGCGATGCACGCACGCTTCTTAACGGATTGGAAATCGCCGCACTTTCAACGGACGAAAAAGACGGAAAGATATTTATAGATCTGAAAGTTGCAAAAAATTCTATGCAAACCAAACATCAAAGTTATGACAGAACTGATGATGAGCATTATAACACCGCTTCCGCTTTTATAAAGAGTATGAGAGGCTCCGACCCCGATGCGGCACTATACTGGCTCGCAAAGATGATTGTTTCGGGCGAAGATCCGAAATTTATTGCAAGAAGAATAATGATACTTGCAGCGGAGGATATAGGACTTGCAGACCCCAATGCCCTGACTGTGGCGGTTTCGTGTTTTCAAACGGTTCATGTGATAGGTTTCCCCGAAGCGAGAATTCCTTTGGCGGAAGCGGTTATCTATATGTCAACCGCTCCCAAATCCAACACGGCATATCTCGCAATTGATAAGGCAATCTGCGATGTGAAGAACGAGGAGTTGAAAAAAGTTCCAAAGCATCTTCGTGACGGCAGCTATATCGGAGCAAAAAAATTGGGTAATGCAATCGGATATAAATATCCTCATGATTACCCTGATAAATATGTCGTGCAATCCTATCTCCCCGAAGGAGAAGAGAAAAAATACTATGAGCCTTTAGGCTTGGGTTATGAAAAAAATATTTGCGAGTACCTGAAAAAAATCTCCGACATCAAAAACTCAAGATGACATTACTTTTTATCGCCGGGAAGAAATGCTCGAACCAAAAAAGCTATCGGAAGATAAGTGAGAATGCTCATTGCCGAAAAAAGGAGTGTAAACTTTAGAGAGGGAAAATTCAGGTGGTTTATTATAATCTTTATTATATTCGAGGGGTTGAATGCGTCCCAAGAATTCCAACGCTCAAATCTGCCTATGGTAAGTGCATAGCCCGTAAGAATGTGGATTATCACCAAAAAAACGGACGAAAACTTAATCCCGAATTTCTTTCTCAAAAATTCTTCGTGATGAAATAAGGAAAAAACCCCTGAAAGATATCCTATAAACACCCCCGACGCAATCCCGAAAAATTCAATCCAGATATTCAAGTCGTCGTTAAAGACGAAAACCCGCCTTGATATGCCCGAACTGTCAACAACTTGTTTGAGGATTTGAAAGTCTTTCGATATGTGTATGAAATCCGTTATGATGTATGTGCTGTTGGGGTAAAATAAAAGCCACAATGCCCCCAGCAAAATCGTAATCAACACCTTTAGAGCAAAAGGAATTTTTTTATTGAGGTCTATCATCGTTATGACGGCTGAAACTCCGAGAGGAACCCACGCCAAGAATACATTCCACGACATATAGCCGTGAAAAAGATTGCTGTTAAAATACAAGGCGGCGTTTACTATCGTATATAGACAAGCTAAGATTGAAATCCACAAAAAATACTTAAAAAAGCTCTTCGTCATTTTTATTCCCCATCATCTTACAAAAGCTCAAGAGTTTTAGAGAATACTTCTCCTATGGGTTCGTTAATTGCCAAATCCGCATGACCGTCATAGGGCGTTCTCTCTTTATTTATGAGAACTAGCTTTTTCCCTTTGAAATATTGTATGAGAGAAGCTGCGGGATATACTACGAGGCTTGTGCCCCCTATAATTAAAACCTCGGCTTTGGAAATAAAATATACGGCTTCTTTCATAACATCACCGTCAAGAGCTTCTCCGTATAAGACAACATCGGGGCGCACCCTTCCCTTGCAACTGTCACATTTAGGAATACCCAAAGATTTTTCCACATAGCCGAGCTCAAAGTTTTTTCCGCAGGTCTCACAATAATTCCTAAGTGTTGAGCCGTGAAGCTCCAAAACTTTTTTTGAACCCGCAATCTGATGAAGTCCATCAATATTTTGAGTGATTACCGCCTTGAGTTTGCCCCTCTTTTCGAGTTCGGAAAGAGCCGTATGAGCAGGGTTCGGTTTTGCCCAAGGAGCAAGTATATTCCCCCTGTAATAGTCATAAAACAACTCCCCCTCAAGCATAAGACACTCGTGAGAGAGCATATATTCAGGACTTCTCCCGTTCAGCAATTTCTGATTATATAATCCGTCCTTTGAACGAAAGTCTTTTATATTCGACTCGGTTGATACTCCCGCCCCCCCGAAAAAAACTATATTGTCGCTCTCGGATATAATTCTCGCAAATTCTTCAATATTAGTCATTAAAACCCCCTCATATAAAGCTGTAAGTAAGATCGGGATTTATTTTCATACAAGCGGCGTTTTTCGGAACGGGAATATTTTTCATATCCTTAAGAGTAAGCCCTTTAAGAATCATCTGAACCATTTGAACCACCGCCCCGTGTGATATCACGAGTACATTCTTGGTCTTTCCCAAGTCGAAAATCTCATCAAAAACTTTCCTCACCCTCTCCTCCAACTGCCTATAACTTTCAGCTCCTTCAATAGGTACATAGCTCTCGTGATTTTGGGTGAAATTATAAAAAGTTTCGGGGTGTTTTTCCTTTATTTCGGAAACCAAAGTCCCCTGCCAGCTTCCATAATTTATCTCCTGAAGTCCGTCAAGAGAAATTATATCCACATCTTTTCCTTCACATATAATCTCGGCGGTCTTTCTCGAACGCTCAAGATACGAGCAGAATACCTTATCAAAAACAACATCTTTCAGTGTATCTCTCAGAGTTTCCGCTTCCAAAATTCCTTTTTTTGTTAGGGGTGAATCCATAGTACCTTGAAGTATTCCCTTTTCATTCCATTCGGTTTCCCCGTGTCTTGCAAGATAAATCATAATTTTTCCAAAGGCTTAACCTGACTTGCAAAAGACATCGCAATACTTCGCAAAGTGGGGTTAAAAAGCCCTTTTCCTTTCATTTTTTTCATTGATATTTTTCTTTTTTCCTTCTTAAAATAATCCTCGTATGCGGTCAAATAATCTCCGCCCTCTTCTATCACGGCTTTTGCCAGCGCATAGCTGCTCCTCAGGGCATAGCTTATACCCTCGGAAGAACTCGGACTTATAAGTCCCGAAGCCTCCCCGATTAATGCGATATTTCCCGCTCCGTGCAAAAAATCCTTTGAAGTCAACGGACGAAGCAAATAACAGCCAAGGCGCTTTTTCAATTTTCCCATATTTATCCCTCTTGACTGTAAGAGCACCTTGAGGGTTTCTTCCTTTTGCTTCAAATTTTCCGACGAGGAAAAAGCCCCTCCCACTATAAGTCTGTCCGATTTAGGTATAAACCACGAATAGTAGTCTGTAAGATCCTCATAGAAAAGTGCTCCCATATACGAGATATCGGAAGTTTTTTCATAATATGACTGCTGTGCAATATAAAAAGAAATGGGAAGCTTATCGGGAAACATCTTATGTCTTACCGATGATTTCGCTCCGTCAGCTCCTATCAATATTCTGCAATTTTCCTGATAGACCTTTCCGCCAAACGAAAAATTCACTGTGATAGTTCCGTCTCCGTTATACTTAGCATCGGAAAAAGTGCTGTCTAAAAGCACCTTTGCCCTCTCGCTTGCAAGCCTTATAAGCCATTGATCAAACAACGCACGAGAAATATTAAGATAATATTTTCGATAATCTTTCATAACATCGTTATCCAAGTCAATGGCACGAAGAATTGAAGTCTGAGGTGTTTCCATAATCTCCGAAGGTATAGAGAGCCCCATCTTTGAAAGATAGAGCTGTGAATCTTCGTTCAAAAGTCCCCCGCAGCACTTTTCAGATTTTTTAGTTTTATTTGTCTTTTCGATAATGAGGACATCAAATTTTTCTCCGGCAATTCTTGCAAAATTTGCCCCGGCAGGTCCTCCTCCAACCACAATTATATCTACCATTACATTTCTCCGTTTCTTTACCCCCTCTTATTCTACCATAACGCCGTAAATTAAGGCAATGAATTTTAATCACCATCACGGAAATCAATTTTCAAATTCAAGTGATTGCTTACATTTGTAAAATTAAAATCCATTTCTACATTCTGCCAAAAAAAAAGACTCGAAATTGAGTCTTTTTTTAATTCAGCCTCTTAATTTTTTCATCATAATCTTTTTCTCGACTTGTGCCACGGAGCGGCGAGTGAATGCCACCGTGTCGGGATTTACGCTCATTGAATCAATTCCCTGTTCTACCAAAAATTCGGCAAATTCAGGATATTGACTGGGACCTTGACCGCAAATGGAGCAGGTTATTCCGTTCCTGTGCGCCGCATCTATTAAAATCGCAATCGCCCTTTTAACGGCTTCATTTCTCTCATCGAAATATCCCATATTATTCAAAATTCCGGAATCTCTGTCCGCCCCCATTGTAAGTTGAGTCAAATCATTTGAACCGATTGAAAATCCGTCAACCAGTTTTGCAAAGTTATCCGCTTCAAAGACCACCGCAGGCACTTCCGCCATAATCCAAAGCTTGAAACTTCTGTTTTGAACCAATCCCTCTTCCTTCATAATTTCTTTCACAATCAGCAGCTCGTCCGTGGTTCTCACAAAGGGAAGCATTGCGTAGACATTTGTAAGACCGAATTCCTCACGCACCCTCCTTAATGCTCGGCACTCAAGTCTAAAGCCCTCCTCATACTTGGGAGAAATATATCTTGATACCCCTCTCCACCCTATCATCGGGTTTGCTTCTATGGGTTCTACTTCATCTCCGCCCTTTAATCCTCTGAACTCATTGGTTCTGAAATCTGACAATCTCACCACCAACGGTCTGGGAAACACCGCTTGTGCAACCTCTTGAATGCCCTCCGCCATTTTCTCTATCATAAGTTTACCCTGTCCGGTTTTTACCAAATACATAGGATGAGCTCCAATCTTATTCGTAAAAATAAACTCGGTTCTCATAAGTCCAATTCCGTCAAAGGGTAAATCTTTATACTTCTGTATTAACGAAGGCTCTCCCAAATTCATATAAATCTTTGTGGCGGTGATTGGCGAAAGATAAGTAAGCATCTCGGGAGAAATTACCGCTGAGGTTTCCTCTTTTTTCTCCTCAATCACATCGTCCATAATCCCGTCATAAACTACACCTCTGGTGGCATCGACCGTAATTTCCATACCTTCTTTAAGCACTTCCGTAGCGTTATTCGTGCCCACTATACAAGGGATACCCAACTCTCTTGAAACTATTGCCGCATGGCAGGTTCTCCCTCCGTCGTCCGTAACGACGGCCTTTGCCTTTCGCATTGCCGGAACCATATCGGGATTTGTCATTACTGTCACCAATATATCCCCATCCTCAATACGGTCAATCTGCGTTACATCATCAACTCTTTTTACAACACCTTTCCCTATCCCGGGAGATGCGGGAAGACCTCTTAAGATAGGCTTCAAATCTTTAAGTTTCTTTCCGCTTTCTTTTTTTTCTTCCGACTTTTTTAGCGTAGTGATAGGGCGAGATTGGAGAATGTAGAGTTTTTTTGTATCTCTGTCGAATCCCCATTCTATATCCTGATGCGTTCCGTAATGCTCCTCTATCTTTATGCCGTATTCCGCAAGTTTCAAAATCTCCTCATCTGAAAGGCACGGACGAGTGACATAATCCTCTCCCAATGAATCTTTCACGAAAGACACCACAGTTCCCTGACCGTTGGCTTCTTTCTTAACCATCTTTTTCTTTATGGCTATTGTCTTATTTAAAATCTTTTTTGTATCCTTTGAAACCGTATATTCATCGGGGCTGACAAGTCCGCTCACCACAGCTTCACCCAATCCCCAACTCGCATTTATCATCACTTCACTCTCATCATTTGTGACCGGATTTGCGGTAAACATTACCCCGGATTTTTCACTGTTGACCATCTTTTGCACCACCACCGAAAGAGCAACCTCGAAATGATTGAAATTTTGTTTTACGCGGTAATAAATAGCTCTTGCCGTCCACAGTGAAGCCCAGCATTTTCTGACATACTCTTTCAAAGCGTCAATTCCCGATATGTGAAGATAAGTATCCTGCTGTCCCGCAAACGATGCCTCGGGCAAATCCTCCGCAGTAGCGCTGCTTCTTACGGCAACTTCCGGATTTTTAAGCTTTACTCTCTCCGAAAACTCATTATAAGTATCCTCAATTTCTTTTGAAAGTTCGTCGGGAATGGGTTTATCTATAAACGCCTTTTGAATTTTCTCGCTGACTCTTTGAAGTGCCAAAGCGTCTTCTTCGTCCAAATCCTTAAGCTCCCTCTCAACGATAAAATCCAAATGATTTTCCTTGGTGAAAAGCCTGTAAGCTTCACTCGTCAAACAAAACCCCGGGGGAACATCAAGACCCTTCCCCGTCATCTCTCCCAAATTTGCTCCCTTTCCCCCCACTTCGGAAATATCATTCTTTGAAATATCCTCAAACCACCTGATATTTTTCATCTGCCCCTCCTTATATATCATCTATTGTTGAAATCTCATATCCTCTTTCTCTTATGCCGTCAATTATCTTAGGCAATAAAGACACATTTGTTTCGGAAACGGCGTGTAAAAGCAACACCGAGCCGTTATGAAGCTCTCCCAAAATCTGATCCAAAGCCTTTGCAGGGTCGGGTTGTTTTTTTGTATCCCAATCCATATATGCAAAACTCCAAAACACCGTGCGATATCCCAAATCCTCCGCAATCTTCAAACTTCTCTCGCTGTATTCACCCTCCGGAGGACGATAATATGGAAGAATATCATACCCCATAAGATCTCTGAATAAATCCTCAAGAATGGTAAGATCCTTTACAAACTTATCAGTGGATTCACTCAACGCCTTAGGCCCGTTCAAATGCCTGTTGGTATGACTGCAAACCAAATGTCCTTCCTCAATCATTCTTTTGACGAGATCCGGTCTTTCCTTAATAAAAGCTCCGGTTATGAAAAAAGTAATCTTCACATTTTTTTCTTTGGCAATATCCAAAATTTTTGTGGAATTCTCCTTATACTCATATCCCTCGTCCATCGTGATATAAACCTTCTTTTTTGAAACATCACCCTGCCAAATCGCATTGTACTTTTCAATGAGTTTTTGAACTGCAGGATCTATCGTTGCCAACACTCCCTTATCTCTCGGCTTAGGTCTTCTGAACCACCATCCCGACCCATTGTTGGGATAATTCTCATAGCTTGAAAGATTTCTATCCTTTGTCCAAATCAAAGGCTCAGTTTTATTTTGAGTGTCCTGAGGTTTGTCTTTTGCAACTCCCTCTTTTTTTTCCTCGGTCTTTGAAATTTCTTTCGGCTCGTCTTTCTTTTCTTCTTTGGAATCCTCCTTTAGAGCTTCACCTCTATTGTCCTTCTCGGGTTCTTTCTTTTCCTCCTGTTTTTCCTCACTAGAAAGGATTTCTCTTTCCAAGGGATAATACTCACTGCATCCTGCTCCGAACAACATACAAAAAATCAAAATGGCAACTTTCAAATTCTCGCCCCCCTTCTCTTCAATTATACCACTTAAGCACAAAAAAAAATCGTGTCAATTCAGACACGTTTTTTTTATAATTAAACAAGTTTCAAAACAGCTTCTTCCGCACCGTCTCCACGGCGAGGTCCCAACTTATAAATTTTCGTATAACCGCCGCTTCTATCTCTATACTTAGGTCCCAACTCATCAAAGAGTTTTTTTACGACATCTTTGTCATAAATCACCCTCAAAGCCTCACGTCTTGCATGAAGATCCCCTCTCTTTGCGAGAGTTATCATCTTGTCAGTCATTCTCTTTGTTTCTTTCGCACGAGTTGTTGTAGTAATAATTCTTTCGTTGCGAATAAGAGAAGTTGTAAGGTTCCTAAGCATAGCAAGCCTATGACTTGTAACTCTTCCGAGCTTTCTATATGTTGCCATAGTACCTCCTATTCATCAGACTTTCTTAGAGATAATCCCAGTTCTCTAAGTTTATTTTTTACTTCCTCAAGGGATTTCTTCCCCAAATTTCTGACCTTCATCATATCTTCTTCAGATTTTTCAATCAGCTCTTCCACAGAATTGATATTGGCTCTCTTTAGGCAATTATAACTCCTGACGGAAAAATCCAATTCCTCTACGGTCATCACCATAACTTTTTCTTTTTCGTCTTCTTCTTTTTCCACCATTATCTCAACATCTTGGATATGATTTGTGAGATTTATAAATAAATTTAGGTGCTCGCTCATAATTTTAGCTCCGAGAGAAATTCCCTCGTCGGGAGAAATGCTGCCGTCCGTCCACACTTCCATAGTAAGCTTCTCATAATCGGTTCTTCCTCCCACTCTGGTTGGAGTGACATCAAAATTCACTCGCCTTGTGGGATTATAAAGTGAATCAATTGGAATTGTGCCGATGGGCAAGTCCTCAGATTTATTTTTATCAGCCACATCATAACCTCTCCCTTTAGCCAAAACCATATCTATATGAAGTTTTCCCTGCTCATTCAAGGTGGCTATATGGGCGTTGGGATTAACCACCTCCACATCACTTGAAGTTTTTATATGCTTTGCGGTCACTTCCCCTACGCCCTCAAAATCTATTGAAATTTCTTCACTGTCAAAATCGCCGAAAGTTCTGAAAGCCAGACCCTTAATATTTAAAATAATTTCCGGCACATCTTCAAGCACTCCGGGGATAGTTGAAAACTCGTGAAGCACTCCGGAAATAAGCACCGTCTTAACGGCAGCGCCCGGCAGGGACGAGAGGAGAATTCTGCGAAGAGCATTCCCCAAAGTGGATGCATATCCGCGCTCAAGGGGCTCAATGGTAAACCTGCCATAATCTTTACTTAATTCTTTGATTTCGATTTTCGGTTTTTCGATTTCTAACATGGCTCCCCCTTTAAAGGTCAAACAGATACTTATTACTTAGAATAGAGCTCGACAATCAGCTTCTCCTCGATAGGCAAATCCAATTCTTCACGTTTAGGCTCTTCCACAATCGTGGCTTTCATCTTATCATAATCCACATTCAGCCAAGAAACCACTCCCACCGGATGAGTCTCTATATTCTCTTTGATCTTTTTGTGATCTCTTGAAGCTTCTTTAACCTCAATCACATCACCTCTATTGAGCGTTGCGGAGGGGACATCATGCTTTTTTCCGTTCAAAGTGAAATGCCCGTGCACAACCATCTGTCTTGCCTCTTTTCTGCTCGAAGCAAATCCGGTTCTGTACACAACATTGTCCATTCGAAGTTCCAAGAGCTTAAGAAGATTTTCACCGCTAAGACCTCTCATCTTACTTGCACGTTGGTAGAGTTTTCGGAATTGTTTTTCCTGCATACCGTAGACAAACTTAGCTTTTTGTTTTTCCCTAAGCTGCATACCGTATTCGGATACCTTCTTCACTCTGCCTTTTTTCTTGCGCTTTCTGGACTCTTTGGAGTAGCCCATAAGCACAGGTTCTACACCCACTCTTTCGGTTCTCTTGAGGATAGGTCCCATATATCTTGACATAAACTCCTCCTACACTCTTCTTCTCTTAGGCGGACGGCACCCATTATGAGGAATTGGTGTGACATCCTTAATCATATTGACTTCCAACCCTGCAGCTTGAAGCGAACGAATAGCGGACTCTCTCCCTGCACCGGGACCTTTTACATATACTTCAACGCTCTTTAGACCGTGTTCCATAGCTTTCCTTGCCGCATCCTCGGCAGCCTGCTGCGCAGCAAAGGGAGTGGACTTTCTTGAACCTCTAAAACCCAACTGTCCGGCACTCGCCCAAGAAATCACATTGCCCTGCATATCCGTCAAGGTTACCATTGTGTTATTGAAACTTGAGGAAATATGCGCCTGTCCTCGATCGATATTCTTCCTCTCACGGCGTCTAACACGGGTCTTTGCCGTTTTCTTTCCTGCCATTTCTACCTCCCCTACTTCTTAGCACTGCTTCTCTTAGGACCTTTGCGGGTACGCGCATTAGTTTTGGTTCTTTGCCCTCTCACAGGCAATCCTTTCTTATGGCGAATACCTCTATAGCAATTTATTTCCCTAAGTCTTTTTATATTCAGAGCGACTTCTCTTCTCAAATCTCCTTCAACGGGATAACCGTCTACGATATCCCGAATTTTATTCTCCTCGGTTTCCGTTAAATCTTTGACTCTCGTTGAAGGGTCAACTCCGGCTTTCTTCAAAATTTCATTGGATCTTGATCGGCCGATACCGTAGATATAAGTTAGACCGATCTCAATTCGCTTCTCGCGCGGTAGATCGATCCCTGAAATTCTTGCCATAAATACCTCCTATCCTTGTCGTTGTTTATGTCTGGGATTCTCGCAAATCACCATAACCTTGCCTTTACGCTTGATGATTTTGCATTTCTCACACATTTTTTTCACCGACGGTCTGACTTTCATAATTACCTCCTATTTATGTCTCCAAGTAATTCTGCCTTTTGTGAGATCATAGGGTGATAGCTCCAAGGTAACACCGTCTCCCGGAAGAATTCTTATGTTATTCATTCTGAGCTTTCCGGAAATATGTGCCAAAATCTCGTGCCCGTTTTTCAAGCGCACTTTGAAAATTGCATTCGGGAGCGCATCTGTTACCTGTCCCTCAACTTCTATAACATCGGATTTAGACATCCCTCTCTCCTTCCAAAGAACGCTTATCTCTATAAGCTTTGAGCAATTTTCTTATTAAAGCATCTTTTGTACCGTCCGGATTATTACCAAAGCCTATATCAAAAACCTTTTTGGTAATCCCCAAATGCTTTTTTCGCTTTTTTTTGGGATTCACAAGCTTTCTCTTGTCTCCATCGACCACATAAAAAAACTCAGACTCTCCGCAAAGGCCCGATGCATTATCCGAGATAATATAAAACTTTCCCTTATCCCTACCTTGCTTGGAAAACGCCACACGTCCCCTGTATAAAGAATTTCGATCCATATTACCCTCTATGCAAGCAATTTTGAAATCTCGGAAAAAATCTCATCAATACCCAAGGTTCCGTCAACGTTCTTAAGCACTTTGCGTCCTCTGTAAAAATCTATCAGCGGTGCAGTCTGCGCCTCATAAACCGACACACGTGTCTTTACTGTGGCTTCCGTATCGTCATCTCTCTGATAAAGTTCTCCTCCGCACGAGCTGCACAAACCCTCCTTATCGGGAGGTTGATTTTTTATGTGGTAGCTTTCTCCGCAAGTTTTACAAACTCTTCTTCCGGAAATTCTCTCCACCAATACTTCGGAATTTGCCACCAAATTGACGGCACAATCTATCTTTCTTCCAAGCGAAACCAAATCTTTCTCCAAAGCTTCAGCCTGACTTATGGTTCTGGGGTATCCGTCAAGGAGAAATCCCGCCTCGCAATCATCCTTGCGAATTCTTTCGGACACCATCGAAATCACAACGGCGTCGGGAACCAAAAGCCCTCTGTCCATATATTCCTTGGCTTCCTTACCGAGAGGAGTGCCTTGAGAAATATTTTCTCTTAGCATATCCCCCGTCGAAATATGAGGAATTTTTTTGAGCTTTGAAATCTCTTTTGCCTGAGTACCTTTTCCCACGCCCGGAGGTCCTAATAAAATCACATTCATATCTTTACCCCAAGAACCCTTTATAATGTCTCATCATCATTTGCGCCTCCAGCATCTTAACAAATTCAATCGCCACACCTACAACAATGATAACACTGGTTCCGGTGAACGAAGCATTCATCTTCAAAAGCTTCTCAATCAAAATGGGTACCGATGCCAAAAAGGCTAACTGCACTCCTCCGATAAAGGTAATCCTTGAAACAATCTTCGAAAGAAAATCGCTTGTAGGTCTACCCGGTCTTATTCCGGGGATAAAGCCTCCGTTTTGCTGTAAGCTCTTTGAATATTCCACGGTATTAAACTGTATAGCCGTGTAAAAGTATGCAAAAAACAAAATCAGGCAAAAATCAAAAATCAAGTACACCCACACTCCGACGCTTCCCTGCGGAGTCAAAAAATCCGTAACAAACTTCTTAAATCCTGAATCCTGCTTTGCAAACATTCCAATTGTCTGGGGAATTGCTAAAATCGTGTTTGCAAAAATCACGGGCATAACTCCCGACATTGAAACTTTAATCGGTATATGAGTGGACTGCCCTCCATACATCTTTCTTCCGACCATTCGTTTGGCATACTGTACGGGAACTTTCCTCGTGCCTTCCTGAAGTCTTACAACGAAAGCAACGATCAGGAGCATCAAAATGACAAATATGACATACTTTACAATGTTAAGTTCTCCCACCTTCATAAGCTGCAAAGCCCTCATCACATCATTAGGAAGTTTCGCAATAATACCCGTAAATATCAAAAGAGAAATACCGTTTCCAACACCTCTCTCGGTAATGATATCTCCAAGCCAAATCAAAAATGAAGAACCCGCCACCAACGAAATCAGGACTATTATATCTTGAAAAGGATTGGTTGCGGTCATAGCTTTTCTAAATACTCCGAAAGTAAATCCGAATGCCTGAATTGCCGCAAGTCCTACCGACAGATATCTGGTATAGGAGTTGATCTTTCTCCTTCCGGACTCTCCTTCTTTGGCAAGCTCTCCAAGACTCGGAAAAGCCACCGTCAAAAGCTGAATGACAATTGAAGCGGTGATATAAGGATATATGTTCGTGGCAAAAATGGAGAAGTTGGAAAATGTGCCGCCGCCCATCAAATCCAAAAATTGCAACACACTTCCTTGTGCACTCTCAATCTGCTGACGAATTACCTCTCTGTCTATATAAGGAACCGGAATTGAAGCTCCGATACGATATACTACAAGCATAAGAAGCGTAAAGACCATCTTCCTGCGAAGTTCCGGTATCTTCCAAGCTTCTTTCAGCGTCTTTAGCATTCCTGCACCTCGCAAGTTCCGCCTGCAGCCTCTATTTTACTTTTAGCCTGAGCGGTAAACTTATGCGCCTTTACCGTAAGTTTTTTGGTGAGCTCTCCGTCTCCTAAAATCTTAAGACCGTCCTTTGCATCACTTAAGTGAATTATTCCTCTCTCCGCCAAAAAATCCAAATCAACGGTGGTGCCGTTTTCCAATTCATCCAACACCCTCACATTCACTATCGCAAATTGTTTCTTGAAAGGATTTTTAAACCCTCTCTTCGGAAGTCTTCTGAATAAAGGCATTTGTCCGCCTTCAAATCCCGGTCTTACTCCGCCGCCTGAACGAGCATTTTGACCTTTATGTCCCTTTCCGGCGGTTTTTCCCGTACCCGATCCGATACCTCGACCTAATCTCTTTCTCGCCTTTTTTCCGCCGCCGGCTGCGGGTTGGAGGTTATGCAATTCCAACTTCATTTCTTCACCTCCCTACTCCACAATCTCGACCATATAGTCGACTTGCTTGAGCATTCCGCGAATTTGCGGTGTATCCTGTTTTTCTAAAATTTGATAAGTCTTTTTGAAACCCAATGCCTCTATCGTGCGCCTGTGTTTTGCCGGAGTGCCTATCACGCTTTTTTTAAGTCTGATTTTAATATTCGCCATAGCCATTCTCCTTATTTCAAAATTTCTTCTACCGTTTTACCGCGAAGTCTTGCCACATCTTCAACACGCTTAAGCCCCTTTAGAGCTTCCATTGCGGCATTAACTATATTTCTGGGATTGCTTGAGCCGAGGCACTTGGTCTTTACATCTTCAATTCCTGCCAACTCGCAGACCGCACGCACAGCTCCTCCCGCAATAACTCCCGAACCCTCTTTTGCAGGTTTCAAAAGCACCCTGCCCGCGCCGAACTCTCCTATGATTTCATGAGGAATGGTTGTGCCTATCAAGGGAACTTTAATCAGATGTTTTTTTGCGTCTTCCTTTGCCTTGCGAATTGCCTCCGGAACTTCCGCAGCCTTAGCCATTCCGCAACCCACTCTGCCCTTTTGATCTCCTATGACTATAAGTGCATTAAACCTTATATTTCGTCCGCCCTTAACAGTTTTTGCGACTCTGTTGATTGCCACCAGGCGATCCTGAAATTCTTCTTTCTCCTTGGGAGCTTTATCAAACTTGCGGTTTTGTTTTTTGCGATTATCACGGTTATCTCTGTTATCCTTGCCGTTTCCTCTAGCACCCTGACCTCTTCTTTTGTTGCCACGATTATTTCTTTCAGGTTTCTTTTCAGTAGTATTTTCCATGAGAACCCCCTCTTAGAATTTCAATCCCGCTGATCTGGCACCGTCGGCAAGCTCTTTAACTCTGCCGTGATAGAGGTAGCCTCCGCGGTCGAATACAACTTCTTCAATTCCTATCGCCTTTGTCTTCTTGGCTATCTCCTCTCCCACTCTTTTTGCAGCTTCTTTATTGTGGGTCTTCTCAATACCCAAGGACTTATCCAAAGTGGAGGCGAAAGCAAGGGTCTTTCGATTTATATCATCAATAACTTGAGCATAAAAATGCTTTCCGCTAAGAAACACGGCAAGTCTGGGTCTATCGGGAGTGCCTTGAATTTTTTTTCGGACTCTTTTGTGCCTTGCTATGCGATTTTCTTTTCTGTTTGTCTTATTAATCAAAATCTATCACTCCCTTCTACTTACCGGTTTTTCCGACTTTGCGGCGAATATGTTCGCCTGCATAATGAATCCCCTTGCCCTTGTAGGGTTCAGGCTCTCGGTAGGAGCGAATTTTTGCGGAATAATTCCCGACAAGCTGTTTATTTATCCCCTTGACTACAATTCTGTTGGGAGAGGGCACTTCAACTTCAATACCCTCGGGATCCGTAAGATCCAACGGGTGAGAAAATCCCAAATTTAAAGAAAGCACCTTGCCGTTCTTTGCGGCGCGATATCCCGTACCCTCTATCTCAAGAGTTTTTTGAAATCCTTGGGTCACTCCCTCAACCATATTCGCTATCAAAGCCCTTGACAAACCGTGAAGCGCTCTGTGTCTTTTTTGATCTGTGGGTCTTGAAACGGAAAGCACTCCATCTTCAATGGAAATTTTTATATCCTTATTGATTTGTTCCGAAAGGGTTCCCTTAGGACCTTTGACCGTAACAAGGTTACTCCCGTCAATTTTTATATCCACACCCTGCGGGAGGTTAATGGGTTTTAAACCTATTCTTGACATATAATGCCTCCTTACCATACATAGCAGAGAACTTCTCCGCCAACGCCCGCTTCTCGTGCTTTTTTGTCCGTCAATATACCTTTAGATGTTGAAATCACCGCTATTCCTAATCCTCCCAACACCTTCGGAACTTCTTCGGCTTTGCAATAAACCTTAAGTCCCGGTTTGGAGATTCTTCTCAACCCTGAAATTACTTTTTCATTGTCTTTGCCGTATTTCAGCTGAATGCGAATTAACCCTTGCTTTCCATCTTCAATAGTATCAAACGCCTTGATATATCCTTCATCAAGCAATATTGAAGATAACGCTTTCTTTATATTTGAAGCAGGAATCTCAACGGATTCGTGCTTTGCATTTGCAGCGTTGCGAATGCGGGTAAGCATATCCGCAATAGGATCTGTCATCATTGAAAAATCCCTCCTTTACCAACTTGCTTTTCTCACACCGGGAATTTCGCCCTTATACGCAAGCTCTCTGAAACAAATACGGCATATTCCATACTTTCTGAGATATCCGTGAGGTCTTCCGCAAATCTTGCAGCGACTGTACTCCCTTGTAGAAAATTTTTGTTTTTTCTGTTGCTTATAAATCATAGATTTCTTAGCCAAGTTATCCCTCCCTACCTTCTAAAAGGCATTCCAATAAGCCTTAAGAATTCCTTTGCCTCTTCATCGGTTTTGGCAGTGGTCACTATTATGATATCCATGCCCTTAATTGAATCTATGTCATCATATTCTATCTCGGGAAATATCAGCTGCTCCTTAATTCCCAAAGCATAGTTTCCTCTGCCGTCAAAAGAAGTGTCGGATACTCCGCGAAAATCTCTCACACGAGGTAGAGCCACATTTATCAATTTATCCAAGAAATCATACATCTTTTGGCGCCTTAAAGTCACTTTGCAGCCTATTTTCATTCCCTCACGGAGTTTAAAATTGGCAACGGATTTTTTCGCCTTTGTGACAACGGGTCTTTGCCCTGAAATCAAAGTAAGCTCCTTAATTGCAGACTCCAAGATTTTTGGATTTTCCTTAGCCTGCCCGAGTCCCATATTGATTACCACTTTTTCAACTTTGGGAATTTCCATAACATTTTTATATTTGAAATGGCTTTGAAGTTGAGGAGCAACCTCCTCCCGATATTTTTTCTGAAGTCTTGATTCCATTTTTGCTCCTTTCCTATTCAATAACTTCACCGGAGGTTTTCACCACGCGAAGTTTCTTTCCTTCGTTGTTGAAAGTGTACCCCAAGCGAGAACCTTTCTTGTTCTTTGAATCGTAATACATCACATTGGAAACATGAATCGGAGCACTCTGAGTAAATATCCCTCCGGGATTTTGAGGACCTCTGGCTTTTTTATGTCTTGTAACGACATTTATATTTTCCACCACCACACGATTTTCCTTTGCAAGGGTATGAGTGATCTTTCCGGTCTTACCTTTATCTTTTCCGGCTATGACAATGACCGTATCTCCTTTTTTAAGTCTCATTTTGCCCTCCTATAAAACTTCAGGCGCAAGAGAAATTATTTTCATAAAGCTCTTTGCTCTGAGTTCTCTCACAACCGGTCCGAAAATGCGAGTACCTACAGGCGACTTATCTTCTTTAACGATTACCGCTGCATTATCGTCAAATCTTATATAAGTGCCGTCGGGTCTTTTCACCTTATACTTTGTGCGCACTATCACTGCCTTCACCACATCGCTTTTCTTTACCACTCCGCCGGGTGTAGCGGCTTTAACGGCACAAACCACCACATCGCCCACATGGGCATATTTTTTCTTTGTTCCTCCCAAAACCCCGATAACCAAAAGTTCTTTCGCTCCGGAGTTATCTGCGACTTTGAGTCTTGATTCTTTTTGTATCATTATTCTCCTCCGGTCTATTTCGCTCTCTCATCTATCGATACTAATCTCCAACGCTTCTCACGGCTTAGAGGTCTGGTTTCCATTATCGTTACCGTATCTCCGATTTTGCAGGAATTTTCTTCATCGTGCGCTTTAAAACGAGTGCTGCGTTTCATGGTTTTTTTATACATAGGGTGTTTTACCAATGTTTCCACTTGCACAACTATTGTTTTATCCATCTTGTCGGACACGACTATTCCGGTTTTCACCTTACGCAAATTTCTCTCCATAGCTATGCCTCGCTTCCTTTTAATTCTCTTTCACGCACAATGGTCTTAACTCTTGCGATATCACGCCTTACCGAGCGAATACGCATAGGGTTGTCCAACTGACCGGTGGCGGATTGAAATCTCAGGTTAAAAAGTTCCCCTTTCAGTTCCTTTAATTTATCCGTCAATTCCTGTTCGGAAAGTCTTCTTACCTCATTAGCCTTCATTCGCTTCACCTTCCTTGCTTTGTCCTTCATCTCTTGCAACGAATTTAGTCTTGATAGGCAGCTTCATAGCCGCAAGACGCATTGCTTCTCTTGCTACCGACTCGGTAACTCCTGCCATCTCGAAGAGAATTCTTCCCGGTTTCACAACCGCAACCCAATATTCGGGAGCACCTTTACCTGAACCCATACGAGTTTCTGCAGGTTTTTCCGTAACCGGCTTGTCGGGGAAAACCTTTATCCAAATGTTTCCGCCCCTCTTGATATGACGAGTCATAGCACGCCTTGCAGCTTCTATCTGGTTTGCGGTAATCCAGCAAGCCTCCAATGCCTGCAAGCCGAAATCGCCATAGGTTATTGTGTTACCGCGGGAAGCCATGCCTTTCATACGACCGCGCTGCTGTCTTCTATATTTCACTCTTTTTGGCATTAACATTTCCTTACCTCCTTTGGCACTACGCTTCTTGTGCTGTTTTAACTTCTACATCTTTCTTTCTTTGGGGAAGGACTTCTCCCTTGTAGAGCCAAACCTTTACTCCGATTTTACCGTATGTGGTATTTGCTTCGGCAAAGCCATAATCAATATCCGCACGCAGGGTTTGAAGTGGTATTGTACCTTCGCTGTAATGCTCGGTACGTGCAATATCCGCCCCGCCCAATCTTCCCGATACGGCAGTCTTTATTCCCAAAGCTCCGGCACGCATTGTCCTCTGAATAGCTTGTTTCATAGCTCTTCTGAAAGTTATGCGGTTTTCCAACTGCTGAGCAATATTCTCGGCAACCAACTGAGCATCAACATCTATATTCTTAACTTCTTCTATGTTGACAATAACCGCTCCTCCCACCATCTTCTCAAGCTCTTTTTTAAGTTCCTCTACCCCTGCGCCGCCTTTTCCTATCACAAGTCCCGGCTTTGCAGTGTTGATGGTGATTTTAACTTTCTCCTGTCTTTCAATGTCAATGCGGGAAATTCCGGTATTATATAATTTCTTTTTCAAAAACTCACGAATTTTATAATCAGCAACTAATAAATCACCGAATTGCGATTTTTTAGCATACCATGTTGAATCCCATTTGCGAATAACTCCCACTCGAAGTCCCTTAGGATGTACCTTTTGACCCATAGCCTCCTCCTTACTCTTTCTCGCACACCACAACCCCGATATGAGATAATCTCTTTAATATCGGATAAGCGGCTCCTTTTGCTTTCGGACGAAAGCGTTTCATTCTCGGCGCATCATTTGCATAGGACGACTTTACAAACAATTCTTCTCTATCCAATCCGAAATTATTTTCAGCATTTGCCACTGCGCTCTTTAGCACCTTTTCCAAGAGTCTGGCCCCTTTTTTGGGGGTCAAACGGAGGAGATCGATTGCATCGTCAACTTGAAGTCCACTGATTTCTCTGCATATAAAATGAACTTTACGAGGAGATATTCTCACATATTTTGCTTCTGCTCTTGCTTCCATCGCTTCCTCCTTTCTAACCTACTGAAGAAGTTTTCTCGTTCTTTGAATTAATATGAGAACGGAAAGTTCTTGTAGGTACAAATTCTCCCAACTTATGTCCCACCATATCTTCAGTGATATACACCGGCACATGTTTTCTTCCATCGTGCACTGCAATGGTATGACCTATAAAATCAGGGAAAATAGTCGATCTTCTCGACCATGTTTTTATTACTTTTTTCTCGTTTTTCTCGTTAAGCCTTTCGACCTTTTTCATCAGATGGTCATCGCAAAAGGGGCCTTTTTTCAACGATCTAGCCATAATCTCCCTCCTACTTAGTTCGAGCACGCACAATATATTTGTCGGACTTCTTGCCTTTCTTTCGTGTCTTTAATCCTTTTGCGGGCTTACCCCAAGGAGTCATAGGCGAGGGTCTTCCGATTGGAGCTCTTCCCTCTCCTCCGCCGTGCGGGTGATCTACCGGGTTCATTGCGGAACCTCTGACATGAGGTTTCTTCCCTAAGTGTCTGACACGCCCCGCCTTACCCATTGAAATGTTTTCATGGGATTCGTTTCCTACCGCACCTACTGTAGCTCTGCATTCCACATGGATAAGCCTGTACTCTCCCGAGGGAAGTCTTAGTTGAGCGTATTTATCTTCCTTAGCCATAAGCTGTGCATAAGCTCCCGCACTTCTTGCAAGCTGTCCACCCTTTCCGGGCTTCATTTCGATATTGTGAATGGTCGTGCCGACGGGAATATCCTTAATTTTCAGAGCGTTTCCCACCTTTATGTCAGCTTCCTCTCCCGAAAATATCACATCTCCCACCTTTAAACCCTGAGGCCAAAGGATATAACGTTTCTCCCCGTCAAAATAGTGAATTAGAGAAATGTATGCCGAACGATTGGGATCATACTCGATTGAGAACACTTTTCCCGGCACTCCGTCTTTATTTCTTTTGAAATCTATTATACGATACTTTCTCTTTGCACCGCCTCCACGGAAACGGCAAGTAATTCTCCCATAGGAGTTTCTTCCTCCGCTCCTGTTAAGCGACACCAACAGCGACTTTTCCGGTTCGACTTTGGAGAGCTCTTCAAAAGTCGGAATCGTCATCTGACGCACACCGGGAGAAGTCGGTTTAAAACCTCTTGTAGCCATTATTCCCTCCTACTATTGCATTCCTTCAAAGAACTCTATCGGCTTGGAATCCGCCTTAAGTTTCACAATAGCTTTTTTCCAATCCGGTCTTTTCCCCTCAAATTTGCCTTGTCTTTTGACCTTTCCGAGGACATTCTGAGTGGTAACCTTATCAACCTTCACATCAAAAAGCTTTTCCACAGCTTTTTTGATTTCAGTCTTGTTCACATGACGATCCACTTTGAAAGTATATTTTCCGTCCGCCATCATATCCATACTGCGTTCCGTAATCAACGGTCTAATGATAATATCTTGAGGTTCTCTTATCATGAATATACCTCCTCAAGCTTTTCAAGAGCTTTTTTAGTGATTATGAAGAACTTGTGATTTAAAATGTCATAAGTGTTAAGCGAATTTACCGGTGCGGTCTTGACATAGGGAATGTTTGCCGCACTCTTTATCACATTCCTGTCGCTTCCCTCTGTCACAATCAGAGTTTTTTTATCCGCATTGACGGCATTTAAAAACTTCACGCATTCCTTGGTCTTGGGAGCTTGAAAAGCTATATTGTCTATAACTATAATCTCAGACTCCTCCGCTTTGCTTGTCAAAGCACTCTTGAGAGCAAGTCTTTTTATTTTTTTCGGAAGTTTATAGCTGTAATCTCTAGGCTTCGGAGCAAATACAATTCCTCCGCCTTTCCATTGAGGAGCACGAATACTTCCTTGTCTGGCTCTTCCCGTACCTTTCTGTCTGTAAGGTTTTCTTCCTCCGCCTCTGACTTCCGCACGAGTTTTTGCGGATTGGGTGCCTTGACGCTGATTGGCTAAATAATTCTTCACCGCTTCATACACCACGTGCTGATTTATCTCTACTCCGAAAATGGACGGAGAAAGCTCAAGCTCTTCAACTTTTTCGCCCTGCATATTCAAAACCTGTACCTTTGGCATATCTCTCCCTCCTTTCACTACTTCTTAATTGCTTTTCGAACTATGAGCAGCCCTTTTCTGGGCCCCGGAACTGCACCTTTTACCATCAATAGATTGTTCTCTTTATCTACTCTGACCACTTTCAGATTTTGGACGGTCACTTTCTCGTTTCCCATACGCCCCATCATACGGTGGTTTTTGAAAACTCTTCCGGGATAAGCACTTGCGCCCATACCGCCCGCCGTGCGGTGAAGTTTTGAGCCGTGAGACTCTCTACCTCTTCCAAATCCGTGTCTTTTTATGACACCTTGAGTTCCTTTTCCCTTACTTTTCCCGATTACATCAACAAAATCTCCAACTTCAAAATCTGCCACCGTAAATTCCTGACCGATTTCAAACTCATCGGGATTGTCAACACGAAACTCCTTCAAGTATCTTTTGGAAGCAATTCCCACCTTCTTTAAGTGTCCGAGTTTAGGTTTATTGAGCTTTTTTTCAGGCACATCTTCAAATGCGACCTGCACAGCATTGTATCCGTCGGTATCAACAGTCTTTTTCTGACTTACCACCACGGGTCCCGCTTGAATTACGCTTACGGGAACGAGTGTTCCGTCTTCAAAGAAGATCTGAGTCATACCGATTTTTCTGCCAATCGTATTCTTCATACTTTCCTCCTTATTTTTCATTGGATTGCAATGCAATCATAAAAAATTATGACTTCATTTCAATATCCACTCCGGCGGGCAAGTTCAATTTCATCAGAGCCTGAATGGTTTTTTGTGTAGGTTCGTGGATATCGATAAGTCTTTTGTGGGTGCGTTGTTCAAATTGTTCACGGGAGTCCTTGTATTTATGAACTGCCCGAAGAATTGTTATGATTTCCTTCTCCGTGGGGAGAGGAATCGGTCCTGACACTTCTGCACCCATCCTCTTTGCCGTTTCCACAATCTTTGCCGCTGATTGGTCGATAAGCTCGTGGTCATAGGCTTTAAGTCTGATTCTTATTCTGTTTCCCTTTGCCATCATTTCCTCCTTAATAGCGTATTCGCCGTCTCCTGTCGAGCAACTCTGCCGGGTGTATACACCACTTTTTCGACTCGGAGTCGTCCGAGATCTTTCTCGGGCTTGCTCCACAAAAATTTCCCCAAAACCCAAGGAGAGGCAGGGCAACCTTTTGCTTCACAGCTCCGCATACCTCCTCATTCTACACGTATTTTCAAAAAAAAACAAGCTATTTTTAACCAAATATTGAAAAAAATGAGTGTATTCATAGTCGCAACTCGTTCTATCAAAGAAAATAAAACTTTTTTCCCAATCCAAAAGGCACCATTTGTAGTTGAGATGAGAAATGTGATTTTCTCTACAGAAAAAAGTGAAAATCTATTGCGGAAAAAATTCTTATCGGGAAGAATACGTCAATCCAAACGCTATATCATTCATAGCAAAAAAAATAATGAGGAAAAATTATTCCTCATTATTTTTAGATTCATCTTTTTTCGACTGCATAATCAAGCTGTCAAGCTTTAGCTGCAAAAGTTCCGAATTTCTATCCGAGAATTTCCCCGGGGAGGCTGAATATTCCTCCAAAAGTTTCTCCACATCTTCAAACTTTCTCTCTATGACCGAGGCGTATTCTACAACTCTCACCAAAACCTTATTATCATAGAGATTTTTTTTCGCCTCGTCCGCTATGTCTATAAATCTGCGAAACTCCAATTCATTTTCGTCCGTATATTTTCCTAAATACTTCAAGACCATTCTCGAAAGGTAGGCTTGCTTGACAAGATCCGCCACGCCCAGTTCAAAATACTCTTTTGATGCTCCCTCTTCCGAAAATTCCTGATATGAAGAAAATTCCGGAATGAAAAACGAAAGCATATCCAAAGGAAGTCTGCGGATCATTTTATGCACATCGGGCATAGGAAGTTTCAGCTCTTCTTTTTTATCATCAGTCGGGATTTTTATTTCAATCCCCGTAAGCTCTTTAATTTTTTCTTTATAGTCAGGGCTTATCAAATTACCCAAACCGTCTATTACCGCCCAATAGCTTGATGAGGATTGTGAAATCGGCTTTTTGTAATCATACTTTAACCCGTAATATAAATCCTCAATCGTAGGATTTGTCCTAAGCTTTAAACGCTCCATTTTTTTCCTCATAGGAAATAATATAAGAGCGTCTATCATATGCCGATAGAGATTTTCTCCTCCCTCTGAGTAATAGTCAAGAACAGCCTGATTATAATAATCCAAAAATTCCCTCTCTCCCATATTCATATAGGAGTCGTGCTTTTCAAAAAACTTGAAAAAGCTCTCGGGAAGTTCCGAATACGAAATGGTCTTAAGTCCGAGTTTGCCGTCTATAATCGTTGTTTCGGGTCTAAGTATATAGAAAGCATTTTTCCTTGAATAATAAAGTGCATAGAAAACATCAACACTCTTAAATGAAACAATTGATGAAAATACCCAAATCAGAGGAGAAGCAAAAGAAAGTCCCGCAACCCCCAAAAAAATATATGAAAGCGAGGCAACTCCCAGAGTTCCCAATGCCTTTGCCAAAAAAGGTCCTTTTATTCCGTGCTGCTTTGCAAATTCACGGGCGTTTTTAACTATTTCATTTCCCTCCGGACGAATTTGAATTTCTCCCACATTTTACCTCCTGATTCCTAAGCCCCAATTTGCAAATCTATTTTCTTTTTACCTTGTATCCTCTTCCTTCATCTGCAGGGCGTCCTTTACTCGGCACCCATTCGCATACGATGACCGGGAAATAATCAAGTATGGTGATTTCTACGACCTCATTTGTAATAAACAGGGTGTTCGCCTTTAGGTCAAGGTCTTCATAAATAGTTCTAAGATGATAATCGTGCGTTGCAAAGCATATAAAATATGCATCTTTTGAATCCTTATCCAAGCTTATATCATGTTCTATTACCATCAAATCTCCGCGATCTTTGTTTGAAACTATGAAGTTGAAATCTTTGCACCCGACTGAAGCCTCTGCCGTGGTTTCCAATCCGCCGTCAAAATCGCAGTTCATCCAAGTTTCAAGTTTGTGGTTTGGAAATTCTTTATTGTTAATCGTCAGTTCCCCTTTTATCGGAAGAATAAATCTGTGAAATCCCGTATAGTCAGTAAACTCGGATTTCAAATCACTAAATGTCGATGTGGAAACTCTGAATGAAAAATCTTTGTCCCTAAAATTTTTGCCTTCGGGATAGACATACATCTCCGTGCTTTTTCCGCCCGACCATGTGTAGGCTCTAAATTGTTCAGGCTCAATAATCGCTTTCATTATTCTTCCTCCCCTTTGTTGAATATCTCTGTTTTGGCTTTCTTTCCAATTGAGGCGTTAAGCATTTCCCCGATTTTTACGGCAATCAGATACAGATAGGATAAAGACTCTCTCCTGTCACTTAGCGCATCTCCCATATAATCCATATAATCCATATAGTTAAGCATAGGAGCTCTTGGTGCAAAAAATATACGCTTAAGCACCATCTGCTTTTCTTCCCCTTTTATTTTTCTTAGAATTCTCCTTCCCGCATCAACCATTTTATCAATTCTCACATAAACTTCTTCTTTGGTTATCACCCCTACTCTACCAGCGTGAATATCTTCTTTAGGAGCAAGTTCGTCATCATTGAAATAGTCTAATGCCCTTTTGAGATTTAGGACTTTTTCACTAATCTCAAATTTTTGCAACCCCATATTAAAAATGAGCTTATAATAATTTTCCGACTCATCCTTAAGAGTTTCCCTTTCTTTATCGATCTCATTTTCGATAACTTTCAATTCGTCTTCCTTTTTCATACTCATTTTTTCCATATCCGAGTCTGAAACTTTAATTTCATCGTTGAGCAACAAATAACCCAACATCGCATTAACGGATAACCCCAAGTCTTGCATACGCTTTGCGTACTTTTCAAGAGAGTCGCCATAAATCCTCATCTCCTCAAATCCCTCGAATGATTTCCTTTTACCGAGCATTTCTTTCACTGCAATGAGAGATTCTTCCATTGAATTAAGACTTATGGCATACTCGTTTTCACCCACCGGAGCTTGGCATGCATTTTCCATAAAAAGGTCTATCTTTCGCCTTATCTTTGGAAATCTGTCCTTAAATCCCGGCACATCTCTATAACAACACTCAATTCTGAATGACTGCTCAATGGCGACTGTTAAGAACTCGGGTCTTGTGGCGAATACAGCTCTTGAAGTCTTTCTGAAAGTATTCAAAACCCTTCCTTCGTTATAACTCATAGGCAGCATATTTACAACTTCTCTAAGTACAATGAATTTTTTCGTAAAATCCAAAGCGTCATCAAGAAAGAACACTAAAAACGAGTCAAGTGTACTGTTTACTACTTTACTTATTGTGTCCAAAGAAACCTTATAATTATGCGCCGCGCGTCTATCCGAGTTTGATGACGCAATCTCCTGCACATTGGAAAGATAGCAGCAATTTGCCATAAGCGCACTTGTATCATAAAATATTTCCTCTCTTATCTCATTCAATCTTTCTACTTTTTTATATTTATCTTCATCTATCTTTAAGATTTCGAGAATTTTTTTTGTTTTCTCACGAATGAGTTCATCTAAATCTTCAAAGCGAACTTCAACATCAAGCTTATTCAGATTATTATTGAGAGTGTATGATAAATACTTCAGAAAAAAATCGGACACTTTGGGGTGAAGCTCCTCCGTTTTTTCATTGCAATCCTTCTCCAAAGTTTCCAAATTAACATTTGTATCGTTTGCCAATGTTTCATTTCTTATTTCCTCAAATTCAGCCTTCAAAGTCTTATCTCTAATCTCCCTTAATTTATTGCCGTCCACCTTAACAACTTTAACTTCCATAAGATCCTCCTTATTTTATTTCCAATGAAGTCAATTTAATAGCCATCAATTTCCCGTCGTATCCACCTTCTGAAAGTACTTGGTCGATATAATCCATCAATTCTCTAAAATTGAAAAATACCAAGTAGAGCGTCAACATAACCCTGCTTAGAAGTATTTTCTGCATATCGGAATCGAAATCTTTCAAAACATCCTCCATCTCACCAAGAAGCCTGTCAATTTTCATTCTTAAATCCTTTTTCGAAACGGGGATAAACTTATCTAAATTCAAAATTTCTTCCTCAACAACAATTCTATCCGCATAATACTTGATGGCTTCGTGCATTTGCGAAAGTTCGAAAGAAATATCCGAAAGATCCAAATCCTTTCTAAATATCGCCGCTTGGTTAACCTTAAAAAATGAGTCCAGCTTATTTTTATGAAGTTTCATATCTTCCTTTATATTTCTATTAAGCCTCTCAAAAAATTCTTTTTTGCTTTCATTTTCCAAAGCTTCCAGAGCCGAAAATTCCCCTCTCACCGTCTTTATCTCCTCAGAATCCTCTCTTTCAACAGAAAGATAAGTCAACAAAATATTTGCCAAATATCCCGTTTGACCAAACAGCGATAAATAGCTTTCTATCTTTTCCTTTAGCAAAAGAAGCCTTTTGAATTTTTCATTGCCTTCCGAATTTTTTGAAATTTCCTCTATTTCCAAGTAGATTGATGAAAATTTCTCTCCATATCCCTTAACCCTTTTGTAATCGAGAACATTTTTCAAGGCTCTGAAAACCAAAGCCACCTGATATTCGCTTGCATTTCTCAAGGTTATTTTTAGGGAACGCTTTATGAAATAAAACGCTCTCTCTTTGGTAAAACTCAGGGGAAGTCTTTCTACAAGAGCTTTCATAAGCTTAAAGTTTTTTTCGGCATCATCTCTCACGCTCAAAAAAGCAATTTCAAGCTTTGCCTTGGCACTTTTAATTTCTTTCTCCAAGCTCTTGGTTGAAAAAGGGTAGGAATCGACTATCCTCTCCAATTCACGCCGCTTTTCCAAATCAAAAGTACTACCGGCAAGTCTTGAATAGCTCATCATAACACGCAAATTTTCAAGAGCCAATCTCCTGACACTTAGAGTTTCTTCTCTTCTCTCTTTCAAGATTCCGCCGCTTAAAACAATATCTTCAATTCTTTTTATGCAATCCGTAATATCTGAAAAAGCTTCTTTATCTTCTATTTTTTTTAGTTGTTCTCTGATGTTGTCCGAAAAAAACAGCACACTCTTGAAAGAGTATGTCTTTGTTATATCCAACAGCTCACGATTTATTTGCGCAAGCTCTTTCTTTAACTCATCATCTGTCAAGTTTTTGAAATAATCCCTCTCCATCAGAGCAACCTCCTTACTGTTTTCCATTTTATACCATTTGCTTATAAAAGAAAAGCTCTGATGAGTCTAACTCTTAATTAGGCAATATATGCACTCTCACATCTTTGCTTCCGACTCCCGCAGGTTCACTTGAGCCTGTACATAGATCAATCCTGTTTCCCTTTATTGCACTACCCGTATCCTCAGCCCGTGCATATCCGTAATCCGGAGAACCGTCCAAACTTTCCACATAAAGTTTTGTACCCAAAGGAATTACATTCGGATCAACCGCAACAACTCCTCTTTTTAATTCCGTGCCGGTTGCGGAAGTCGTCCAGCCTCCATTCTCCTCGGGAGAAGTGCTGTAATATGTCGCTTTCATAACAATGGTACTTCCGGGAGAAGCGGATTTTTTATCGAACTTTGCAGTGTTGTCGGGCTTATTAAAACCTTCTTCATCTTTGTCATCATCTCTTTCTTCGGACTTTCCGGACTCCAATCTCTTTTTCCTATCCAAGTGAATCCAAGAGGAACGACTTGACGCCACCAAAACTTCCCTCGTTCCGACCTCAACTATTCTGTTTATCGGAGCTTTTGTCATAACTTCTGAAATCAATTTCTTATCCACAATCTCTCCGTTGACCGTCCGAATTTGGAAACTCTCGGCTTTTTCTCCCGTTTCCCCTGCGGTTATAACTTCCCGTTCTCCTTTTCTTGCATTTGAATTTTCACGGGTAAGGGTTTCAAATGCCACTTCACTCTTTACCGTTTCCTCATAGAATGCAACTTTATAAAGTGAAATCACTGAATTATTTGAAACCTCCGAAAAAAAATCAGGCTCCGCATAATCATCTTCATCAATGAGAAATCCTGCCTCCTGCAAAATATCCAAAACATTTGAGGAAAAGGAACGGATTGTTTTCATTGCTTCTCCGATTCTTACCACATAGGTATTCGGATGTCTTACTTCAATGACCATTCCTCTCCTAATCTGCGCCGTTCCCTTTTCACTGACCATAGTCTTTGAGTCCACATAAACATTCATAACGCTTAGCAAATCATTAACCGTCCGTTTCTCCGAAAACACGGTTTGTGACTCTCCGTCCACTATAAGTTCAACCTTAATCTTTCGATGAGTGAAAACAAAAATACCCAGTGCCAAAAACAGGAGAACCGATATACCTAATGCTATTTTTTTTAACTTACTCATATTCCCTCCTTGAGGATTTTGAGATAACAAAATCCCTATTTTATTCTAAACTAAGCTGCAATTCTTTGTCAAGTTTTTCAGCTTTCAGGCACACGACAAACGCATGAAAAAAATATACCAACCAAATTTCTACTAAATGAATTTGAAAAGTGATATAATTTTTTTTGAGAGCGGGGAATTTTTGATTGAGTGTGGAGCGAAGAATATTATTGCCGCTTAAACATATCAGGAGAAAAACTTTCTGTAAGCTTCTCTTTTTAGAAGTTCAGGATATCGGAGGGCGGGGCAAGGCTTCGTTCAAAACCGCAATAGAAGTTGCAATTTAATCAGTCCTTCGCTTATCTTAAGTAAGGAGGTGAAACTTGAGTAAAAAAAATAAAAATCAGTATTATGTGGTTTACGGTGAGGCTATAAAACCGACTTTGTATGAGGATAGAAAAGCTGCACTTTCGGAGTCGGTAGGAAAAAAGAGGACTCGAATAAGAGCCTTTGAGGAAATTGATGACGCGAAGGATTTTCTTTTTTCACTTGAGAGAGAAGAGAATAATAATCCGTGCAAGTTCCGACAAAAAACCGTTTATTATGCGGTGGCAAAGGGCAGAGTGCCAGGGATTTATACAAGTCCCGAAGAAGCTCAGGCACAGGTCAAATCCTATTCCGGATTTAAGATGAAGAGTTTTACCGATAAAACTTTGGCAGAAACTTATATCAGAAAAAATGCAAAAGGTTTTGGAGAAGAAGAGCAAAGCGGCAAAGATTTGCACGGAATTATTTCGGCTCCATGCTCTTCTGAAGGTGCTTTCAAGGACTATGAGAGATATGACGAGGTAATAAAGGAATGTGTCGCCGATAAAAAAAGTTCCGAAGTTTCCGTTGCCGAAGTTTTAATTGCTCCTGAGAATAAATCCAAATCAAATCCCAAAGCTCCCAAAGAAACCAAAAAAAAGGCTGTTCAAAGGGAAACCGACAGTCAAATCGACAATACCTTAAACCAGCTTAAGCAAGGAGAAGCTCTTGCATTCATAGACGGAAGCTATAAGGTAATCTCGGGGGTTTCGTATTGCGGATATGGCGTGATTATAAAAACGAATAAAGCTTCCTATAAGCTCTCCGATGCCATACTTATGTCCTTTGAAGAAGATGATTTTGACAACTCCACCTTTGCGGAAATAATATCCGCAATGAAAGCTATGGAATGGGCGGAGAAGAATTCTTTCTCACGCTTAATCGTGTATCACGACTGCAAAGCCATTCAAGACTTTATTCTAAGCAAAAGTTCCAACAAACTTGCCTCGGAATATAAAGCTTTCATTCAAGGATTGAAAGTAAAGGTGCAGTTTGTAAAAATCAAGGGACACATAGGTGTTAAGTATCATACGGAAGCTGATAGACTTGCAAGTGCCGCAATTTCAAAAGTCAATGCAAAAAAATCCACTTGCTATGAACTTACCGCCGAGAATTTAAAACTCACAGATGTGTTCTTTAGAGGATTTTTTGATCGCAAGAGATTGATTGTGGCTGACAGTCTTGGAAATCTCTATAAAATTCCCATTGCGGAGATTAAATATTTTGAGCCGATAGGAGCAATTCAAAGAGATGAAGATATGATGCAATTTGATGTGCTGACGGAGGACATTTTCCTAAAAAAAGCCATATTTATAGGATGCTCTCAAACTCGGCTTCATTTTATGGACGTCTATGGGAATATGGTAAAAATTCAAAAAGATCTTCTAAAAGGTATAAGGCTTACGGAAACTCCTATGCTCAAAAGACGGGAAGCCTTGGTTGACTCTGAATAAAAAATGGGGAACGAAATTTTTCGTTTCCTTTTTTTTGCCGTCTTTTTGCCGTCACAAGAAATTTGAGATTTAAAAATAAAGTTGACTTTGTGATTATCTTGTAGTAACATACGCACGTGTAACGATTAGCAAATACCCGGGGTAAATATTTGCGTTACAGTACATTTTGAATTGAGGGAGGTTATTATGAAAAAACTTTTATCACTTTTGTTGGTGATCATTATGGCGGCAACAATGTTTACCGCATGCGGAAACGATGCCGAAAAATCTGCTGAAAATCAGGGAGAAAAAATGGAAGAGAAATCCGAAGAGAAATCTGAGGAAAAAATGGAAGAGAAATCGGAAGAAAAATCCGAGGAGAAGAGCGAAGAAGTGCCTGCGGACTCAGTGGCTATGGCACCCAAGCGAGTTGTTGCCGGCACGGTTGCAGTTGCGGAGATGCTTGACAAGCTTGGATTTGACGCAGTGGTCGGAGTGCCTAAGAGTATGTATGCAATGCCCGACAGATATAAGGATTTGCCCGATATCGGACAGCCTATGCAGCCCGATATTGAGAAAGTCACATCACTTACTCCCGACTTGTTCATATCTGTAAGTTCTCTTAAAGAAGCGAACGAGAAGAAGTTGGAGGAGCAGGGAATCAGCAGTATGTTTGTTTCACTTGACTCTTATGAGAGCGTATTGGATTCGATTGTTCAGCTTGGAAAGGCATTGGGAAAAGAGGCTGAGGCTGAAGCTTTTGTTTCGGAAACCAGAATCAAAGCCGATGAAATAATAAAGAAAACGGAGAGCAAAGAAAGCCCCAAGGTGCTGTTCTTATTCGGTTCACCTAAGTCCATTATGGTAGGAACGAAAGAATCCTTTACGGGAAGCTTGATGCAGGCGTTGAATGTTCATAATATTGCGGACGATTTGGGATTACAGGGAGGTTTTGTACCGCTCAATCTTGAAAATGTCGTTGCGGCAAATCCCGGAATTATTCTCAGATTGACACACGCAAACCCTGAAGACTCCAAGAAAATGATGGACGAAGAGTTTGCGAAAAATGCAATCTGGAAGGATATGGACGCCGTAAAGAACGGAAAAGTCTATGACTTGGATATCAATATTTTCAGCGTTTCCGGAAATGTGAAGTTGGTGGAAGCATTGGAAACCCTCAGCAATATCGTTTTTAATTAGTATGCGGGCGAAAAGAGAAAGATCCGGAAAGACTGTCGTTCTCTTCTTTGGGGGAGCGGCAGTCATCCTCTTTTTCGCAGCGATAGCTGCGGTATCGATAGGAAGTGTGCCTATAGGTGCGGATAAAGTGTTACGAGGGCTTTGGAATTCGTCCTTGCTGACAGAGGTGGAGAGACAGATTATTTGGAATATCCGTGTACCGAGAGTGTTTATGGCAATTCTTGTAGGAAGCGCACTTTCAATGGCGGGTTGTATGCTTCAAGCGGTAATGCAAAACCCTCTGGCGGATCCGGGAATTATCGGAGTGTCATCGGGAGCGAGCCTCGGAGCTATTGTCATTTTGATATTGTTTCCCAAATGGGGCGGAGCGGTTCCTATTTTCTCATTTTTCGGAGCGTCAATTGCGACCGCTATGGTGTATATCCTAGCATGGAAAGGCGGAATAAAGCCTGTAAGACTTGTTCTTTCGGGCGTTGCCATAAATGCCCTTTTGGGAGGAGCTACCGCTCTGATTTCAATTCTTAACAACGATAAAATACAAAGCGTGCTGCTGTTTTTAAACGGAAGTCTGGCAGGGAGAACATGGAGAGATCTCCGAATTATTTTGCCTTATGTAATCTTGGGTTGGTTTCTCTCCGCATTTACTATCCGAAGCGCAAACCTTATGATGCTCGGAGATGAAAAGGCGACCAATTTGGGGTTGAATGTGTCAAGAAGCCGGGTGCTTCTCTCGGCACTCGGAGCTTTTTTAGCGGCGGTGTCAACCTGTTTGGTCGGCGTTATAGGTTTTATAGGATTGGTCATTCCTCATATCGGGCGACTGATGATAGGTTCGGATCATAAGAGATTGGTTCCTTTCAGCATATTGCTCGGGGCGGCTTTTTTATTGGTTACAGACACCTTTGCCAGAAGTATTGCGGCACCGCTTGAGCTGCCGGTAGGAACGATTATGTCCGTTATAGGAGTTCCGTTTTTTCTCTATCTGCTAAGAAGAGGAGGGCAATGATGGGAATTGTCGAAGCGTCCAAGTTGTCAATAAGCTATGGGGAGAATAATGTCATCAAGGATATTGACTTTGAAGTGAAGCAAGGAGAGATTATCTCGATTATCGGTCCTAACGGCTCAGGAAAATCCACCATTCTTAAAGTATTATCCAAACTCCTTCACGCCGAAGCGGGCACGGTTTCATTGGATCAAAAGCGGACTGTCGATATTTCTCATAAGGAGTTGGCGAAAAAAGTAGGGCTTCTCCTGCAAACAAACACCGCCCCTGAGGATTTAACCGTAAGAGATTTGGTCTATTTCGGCAGACTTCCGCATAAAAAATGGTTTGAAGCAAAAACCGAGAAAGATCGGGAAAAGGTCGAGGAGATGCTTGAGCTTACGGATCTTTCAAAACTGGGAGATAAAAGAGTATATGAACTCTCAGGAGGGGAGCGACAGAGAACATGGCTTGCTCTGGCACTTGCGCAGGAACCGAAGATTTTGCTTCTTGACGAGCCTACGACTTATTTGGACATAGGGTATCAGTTGGAACTCTTGGAGCTGGTCAGAGAGCTTAATAATCGACTGCGCATAACGGTGCTGATGGTGCTTCATGACTTAAATCAAGCGGCAAAGTACAGCGATAGGCTTATAGTGCTTAAAAACAAATCAATTGTGGCACACGGCACTCCGGAGGCGGTGCTTACGCCGAAACTGCTTTCAGAGGTATATGGAGTAAATGCGGATATTATAAGTTTGGAAAACGGGGATCGGGTAGTGATCCCGATTACATCGAACAGGAGGAAAAGTTCATGAAAATTTTGGTTGCGTATTCATCGAAAACAGGAAACACAAAGAAAGTGGCGGAGGCGATTCATGAAGAATTCAAAGATTGCTCCGATATAAAACCCATTGATGAAGTAAAAGAAGTTTCGGGATATGACTATGTATTCATAGGATTTTGGGCGGATAAGGGAACTGCAAATGAAGATGCTGCAAAGTTTATGAGTACGATTGAAGGACAAAAGTGTGGAATTTTTGCAACATTGGGTGCATATCCTTACTCGGTTCATGCACACGATGTGCTGGTCAATGCGGCGAAACTTTTATCCGAAAAGAATACCGTGCTCGGTACTTTTATCTGTCAAGGTCCGGTAGACCCCGAAATCTTGGAAAAATTCAAATCCCTTCCCAAGGACAATCCCCACTATCCCAATGAAGCGGCTCAACTTAGGCACAAAGTTGCATTGGAACACCCGAACGAAAAGGATTTGAATGAAGCAAGAGAGATTTTCAGAAACATTGTGGAACGTGATGTTTAATGAGTGAGACCAGATTTGCCGAGAGAGTAAAGTCGCACCACGGCTCGGGAGGGGATTCGGACAGATTCGTTCGACAACCGAAAAAGGTGAAAGAAGTGCTCTCCTCAGGGGAATGTCCAACCTCGGATAATATAATCTATGTGCATGTGCCGTTTTGTTCAAAAATCTGCTCTTTCTGCAATATGAGAAGGAGCAAGGGTATTCCAAGTGATGATTATGCGGATATGGTTTCAGATCATATTGAAAAGCTCACCAAATATGACTATGTAAAAAATGCGCAGATTGATTCCGTTTATTTCGGCGGAGGAACTCCCACGACATTGGCTCCGAAAGCCATTGAGCGAATTTTAACCGCAATTAACAAAAATTTCAGACTAAAGGACACAGTGGAATTCAGTTTTGAAACAAGTCTTACGGATCTTGATGATGAAAAGCTTAAGATGATGAGAAGTTTGGGAGTAAATCGACTTAGTATAGGGGTGCAGACTTTTTCAAATGCGGGAAGAAAACTTCTTAACAGGCTCGGAGATCGTGAGTTTGCGATTGAGAAACTGAAGAGATTTCGGGAGCTGGGTATTGAAAATGTTAATATAGATATCATCTATAACTACCCTTATGAAGATGTTGAAACTCTGAGGGCCGACTTGGAGCAGTTTTGGGATTTGGATCTTGCGGGCTTTTCTTATTATTCGCTTATGATTCAAAAAAATTCCCCTATTATAAAAGTTGCCGAATCTGAAAATCTGACACCTGAGGAAAAGAAAAAGAGGGATAAGAGATTTTTCCGAGAGGTAATGGATTTTAAGCACGAAAAAGGTATGGAGCAAATGGAGATTACAAAAGTCGTTCGTCCAAATCGGGACAGATATAAGTATATTCGTCACGGTTTGTCGGGAAATCAAACCTTCCCCCTTGGTGCAGGTGCGGGTGGAGCGTTCGGGGGTGCGGCATTTATGAACCCCTTGGATTTGAAAGATTATTCCTCTATGCTTGAGAAACTTGATGAAGTGAGGGGAATGACATTCAGTGCCGATTATCATCGTCTTAAGAAGGTCACTTCACAACTGCAGTTGACAAAATTCGACTTGGATTTGGTGGAAGAGATGTTCCGTGAAACGGCGGAAGAATTTATGGACGAGATGACATCGCATGGATTTGTAGAAAGGAAAGGTAATCAATATGACTTCACCGATGAGGGTGTATTTTGGGGAAACAGTATGTCGGCTGAACTCTGGAATAAGCTTTCAGTTAAGGTATAGAAACCTCCTATGTTTTAGGAGGTTTTTTTTATATACAATTTTATTGAATTGAACGAAAAATAAATGCTTGACAAATCACAAAAAGAAAATTACACTACGCTCACAAAGATGGCGGCAGCAAAAAGCAGTGTAGCATTTATTTTCATAAGCCTCCCCGATATTTCACGTGCGGAAGAATACGAAGGGGGAGAGGCTGCAAAAATTATGGCGGAGATTATTGAGATCAATAATATTCTGTCCAACATACAGGTTGACTTTAGAAGATTTTAGAGACTTCACAATAAGAGAGGAAAGCTTCTATGAGGAAATCAGGCGGATTGTAATGGATTCCCCAACAGCTCCCGAAATCACTTTTTAGACGAAAACGGAGCAAGCGAAGGAGAATAACAGACTCTCATAGCTCCAACCTCGTCCACAACATACAAAGGTGTTTTGGAAAAAAACGAAGACATTGAAATTAGCAAAGAAAGCATAACCTATTCAAACATGTGGGATTATGCACATGAGATGGCTTTGTTAAACAAGAAAAGAGATCCGGACGCAAAGGAAATTTCCACTGAAACCAAGTATATGTATATGTCCCACTATATAGACATAAGAACCGAACCTAGATACGGAGTAGATAAAAACATTTCTAACGACTCATATTTCAGTGCATGGATCATAAATAATGACAGGGAAGCTTATGAACTTTACCTAAAGGGAACGCATGTCGCAAGAATTGCGATTTATGCATCAGATACATTCGTTGGCATTGCGGATAAAGTAGTAAACGGTTCAGCTCCATCTTTAGAAAAATTAAGTCAGGTGAGAAAATATATTTATAAAATTGCAAAGCTCGGCAATGATGTGATTCAAAAAGCTTTGGATTTAAGTTCAACATTTGAAAAAATTAAATACTTTATCGAAGGAGATACTCCTGAAGCTTTTATGAACCATATAAAGTATACACTGGGAAAAGAAGGTTATAGCGGCATTGAAATTGGTTCGGTGTCTGGCATTATCTTTGCATTCATAGGGTATATTTTTCTTGGAAATGTTGTTGGACTTTTATTTGCTGTTGGATCTGCGATATACAATTTTCATGCCCATTTGTTTAAAGACTTTTTTGACAAGGTGTGGTGGTATTCGCTCATATTGACAAATTCTCTAAGAGTTTCAGGCAGATATATGAGATACTGGGAAGCTAATCTATAAGAAGGTGATACTACGAAGTGCAGAAATGAAGAGTGCAAGCATCACTTTTTTGAGGAAGAGGAGCATTATATATGCTGTCCCGAGTGTGGAGAAATTGTTCCTGAAAATTTCCCCACTGAGGAAACTCATTTTTCTAAGGAAGTGCAGGAGGCATTTGAAAGAGTAGATTCTTTCAAAAAATACACGAAAAACTATTTGAAAGTTTTAAATGTCATAGGTCATGCATTTCCCGTTTTACAAGTGATTCATTTTTTTGTGATGTGGCACTATCAAGTTACAGCTATTCATAGAAATACGTCCGGTGTAGCTAGATTTACTTCATTATTTCCGCCTATGCTTATATTCAGTTCGATTTCCTTTAAGTACGAAGATTATAGAAAAGTTTTGGGAGAGCGTGCGTGGATATGCCACAGCATTTGGTTTAAATCGCTCAAGTGGGTTCTTGTGATTATATGGGCGGTATTTATGGTGACTCGCTTTATTCCTTCTTACTATGCCTACTACGGAAAAATGCTTTTGGGGGGAGGGGAATATGCTGATATGGTTACAGCGATGTTGAAGATTTTTATAGGAGAAGGCTCTGCGAGGATATGAGCGAGCGTTTTTCTTTAAGAAAATAAGAACGCTGACGCTCTAAGAAAAAAGCGACAGCGTTTTTTATTATCCTCCAAAAGATTACCTAACAGGTCTATTGACTTTTATTCCGCCGCAAGCACGACAATTTTTTGTATAAGCTCCACGGATTTCATCATATCGTTTATGGAAACATATTCATAAATCCCATGATAATTCATTCCTCCTGTAAAAATATTCGGGCAAGGCAGTCCTCTGAAAGAGAGCTGCGCTCCGTCAGTGCCCCCTCTGACGGGTTTGACTTTCGGAGCGACTCCGATTTCCTCCATAGCTCTAAGAACCAGAGTTTTTATCTCAGGGTGAGGTTTCAGCATTTCTTTCATATTGTAATAGGTGTCGGAAAACTCTGCGGAAATTGCATTCGAGTATTTTAAATTGAGAAGGGCGATTATGTTTTTAATCCAATTTTTTTTAGCTTCAAAAAGCTCCCTGTCGTGATCTCTGATTATAATTTCAAGCCTCGTTTCCGAGATATTTCCGCTTATATCGCTTGCGTGATAGAAGCCTTCATACCCTTCAGTGGTTTCAGGGCGTTCATTTGCAGGAAGAAGCGAGAGAAGTTCCATAGCTATCACTATAGAATTTACCATCTTATTTTTGGCACTTCCGGGGTGGACACTCCTGCCTTTTATTTTTATCACTGCCTTTGCAGCGTTGAAATTTTCAAACTCCAACTCTCCTAAAGGTCCCCCGTCAATCGTATAGGCAAAATCGCATCCGAATTTCTCCAAGTCCAAGTCCTTTGCACCGCCTCCGATTTCTTCGTCAGGAGTAAAGGCGATTCCTATTTCTCCATGCTCAATCTCATTATGCTCAAGAAAATATTCCATCGCCGTCATAATCTCCGCAATGCCCGCTTTGTCGTCCGCACCGAGCAAAGTATTTCCGTCCGTCACAACTATGTCATGTCCTTTATAGTTCTTAAGCTCAGGAAAATCCTCAACTTTCATAATGATATTCTTTTCGGGATTTAAAACTATGTCCTCCCCGTCATAGTCCTCATAAATTATGGGGTTGACATCCTTTCCCGAAGCGTCGGGAGCGGTATCCATATGAGCCACAAAACCTATCTTTGGAATTTTTCGATCGGTCGTTGCGGGCACTTTTGCCGTAACCACCGCCATATCCGAAAGTTCCACATCGGAAAAGCCCAAGTCCTCCAATTCTTTCTTTAGCTTTTTTGCAAGATCCCATTGGCACTGTGTTGACGGAGTTTTATTTGATTTGGGATCCGATGTAGTTTCAGTCATTACATATTCCAAAAAACGCTTTACCAATCTTTCTTTCATAAAATTTCTCCTTTGTATTGTAATAAAAATCTCATCTGCTTGAACTTTTGATATTAACCTCGCCTTCTTGTCTATTATACCATACGATTTATTTTTGTTGATAAATTTCATTTGAATTGCAAACGGTTGCCCCAAATTCAAAAATAGTTTGAAATTTTTAGATTTAGATGGTATCTTGTAGTAAACTTACGAAAGGGGGAGGTCAGTATGAATACCAAGAGGTGGGTTGCGGTGGTATGTGCGCTCTTGATAATGGGAGGATCTTTTTTAGCAAATTCTTTTTTCCCTAAAAAAGAGATAAGGGATTATAGCGGACTGACCAATCAGATAAGATCCGTTTTTTATGAGGACGACAGCGAAAGCGTTATTACCAAAGGGGATAGTGAAAACAGAATTTTGGTCGTGAGAATTGAGGGGGCTATCGGGAGAGACTCCTCTTCCTCAAAAGGTTATAACCACAGACTGACCTTGGACGCACTTGAGAGAGCTTACGGAGATTATGGAATTAAGGGAATTATCCTTTTGGTGGACTCTCCGGGGGGAGGAGTCTATGAGAGTGCCGAAGTGAAAAATGCTATCGTGGCTATAAAAAATACCTTGGAGATACCGGTATATGCCGTATTCGGTTCTATGGCTGCAAGCGGGGGATATTATGTGTCGGCATACTCGGATAAAATCTATGCGGGAGAGGAAACTTGGACGGGCTCAATAGGTGTGATAATGTCGTCATATGATGTTTCGGAACTTATGTCAAAGCTCGGAATCAAACCCGTGGTAATAAAGAGTGCGGCGCATAAAGATATTATGAGCTCTTCCCGTCCTATGACCGCTGAGGAAGTGAAATATATGCAGGAACTTATCGACAATGCGTTTTCGAGATTTGTGAAAGTGGTATCCGAGGGGAGAAAACTGAGCGAGAGTGAAGTCAGAAAGTTTGCGGACGGAAGAATATTTGACAGCGTGAAAGCAAAGGATTTAAAATTGATTGATGAAATCGGCAGTTTTGAAGATGCCGTGGCGGATATGGAAAACAGACTGGGTTTATCGGGGTGTGAAGTCTTTGAGATGGTCGCTCCGCTTGGAGGAATACGCTCGCTTTTTTATTCGATTACGGAGTTTAATGTCGGGAATTTGAAAGAAGCTTATTCGGAATTCAGCCGTCCGAAACTTCTCTATATGTTCGGGGAGTAGGTGAGAGCTATGGATAGGAAGACAGAGACGGAAAAAGAAAAATCAATGACATTGGACGATATACCGTTTGATGCGTTTTTTAGCGGAAATAAAACCGAAGAAGAACCGACTTATGAAAATGTTTCGGAGTATAATAGATCGCCCGATCCCAACTTTTATGAAGTGCCGCCGAAAGATGGAGAACTGAAGTCTTTATACAGCTCCAATCCCAATACCAAAAAATCTGCGACTTATTTTGATTCGTTGCCGAGATATTTTTTCTCGGGATTTTTGATAAGATTTTTTGCATTCACTGTGGATATGATGATAGTCGGCTCGTTATCGACTATGGTGTTTTCACCTCTTTCCGTTTTTTTACCTCTTGGAGAAGCAGGGAGAAAATTTATAAGCTCAGCGGTCGGTGCGATTTATTTTTTTTCACTTACTTTTTTTACAAACGGTCAAACCTTAGGCAAGATGATTTTCGGATTGAGGGTTATGGAGGCTGACGGAAAAAGACTTAGACTCTCCACGGTCATCATAAGAGAAGTTTTCGGAAGATTGGCGATGATATCAACATTAAGTGTTTGGCTGATATATCTTCCTGCAATTTTCACCCGAAAAAAACAGCATTTTTTTGATATCCTCTGCGATACTTCAGTTGTTGTGGAAAATTATTTGTTTGCTGTGGAAGATTATGGAAAAGGTGTGTTATAATTTGTCGGTAAGATAAAGGAGGAGAGGGCTATGGCAGACAATCAGTATGTGGTTTTCAAATTGGGAAAGAGTGAGTTCGGGATTGATATTATGAATGTTCAAGAAATCAATGCATATGAAGAATCGACTTCTATGCCGAATTCACCGGATTTTATTGAAGGGGTTCTTAATTATCGCGGGAATGTTATTCCTATTATCAATCTCAAACAGAGACTTCACTTGGGAAACTATGAAGTGGGAAAGGACACGAGAATTATCGTGGTGAATGTGGACAACAAAGAGGTAGGATTTATAGTTGACGAGGCGTCTCAGACTCTCAGCATGTCCCAAGACAGAATTGACGAAGCTCCTTCGTTTACTGGAGGGGTCGATAAGAGATTTATTACGGGGGTCGGCAAAATTGATGATAAGAGATTGCTGATAATCATTGACCTTATGAAAATTCTTTCGGACTCCGAGCTTGAGGAAATTGATAAGATGGATTTGTAAAAAAAACTGCTATTCATAATCGAATAGCAGTTTTTTTTTATGAGATTTTATCTCCCATTTTTTTTCGATAAAACCCGTAATATAACCTTTAGGAATTGAGAAACTGATATTTTCTTGCGAACACCCTATTTATGGACAAGCCCACCAACCACCTTGATATAGATCAAAGGAAGTTTTGGAAAATGGTCTTCAAAACTATGACGGCACGGTAATAACCATTTCTCACGACAGATATTTTCTAAATGCCGCAACAAATAAAATAAAGACTAAAAATTATGTTCGGCAAAGCTGCAGCAAAACATTTAGCTGAATTTGTTCCGATTGCAAATCGTTTTTTCATTCTCAATAATTCCGAATTTTCTAAAAATCCCTTTCAGAATAAACTCTATTCGAAAGCTTATAAGAAATCAATAGTGTTATAATCCAAATTGAAACAAGTAATATAATACATATTTCCTTATTTACGACAAAAAATTCCAATGACACTTTTACAAATTCCGAGAAGAAAGTCGACACCGTAAATGCTATGCCTAAAAGCATAAGTGGTATACTTGCAAGAGTTTTTCCCTTTATATAACCGTATTTGAAGTAAATCGGATACTCCAAAAATATTATGAGAGTTACCACCAAAAATGTTATCGGAACAGTCAATGACAATATCTCAAAGACGCCTCCAATTGAGTATATACCGGATATGATTAGAGAAAGTACAGTGCCAAAAATCAATGCTAAGGCAACAAATGCCGCCGCTATAAGATACCGCCCCTTTACAACATCTTTCGGCTCTATACTGAAAATCTTATATAGGGGGTCTATTCCCGCTTCCTCTCCCACCATAAACGGATAAGCCGAAAAAATCAAAGCAAACATTTGACTCACAGCAATTGCCATAATAGGATTTTTTGATAATCCCGCATAAATAATACTTAATCCTATAAGTATTAATAAATTTTTTAGTGTTAAATATGGTCTGATAGACAATAAGTCCAATTTAAACACTTTTATCGTATTCACTATCCCTTCCTCCCATAAAGCACCATTATTCTATCGATAGAAACTTGATCTTCTACCAATTTATTCGGCACTTCCTTTATATAATCTGCTCGTACTAATAACTCAATGCTATGTTTGTTTATCTTTTTACCTAACACTGCCGATTCGTCTATGATATTTTGATTGTACAAATCGCATTTAAGAATTTTAAAATATTTCAAAAATTCATCTTTTTCTAACGACAAAATAATTTTTCCCTCATCAATAAAAACAATATAATCTGAAATTGACTCCAAGTCTTGAGTAATATGCGTAGAAAACAATACCGTATGATCCTCATCTTCCATATACTCAGAAATAATCTCGCGAAATTCCTCTCGCATACTTGGATCCAGTCCACTTGTCGGCTCGTCTAAAATTAGCAGCTCCGCTCGGTGTGATAGGGCTATTGCAAGCATCAATTTAATTTTCATACCTCCGGATAATTCTTTGACCTTCATTTTTTCGTTGATGTTAAACTTAGCAATATACGACCGAAAGGACTCTTCATTCCAATTATCATAGCCAACTTTCATAGCCTTATTCACTAAACCCATATTCCAATCCTTTGCCAAAAATGAATCAGCCATAATCACGCCGATTTTTTGATTATCAAAATTTTCGCTACCAAAACGGACGTTTCCGTCATAACGGTTTAATGAAATAATTGATTTTATAGTCGTTGTTTTACCCATTCCATTTTTTCCAATAAAACCGGTAACGTAACCTTTAGGAATTGAGAAACTGACATTCTCCAGCGAGAAATTAGGATACTTTTTATTCAAATTTTTAATTTCCACCTTATTCATTGTTTGTATCTCCCCTATAAATATATTTAATCAGATCTAGCAATTCAGATTCGCTTAGATTGATTGACTTTGCAAGTCTACACGCAATGAGCAAATTTTCTTCCATCTCTTTTTGTTTCTCTTCCTGTATGAGATCCAAATTCAAAGGAGCAACAAAAGTTCCCAGCCCCTGTCTCACAACAATAAAACCTTCTTTTTCCAATTCATCGTAAGCCTTTTTAACGGTTAATATGCTTACATTCAATTCCTTAGATAATTGCCTTACAGAAGGTAGCTGTTCATCCTGAGATAATATTTTTTCTACAATATTTTCTTTTACTGCATTTTTTATTTGCTCATACAAAGGAGTACTGCTTCTATTTATCAATATTATTCTCATACCGTCCTCCTCCGAGGATAACAGTATATAACAGGCTATAACTATTGTCAAGTTGTTATAGTTTTTTTACATGACTAATGTACGAAAAAATGTTCTGACCAAATTCCCGGTTGCAGAACTGAGAATAAATGTAGTGAGTGCATTCTTAATGACTTGTTGTATTTTGACATAAGCTAAGTTATAATTCAGTAAGAGAGGAGGTATCGATGATGAAACTCTACATAAAACAAAAAGTTTTTTCGTGGGGGGATAAGTTTACGGTCTATGATGAAAATGAAAATGTGTGCTTCACTGTTGAGGGAGAGGTTTTCACCTTAGGAAAAAAGCTCCATATATATGATAGTGAGGGAAGGGAACAGGCTTTTGTGAGTCAGAAGCTTTTAAGTTTTCTTCCTCGCTTCTTCATATTCAGAAATGGAACGGAAGTTTTGGAAGTGAAAAAAGAATTGACATTTTTTCATAAGGAATATACAGTTTCGCCTCTAGGGTGGAAAGTATCGGGAGATTTCTTTGCACATGAGTATGAAATTGAAAATTCCGAGGGAAGAATTGCCGCCATATCAAAAAAATGGTTCACATGGGGCGATACCTATGAAATAGACATAATGAAAAATGTAGAAAGCGTCATTGTTCTGTCAGTGGTGCTGGTGATAGATGCGGTGCTTGAGATGGAGCAGGCTTCTAACCATTGAATTAAAAAAAGGAGGAATTTATGAAGGTATTATTGCTAAACGGAAGCAGAAGAATCGACGGCTGCACTTTCAGTGCACTTTCGATTATCAAAGAGGAATTGTCTTTGTCAGGTATTGATGGGGAGATACTTCATATCGGAAGTGAGAAGATGTTTGATGGGGAAATTACTGAAATGGTGAAAGAAGCGGAGGAAAAAATGAAAGAATCGGACGGGCTTGTGATAGGTTCTCCGGTTTATTATTCATCTCCAAGCGGAGAGTGCATAGCTTTTTTGGACAGGTTTTTTTCCGAGGCGGGCAAAGTCTTAAGATTTAAACCTGCAGCCGTAATAGCTTCAGCAAGAAGAGCCGGCACGACCGCATCAATTGAGGTTCTGGGTAAGTATCCTTCAATCTTGGAGATGCCTGTTATTTCCTCGAGCTACTGGAATATGGTGCATGGAGAAACTCCCGAAGATGTTCTCAAGGATAAGGAGGGAGTTCATACAATGAAAGTTATAGGGAGAAATATGGCTTGGATTTTGAAGAGCATAGAAGCGGGAAAAAAATCCGGAGTCAAACAACCCGAATTTCTAAAGAAAGAATATACGAATTTCATAAGGTAGGATTTTAAAAAATAGGGTAATAGTGAGCTCGGAGGTGAAGATATGGCAATTACAAAAGATACTCTTATTGGAGAAATCGTTCGTGAATCTCCCGAAAAAATTCGGGTTCTTATGCAGCAGGGTTTAGGCTGCGTGGGCTGCCCCGGAGCGCAGATGGAATCGGTTGAAGAGGCGGCGACAGTGCACGGTTTGGATGTTGAAAGGCTTTTAACGGAGTTAAACGCCTAATGAAAAATCCCCTTTAGAAAAAGGGGTTTTTTTTATTTGTCCTCCGAAAAAAACGGCAAAAATCTTTCAAATACATCTGTAAACAATTTTTTCAAAATGAAAAAAAATATGTTGACAATAAAATTTTCGGTTGGTATAATACTCCTCGTCGCACGGAGGTGCGAGTGTAGTTTTAATTTGGCGGACGGCGCGGGTATAGCTCAGTGGTAGAGCATCGGCTTCCCAAGCCGGTTATGAGGGTTCGATTCCCTTTACCCGCTTTTGTTTGGTGGGTGTGGCCTAGTTGGTTAGGGCGCCAGGTTGTGGCCCTGGAGGTCATGGGTTCGACTCCCATCACTCACCCTTTATGGTCCATTAGCTCAGTCGGCAGAGCACCTGACTTTTAATCAGGGTGTCCCGCGTTCGAATCGCGGATGGATCATTTTATGTGCGGGAATGGCGGAATTGGCAGACGCGCTAGACTTAGGATCTAGTGTCATTGACGTGGGGGTTCAAGTCCTCTTTCCCGCATTTTTGTGTTCTGTTGTCCGTTTGTTGGGCACTCGTAGCGCAATTGGATAGAGCACATGACTTCGGATCATGGGGTTGGGGGTTCAAATCCTCTCGAGTGCGTTCTTCATAAAAGTGGCGGGGAGTTATCGACAAGGGAAAAGGCTTGGGTCTTTTCTCTTTTTTTTATTTTTTTACGTTCGGAGGGTTGTTATGGATAAAGAAAAAGTGATATTGGTAGGTTTGAACCTTACCGGGGGAAAAAATTCGGAAGATATAGATGAAAAAATGGCGGAGCTTAGAGGGCTTGCAGAGGCTTCCGGAGCGGAAATAGTAGGAGAGATGACACAAAATCGCCCTAAAGCCGAGGCTGCGACCTATATAGGGGAAGGTAAGGCTGAAGAATTAAAAGGCTATGTGAAAGCTTCCGAAGCTTCCTCGGTTATATTCAATACCGATCTTTCCGGCTCGCAAATCAGAAACTTGGAGGAAATCCTTGAAGTAAAAGTCGTTGACCGCACAACGCTAATATTGGATATTTTCGCCCTGAGAGCATTCTCCATGGAAGGAAAACTTCAAGTTAAACTTGCACAGTTAAAATATCGTCTTCCGAGGCTTACGGGATTTGGAAAAGCTTTGTCAAGAACGGGCGGCGGAATAGGAACGAGGGGTCCCGGAGAACAAAAGCTTGAAACCGACAGACGGCATATCCGAAGAGAGATTGACGCATTGGAAAAAAAACTTGAGAAGATTGAAAAGGACCGCACCGTAAAGAGAAAAAACAGAACGGCCTCGAGACTTCCGATAGTGTCTTTGATAGGGTACACGAATGCGGGAAAATCCACGATAATGAATCAGATGATAAGGCTTTCAGATGCAGAAATGGAAAAAACGGTTTATGAAGCGGACGAATTATTTGCAACTTTGGACACTGCAAATCGAAATATCCGCATTGATGGTCTACAGGAGTTTATTCTCACGGATACCGTCGGGTTTGTTTCGGATCTTCCGACTGCGTTGGTTGAAGCGTTCCACGGCACTCTTGAAGAAATAGTTTATTCGGATTTTATAATACTGGTTGTGGACAGCTCTTCCTCAAAGTTCGAGATGGAGCTTTCAACTACCGAAACTGTTCTTAAAGAGCTTGGGGCTTACAACATTCCTCGGCTTATCGTATATAATAAGGCGGATCTTTCAAATAATTTACTTCCAAATAAAACTGAACCTTCAATCAGCATATGTGCAAAAAATCCCGAAGACATTCTGAAGCTTGCCAAGAAAATGCTCTCGCTGATTTCTGCTAATTACCACAGCGTGAAAGTAAGCCTTGACTTTTCCTCTATGAATTTATTTCCATACTTTAAGGAGCGTTATTCGATTGCCGACACCGAATATGACGAAAAAGGCATAAATTTTTCTTGTGTTGTAGATGATGTTGATTACAAAAAATTCAAGGGATATATGAAAGATGTTCAAACCCTATAAAACGGTTCTTCATTCGGGAAGAGAAGAATTTATTGAAGAAAAATCCCGATTTATAGGTTGCTGCGCACCTTGCGACACGGAAAAGTGTGCGCTGGATTTTATAGAAAGCATAAGAGAAGCCAATCCGCAGGCAACCCATTGTTGTTATGCGTACTATGTTGAGGAGAACGAAATTTCCAAAAAGAGGTATAATGATGACGGAGAACCTCAAGGAACGGCGGGACTTCCCATACTCTCCGTAATCGAAAAGGAGGGGTTGAAAAATATTTGCGTGGTGGCGGTGAGATATTTCGGGGGCGTAAAACTCGGCAAGGGAGGGCTGATAAGGGCATACACCAAGACCTCAAAAGTCGGAATAGAGGCGGGAAAAATCGTAAGAATGGCAAAGTATGAAAAGTTAAAGCTGACTTATTCCTATTCGCTTTCGGGGAAACTGGATTATTTTTTTTCCGAAACGAGTGCGGATATATTCGATAAGAAATATGAAACGGAAGTTTCCCTCTTTTATTTTGCGGAGGAAAGCGACCTTGAGAAAAAGATAAAACAGCTCAATGATATATCCAATGCCAAAATTAAAATTGAAAGATTGGGGAGAACCGTTCTTCCGACAGACGATAACGGTAATATAATAAAGGAGTGAATTATGCGGGATATAATTAACAAAGCGGCTGATTGGCTTAAGAAAAGAACTTATGAAGCAGGAGCTGAGGGGGTGGTTTTCGGGCTGAGCGGAGGAGTTGACTCTGCCGTAGTGGCAGGAATTTCAAAAATTGCCTTTCCTGAAACCTCCCTAGGTATTATAATGCCGATTGAGAGTTTGGAGGAGGACGAGAAACACGCAAGACTTCTTGCAGACAAGCTGGAATTGGAAATAAAGAGGGTTGATTTGACTCCAACCTTTAAGGTATACAAGGACACTATCGGAGGAGAAGATGAATTTGCTCTATCGAATGTCAAACCAAGACTTAGAATGACCACCCTCTATTATTACGCACAATCTTTAAACAGGCTTGTCTTGGGCTGCTCCAACGCCTCGGAGTTTATGACCGGGTATTTTACAAAATACGGAGATTCGGGAGCGGATTTAATTCCTCTGGCGGAATTTGTGAAAAGTGAAATCTATGAAATGGCTTCGGAGCTGGGAGTGCCCGATGAAATAATAAAAAAAGCTCCGAGTGCGGGGCTTTGGGAAGGGCAAACCGACGAGGGGGAAATGGGGTTTACTTATGGTGATATAGAAAAATATCTGAACGGAGAGAAACTCCCCAAGGATATTTTTGAAAAGATTGAAAGAAAACATATGAGTTCAAATCACAAGAGGTTGTTTCCGCCCGTTTTTCATAGGAACTGACGGATTTTTTAACTTAAAAAATAAGGAGGGGTAATATGTCCGGACACTCTAAGTGGCATAATATCAAGAATAAAAAGGGTAAGGAAGATGCAAGGAGAGCCAAGGAGTTCACAAAAATCGCAAGGCTTATAATCGTTTCAGTAAGAGAGGGGGGAGACGATCCCAATTATAATTCCTCTTTGAAAACGGCTATTGAGAAAGCAAAAGCTGTCAATATGCCAAATGACAATATTGAACGGGCTATAAAAAAAGGTGCGGGGAATATTGATAACACGAATTATGAGGAAGTGTTATATGAGGGGTACGGACCGTCGGGAGCGGCAGTTTTGGTGTCGTGCCTTACGGATAACAGAAACAGAACCGCTCCCGATGTGCGCCACGCCTTTGATAAGCACGGTGGAAACTTGGGACAATCCGGTTCCGTGAGTTTTTTATTTGAAAGAAAGGGAGTACTGGTCGTGGAAAAAAATGATTTCGACCCTGATGAACTGGTTATGACCGCAATTGACTTGGGGGCGGAAGATGTTGAGCAGGACGGTGAGGGAGTTGAAATAATAACCGCGGTGGAAAATTTTTCAAACATAAGAGATACCCTCTCCGAAAAAGGGTACAGCTTTGCCGTAGCGGAGCTTAATTATATCCCCTCGACAACCGTAAAACTCAATGAAGAAGATGCACTCAAAATGGAAAAGCTCATAGATATGCTCGAAGATAACGATGATGTGCAGGGCGTATACCATAATTGGGAACAGGAATAATGTTCATTGATTTGGCTGAAATTACCGTTAAGGCGGGAAAGGGCGGAAACGGAGCGATAGCTTGGAGGAGAGAGAAATTTGAACCCTCGGGAGGACCTTACGGAGGCGACGGAGGAAGAGGCGGAAGCGTGATAGTCCTTGCAGATGAAAATGTTCGCACCCTCCTTGATTTTCGTTACAAGAAAATGTATAAAGCTCCAAACGGAGAGGACGGCCGCACGAAAAAACAATTCGGAGCGGACGGAGAAGATATCGTGCTCAAAGTCCCGGTAGGCACTCTTATAAAAGATAAGGAGAGCGGCGGAGTTATCTGCGATTTGAAAAGCAATGGGGAAAAGTTTATAATTGCAAAAGGAGGGAGAGGCGGCAGAGGAAATGCCAAATTCGCCACCCCAACCCGTCAAGCTCCAAATTTTGCGGAACCCGGCAAAAAGGGCGAGACCAGAGAGATCGTTTTTGAAATTAAGCTGCTTGCGGATATCGGGCTTATAGGATACCCTAATGTCGGAAAATCCACACTGCTTTCAGTTTTAAGCTCTGCCAGACCGAAAATCGCCAATTATCACTTTACCACGCTTTCTCCAAACTTGGGGGTCGTGAACGCCGGAGAGGGGAGATCTTTTCTGGTTGCCGATATACCGGGGCTTATAGAGGGAGCGAGCAGCGGAGTGGGGTTGGGTTTTAAATTTTTAAGGCACATTGAAAGAACAAGGGTGCTTTGTCATATCATTGACGGTTCGGGAAGTGAGGGTAGAAATCCCGTCGAAGATTATTACAATATCAGAAGAGAGCTCGAGGAATATAATCTTTCTCTTTCCGAAAAACCGGAAATAATTCTGATAAACAAAATCGACATTCCAAGCTTCAAAGATTATGAAGAAGCCATAAAAAAAGAATTTGCGGACAGGGAATTATATTTTATTTCCGCAGCTTCAGGAAATGAAATTAAAAATCTCCCCTACAAGCTTTGGAATTTTCTGGAGAAAACCTCTTCCAACTATGAAACCTACGATGAAGAGTATATTCCGATTGAAGTTGAAGAAGTTCGCATTTCAGTGGAAAAACGGGGAAAAGAATTTTTTATCGGGGGTTGGTTTGTGGAAAATCTTTTGGAGAGAACCAACTTTAACGATGAGAGTTCGATTAGATTTTTCCAAGAACAGCTAAGAAAAGAAGGAGTAACCGAGGAACTTGAAAGACTCGGCATTGCAGAGGGCGATGATGTCAATATCTTGGGTTATTCTTTCGAGTTTTCTTTTTAGGAGGTCATATGACAGGAAGAGAGCGTTCCGAATTAAAGAGCTTGGCACAGCTTAAGCCCGTAACTCTTCAGCTCGGAAAAAACGGTATAAGCGATACATTTTTCAGACAGCTTCGCATAAATCTTGAAAGCGAGGAATTGGTCAAGATAGGAATTTTGCAGAGTAATGACACTTCGCCCAGGGAATTATTTGAAATTCTTGAATCCGAGATAGAAAATTTGGAGTTTGTGTCCGCACTTGGAAGAAAACTTACGGTATATAGAATGTCCGAAAAAAATCCCGGCATATGCAGACGAAAATGAAACTTGCAGTATTCGGAGGAAGCTTTAACCCCATACACATCGGTCATCTTCTTAACGCAAGTTTCGCCTCCGTTCAAGGCGGTATGGACAAGGTGATATTTATGCCGTCGGGAAAACACCCGTTTAAAGACGAAAAGATTTTTGCAGACGCCGCTGTCAGGTTGGAAATGATTGAGAAAGCCGTTTTCGGAGATGAAAGATTTTTGATTGAGGACTATGAACTCAAGAATGAGGGAATGATATATACCTACGACACCATGCTTTACTTAAGGGAAAAATATCCCGAAGATGAGCTTTATTTCCTAATAGGCTCGGATTTGCTTTCGGAACTTCCCCTCTGGCATAAGATAAGAGAACTTGCAAAGATAACGACTTTCCTTGTTGCCAATCGGCAAAGCTCCGACACGATGAGCATTGATGAGAGGAGAGAAGAGCTTTTAAAGAATTTTGGAGTGAGGATTAAAGTGGTGAGTTTTCCATATATAACCGTTTCTTCCACGGAGATAAGAAATTTTGTGAAAGAGGGAAAGTCTATAAGATACTTGGTTCCCGATATTGTGCGTGAGATTATTGAGGAGAAAAGATTATATGTGTGAAAAATTTTATTCCGAAATAGAAAAAAATATCGGCTCAAGTCGTTTTGAGCATTGTAAAAGAACCGCCGAATACGCAAAATTCTTGGCGAAAATCCACGGTGCAAACCCCGATAAGGCTTTTGTTGCGGGAATTTTCCACGATTGCGGCAAATGGCAGGATAAAGATCGTCTTTATGAAGAAGTCTTTAAGCACGAGGAACTTTCGGAGTTTTGGGGAAGAAAGTCAAGTCTTGTGCTGCATACATTTTTCGGAGCGATACTCGCTGAAAAAAGATACGGAGTGAGCGACCCTGAAATCCTTTCCGCCATAAGATACCACGCAACGGGCAGAGAGGATATGACCTTGCTTGAAAAAATTGTCTATGCGGCGGATACCTTTGAGCCGGGAAGAACCTATGAGGGTGTGGACAAGCTTAGAGAAATTGCCGAGAGAGATCTTGACAGGGCGGTGCTTGAGGGATTTGCTTTTACGATTGAGAGCCTTGTGAAAAAGAGGGTCTATGTAGATCCTCGCACATTTGAGGCATACAACTATATGATGAAAACGAAAGGGGAAAATTGGTGACCAGAGAAGAAATTATAAAAAAAGCTTTAGATGCAAAACAAGCGGAGGATATTATAGAACTGGATATAGGGGAAAGAACTTCCGTTGCGGACACCTTTATCATTGCGAGTGCGAATAATTATCCGCAGATTGATGCTATGAAAGACGAAGTTGATTCAAAGATGTCCAAAGAGGGTTTCAATGCAATCGCCATTGAGGGTTCTTCAAAATCAGGGTGGGTGATTTTGGATTATGGCGACATAGTGGTTCATATTTTTGATAAGGAAAAGAGAAATTTTTATAATCTTGAGAGATTATGGGAAAATAAGGAGGAACAATGATGTTTATAGAGACGGTCAATGCACCCAAGGCAATCGGAGCATATTCACAAGGCGTAAAAAAGGGGAATATGGTTTTTACTTCGGGTCAGCTTCCCATAGACCCTGCAAGCGGAGAGTTAATCTCGGGAGATATTGTGAGAGCGGTTAAGGTATCTTTGGAAAATGTGCTTGCGATTGTTGAAGAAGCCGGAGGAAAAAAGACGGATATTGTGAAAGTAACGGTGTTCGTTTCCGATATTTCCAAGTTTCCTCAAATCAATGAAGAATACGGAAAGTTTTTCGGGGAGCATAAGCCCGCTCGCTCTTTGGTGGAGGTTGCAAAACTTCCCAAGGGCGGAGAGATAGAGATTGAGGCCGTAGCCGTGATTTAGTATAAAGAGGCTGTTGCATTTTAAGAGTTTTACACAAGCTTTATTGAGACATTCTGCTTGTGCACAATCTCTATTTGCAACAGCCTCTTTTGTTTTTTTAAGCGGAAAGGAGGTGATTTTAAAATGAGTTGTAGAAAAACAGTAAATAATAGTATTTTAGATAAGGCATATCAGGGATATATGTTTTCAGGAAAAAAGGAAATAGAAAAACAAATTGTATATCATTTTGAAAATGAAACAGGAATTGGTGAAATGCTCTGTTTTAATCTATTGGATGGAATTGAGCTTACATATAATAATTTAAATATGGAAACATCTTACCAAGAAATTAAGCCGGTAAAAGGGATTTTACAAATCGATCATTGCTTAGAGGGCTGCTATGAATTTAAACTAAAAAATAATGAAAGAGCTTTTATTGGAAAGGGGGATTTAAGTATATTGGATTTAGGGAAAGTTCCGTTTGAAGATTCAAGGTTACCTATGAAGAAATATATTGGATTATCTTTATTTATAGATGTTGATACAGCTCAAAAATCAATAAACCGATATTTCCCATTTGGGAATATCGATTTATTGGGGATTAGAGATAGATTATGTAAAGAAGAACCGGCATTGATTATTCGTTCCGGACAGGAAATAAATCATATCATAAGTGAATTGTATAAAGTGAATGAAAGAGTAAGAATACCATATTCCATTATTAAAATTATAGAGCTGCTTATGTTTTTGACTTTGGTTGAGAGTATAGATTCTCGAAAGATAACTTCCTTTTCGGAACCGGTCTATGAAGCAACTAGGGAATGTTATAAGGCTCTTATGGAAAATCCTTTTGAAAGATATTCTATTGAGGAATTATCAAGAAAATATGCAATATCTGAATCCAGTTTGAAAAGATGTTTTGTATATATAACGGGTAGTTCAATAGGGAGTTTTATTAAAAAAACAAGATTAGAAGCTGCTGCTAAATTATTAGTTGATAAACCCAATATGAAGATTGGAAAGATAGCGGAATTATCCGGATATATGAATCAAAGCAAATTTTCTTCTGCATTTAAAACTCATTTTGGAGAGAATCCACATCAATACCGCAACCGTTTTATTTGACCTAAATGGAGCAAAAAAAGGTCTATTAGGTTGTATTTATTATATTCATTTCCTGATATCATACAAATGAAGTCGGGAGATGGCATTCGTTTGTTAGAGACCATCGGGGTCTCTTTTTTTAATGAATGTCAGAAATTATACAACTAATTTTGGGAGGGATTCAAATGGAAAAGAAAAAAATGACAGTGAAGGATATTGTTACGGTGGCTGTGATGATGGCACTTTTTTACGCATTATCCTTTGTAATCGGAATGGGAACAATAGCTTTTCCACTTCTTTATCTTTATGGAACTGCCGGAATTGAAATGTTCTTAGGTGCTATTTTTTATCTTGTTGCCGCAAACAGAATCAATAAGCATGGACTTTTATTCATATGGGTAATGATTTATGCACTTATTACAGCAGCCATGGGATATGGATTTATGGTTCCGTATTTTGTGGCAGTAGCTGTTGTTTCTGAATTGACTATGGTAGGTAAAGATAGTTATCTAAAGCCGGTAAGAAATATGATTGGATGGAGCGTTTATGGAATAGGAATGGTTTTAGGTATAGGAGTTCCTTGTTGGATTGCTTGGGAAAGCTATAAAGAACAAGCAATTGCAAGCGGTTTTGCCGATGCAACAGTAAAATTGCAATATGATATGGTTTCATCGCCATCATTGATGTTAGTTGGAGTAGTTATCACTGTTATACTTTCAGCTTTAGGTGTTTTGCTCTCACAGAAAATATTGAAAAAACATTTTGAAAAAGCGGGGATGCTGAAGTAGATGTCAAAGAAAAGCGAGGAAAGATTAAATGACTTAAGTGGCACCGGCAGTGTTTTATTGACCATTCTCGCTTGTATGGTATCAATTTTCACAAAAAACTATTACATACATGCTCTGTTCGTGGTATGGCTCGCTATGCTGTTAGCATATTTCGGCTTTCCCAAACAGAGCTTGTTGTATGTGTTGATTTATGCTTTTGCGACATTTTGGTTAATAGAAATAGTTCCAAAAGGAGTTTTATTTATCTCACCTATGCTACTCAGTATGATATATAAATTTATTGTTCCTATTATGGCTGCTTATCTTACATTCAAGATACCGTCAGGAAAGTTGATTGCTATTTGCCAGAAATTATCTATACCGCAAAGTATATTGCTTATTTTAGTCGTTATCATTAGATTTATACCAACCATTTCCGGTGAATTAAGTAATATCAAAGAAGCAATGAAAGTCAGAGGATTTATAGGGACAGGGAAGAAAAGTTTTTTTCACCCTTTAAGAACTATGGAGTATGTAGTTGTTCCACTTATTTTTCGCTCACTAAAAGTTGGAGATGAACTTGCTGCAGCTTCGATTGTTAGAGGAATTGAAAATCCGAAAAAGAAAGAGAGTTATTATAAAACTAATATGACAAAGACAGATATAATTGTTTTAGCAGTTAGTATTTGTCTGCTTTTTGCAAGCATTATTTAATAGGAGTTGGAATGTTATGGAAGAGAAAGTAAATATTTACGATGTCAGTTTTTCTTATCATAAGACCGAGCGACAATTAAGTGATATAAATCTGAAAATTTCACAAGGGGAGTGCATTGCTGTTATAGGCGGTTCAGGTTGTGGAAAATCTACTTTGACCAGAGTAATCAATGGTCTTATTCCGGCTTTTTTTTACGGAGAATTAAATGGAGATGTAATTATTGATGGAAAAAATATAAAAAAGTTGATGTCTTGGGAAATAGGAGCGATGGTTGGTAATGTTTTTCAAGATCCAAGAAGTCAGTTTTTTTCTAATGAAGTTGCCGGAGAAATTGCCTTTGGGTGCGAGAATTTAGGGCTTACTCATGAGGAAATTATAAAAAGAGTTTTTACAACAGCAAAAGAGATGGAGATTGAGGAGTTGCTAAATAAAAGTATTTATACCTTATCTTATGGTATGAGACAAAAAGTTGCAATATGCTCAGCAAAGGCTATGGAACCGCAAATTTATGTTTTTGATGAACCATCTGCAAATCTTGATTTAAATGGAACTTATATCCTTTCTGAATTGATTAAAAAACTCAAAAAGGAAGGGAAAACGGTAATCATAGCAGAACATCGCTTATTCTATCTAAGTAATATTGTTGATAGGTATGTGTTGATGGAAAATGGGAAAATCATAAGGAATTATTCAACGGAAGAGATGAAAAGGCAAGATTTCAAAACGCTTAATGAAATGGGGCTTAGAACATTGAGTTTTCAAAACATTTCTATTCCACCAAAAGAAGAACAATATTCTACTCAATTCTATCCTATAAAAATTTCCAACCTCTGTAAAAACTTTGGAAACAATGTCCTTTTTCAAGATTTGAGTTTTCAATATAACGGTTGTGAAATCATTGCATTGGTCGGTTCAAACGGCGTCGGGAAAAGCACTCTGGGGAAGATTATTGCAGGATTGATGAAAGAAACCTCCGGTAAAATTTTGTTTGATGGAATAGAGAAAAAATATAAAAAAAGAATCGGTAGGGTTTGGTATATTCCTCAAGATTTAGATTCCCAGCTATTTGGAGAGAATTTGGTTGATGAATTGACAACAGGCTTAAAAAATTCTGAAAGTAACAAAGAAAAAGCATTAGAGCTATTGAAAAAATTGGGTTTGTTTTTATTAAGGGATAAACATCCTGCAACCTTGTCGGGAGGACAGAAACAAAGATTGGTTTTGGGAGTTGCTATGATGCGAGATGTTCCTATGATTATTTTAGATGAACCAACTTCCGGATTAGACTTTGACAGCATGGAAAAGGTGCGCCTTTTGATACAAGAACAACAAAAAAAAGGAATAAAATTCTTTATCATTTCACATGACATAGAGTTTATTGCAAGAACCTGTAATCGAATTTTAAAGATGGAGAATGGGAAAATAACGGAAGATTATTATTTGAAAGATATGGATTCTCTACTAAGGTCTATGGAATATGAGGAGGAAATATACAGAAAGGACGGTAATCAATGAAACAGGATATGAAAGAACAACTATTAACAAAAAGACCGATAGATTTACTCTTTCAACTATCTGTTCCGGCAGTAATCGGAATGATTGTAATCGGTCTATATCCGTTAATGGACGGGATTTTTTCAGGTAAAATCATAGGACAGACAGCAATGACCGCTTGCGGTGTTGCAATGCCCCTCACCTTTTTTAACAGCGGGGTTTCAACTCTGATTGGCGTGGGCTCAGCTTCCGTCCTATCACGAGCAATCGGAAAAGGGGATCAAAAAACCGCAGATAAAATTATGGGAAACTTAATATTTTGGGTTATATTGTTTTCAGCAATCATCACAATCGGAGGAATACTGCTTGCTCCACATTTTTTATCTATGGTCGGTGCGACAGGTGAAATCAAAGCCTATGGTATCAGATACCTTAGAGTGATTTTTATCGGTTCTCTATTTGTAAACTTTACACAGTCTGCAAATATGGTGATGCGTGGCGAAGGACTGATGAAAAAAGCTATGATGATTATGGGACTTGGTGCTTTGCTTAATATCATACTTGATCCAATCTTAATGACCGTTATGGGCAAATATGCCATTGAAGGTGCCGCCCTTGCCACTATCACAGCACAATTCATTCAGGCAGTGATAACGCTTAATTATTTCT
>CAUVKI010000010.1:0-55867 GCA_963552605.1 uncultured Tissierellia bacterium
TCAAAACCGATAAGATTGGCGGAGAAACGCAAAATCAAATTGAACGCATAGAAAAAAAGAGGATCTTTACAGCGATGTAGAGATCTTCTTTTTTGTTACGGTATTTGCTTTATAGCAATACTGACATTTCCCCTCCATACAGTTTTTTAAAAATTGATTTCTCCGGCAATCAAAAAAAACCTAACTGATATATTATGAAAATCGTGATATAATTGCTTTGTCAATAAACTGGAAGAATAAGAAAGGAGAGTAAAATGGAAAATTCTGAAAACCGAATTGAGGATAGAGCTGTTCTTTTTGGAGATAAAAACTTAAAGATGGGTTTTTATAAAAAATATGAAGACGATGAAAATGGCTCGGAATTTATTTTCGGAGGGAATGCTTTGCTTAATTCAAATGTAAACCTTATTAGCAATGGGGAGTTTTACGAAAAAAGAGAATCGGCAAAAAATATTCCGGAAAAAAAACTTAGGGAGCAAGATAAATTTGAAGTTGTAAAAGACGACGATGAAGCTTCCTACGATACAGAAAAATATATCGGAACGGACTTTGAGGGCAAGAAAATAAAATCGGTTTTTGAACTTTGGAGAGAGCTCTCCGAATCAAAGGCATGTGTAAGTGAATTCTTGGACTTAATGAAGAACGGCTCCAAAAGATATGACGAGTGCGAAAAAAATATTGTCGATGTGGTCGTTGAAGACGGAGAGCTGTTGATAAGGTATGACGATAAAACTTCCTATCCGGCAGGTCGTGTGATCGCAAACGGAAACGATGAGCGTAAGTTGTATAAAAGTGCGGTTGAGGATTATTTGGGGAATTTGGTCTTAATAGGAAGTGACGGCTCAACCGAAAGAGTGGGAAGATTGGGTGTGAGCAGAGATCGGGAACAAAGTCTTCTCATAGATGCTGATGTGGATATGAATGGAAAAACCGTCATAAAAACGGCGGACGGAAGCATTATCGCCCTAGGAATTGAAGACTTCACGGGCAAAACCGTTTCCGATGTCATTGAAACAAAGGGAGGAAAAATTCTTTTGGTTTATAGCGACGGTTCGACGAGAGAGCTTGAGCAAAACCCCATAATTTCCAATGACATCATATTCAAAGTCTCCGAACCTATAACCGACAAAGAAATCTTTAATGAAAATTCCGAAGAAAATCTAGTTCAGGAAAATCTTAAAAGTTCAAACGAGCCTACTGTACTGAACGGTTCTTCTGCGGGATTATTCGGAGAAGGCGCGATGCTCTTTGGGAGCAGTTTTATGATCAAGTAAATCAAGCCTTTAAAATTAAAAATTTCTTTTGTTTTTATTAATGGCGTTTTTAATCGCAAGCTGTAAAATATCTCTGAAAACATTATGATAAGAAAAGGGGTAGCACTATGGAAGAGAAAAAAAGCTTTTTAAAAAAACATAAGAAAAAAATCATTGTATCGGGAATTATTTTAGCTGCAATTATTTTCTTTATGGTGAATAACAATTCAAAGTCGAAAGGAACTGTTATCCCTAAAGGCGAGACCGTCAAGCTTGTAAAAAAAGATTTTGTGAAGTCCGTAAGCGAAAACGGAACCGTTTTTTCGGAAGAATCCGTAGATGTTTTTGCACAAAAAAGCCTACCCGTTTCCGAAATTTTAGTGAAGGTGGGAGATGTAGTTGAAAAAGGTGATGTACTGGCAAGACTTGACGCATCGAGCATAAATCGTGAGCTGGATTCCGCAAAGGCGGGAATTTCAGATACAAAAAAATCTCAAGCTGCACAAGTTAAAAATGCGCGGGAAAAATATAATGAGGCTCAAGCTCAGGATAAATCCGGAACAAATCCTCAAGTGCTTTCTGCAATTTCTCAGGCGGAGAATGCTCAAAAACAATGGCAGCAGTCAGTAAAAACATATGAAGATTTTAAACGTTCTTTGGAAGAAGGATATAATGAGGCAATTGTTGCCGCAAATAATCAGAAGAAATCCCTCACGCAATTAAAAGAACAAGCCGAGCTTTTATATAATCAGGCTATGGAAAGACAAAGGGAGAATAAGGAAAAAATCTCAAGAGCCGAAAGAGATATGCAATCCTCAAGATCGGAAGCGGACAAGCTTAGAGAGGCAATCAGAAGTCTTGAGTGGCAAAGCTCACAACTGAAATCTCAGGAGAGTTCTCCCCAAACGGGAATCGCTGAAATTATGCAGCTTGAAAATCAACTTAACTCCGCATTGGCAGCCCTTGAAGAACTCAAAAAAAATCCTCCGCCCCCCGGTAGTAATGACCCCAATCAGCAGGCAATTCTCCAAAAGGAACAGGAGATAAAACAGCTCAGAGCACAGCTTGCCTTGGCACGTGCTCAGAGAGAACAAGCTCTCATTGCACAACAGCAGGCAAGGGAAATGAGCCAAAGAGCCGCGGCTCTGTCAATCGAACAGCAAAATTTGCAATCGAAGCTTACAGAAGAAGAGAGCAAATACAGTCAGGCAAAAGCGATAGTCGATGCAAAAGGTCAGACTGTTTTACAATCCGAACAGGAAGTAGAACAGCTGAAAAAAAGTTTTGAAATTGCAAAAGTGAATTTGGAAACGGCTATGAATTCGGATCTTACGAGCGAAAAATCCAGAAGAGATACCCTTGAAACATATAGACTAAATTCCGAAGCATTGAAAAACTCCTATGAAACGGCGTTGAAAAATGTGGAAACTGCAAAAGCCGGAGCGAAATCCGAACTCAGACTTTTAAAGTCAAGTCTTGATCTTGCGACTTCTTCAGTTGCCACCGCATCTGCCGAAACCAATGTCAAATATCTTACTGAGGACTTAAAGAAAGCTGAGATAATAGCTCCGATATCGGGAACCGTTACTTCCGTGGATTTGTTGGTCGGTCAAGTACCCCAAGGATCGGCGGCAAGAATTGAAACCGTTAAAAAAACAATAGTAATAAGCAATGTGACGGAGTATGATCTATATAACATCAAAAAGGGAATGAAAGCGGAGATAACCGGAGAGGCAAGTCAAAAAACAATTGTTGCCAAAGTGCAAAAGATAAATCCCACCCCTAAAAAATCCGAAGGGCAAAAAACAGATGTAAGATATGAAGTTGAGCTTTACCTTTCTCCCGAGGATCAAGGAAGCCTTGTACCGGGACTTACTGTTAGAGTTAAATATATTATGACCGAAAAAAAAGGTGCTCTTACTATTCCCTCAAATGCCATTTACGATAAAAACGATAAAAGTTTTGTGTTGGCAGTGGAAAATGGAAAGATAATTGAAGTGCCGGTCAAAACCGTTTTGGAAAATGATTTTGAAACGGTAGTGGAGTTGGATAACAAGTACAAATCCCTCTCCATAATAACATCTCCTGAAAATTATTCTGCGGGTATGGATGTTTCCCTAGAAGAGGACTTGAATATTCCGGTGATGGAGAAGTAAAATGGCAGTAATTGAGATGAATAATATAAAGAAGAGTTATTATATAGGCGAGCCAAATGAGCTGGAAATTCTCCACGGGATAAATTTAAGTATTGAAGAGTCGGAATTTCTTTCTATAGTCGGACAGAGCGGTTCGGGAAAATCCACTCTTATGAATATAATCGGACTTCTTGACAGACAGACCGACGGCACTTATTTTTTAGGGGGATTGGATATATCAAAGGCAAAAGAGTCGGAGCTTTCCGCAATCAGAAACAAAAGAATAGGATTTATATTCCAAAGCTTCAATCTCATTCCAAGGCTCACCGCCTTGCAAAATGTGGAACTCCCTCTCCTGTATGGAAAACTCCCCCAAAAGAAAAGGAGAGAGCGTGCTTTGGAGCTTCTTGAAAGAGTGGATATGTTTGATAGAAAATCCCATGTCCCCAATGAGTTATCGGGAGGTCAAAAACAAAGAGTAGCCATAGCCAGAGCTATGGCTATGGATCCGGATATACTGCTCGCAGACGAACCTACGGGCGCTTTGGACAGCAAAACCGGCAGATTGGTGATGGATCTTTTTCATTCACTCCATGAGACGGAGAAAAAAACCATTGTTCTGATAACACATAATGATGACTTGGCGAAAGAAACGGATCGTATCGTCATAATGAAGGACGGTTATTTCGATGATTGAAAATATAAGAATTGCCCTTGAGGGTATAAGACTTAACAAGATGCGCTCTTTTCTCACTATGCTTGGAATAATAATAGGTATTTCATCGGTGATCACTATTCAAACTCTGGGAGATGGACTCAAAAAATCAGTAAAGAGCGGACTTGACACTTTCGGTTCAAATCAGATGTATGCCCATTTGGAAGCTAGAAAGGGATGGTCTTGGGGTGATCTTAGATTCTCGGATTTTTTTAATTTGGAAAAGATCAAAAGAGTCAAGGAATATTTTAGCGACATTGATGAGATAAGCGTTTCGGAGTCGTCGGTTTCAGCTCAAGTTAAAAATGGAAGAAAAAAAGCTCAAGTTTCGATGACTCCTTGTCTTAGCGGAGAAGAAAAGACGGCAAACTTAAATATGGTTGCCGGGCGTTTCTTTGATGACGAAACGGAGAAAGCCGGAAAGTTTGTGTGTGTAATAAGTAAAAAGTTGGTCGATAAACTTTATGACGGGGCGACGGATAAAGTTTTGGGAATGGAGATAGACTGCCAGAGCGCCGGAAAAAAACTTTATACTTTCACGGTCGTCGGCGTATATAAAAAAAGTGAAGCCGAAGGACTTTTTATGAATTTCAACAGTGACGAGCAGACCGCTTTATATTTACCTCTTCACACCGGACTAAGACATTTTTACAATACTTCAGCCGCAGATTTTACAACATCAATCTTCAATTTCAGAAATAAAGACGGCACTGACGGAAAAAAGCTTAAAGAAGATATGAAAAAATATTTTGAAAAAAACGGCTACGGTGAAGAAGATCGCGCGGAAGTTATGATTGAGTCTTTGGAAGAACAAATGAAGGAAGCGGACAACATAATGCGAAATATCACCTTAGGTATAAGTATAATTGCGGCAATATCACTTTTGGTGGGAGGAATAGGGGTTATGAATATACTCCTTGTTTCCGTCACTGAGCGCACAAGAGAAATAGGAATAAGAAAAGCTTTGGGAGCGACAAATCGTGATATAAGAGTGCAGTTTATAACCGAGAGCATTATACTATGCGTGGTGGGAGGAATTATAGGAGTTGCCATAGGGTCGGTATTGGGCTATATAGGGAGCGGCTTTATGCAAAGTCCAACGCTTCCCAATCTTGCAACTATTATTTATTCGGTTTGCTTTTCTATGCTTGTCGGGGTCTTTTTCGGATTTTATCCGGCAAATCGAGCTGCAAAACTCAATCCGATTGACGCTTTAAGGTATGAATAAAAAAGGGGAGGAATGTTATGGGCAAGTGTCCTATATGCGGTGCACCCATGCAAGGTGCAAGCTGTGAATACTGCGGCTATAAAGAAAGGGTGGAAAATCTTCCTGAAACCAAACGAAATGTAAGGGCGGCATCGGTTTACGTGAATAATGTTCCTCTCAATTATTCTCAATCTCCGATGCTTAGAAATAAAAATTGCTACGTTGCCCCGAATGGGGATATTTATAGCAACAAATCCAGGCTTGCAGCAGCTTTGCTGTGCATATTTCTGGGTTATCTGGGGATACACCGTTTCTATACCGGAAAAATTTTCACAGGTCTTATCTATATGTTTACAGCCGGATTATTCGGAGTGGGGATAGTGGTTGACCTTGTAAGAATTTTGTGCGGAACTTTTAATGACAAATACGGCTTTAAGCTGAGGTGAAAAATGTCTGATTTTATAAAAAGGCAATTCTTGGATATAATTGAATATGAGGCGGACAACCCGAAAATACTGATATGGAAATTCAGGCGTCCCGGAGACAAAAACGACATTATGCAAGGCTCAAAAGTGGTGGTTCGGGAAAATCAAATCGCATTTTTCATAGCAAAAGGGAAGCTTTGTGATGTAATTGAGCCCGGCACCACTACTCTAACTACAGGAAATTTTCCGCTGCTTTCGTCTTTGAATGCCTTCCCTTTCAGGTTATCATCTCCCATAGTCTGCGAAGTCTATTTTTTAAAGCTTAACCAATTTTTTGGAAACAAGTGGGCAACCAAAGCTCCCGTGGTTAGAAAAGACCCTGAAGTGGGAGTGCTTAGAGTTAGGGGATTTGGAAATTTTTCTTTTAGAGTGTCCGATCCTTTAAAGTTCATGAAAAGTGTTTTTTCTGCGGAGGGGCTAACTTATTCCTATGATATTGTTGAATTTTTAAAGAGCTTGGTTGCAGAGGCTTTTTCGGTTGCGGTGTCGGTTGCAGAAACCTCCATTTTCTCCCTGACCTCACAGACAATCCAGTTTTCAAATGTGGTTGAACAGATTGCAAATGAAAGAGCGAGGGATTACGGAATAGAATTCCCCAATGTCGTAATTGAGGGAATTTCTCTGCCGGACAGAGTTGAAAATATTATAGACGAGCAGACAGGTATAGGACTTGCTGCTCAGCAAAATGTTCACATAAACACCGCAGCTAAACTTCCAAAACTTGATGAAACTCCGATAATAGAGGCAACGGCCGAAAGGATAATACCTACTGAAGAACCTAAAAGTCTTCCTCCCCAAAGTCTGCCCATAAGTACCCCCGTATCCGTCCAAAAGACTTCTGAAAATCGAACTAAAAACGATGCACTCAAACTTATAAAAGACCTTCTTGATCAAGGCATTTTGACGGAGGAGGAATTCAAGTCGGAAAAAGAAAAGATATTGCAGTCGGATATTCCGTGGATTTAATGCTATTTTTCCTTTAAGCCATTGATTTTAACCAATTAAGATATTGTCTAAAGGTGAAACAGTAAAAAAATTGAACCGGAAGTGAATCCCATAGAACAAATGTGGAAACAAATTCGTTCTATGGGATTTAAAAATGAAGTATTTAATACTCTTAATGATGTTATGGAGATTGTGCGAAATTATAAATCCACTAAAAAAATAATGGCTTAAAAGAAGAATATTATAATAAGAATTAAGGTTTATCTGTATTTTTCCAATCTCAATAATCCTTCTTTATCCGGGATAGACACACCGTTTTTGTAGTTATATCCCATCTTTATATAAAAAGGAGTTCCGGTTATGGAAGCTGGGATTTCTATTCTTTTTGCCCGAAGAAAAAATTCATCTTTCTCAAGAGTTTCAATAATAGTTCTCCCTATACCCTTACCTTGATAATCAAGCAAGACAAAAATGGTAAAAAGACTACTCTCATCTTCTTTGCCCCAATACGGTCCGATAGAACCACACCCAACGATCTTTTCATCATCACATACCACATAAAAATGTGTCCAGACAGCTTTATCCAATATATTTTGTGGCTGTAAAATCCTTACATCATTCTCTATATACTCTGATGAATAATCTTTGATATTGGTAGTTCTTAGTGTTGCTACGATCAGTTCAGATACTTCTTTTGCATCTTTATTTTCAAATCTTCTCACGATCATCTCATTTTCCTCCAAGTTTAAAAAAAAGAGCCGCAAATGCGACCCTTTTTCTCTATGCTTCCTGCAAAGCTTTTTCTTTCTCCGCTTCAAGCCTTGCCTTTTCCTTTTCCGCTTTGGCTTTTTCTTCTCTCATCTTAACCGCCTTTATATCCCTCTCCTGCATAGGTATGGCGTGCGTGGGACACTTTTGAGAGCACATACCGCAAGAGACGCAGAGGTCATAATTAATCTTAGCCAGATTGTTCTCCACCGTGATTGCCTGTTTGGGGCAAACTCTTGCGCAGGCACTGCACGCTATGCAACCTATGGAGCACTTTCCTCTGACCTCTTTTGCTTTTTCGGTGTTCTTGCATCTTACTTGATACTTCTTCTTCTCCGAAACAAGCTCAATGACATTTTTGGGACAAGCCTTAACACAGGCGCTGCAACCCACGCACTTATCCCTGTCAACAACCGCCACATCGTCAATGACATGAATAGCGTCGAACTTACATGCTCTCACACAGTTTTCACACCCGATACATGCCGAAGGACAAGCCTTGTGTCCGCCGAAGAACACAATCTCATTCATTCCGTCCTTAACGCCCTCATACTTATACTTGGACTTGGACAAATTGCAATTCCCCTGACAAAGCACGGTTGCAATTTGTCTTTCACTGTCGAGAGCATCTCCTCCCATAATATCCGCAACCATCGCTGCAACATCCGCACCTCCGACCGCACATCCGTTTGTGGGTGCCTCTCCTCTTGCAATTGCCGCAGCAAGACCCGAACAGCCCGGAAAGCCGCACGCACCGCAGTTTGCTCCTGGTAAAACCGATTGAATTTTCTCAACTTTTTCATCAACGGGAACATAAAAAACTTTAGATGCAACAGCCAAAATTATGCCGAACACCGCTCCCATGATGCCTAAAACTATAACCGCAGTAAAAATTTCCATGAGAGCCTCCTATACCAATCCCGCAAATCCCATAAACGCCACGGACATAAGCCCTGAAATGATAAGGGCGATAGGAAAGCCCTCAAGACATTCGGGAATATCCGCAAGCTCCAACTTCTCTCTAACACCCGCCATAATTACGAGTGCAAGGGTAAATCCTGCAGACGCACCGACTGCATTGACTATCGTTTGGATAAGGTTATATTCAGCCTGAATATTTTGAATAGCCACACCCAAAACAACGCAGTTTGTCGTAATAAGAGGCAGGTAAATTCCGAGTGCGCTGTAAAGAGTGGGCGATGTTTTCTTCATAACCATCTCCACAAACTGCACAAGCGCCGCAATGACCAGAATGAAAACTATGGTCTGTAAGTATCCCAATGAAAATTTGTCCAAAATGAAGTGTTGGATAAAATATGTCACAACCGATGCCAAAGCCACAACAAATGTTACCGCCACACCCATTCCCACGGATGTGTCCATCTTCTTTGAAACTCCCAAGAAAGGACATATTCCCAAGAACTGAGCAAAGACATAGTTGTTGACAAAAATCGTACTTATCAAAATCGTAATAAAGCCCATTAGGATCACTCCTTTACTTTTCTTGACAGAATTAACTTAAACAGTCCCGACATAATTCCTACGATTAAAAACGCTCCCGGAGGCTGTGCAAAAATCATTATAGGCTGAAAAGTTTCGCCGAACAGTCTGATGCCTGCAAATGTTCCTGCACCGAGCACCTCACGGATTGTACTCATAATTACAAGAGCCATTGTATATCCCAATCCTGAACCGATACCGTCAATAAAAGCCGCACCGATCTTATTCTTTGAAGCAAATGCTTCCGCTCTTCCCAAGATAATACAGTTTACTACGATAAGGGGAAGGAATATACCGAGCGATTTATAAATCTCCGGAGCATACGCCTGCAAAAACATCTGAACCATCGTAACGAAAGTTGCAATAACCACGATGAAAATCGGAATTCTTATCTCACTCGGAGTTATCTTTCTTATCAAGGAAATGATCACATTTGAACATACCAGAACCAAAGTTACGGCAACACTCATAGCCACGCCGTTTATCACGGAAGTTGACACCGCAAGAGTCGAACACATTCCTATAAATTGGACGAGAATCGGATTGTTGGAAAAGATTCCGTCCTTCATAATTTTTCCTACATTCATACGAAACCCCTCCTTACTTCAATAACGCCAAAGTCGCCTTAGCTATATTAACGCCGCTCAAAATTCCGTTTGAGGTCTTTGTCGCTCCGCTCACGGCTTCAACATTCACTTCACCGTTAAGATTTACACCTTTAAATTTTCCCAAGTGCTCCTCGGTGGTAGCGTTGGTTCCTATTCCGCTTGTCTCCTGATGAGATATAACCTTAACTCCAAGCACTTCACCTTCCGCATTAACTCCCGTAAGGGTGTTCACTCCGGATTTATATCCGCTTGTTTCACTCTTTATGGCATATCCCAAAGCAGCACCGCTTGAGTCTTTAATGGTGAAAATTTCAACCAAGCCCTTAACTTTCTCCTTGTAGGAAGCGAGTTCATCTTTTCCCATCTGTTCAATATCCGCATCTTTTCCGAATATTTCCTTAACGCTTGCTTCATTGGCTTCTTTCACCTGAATTTCAATGACTTCCCTTGTAATGTTGTTGGTAAAAGCAAGCACCAGTGCCGCAACTGCACAGACTACAAGTAGCGTCAATCCTAATTTAATGGTCTTATTCATTTTTTCTCAACCCTCCCGAACACTTTAGGCACAGTCAATTTCTCAATAAGTGGAGATACTATGTTCATAAATAGGATTGAGTATGAAACACCCTCGTTCATTCCGCCTTTGACTCTGATTATCGCTGTAAGCAATCCGCAGCCTATGGCGAATACTACTCTCCCCCTTATTGAAATCGGAGTTGTGGTGTAGTCGGTTGCCATAAAGAAAGCTCCGATGAACAATCCTCCGCCCATGATATGATAAGGCAGAAGCTCGGGACCCACTCCGAGAATCATCAAAAATATTCCGGTTGTCACTATATACACAACCGGCGTCTGCCAGTCAATAACTTTTCTCACTATGAGATAAATCCCTCCGATAAGGATAAGAAGTGCGGAGGTCTCCCCAAGACATCCCGGAACGCTCCCCAAAAACATATCCATCATGGTGGGAAGTTTTGACAAAGCCTCCGATGCCTCAACACCTTTCATCAATGCTAAAGGAGTGGCACCGCTCACTGTGTCCGCCGCACTTCCTCCTATGATATTTACGGGAGGAATCCACTTGGTCATCATAGCGGGCCAAGAGGAAAGGAGTACCGCTCTTGCAGTTAAGGCGGGGTTTACGAAGTTTGAGCCTAAGCCTCCGAACAATTGTTTTACCACCACTATGGCAATCACGGAACCCAAAATGGGCATCCACCAAGGAGCCGATGCCGGAACGTTAAACGCAATCAAAACTCCCGTAACGACAGCACTCAAATCATCTATTGTGATGTCTTTCTTTCTTATCTTCTGACATACCCACTCCGAAAGCACGCAGGTCGCCACGGAAACAATCATAAGAATTAAAGAGTTCAAGCCGAAAAAATAAATACTTCCCAATGCTGCCGGAGCCATAGCTATGACAACATCTCTCATTATAGTTTGAGTCTTTTGGGTGGTTCGTACGTGCGGCGTAGAGGTTACGCGCAAAAGCTCCGGTTGATTTGCTAATTTATTTTCCATAATGCACCTCTATTTCTTCTTGTTGCGATTGGCAATAGCTTGTCTTTTCGCCACTCTAATCGCTTCTACCAATGGTCTGTCCGCAGGGCAAATAAATGAACATGATCCGCATTCCACACAATCCGCAGCGCAGAGATTCTCAGTCATATCGAAATTATGTCTTAGGGAATACGCCGCTATATAACAGGGCTGCAAATGCACCGGACATACATCTACGCACTTTCCGCATTTTAGACAGTTTCTCACGGGTCTGGGTCTTGCTTCTTCTTCAGTGAGAATTAAAAGACCTCCATTAGCTTTTAGGAGAGGAGTATGCGTTTCAAAAACCGTCATTCCCATCATAGGTCCGCCTGCGATAATTTTTCCCGGAGTTCCGTTAAAGCCTCCGCACTGTGCAAGAACTTCATCCATAAGTGTACCCATTCTCACAAGCATATTTTTGGGTTCTTTAATCCCTCGTCCGGTTATTGTTACAATTCTTTCGTAAAGGGGTTTACCCAAAGCCACCGCCTCATAGATGGCAAAAGTCGTTCCCACATTCTCCACCACGCACCCGACCGCCGCCGGCAATGCTCCGGAGGGAACTTGACGATGAGCGACCGCATCGATTATGCGCTTCTCATCTCCTTGAGGATATTTAGTCATAAGAGAGACCACACTCATACCCTGAACTCTTTTGGCTTCCTCAGTGAGTATTTTAATCGCTTCGGGTTTGTTATCTTCAATTGCTATATAACATTTATCTACACCCAAGACCTTCATAATGATTTCTGCACCCGTGACAATCTCTTTGGGATGCTCAACCATTAACCTGTAATCACTGGTCAGATACGGCTCGCACTCAACGCCGTTAAGTATAAGAGTGTCTACCGGAGTGTCAGGAGGGGGACTCAATTTCACCGCCGTCGGAAAGCTTGCGCCCCCAAGACCGGTAATGCCCGCATCTCTTATTATTGACACAATTTCCTTCGGTTCCATGCTTTTGAAATCGTGCGGCTTAAAATAATCCTCCGACTTTTCATCGGTTTCATCGTTTTCAACTACCACCCAATCCGAAGTCTGTCCGTTAGTGCCCATTTTCCTGACGATTTCCTTTACCTTTCCTGAAACCGAACAGTGAATCGGTGCAGAAACGAAAGCCTCCGCTTCTCCTATCTTTTGCCCCACTTTCACGGGATCGCCCGGTTTCACCAATGGTTTGCATGGAGCTCCTATGTGCTGAGTCATCGGAATATAGATGACTTTCGGAGCTTCTGCACGGGTTACGGCAATATCTTCCGTGAAATGCTTGTTGTGCGGCACATGCACGCCGCCACGAAATGTTGTTTGGCTACCCATAACTCGCCTCCTATTCATATTGACACAAAAAAAAGAAAACAAACCCAGAATACAAATGCAGGAGAAGGGATTTGAACCCTCACAGTCTTGCGACCACCAGCCCCTCAAACTGGCGCGTATGCCGATTTCGCCACCCCTGCATAGGAATCATCTTTCAGAAAATCACACCATCGATAATAGAAAGATTCCTTGATTGATCCTGTCCCATAATTTGAGTAAATGAAACTGTAAGTCCGAACCAAAAACACATAGGGCACGACCTCTTCAATGCGACGGCAAATCTTCTCTAAAAGAACTTTTCTTAATCCTTCGTCAATCTCCATACTATATGAGAGATAAAGTTTTTCAAGTTCAGAGTCCTTCGCAATAAATGAAGAAACTTTAGAATCAGAAGACAGCTTCGGAAAAAAATACGGAGTGGGCATTTCCGAAAGCTCTACACCCAAGTAGAGTAAATCACAATTTTTGAGGTTGGAAACGCTTTCAAAAAGTTCATAATACGAACTCTCCGAAAAAGAATCTACACCTTTTCCCACAACCAAAATCTCCAATTCAATGCCTATCTTCATCAACTTGGCTTTGAGCATCTCACACACGGCAACGCGAAAATCATTATCATTGACCACGATGCGAAACATAAGCTTTCTGCCCTCGGCATCTTCTAAAAAGCCGTCATTGTCTTTATCAACGAACCCCTTTAAGCGGTTCTGAATTTCATTCTTCTCAAATGATGAATCTGAGTTGTTTTCTATGGAAAAAGAAGACAGCGAAAGTGCCGGAAAACAAATCCCCTCAGCATCTTCTGCGTAGATTTTTTTTATAATCTCCCTTCGATCCAACATACCTCGAATAAGAGACCTGAAAAATCTTCCTTCATTCCCTTGCATCATCGGGCTTTCCTGATTAAATGCAATGAACTCACATTTATTTGACGGAAAACCTAACGAATACATTTTATCGTTCTTTTGAAATTTGTCAACCATTTTTTTGTTGCTTTTCCAAAAATTTATTTTCCCGGATATGAGAGCGTCCTTAGCAAGGACTTCCGATGAAAAAAAATCCACTTTCAAACTTCTAAATCTCGCTCCGTTCTCTCCTGAAAAAGAAAGAGAATTTTCATCAGACTCCAAAAATTTATATGTTCCGGATCCGTTTGGAGAAAACTTTTCCACAGCAAGAGCTTTTTCATATTTTTCAATTCCCTCCTCCGGAAAATCGGAATGTGAGAAAACGGGAAAGGTCAGAATATATTTATTGAAAGCATAGGGACTGTTGAAATAAAAAGCAACTTCCCCGTCCGAAATAATCTCCGCCCTTCTCAAGTTTCCCAAAGATACCACAAAAGGACTCAAAAAAGTTTCGCCATAGTTGACATATGCGTATTGCATAACATCAATGGTAAAAATTATGTCTTCCGCTGTCAGAGGAGCGCCATTATGAAACTTAACATCGTCTCTTAAGGTAACGATGATTTTATTTTCGGTTTCATCATAGCTCTTTGCAAGAGATTTTATTAGGTTGCCCTCCGAATCATAACTGAATATGCTGTCGTATACGAGACTTGAAAATATAAAATAGTCTTCATTCTTGGTGCAAAGAGGATTTAGAGTGTCTGGAGTGAGGAGTCCCAGAACAGCTTTTTCCTCTCTCGGTTTATTTTTATTAAGCGAAAAAAAAGAGCAGCCTGTAAAAGTTATGAGAAGTGCCGCCAAAAGCAAACGCATTTTTATTATTTGAAAATTCCAAAGCTCTCTCCTATACATTTTTTTTCTCCGACGAGACCATTTTTCTTATTATTATTTCCGTTTGAAGCCTAGTTTCCTCTTCACTTCCGTTATTATCAATAATATAATCCGCATACTTCAATTTTTCTTCGGAGGGGATTTGTGAGGCTATTTTTTTTTTCGCCAAGCTCTCAGTAATCCCGTCCCTTTTCATAAGTCTTTTTATCTGCGTGCCTTGCGAAACAGAAACGACTATCACGCAAGGAAAATCAAGTCCCAATCCGGAAAAAGCTTCACGGTCTTTCCTTAGAAGTTCAAAATAAAGAGGGATATCAAAAACTGCAAATGATTTCGCTCTCTCAAACTCATTTTTCATTTCATTCATTATCATAGGGTGAAGAATTGAATTTAGAGCACGCCTTTTTTCTTCGTCGGAAAAAATAATCTCGGAAAGGGCATTGCGATTCAAAGCTCCGTTTTCAAAAACTTCGTTTCCGAAAATTTGACGGATTTTCGGGAGGGCATCCCCGCCCTCTTTTGTCAAACGCCTTGAGATTTCGTCGGCATCTATCAGAGTCAACCCTGAATTTTTCATAATTTTTGCAACCGAACTCTTTCCCGTCGCAATGGATCCCGTAAGAACATAAATTTTATTTTGCTTCATACCAATTCTTCCCTATCCCCATATCAACCAAAAGTTCTACCAAAAGTTTGGCAGCGTTTTCCATAATATATTTTGCCATTTTCCCCGCTTCTTCGGCTTCTTCCTCAGGACATTCAAGCACCAATTCATCGTGTACCTGCAAGATCAACCTTGACTTCATTTTTCGTATCTTAAGTTCTTTCGCAATTTTTACCATCGCAAGCTTTATTATATCCGCTGCAGTACCTTGTATGGGAGTGTTCATTGCAATGCGCTCTCCGAAAGAACGAATGTTGAAGTTTTTGGCGGTTATTTCCGGTATATATCTTCTCCTCTTGAATAAGGTTTCCACATAGCCGTCTTTTCTCGCATTTTCTTTGCAGCTTTCCAAAAACAGTTTGATTTTTGGGAATTTATTTAGGTAGTTTTCGATATATTCTTTGGCTTCCTTGCGTGGAATTTTAAGTTGTGAAGCCAATCCGAAATCTGAAATTCCATAAATTATCCCAAAGTTTACAGCCTTTGCCTTGGAGCGTTGAGAGGGTGTGACCGACTCAAGAGGAATGTGCATAACCTCGGAAGCTGTTTTTTGGTGAATGTCAATGCCTTTTTCAAAAGCTTCAATCAGGTTTTCATCTTTGCTCATAGCGGCAAGTATTCTCAATTCAATTTGGGAGTAGTCAAGATCCAAAAGCACGCTTCCCTCTTCGGCGATGAAAGCCTCACGAATTTTTTTTCCATCTTCGCTCTTTACTAAAATGTTTTGCAAATTGGGATTTTGACTTGAAATTCTCCCCGTCTGCACGACGGTTTGATTAAACTGAGAATGAATACGGGAGCTTGAGTCCAACTGGCTAAGCAATGCTTCCACATAGGTTGATTGCAATTTTTGCACCTGTCTATATCTTAAAAGTTTTTCAACTATGGGGTGTTCGTCATACAAAGCTCCAAGCACCGAAGCATCGGTTGAATATCCGGTTTTGGTTTTTTTTATAACGGGAAGTTTTAACTTATCGAATAGGATTTCTCCAAGCTGTTTTGTGGAATTGATATTGAAACTTCCTCCCGCATAGTCATAGATTTCTTCCGTAAGTCGCTCAATCTCCCCTAGGAAACTTCTTTTAAGTTCCTCAAGTTTTTTTCCGTCAAGCTTAAATCCTGTAAGCTCTAAATCACATAATACCGAGGCAAGCGGGATTTCCATCTCGTCATAGAGTTTAACCTCACAGGGGGGCAATTCCCTCTTCATCACCGAATGAAGTCTGATAACGGCAAGTGCTGAAAAAGCCATATAGGCTGAAAGTTTTTCTTTGGAAACTTTTGAAAGAGAAATCAACTTTGCGCCTTTTCCCTGTACTTCTTCGGAGCTTATTCCCTTTTCCCCCAAATACAACTCGCAAAGCTTATCAAGAGTATAGGACACACGGGAGGGGTCGAGAAGATAACCTAAAATCTCCGTATCTCCCGTTATTTCTCTTGCTTCTATGCCGGCACTTCTTAGCAAAAACTCGGCTTCTTTTTTATTGTGAGTGATTTTTCGGATATCGTTTTCAAACAACTCCCTATAATCGCTCAGAACTTCATTTTCTCCCAAAAACAGCAACATAGCCTTGCTTTCTTCTGTGGCGAATGCTGCGGAGAAAACTTTCTCACACCTATAATCTCCGGTATCCGTAAAGAGCACAAAAGAATATTCTCCCGACTTCAAAAGTTTTGATTTTATAGCATCTGTGCTTATAATCTCATAATCATAATTGGAAAGTTTTAAACTCGGAGCTTCTGAAACATATCTCTCAAGACTTCTAAATTCCAATTCATCAAATTTTCGTTTAAGAAAAGGAAGATTTTTCTCACGGGGTCTGTATGCTTCAATATTCTCATCAATAGGAACGTATCTTGTAATCGTTGCAAGCTTTCTGCTCAAAAATGCCAACTGCATTCCGTCCGAAAGATTTTCCTTAAGCTTCTTTCCTGAAATGTTTTCCAAATTTCCATATAAATTTTCAAGGGTTCCATATTCTCCGATTAGTTTGAGCCCGGTCTTTTCTCCAATTCCTTTCACTCCCGGTATGTTATCAGAAACATCTCCCATCAAACCTTTCAAATCTATCAACTGTTCAGGTTTAATGCCGTATTCCTTAAAAATCGCAGCTTCATTGTAATCAGACGTTTGAGAAATTCCCTTTTTGGTGAGACGTACAATGGTTCTTTTTCCCGCAAGCTGCAAATAATCCCTATCTCCGCTGACCAACAAAACATCAAGTCCCGCTTCCTCTCCTATTCGGGAAAGAGTGCCTGCAAGGTCGTCCGCCTCATAGCCGTCCATAGCCATACAAACTATGCCTAAATTCTCCAAAATCTCCATTAAAACGGGAAACTGCACAGCCAATTCCGAGGGCGTAGGTTTTCTTGTACCCTTGTATTCATTATAGACTTCATGACGAAAGGTGGGAGCTTTTCTGTCAAACAACACGGCTGCATATTTTGGTTTTTCTTCCTCAACGAGCTTTAGAAACATATTCAAAAATCCATATACTGCATTTGTGTAAGTACCTTTTGTGCTTTTGAGGAGGGGTAGGGCATAAAAAGCCCTAAAGACCAAAGACGAACCGTCAACTATTAAAAACTTATCCATTTTGTTCACTCACAATATCTCTTATTGATTTAGTTGAAATTTTTTTGCGATCAAAACCGAATTCCTCTATGATTTCTTCAAGCCTTTCTTTTGAAGGCACTTCTATCTCCAAATAAGGGTTAAGTTTCATCTCCTCGTCCCACACATCCAAATCGAAACGCACATCTTGGTATTTGAAGCTTTTGCGTTTCTTTTCGTTTTGGTTTACCACCTTGTAGCCAAGATTTTCAAAAATCGCTATTGTGGAGTTTATATCGGATATTTCCGTTTCAGTTTCTTCATAAACTCTCAACCCTTCCACGAAATGTTTCTTTTTAAGAGTCAGAAAGGTATGTGTTTCACCATTCATAAGATTTACGGACGAGCGAATCCTCAGATATCCGGGCAGGGTCTGTCTGATTTTATTATCGGAGGTGTCCAATATCCTATTTAATTGATTTTCGTCAGAAAACAAAACGGCTCCCTTTTCCAAAAGCAGCTTCTCCATATCCTCCACATTCACATCAAGAAGCTTTACCTCTTTTTCCATCATTTTATTAACTTGGAAAATTCCTTAAACAAAGGGTCGGTAGAAGCTTTAAGCAAATCAAAAAGCACCGTTTCCAAATTCAAAACAGCTCCTCCCATCTGTCTTATCGTTGCAACGGCATTTTGTTTGTTTATGGGGTCTCTCGAAGCAATTGCATCTTCAAGCACTACGGGAATAAAACCGTTCTTTAATAAATCACGAGCTGTCTGCCAGACGCAAATATGTGCTTCCACTCCCGATATTATCACATACTTTTTTTGCAGTTCCAAAAGTCTTTTTTCTATTGCACCCGTATAAGAAGAAAAAGTGGATTTGTCCTCGTAGGCATAAGTTCCTTCAGCAGGGATATTCAAAAGGGGATCGGTCGCTCCTAAACCCTTTCTGTATTGCTCCGTCAAGAGCAAAGGGATTTCCATTCTTTCGCAAACCTTGAGCATTATATTCGCTTTCTTCAAAATTTCGTCATACTCTTTCATCATTCGGAAAAGATTTCCCTGTAAGTCCACAATCAAAGACGCACAAGCTTCCCTTCTAAGATCGATAATCATTATGTCCTCCTTATTTTTTACAATCTTCACAGCGTGATTATATCAAAACATATAAAAATAAAAATTGCAATAGCAAATAAACATACGACTATCACACTGCAAAATATACATTTTATGGTTTGGTTTATCTTGCACTTAATAATACAAGTTACATGTCGTGGAAAAAATTTATAAAAAGCTTTTTTTTCCTTATTTTTGGTATACAATCATACCAGCTCTTTTTGTTTTGATGCGTTAACACATAGGGTTATGAGTATATGGAAAATCAGTTGGAAAATTTGTACTAAGTTGGAGGCATGATATGGGTATTGATTTTAATACAGAAGATTATATCGGTGATATTGAAATGCTTGAGAGAGAATATCATTCTAAGAATAATGAGAGCGTATATAAAGTATCAAATTGGAATGCCGATCCCGAGCTTGCGCTCAAGATGCTTGAGATATATAATTGCGGGAGTGAGGTTAAGCAGCTTGATTATATTCTTCCGTATGAAATTGATGATGGGTTAAAACGAGAGGTTCTAGATGTGATGTGCGGTGAAGCACAAAATACTAATAAGGAGATTCTGTTTACATCTACTGGAACCATATCTATTTATTCTTTGATAAACGTTTTGAAGCAAAATTTAAACAGGCGAATTGCAATTATTGCGCCAGTATATTTTTCGGTTGTTTTTGCTTGTAAAAATCTAGGAGTCAAGTATTCCGTTTTTTATTTAAGGAAGGGTAAAGATGGTTATTATATTGATTATAAGGACATTTCGGATATCAAGAAACATGATATAGTTTGGATTACCAGCCCTGTTTATTGTACTGGAGTGTACTACAATAATAAAGAGATTGAATTTTTTACTAATCTTCTTGAAAATGGGAACATAGTTGTTTTTGACGACTCTATTTCGTTGCTAGGAAGTGAGTTGATAAGAAATTTTAATTGTTATGACAACTCAATAGGGATATGCTCGCCTCACAAATCGATATGTATTAACAGTGTTAAGTTTTCATGTGTGATTGCTGATAAACGATACATAGAGTCAATGCGTCACTGGACAGATGTGATCTCTGGTTGTTTGTCGTGGTCTAATTATGAAGCTATTCGTCATTTTTTATCAAAGAATTATTATCATCAAAAAATGATATTTTGTAAGGATACAGGAAATGGGTTTATTAAATTAAAAGACATTTGTCAGAAATATGAGGTTGACTTTGATGAAAATGTCAGAGGTTGCTTTATGACCATGTATTTTAGTGATATTAGATATGATTTTTTAGATAATTTTGAAAATCTCCGAGAATTAGTGATGAGAGGGGGCATCAGTTTGATAATGGGTTCGAGGAATTATTTTTCTTCAGAGATGGGTCTTGCAATCCGAGTGAATCTAACTAACATTACTGAAATGAAAATTCAAAAGATTGTGGGTATGATAAATATATTGAGACACATGAATTTCAACAAAAGATAAAGGAGGAATGGTGTGATGGGAGGCAAAATAACCATTAGGAAGAAAATGGATGATTATTCAATTTCATTAGATGTGTTTGGCGAAGATGGAGGTGTAATAGTTTCGTATTCGTTTAAGAGCATAACTGCGGGAACCGATGTAGGGAAAAGGTTGGTTCTTATTACGCTTTTACGATACAGTATAATGATGACATTAAACGTTGAGGAGATTTTAGTTGATTTTGAAATTTCAAAATATGAAGCTGACTATATTCAGGGAGAAATTGATAATTTTGTTTATTATTCAAAGATAAACCACAATTTAGCAATGAAAAAACCAATTATTGTTTATAGAAACATTGCTGAGAATTTTAAATATAAAGATATTTTTTTGAATCCAGAGATAAATTTTATCGGTTATTCCGGTGGAAAAGATTCCACGCTCTGTCTGGAAATCATCAAAGACGAATTTAAGGAGATACGTAAGTTTAAAATCGATTTCGAAACTGAGGATTTTTTAAATGACTATAATGAGAGAATTGATATTATTGATTATGACAAATATAATTTAATAGCTACATCAAAATTTTATGAGCTGAACAACAGAGATTATTATCAGGAAGAGGACTTGCATTGCTGTTTTGCTATACCATATTTTTCTGTTCAATCGGGTTATCCTGCTTCTTTGACAATTGGACTGCAATTTGATGTGGTTAATTCGTATGTTTTTGATGAGCAAGGAAACCCTGTTTTTGAATATGATTTGCTTGAAACATATGAAAGTTTAAAATGCTTTGAGAGACTGATGCATTTTTACGGATTAAGTAAATTTCGAGTCTTCGTACCATTAGCTTCTCTCACCTCTTTTTCAATTTATAATATTCTTAGAAAAGAATACGGAGAGGAGGGACTTAGACAGTTTAATTCCTGTTGGACTCCCGAAAGAGATGGGAGTCCGTGTGGTAAATGCTTGAAATGCCAAAGAGTAAGTTTCATATATTCCTTAATAGGAATGAAGTTAACAGAAAAGGAAAAGGAAAGCCTTTCGTTAATCAAAAAAAATGATGTAAAGGTAGAATATTTGTTCGGCTCAATAACTTGCAAGAATTTGCTGGAAATTTATAGCGGGGATAAACGTGAGATATTAAGCTCAGCCTTGTTTGTAGATGAAAAAATAGAGGATTTGGATTGGGGAATCAACCGAAATATAAAAAACAAGTATAAGTTGATATCTATAATGAATCCGCTAAGGAGGTAGCTTATGAAAAAGAGTATATTTGAAATGTATGAAAAAATTTTGAGACTAACTCCCAAAAGAGTAATTGCTATAAAAGGTGACAGGGAGTATACAATAGGAGAAATTGATTCATATTCTGATGTAATTAAAAGGGAAGTTGAGAAAGAGTTTTGTGGTTATGAATATGTTCCGGTGTATTCAAAATGTGATCTGTTTTACCTTGTTTGCATGATAGGAATTTGGAAGGCAAACAAAGTTTACACTCCTATACAGCCTGGGTTTCCTGAAAAACGTTTTGAATATATTCTGGATAGCATTGGAGTACATAAAGTTGTTTCACGAATTGATGACGAGGAGACTTTTGTCGAACAGGTGAGAATTGATTTCAAGTCATATAATACATGCAATGTTAGCCCGCTTCTGAACAATTATCCGAAGGGAAAGGATGTAGCTTACCTGTTAATGACATCCGGTTCTACAGGAAAGCCTAAGGGCGTTTGTGTAAAACATGAAAATTTGAATTGGATATTGGAAACAATGCAACAACTAGTAAGTTTTGATACCGACGACAGATTTATTGTTTCAACTCCAGTATCTTTTGATGTTTCATTTCATGAGATATTGTCGTGGTTGTATGGTAAGGGAAAAATAGTATTTATTGAGGGAGTAAATGGAGTAGAAAAATTCAAAAAATTAAACACCATTTTATTCGAAGGAAATATAACGCATATTGCTCTGTCTCCATCGGCATTTGCTTCATTGGTTAAGTTACTTAACAAACCTCTTGCAAATACGAAACTAAAGCACATTATTCTTGCTGGTGAAGAATTGCTTCCCAATGTGATTTCTGGTTACATACAGGAATCTGGTATCCATTTTTATAATTTTTATGGTCCCACAGAAACCACTATATATGCTATCGGATGTGAAGTTAAGAAAGCAATTGACAATAAAATTCCTATTGGTAAACCGTTACCGGGTGTGAATGTCGTTCTGATAGATGATAATTTTGAAAAGGTGTCGGAATATGGAGAGATTGCTATTTCCGGTGATGGTTTGACTATGGGATATTTAAACGATTTGGAATTAAATTTGCAAAAAATAAAAGATATAAGTGGTGTAAAGTATTACTTAACCGGAGATTATGCGTATTTTAAAGATGGTGAATTTGTTTTTGATTGCAGAAAAGACAATCAAGTAGAATTAAACGGTATGAGAATAGAACTGGGCGAAATTGATGCGGCAATTTATGATATAGAGAAAGTGAATTGCAGTAAAACAATTTATAAAAATAAAAAAATAATAACATTTGTTGAAAAAAATATGTTAAATTCTCTAGAAACATTGCAGTTAAAATTGGGAGAATATTTACCGACGTATATGCTCCCTCATAAATATATAGAAATAGACGAAATACCTTTAAATGCAAATAGAAAAACTGATGTAAAAAAATTGGAAACAATTTATTATGATGTCAATTATACAATTCAAAATCAAGAAAATGAAAAAGCAGATGCAGAGAAAAGCTTAGAAGAGGTTAAAATTTTAGAAGTGCTTAGTGAGGTATTGGATAAAGCTGTCTTTTGGGATACAGATTTGATTTCAGATTATTCTATTGATTCTTTAGAGCAGATTGAAGTTATTGTATCTTTGGAAAAGTTATTTGGTGTAGAAATTAGCTACAATATTATTCAGACGTATAGAACTCCAAAAGCTATGTGTGAAGAATTACTAAAAGAAAAATTTTGGGGTAGGGAAGAGTTACTCAAAGTAGATATTACAGAGTCTATTTTTGATAATATTTTGGTTCATTCTTTACATTTAAAAGATGAAGAGTATTTTTTATTCGATACCTATTATATCCAGAAGTGCTACTATGTTGGCAACTTTTCTCAAATATTGTTTGAAAATATTAGAATACCGGAAAAAGCTTCAAAAACTGATTTGGAGTATCAATTAGAAAAATATATTGCAAATAATAATTTATTATCTGCATATATTGTCAAAGATAAATCAGTGAAATTCGCAATACCAAACAGGTATATTGCTGATTTAAGAGAATATATAGCAGATATAGATGAGGATATTATAGGGAAAATAATTGATTACTTGAAGACTAAAAATGAAGGTATAATGTTCTATTGCTTTATAAATAATGGCAAGGGCGGCAGATATCTTAATATTTTTGTTGACCACAATATTTGCGATCAGTCATCACTAAATATATTGGTTGAAGAATTAAATGATTTATTTTGGAGACAAAAGATAAAAGAAAAAACAAAGAATTATTTTGACTTTATAAGATACCAAAATCTAAATGTTTTAGAAAACAGTCATGAAAAACTTGATAAAATATACAGAATGGGATTCCATGATGTTGATGGTATTGGGTTAATGAGTGGTGATTCAATCGGATATATAAGATATGAGTGCATCAATGAAGATAAGGTAGACATGATAATGGATATGAATTATCGTGTGATGCAAATTATTATGGAATCACAGAATCTTAATATAATATCTGCGGGAACATTGTTTGATATGCGTAAATTTAAAGATCTTGATATTACTGATGTTATTGGAGATGTTCACACTACGCTGCCCTTGTTGTCATTTAGGGGAGAAAGTTTTAAAGAATTTTTGGGACGCAACAGGCAAATTTATGATATGGCTTATGATGGCTTCAATTGGAATAATGCTTTATATAAAGACTATCCACTTATCAAAAAAGAGTTTAAGAAATATGAATACTTTATTGATGATAATCAAAAAATCAGTACTAATTTTATCGGTAGAATAAAAGGAAATTCATTAGAAAAAATTGTCAAATCCATAAAGCATGAAAATATTGTTTTAAAACAATTTTCGCTGTCAAAATTATATGTAACAGCTTTTATGTACGGAGGAGATATAATTCTTGTATTTCTTAATGATCCCCTCATTTTAGATGATATAGCGGAAAAATATGATTGCAAAGTAGTTTATTATTAATAACTCATGGATTTGGAGGATTGGCTCAAAAAATTGCTCTTTCTGAATAACATACTTGTTAGATAATCTACAATTCATAATAGGATAGCTTAAAAAAGAAAACATAGGAATTTCGTAGAAGGTTGATTAGAAATAACTTATTATTTTTTGATATTTTCTTAAGGCTTACGCTCCATACTATTAACACGAAATACAATAATAGAAGAAGACGGAAAAGAAAAGACAGAAGAAAGGTATTTCATAAGCAGCTTAAAATCTGGGATTGAGGAAGCAGCAAGAGCAATAAGAGGTCATTGGATGGTTGAGAGCTATCATTGGCATTTAGATGTAACGTTTCATGAAGATGGGAATCATACTTTAGAAAAACAGGCTGCATACAATTTGAATATCTTAAGAAAGCTATCGTTAAATATCCTGAAGCTGATGGAAGTTGGAAGTAAACCTTTAAGTTTGAGGAAGAAACGATTTGTAATCGGAACAAACCCAGAGAAACACTTAGAGAGTATTATAAATTTATAGGAGATGATGTTGTCCACTTGTCTTTGTAGATATTAAGGACTTTTTTTGGTGTGCATTTATTATGCATTTGATATTCTAAGTTTGAAATATTTTTTTGATTTGGTGTAGGAATTTGGTTGGGATTATTTTTCGTGCGTTTGTCGTGCGAGCTTAAATCGGCTTAATTGTCAGGCGGAACTTTCTGTGTTATAATCGCCCCGAGTAGGTTGGGTATTCGCACTTAACAGTGAGGAAAGTCCGTGCTCCATAGGGCAGAATGCCGGATAACGTCCGGTGGAGGCGACTCTAAGGATAGTGCAACAGAAAATAACCGCCAAAAGGTAAGGGTGAAAAGGCGAGGTAAGAGCTCACCGGAGCCTCAGAGATGGGGCTGCCGTGTAAACCCCATTCGGAGCAAGACCAAGTTGCTAAGGCTGCCCGCCTGAAAGCAGAGTAGGTCGCTAGAATTCTTTGGCAACAAAGAATCCAGATAGATGAATATCCGAGACAGAACACGGCTTACAGACCTGCTCAAATAAAGCCCTTCGGGGCTTTTTATTTTTGGAGGGATATTATGATTACTTACAACGGTACGAAGCTTGAAGCCATAAGGCAGGATATTACGACTCTAAAAGTCGATGCCGTAGTCAACGCCGCAAACAATTCACTTCTCGGCGGAGGAGGAGTGGACGGCGCAATTCATAGAAAAGGCGGAGCGAAGATACTTGAAGCTTGCAAAAAAATTGGAGGCTGTGCTACGGGAGATGCCGTTATAACCACGGCGGGAAATCTTCCGTCAAGATATGTAATCCACACAGTGGGACCGATCTTTTCCGACAGCAAAAGAGACAGGGAAGAACTATACAGCTGCTATAAAAAATCTCTGGCTCTGGCGGAGGAATACGCCTTAGAAAGCGTGGCCTTTTCTTCAATTTCAACCGGAGTGTACAGCTTCCCTAAAGAAGAGGCGTGCGACATTTCCGTCAGAGCGGTATTGGATTTTTTGTCGGAAAAGAGAAATTTGCAAAAGATAATTTTTTGCGTCTTCAGCGAAGAACAATTAAATCTTTATGAGAAAAGGCTTAAGGAAATTTGATGAAAAAGTTTTTAATAATATTTTTGTCGGTGCTTGTTATAGCAGCTTTAGGGGCTGTGGTATTTTTCGCATTGGATCTGAAAAAAACTCCGGAAAAAAATATTGATGAGAATATAAGTTTCAGTGATAAATGGGAGAACTCAGCCTTTAAAAAAATACTTAAAGGTCTTGAAAATCAATCGGACTTTGCAATTATGTTTCCTGATTTGTTTTTCGTGTCATCGGACAGGATGACTAAAATTGCCGAAAGAGCGTTTCTAAATTCACCAAAATCTTTTTCTTTTCAGGGTGCCGACTATTATCCGGGAATTATGAAATTTAAATACGGAGAACCTCAAAGCACTCGCAGAGAAAAAGCAAAAACGGTTGAAAGAGTTGTGAAAACAGCCGCCGAAGAAATAAGAAAAACGGCTTCCGACGATTATGAAAAGACAAAAGCGGCCCACGACTATCTGATATCAAGGGTCAATTATGATAAGACCATTACCGGTGAAAACCTTGTGGAGCTGAGTTCTTCGCATGATGCTTACGGCGCTCTCGCAAAAGGAGTTGCCGTATGTGACGGATATGCGAAAGCACTGAAACTTTTGCTTGACGAGCTTGGTGTTTCGTCCCTTTTGATATACGGAAAGGGAAAGGGAGTGCCGCATGCTTGGAATATGGTAAAGATTAACGGAAAGTATTATCATATTGACACAACATGGAATGATCAAAATCCGGATTTTGATGTTGACTTCACTCTCTATTTTTATTTTCTGACCACGGACGAAATGATTTCCAAAAATCATGAATGGGAAAAAATATATCCCAAAGCCGAATCCACCGAGGACAATTATTTTTTCAGGAATAATCTGGTGTGCAAGGGTGTTGAGGAATTAAAAAGAGAGGTTAAAAGAACCTTGCAGACGGGAGAGTCCGATTTACAGCTTCTGCTATGGAATTTTCCTCATAAAGAAGCTTCGATAAGGGTATGGATTGCGGAAGCTGTCAGAGAATCCGGAGTAAGAATTCATAGATATACGTATATGTATGACGACGAATCGGATTTTTTGCTGATTTCTTTTAATGAGGAGGAAAAATGAAAAAGCTTTCTTTAGTGCTATTCATATTGGGAATGGCATTGGTGTTTTTGTCGAATTTTTTATACAGGAATGAAATAAAAAAGAATTTGTTGAAAATGGAAATGGAACTTAAAGAGATTAAAATGCGCACGGAAATAAAGCTCGAATCGGAAAAACAAAACCTAATTTCTCCAAGTGTCGACGAGGGAAAAAACGATGAGAAAAAAATAGCTGAAAATAAGGACGAGGACAAAACGATAAAATCCGACGCAAAAAGCGAACAGACGAAACCTCTTGAAGAACAGCCTCCAAAAAAAGAAAAGCCTGAGTATAAAGAGGAGGCGAAATCTGAGCCAAGCGAAAAAAAAACAGTTTCGGAAACCGAGCAGACCGAATCCGAAGAAAAACCGTCCACTAAAAAAGAAAATCCTGCGGATGAAATTGAAGTTGAGCCTGATAAAAAGGCTTCATCTGAAAAATCGGAACAGCTTACAGAAAAAAGCGGCAATACAATAAGTTTCACCATAAAAATGGGAATGAATTCCGAACAGATAGCGAGATTGCTTGCACTTGAAGGGATATGCAGCAGAGAGGAATTTTTGGAAAAAGTCAAGAGCGGAAAAGTTTCAAAAAAATTGATTTACGGCACCTACACAATCCCCAAAGACCTCACAGTGGACGAGTTGGTGGACAATCTCTCAAACAAAAATTCACCGTTTAGAACTTATTAAGTTTTCGTAAAGAGAATATTATTTTTTGTTAAAGGCTACAAACCGAAAAATATTGTAAAATAATCCCAAGCAGGTTTGGGAGGTATTTTCGTGTACGCTTTGAATTATCAGCTTAGAGACAGATTGATTGATCGCTTTCTTTATGAGAGGGACGACAATTGTTTTTTCAACGCCCTTGAATGTTCCATAATGACAGGCTCGCTATATCGGCTTGAACCTTCAGGAATTATTAAGAGGCGGTTTAACGGGCTTTTAAATCGTTATTTCAAAAGTTATTCTTACGGTTTGAAACACAATATAAAGAAGACGCTTATCTCAGGGTTAAGAGATGATTTTGCAAGACTTGAGACAGTTTTTTCTTTTTTGGGTTATCACGACGGATTTGAGATGATGAAAAAAGCAAATACGTTGGAACTTTTGATGGTTAAAAATTCAATAATAAAAGAGAGAGAGCCATTCTCAAGTTTGAAGCGTGAGATTTCCACAGATTTGAAGATTGAGAGATTTAAAGCCATATTAAGAGCCGAACTTATGAGAGATGAGCCGCTTTCAAAAATTATTATGGGCTTCTCAGAGGAGTTCACGGAAAAGTTTATAAAAGAAAAGGTTATGCGCCTAAACCGAGATATAGACGGGCAAATGGTTCTTACATATGATGAGCTTGGCTATTCAATCCACGAAGAAACGTTTTTAATCCCAAAAGACACTCTTGAGAGTTTAATCGAAAGGTCGATTACCATTATTTATCACATCGGATTTTCTCTATATTCAAGTTATTGCTTTGCGGGGCTTTCCGATCGGGTGATCAGAAGGTATGACTGAAAAAGGACTGTGAAAAACAGTCCTTTTTTTTGTATCTTATTTAATTTTTCCGAACTCATCTATGGCATTTTGGAAAACTGACAATGCGTCCTCCACAACTTTCGGATCATTCATATCAAGTCCTGCGGTCTTTAAAGTTTCAATGGGATATTTTGTATCTCCGCTCTTTAGGAAGTTGTTTATATAGATATTTGCCATTTCTGCTCCTCCGTCAAGAATCCTCTTGTAAAAGGCGGACGCTGCGGAAATTCCCGTCGCATATTGGAATACATAAAAATCATAATAGAAATGGGGTATCCTTGCCCATTCCATTCCTATCAGTTCGTCGCTTTCGATATCCTCTCCGTAATAGAAATGATTAAGCTTTCGATATTCCTCTCTGAGTCCGTCGGAAGTCAGAGGTTTTCCCTCCTGATATTGCGCATGAATGGACTGCTCAAATTCCGCAAACATAGTCTGACGGTAGAGAGTGCCTTTGAAAGAATCCATAAGATGATTTAACAGATACTTTTTGACTTCGGGATCACTTTCGTGTCTGATTAAATACTCGTTCAAAAGCATTTCATTGGTAGTCGAAGCGATTTCCGCCAAGAATATGGGATAACTCCCATATAAGAAGTCATTGTTTTTTCTGGAAAAGTAAGAGTGAATTGAATGACCCAACTCGTGAATCATAGTGAACACATTGTCCAAGTTCCCGTGATAATTCAAGAGAATGTAAGGCTTTGTATCATACGAACCTCCTGAATATGCTCCTCCCCTTTTGCCCGGATTTTCATAGTAGTCAATCCAACGTTCTTTAAATGCGGAGTTTACTATATTGCAATACTCTTCCCCCATGGGTTTTAATGCACCGAGAATTATTTCCTTTGCCTCGTCTATGGAATATTTTTTGTCCACGTCTTCCACAATGGGGGTGTATATATCATACATCTTGAGATCTTCTATCTTGAGGGATTTCTTTCTAAGGGATACATAACTATGCAGTGAAGAAATTTTATTATGAACAGCCTCAACAAGGCGATCATATACCGACTCGGGCACGCTATTATAGTCGAGAGCGGCGGCTCTTGCGCTCGGATATCCTCTGAGCTTTGATAATGCGATATGCCTTGACACACAACCTTGAAGCATTCCCGCCGCAGTGCGCCCGAAACTTCCAAGACGCTCGTAATAAACCTCATAAGCATTTTTTCTCAAGGTTCTGTCGTCGGATTCCAAGAGCAGAGTGAGGTTTGTTCCCGTAAGTTCCCTTTCTTCGCCTTTGGAATTTTTCACATTGGGGAATGTGAGATCCGCATCGGAAAAAATCCCGTAAACTTCATCAACTGCATTCAGTGCAGGAGATAATGCGCTCAGTATGTTTTCTTCCTTGTCGCTTAGTATATGCTTTTGCTTTCGGAAAATATTATCCAGATAGTGCTCATAAAATTTGATTGCCGAATCCTTCTCTATGAAATCGTCAAATTTTTCCTTTCCGAGACTTATGATTTCCGGCTCTATAAAAGATGCCAAAGCGGCGGCAGCTGCAAACAATTCCTGAGCCTTGTTATTCATAGCCTGATATTTTGCAACTCTTGTATCCTCGTCATTTTTCATACTCGAGTAAATATAAAGGCGATCCAATCTCTGCATAATGGAAAGATTTGTCTTCATAGCTTTTTTAAAAGTTTCCTTGTCCGAGAGCTTGCCTTTAAATGTTTCAATGTCCTTTATTCTTTCCTGAATTTCGGAGTATTCTCTCTCCCAATCCTCATCGGTTGCGAAAATATCCTCCACTGCCCATTTATAAATCTTTTCAACTGAACTTCTTTCCTTCGCTTCCATACTCATTCCTCCTTTATCTCCAATGCTTTTTTCAAAATTTCCCCTGCAATCGGTGCCGCCGCCTCACCTCCCGTCTTACCGCTCTCCTCAAGCAGCACGCATACCGCAACTTTTGGATTATCCTCCGGCGCAAATCCCACAAACCACGAATGAACTTTGCCGGAATTTTCAGCAGTTCCGGTCTTTCCGCAAACCTCAACCCCTTTCAATTCCGCACGCTTACCTGTACCGCTTTTCACGCTTTCTCTCATCATCTCCTTTATGGCAAGACAATTTCTTTTGGAAATGGAAGTTATGCCCCTTTTAAGAGCGGTTTCCATCTCTCTGCCCTTTGGAGAGATGATTTTTTTTACGAGCCTCGGTCTTATAAAGACTCCGTCATTTGCCACTATTGAAACCATCTCAAGCATACTCAGGGGAGTTACAAGAAGTTTTCCCTGACCGATTGCCGCTGCCGCCACTTCCACTTCGGATAGGTCTTTGAAATTGACATCAAGTTTTTTGGCATAGATATCGAAGTCGGGCGGATCGTTAAGTTCAAATTCATTGACCGACTCCTGCCAATCCGACTCGGTAAGACGAGTGCTCATCCTTGCAAAGTAGGTATTTGAAGAAAACTTGAAAGCGTCTTTCAAATTTATATCTCCATATCCTCCCTTTTTCGAGTCGTGAAAGACATATCCGCCCACTTTTTCCTCTCCGTTTGAGCGGTAAATTTCATCGGGGTCTATATGGGAGAGCAGAGCATTTGCTGAAATTATTTTAAAAATAGAGCCCGGGGGATATAAACCGCTGCTTGCCCGATTGACGAGCGGAAAATCCTTCCTTTCGGTAAGCTCTTTCCAGCTTTCCGCAACCTTTGCAGGGTCGAAGTCGGGATAGGACGCCATACATAAAAGATCCCCGTTTTTGAGATCCATTGAAAGAATTGCCCCCTTGCCTCTTAAAAGTTTTTCACGAGCAAAGGTTTGCAATTCGTGGTCTATGGAAAGTCTCAAATCATATCCTTGATTTATGCCGGTGATTTTTTTTACCTCATCTACTGCAAAATTTCCGGAAAATCCCAGCAGCATAAGGTTGTAAGTCTGTTCAAGTCCCGCTTTTCCATAATCCAAACTGTTATACCCCACGATATGAGAATAGGTTTTCGGGTATTTATAATCCCTTTGAAATCCGTTCTTTGCTTCAAGCGTGTCGGCTATTACAACTCCATTTCTATCCTCTATTCTCCCACGTTTCACGCTTTGCTCAAGAGCAAGATTTCTTCTGTTGTATGAAAGTTTTAAATAGGCTTCACCTTTAAACAACAAAAAAAGGTTAAGATAAATTATTAGTGCCACAAAGCTTACGGAGAGAATAAATAACACCACAAGCAATCTTCTTTTTTCAGTCCGCATTGTCTGCAACCTCCAAAAGAGCCACTAGCACAAAACTTGTAAGCAAAGAACTTCCTCCGTAGCTCACAAAGGGCAATGTTATACCCGTCATAGGAATCATTCGGGTTACTCCCGCCGTTATTATAAAGGCTTGAGCTCCTAAGAGCACGGAAAGCCCCAGAGCCAAAATTCCTCGAAATGTTCCCGGTTTTTTTAAGGCAATTTTTAAACCTCGATACACAAGCAGCATAAAGACTAAAATCACGGCTATTCCCATAAAAATTCCCATTTCTTCGCAAATTGCGGAGAAAATAAAATCGGTTTTCACCGCAGGAATATATTTCGGATAACCAAGCCCCACTCCGCTCCCGAAAAAACCTCCACAAGCTATGGCGATTTGAGATTGCGTAATCTGATAACCCTTTCCGTCCGCAAAAGCGAGAGGTCTTAACCAAGCATCAATCCTCACTCGCACGTGATTGAATAAAAAAAATGCCGCTGCCGAACCCAAGACGGCGAGCAAGATGTGAATCCACAGAAGCTTTCTCTCTTTTTCGTACACAAACTGCACTGCAAAGAGGGTTATAAAAAACAAAACAGCCATTCCGAGATCTTTTTGCAGGAATAAAAATCCGATCTCGATGTAGATGAAAACGGAAATAAAGAATCCTCCGTTTTTTTCAAAAGCCTTGTTGAGAAATTCCACGGGGAATTTTTTCGGAATAGGAATGAAAAGCGCACGCTCTCTCTCAAAAATCTTAATGCCACCCTGTCCGTCGCCAAGTCTATGAAAAAGAACCGCCTCGGGGTGACCATAGAATACGGCAAGCAAAAAGACCGTTATAAGCTTTATAATTTCCGCAGGTTGAAATTTTATAAACTTCAAATCAATCCAGTTTACAGCTCCCCATACTCTCTTTCCCAAAATAAGAGTTACAACAAACAATAAAATAGAGAAAAGTATCAGAGGATAAAATAAAAATTCCGGATGAGGATAGCGGTTGAAAATAAAAGTTACTGAAAAAAACACCGCCACAGCTAAGATTAAAAAAATTCCCTGCTTAATTCCCGCCTCGTTGTCCAAACGGTAAATCATAAGAATACCGAGACTTGACAAAAAAGAAATCATAAGAAAAATATAGCCGATATTTCTCCTTTGTAAAATTCTTCTTGCAAAAAAAAGCAAGATGGCAATTCCTAAAAACAACCAAAGAGGCATAAAAGAATTTGACCCCTTTTCAAGGATTGCAAAGGCGAGCAGCACCAGACAAAGAAATTGAAATAAAAGCAGCAAAAATTCAGGTATTTTTTTTGTCATCTCTCCTCACCGCTTACAAATAAAAATCTCGCCTCTCCCACTCCTATTTTATCCCCGTCTTTAAGCTTCACCGCATCTTTCAACCTCTCGCCGTTATAAAAGGTTCCGTTTGCACTATTCAAATCCCTCAGAAAAAAAACTTTTTCTTTATTCGTAATCTCACAGTGTTTTTTGGAAACATAGGAGTCATTTATGACCATAGTATTGGACGATTCTCTGCCGATGGAAAACGGGAGAGATGAAAGGGAATAATGCTCATTTATTGAAAAAGGCAAAGCTTCTCTGCGATTTATAAGCTTTAAGTACGCTCCCCTTTCAGGCTCGTTATTCTGTGATTTAATATCCGACACCATCAACCTTATCACCTGATAGACGAAGAAATAAATCACGAAAATAAAGATATACTTAAAGATTGTCGCCGCTAAAAAAAACATCTTAAATCAATCCAAGAAGAATGTAAAACCGTTTCCCACCACGTCGTTAAGCTGAGCCGTAAAGATGAAAGCATTGGGGTCGAGTTTGGTCGTATATTTTTTGATATCATAAAACTGCTTACGATTACATACTGTGTTTATAACGAGTTTAGACTCTCTGGAGAACCCGCCCTCCGTTTCATAGAGGGTTGTTCCTCTGTCAATTTTATTTATGATATAGTCGTTGACTTCATCGACTTTTGAAGTCATAATCACAAGGTTGAGCTTGCTTGAGAGCTTTGCAATCATTCCGTCGATAATAAAAGAGTTCATAAGGATACCGAGAAACGCATAAAGTCCCTTTTCCATACCGAAAGTGAGCGCCGCCATAATAACTATCAAAGAGTCACACAAAAACAAAGCCTTTCCTATGTCCAAATAGGTGTAGCGATTTAAGATTTTTGCCAAGATGTCCGTTCCTCCCGTGGAGGCGTTTTGGAAAAACACTATTGCCATACCTACGCCCTGAATTAAAATTCCATAGACGAGGTTGATAAAAATATCCCCCGTGACGGAGGGGTTCGGGAATAGCTGCTCGAATACGAAAAAAATTCCGCTGGTAAGAACCGATGAATAAATCGTAGCTGCTCCGAATTCCTTTCCGATTGCTAAGAAACCTATGATAAATAAAATTCCGTTCAGAACCAAAAGAAGTGCAGATATGGGAAAATCCGGAAAATGCGCCTGAATTACCATAGCGAGTCCTGACACTCCTCCCACTGCCATATCCGCAGGGATCAAAAAGAAATAAAGCGCAACGCTCATAATGAAAATACCTAGAGAAATCAACGAATAACGTTTTACCATAAAAGTACCTCCTTTAGAAACAACATGTCTGAAACTTCCTAAAACAAGCAAAACCTTAATACGCTCTGCTGATTGATTCTAGCATTTCTTTGTTATTGCGTCAACCGAAGAAGAATATAACTTCGCTTCGTCACAATTTGGGGCAATGTTTATTTCATATGCCCAAGCAAAGAGGATGTGGAAAAAATGGCGGACATATTCAGGAAATTAAAAAAGAGCGTCGGTACTTAACTGACGCTCTTTTAATCTTGCAGGCTCAAGCGCAATTTCCATAAATTTTTTATGCAAATGACTTTAAGATTTTATTTTTTGCTCAGAATGTATAAATCCATAAAGCTAAGGTCTGCACCTTCAGGAAGAGGGGATAATTGTGTTTTAAGATATTCTTCCTTGTTTCTGATCGATGCGCTGAAAATATAGTTATATCCGAGGTCAAAGAGATAATCGGGACAAAGTTCATTGCTGGGTCCGTATATACCTCGGATTTGTGCATTATCACACAGTTTCAAAATACGCCTGTAACTATTGTTGACAATTGTGCAACCCGTCATGAGTACAATATCCAATTTTCTCAGTTCATCTTCATATTCCTCGGCGTTTTTACCCAGATGCCAACAAATCCCTTCAGGATAGATGTCCATGTGATTTTTTCCGATGCGATAACTCAAAAGCCCTTTCTCCTGCCTAAGGTCAAAGGCGTGGAATTCTGCGCATTTCCCCAAGAAAAAGTTGTTATATAGACCATAACCTATTATTCCAACTTTTTTTCCCGCAACATCATAGGGAAATCCTAAACCCGACCGCCTTATAATCCCACGCTCCGTAAGCCTCTTTTCCGTGTTTAGAGATTTGCTTATAAGATTCAAAAGACTGACCAAGGGTTCTCTTAAAGTTTCGTCATATATTTCAAAAAAATTCTCAATTACCAGATTTGCAGGTTTTCCTATCTCTTTTTGCAGAATCCTCCGATATTCCTCCGGAGATTTTTCTTTTCCTACCCTAAGGCACTGCGAGACTCGTCCCTTGGTATCGGAACACATAAACCACCTGTATTCCAGAATGAACTCGGATATTATCGGAAATTCCTCTTCGTATTTGCTGTATAGCTTTCCGATACGCTCATATATTTCCTGTAAATCATTCATTAAATCACCTCCACCGGAACTATGCTTTTCACCGTCTTATCCCTATACTTTATTTCATTTACGACAACATGAACCCGAAATGAATTTGCAATATGCTCTTCCGTGAGAATTTCGTTGATATCTCCGCAGACATAACCCCTATCCCGATTCATAATAAAAGCATCGTCCGCAATTGCCAGAGCATTTGTCGGATAGTGGGTGTTCATGACTGCGCTAATCTTATTCTCATGCACCAAGCGGTAAATCAAATCCAATACCGAGAGTTGATTATGAAAGTCCAACCCCGTTTCAGGCTCGTCCAGAATGAGCAGCACGGGATTATTGACTAGAGCTTTTGCGATCAGTACCATCTGTAACTCCCCTCCGCTCATTTGATTACAATCTTTGTCGGCAAGACGTTCAATTCCGGTTTTTTTCATCATATCCAGTGCCAGTTCCATATCTTTTTCTCCCGGTTGCCGAAAAAGACCCAACTTCGCATTTATTCCGAGCAGAACCATTTCCAGACCGGTAAAGGAAAACGCAAATGAATGAGATTGAGGAATATAAGAAACTTTAGACCATATCTGTCCGGGTTTAAGCGTGCCGATGTCCTCTCCACAAAGGTAACTGCGCCCGCTGCTCCATGACAGAAGACCCGTCATGCATTTCAAAAGCGTTGTTTTGCCGACTCCATTGGCTCCAAGCACCGCAAGGATTTTTCCTTCCGTTACGGTAAGATTAATATCTTTGAGAATCTGTTTTCCTCCGGGATATCCATAACAGCCCTTTTCCACATTTAAAATCATAAGACCCCCTTTCCCGACTTCTTAAGAAGCCCTATAAAAACCGGAGCACCCAGAATGGCTGTGAGTACCGATAAAGGCAGCTCAATCACGGCAATGGTGCGTGAGAGTGTGTCGATAAGAATCATAAAACCGGCTCCCAAGCTTATGGATAGGGGAATGACGAAACGGTTATTGCTTCCCACAAGAAGCCTTGCGCAGTGCGGAATCAAAAGACCAATCCAGCCCACCTGTCCGCACATTGATACGGAAGAGGCGGTAATCACCGTAGATGCCACGATAAAAATTAAGCGAACTCTTTTTAGATCAATGCCGCTTGACTTTGCTTCGTCTTCGCTTAACGACAGGATATTTAGCTGCCAACGAAACAGATAAATGACAAAAATACCAAAAAAAATCAAGGGAGTTCCGATCAGGATTTTTTGGTAGGAAGCGCCTGTAAAACTTCCCATTAGCCAGTAGGTGATCTCCGGCAATTTGTCCATAGGATCCGCAGTATATTTGAGAAGAGATGCTACCGCATTGAAAAGGGAAGAAATAATCACTCCCGCCAGAACCAGAAAGACAACCGATGTCCCTTGTCGGTTTCTTGCAATGCGGATAGTGAACCACACCGAAGCCAGTCCGAAGGTCAATGCAACAATTTGAATTTCCAACATACTCATGGAGAACAGTATGGCGATGATTGCTCCAACACAGGTTCCGCCGGTAACACCGAGAATATCCGGCGTTGCCAGCGGGTTGGAAAAGAGAGCCTGATAAGTAGCACCGGCACAGGTAAGCCCTGCACCTACAATAATCGCTGTCAGGATTCGTGGGATTCTGAGGTTGAAAATTACCGCATAATTCTGTGCGTTCACCTCTTTCCCCGTAAACACCCGTAGGAAGGTATCCAGTAAATCTTCCGCCGGTACACTCATCCGACCGATTCCGCTGCATAAAACGCCAAGGACAAGCGGCAGAAGAATCATACCCGCAATAACAAAGGGTCTAAAATGCCCCCTTTTAATTATTAATGTATCTTTCATCAGTACAGAAGCATCTCCTCTATTTCGGCATCGCTCAACTCATATCCGTAAAACTTAAGATAGTATTCCTTGATTGTACTTTTAAGCGGATAGTCTGCAAACTGCTCAGGATAGGTATTAGATGCAAGCCATGCATAGACGAGAGGAGCGTCCGGATTTGGTGTAAACCAGTTCCACATACCAAGTGTTGTGTTATATACTTTCTTATTGGCAACCGCCTGTAAGGAACTGAAGTTTGCTCCTTCCAATGAATTGTTCAAAACATCTTTTGTGCAAATGGGTGAGATACCGGGACCGTTCAAAAACAGGATATCGGGATTCCAATTATAAATCTGCTCAAAGGACACCTGAGCAAACCCGTTTGTCTCCTTTGCAACATTTTCCACACCCAAATTCTTAAGCCAGTAATCTCCGAAGACTCCTTTGCCCGATACCTGAGGTGTGCCGTTATTAATACGGAACAATATCATCGCATTGGGGCGATTTTCAGCGGGAATCTTATCGATTCTTTCTCTCACCTCTTTAGCTATTTTATCGCCATAGCTGATGAAGTCGTCCATTTTTCCCTTTTCACCGAAAACATCTTCAAGTAACTTTAGCCATTCCTTGTAGCGTGTCAGAGGGTCAGCCGGTGTCTGCGCTTTCCCCACCGTCGCAAAACCGACAGCCGGAATTCCCGTTTTCTTGAGGATTTCATAATGTTCTTTGTTATTTGCATTGTAGAAAATAACATCAGGATTTAAATTCATTATCTCTTCCACATTCAAATCTCCTTGAGCATAGACCGTATTCTTTGCTTCCATAAGCTCCGGAGCAATCTCGTCCAGAACGGTTTTTGAAATGGAATCTTTGAAGGTTCCCGCAAATCCGGCAATATAAGGTGTACTTCCTTTGAAGTAAGCCATATAGGTGGACAAAATCGGAATTTGATCAATAACTATGCAGTCGATTTCATTCGGTACTTGGACAATGTTTCCTGCATGGTCAACAACCTCGTGATAACCCGTTTCATTTTTCTGTACGGCAATTGAAGTATCCTCAGTCGATGTACTTTTATTCTGCTCTGTGGCTGCTGTTTTCTTTGAAGTTTCTATGTCAGCAGATTTTGAATTTTCGGTGTTTCCGCAAGACATAAGTCCAAATGAAATAAGTCCTGCCAGCATAAGTGCTAATAAATTTTTCATAATTGTTCTCCTTATCCGTTAAATTAGGTGTTGCTTTTGAAAGTGCTCAAAACCTTGCAAGCATTGCATTTTGCTTAAAGGCATTCGCCGCCTTGTCCTATGAAGCGAATATCTGCTTGCGGGTGAAGTCGTCCACGGTTTAATCCAATATGAGAAGCAATGCCATTTTGAATTTTCCGTCCGCTCTGACCCAATGCTTGCCTCCCGCAGCAAATTTGAAATTTTCTCCTACTTTGATTCTATGTTCTTCACCGTCATATCCGATTATGCCACAACCCTCGAGAGCAAAAATCAGCGCATCACCGGGAGCGGCATGTTCTGAAAGTCCGGTTTCCTCATCAAATGCCATAACGACAAATTTCATCTTCTCATTGTGAACTATATCCATATTCACAATCTTTCCTTCCTGATAAGGGACAAGTTCCGCCAGTCTGAAAACTTCTCCCGCTTTCATTACTTCATTCATAATATCTTCCCTCCTTATAAAAATCTCCGTATAAACGGCACTCTTAGATGTTCTCACACCGATTGGAATTTCTGTCGGTGTTAAAATCACATCGCTGACTCCGAGCCGTCTTTGAAATCCGTCCGTTCCGTAAACATCAATACTCCCGTCCGCCATTAAAATCATCTTATGGTATGGATAAATTTCCGCACTGATATCCGTGTTCTTTGCCATAGAGAAATATGTGATATTGTTTATTCCGCCATAAATCTCCTTTGATGTCGTACACCCTGAAATCGGGGGATTGTCCTTTCCTATGGAGAAAACTTCTCCCGTCTTTTCTTTCATCGAAAGCTCACTCTCCGTTTCTTGATTTTCCTTTTCGATTATAGTACAATCTAAACAACCGGTATGTTGTTATAACAACTAAATGGAGATTTTTTTATGAATACTTTTTTTCTTACAAATACACCGCTGTTTCGCGGCATTACTGAAAACGAGGTTTTGGAGCTGCTCCCCTGTTTGAATGTCAGAGAGGATAAATTCAAAAAAGATGAGATTATTTTTCGAGCCGGCTCGTCCGTAAGTGAGATAGGGCTCGTACAGTCCGGCAGTGTGAATATTGTGGTCAATTTTTATTGGGGAAACAGCCATATATTCGGTCATATAGGTAAAGGTCAAATCTTTGCGGAGAACTATGCGGCCGTTCCCGGAAAGGAACTTGTTTGCGATGTTGTGACGAGCGAAAATACAGAGGTTCTGTTTTTGGATATGAAAAAGCTCCTGACAACCTGTAAAAAAGGGTGTGCGTTTCATCATCGCATTATTTATAATCTGCTTCGTATTTGCGCACAGAAAAATCTGAATCTTTCTTCCCGTATGATGCACACGGCATCCAAATCCTTGCGGGAACGACTGTTATCCTATTTGTCCGAGCAGGCGTTGGAACACGGCAGTTCTCATTTTATTATCCCTTTTGACCGACAACAGCTGGCGGATTATCTTGCAGTGGACCGCAGCGCAATGTCCAACGAACTCTCCAAAATGCAGAGAGACGGTTTGATTACTTATCGCAAAAGTGAATTTATCTTGAGAGAGAATATGCTCGATGTGTGAGAAATTCTTTATGATTTGCTCCCTCGCCAAGCCTCATCAGATAGGTTTTAAGCTGTTCCGTGCAATTTGCCGAATGTTCATCCGTTTGGAAATATCCTTCGTTTCTTAAGGTATTCCACCGATAAGCTCAAATCCTTTTCCCATCAATGCAGTTATTACATTCATCATAGAAATGTTCTTCATCTTTGCACCTTTAGGGATTGTCATAATCCTTCCGACAGAGTTTAACATAGGTTTCTTCGTGATCTCGGTAAATCCCAACCCTGCCATAATCTCAATCAGTTCAGGATATTCTTTTGTCAATTCATATACGGGTTTACCCAAATCAAGTTTTTTTGCCATAGCAATACACTCCTTTATTTTTTTATTTAATTATGGTTATAGGCGAACCGTCTGTATGTTGTTTAGACAACATTCCCGTATTTTTTCGCACAAAAAAAGCGATTGAATTTTTTCTCGAAACATTGCCTTGAACTGCGATAGAAAAGGGAAGGTGCCTTGAACCCCAAAGAATTTCCGCCGCGAAAAAGAACGGAGCGGGATTATCAGGAACATAAAACAACGCCCGAAGGAAGATTCCCTCGGGCGTTGTTCTTTATTCTAACAGTTTCATCAACTTTCTTTGCTTTCTTCACATCAAATCCGCCGGTTTCAAACTTCGACTTAAGGCTATTCTTGGAACATAAAGCGGAACAATACATTTTTTTGCAATTGACTACCCGTGTCGGATTCCAATCCCTCTTTTTGAATGAGGAGATAGTATTCACCCGACCCATACGGATTTTCCGGTGAAACAACAAATTTATTAGGCTCTTTAGGATCGAAAGTAACGGTTGCTTTCAGTAATTTTCCGTTTCCGTCCATCAAGCAGATATACTCGGGATGGAGAACTGCCAAATTCATATTCATTCTAACTGTCCATGCTTTGTTCGGATTGTCCGTCGTCTTTTCTTGAAAGAGAACGGCATCTTTTTTCAACTCTCCTATGTCATAACTTTCATCAGGCTGTGTAATCTTTTGAAATAAAGCATAGCAGGTCACATTTTCCTCGGGCATAACAAATCTAGCCGTACTGACATATCGGTTGGTTTCTTCTGCAAAAGTGACCGCCGGAGAGATTTCCCATTTTCTGAACCGATATCCGATCGGTGCGTCATCTGCCGTAATGGTTATTATTGTTCCCGCTTTTGCGCTCATCGGATTTGCCGTTCCGTTTTTGATTGCCACCAAATAAAGGCTCGGCGGCACAATAGGGTCATAGATTGCGGTGAGTTCCACGGCACTGTTCGGCATATTAAAGGTCGTGCTTACTGCGTTTTTATCCTCAAGGGCGACATTTCCGCTCTCAACCCTCCATTCTTTGAATCTGACTCCGACGCCCAAGCAATCTGCCGTAATCCTTACCGTAGTTCCCTGTTCGGCTATCGCCGGATTTGCCGTTCCTCTGTTGACCTTAATAGGATAGGTGTTTTCAGGAATTTCCGCCTTTTTTGCATACACCCTCATCGACAAAACTCCCATCAACAAAACGGAAAGAGCTACCATAAAAACGCACCACTTTCGGCTTCTCATTGTCTTTTTCATTTTCAAAACCTCCTTTTTATAAAATACACCTATTCTTTATTCGCCGAAAAATAAAAATTGCTCATTTTACTTCTCCTTTATATTATAACACCTTTGCTCCGTATCAAATGAAAAATATTGAAGCGATTGAAATTTTTTTTCAAAACACTGCCCCGAACTCTGTATGTTTATTATTGCTATGGTTTGTAAAAATAAAATACTTAATGTGTTATAATTGAAAAAAAAAGGAGGTAGGTCTATGTCTTTTATGGTGGCAAAAAATGCCGATTGGCAAAGGGAGAGCGATGTGATTTTCGCTGTGGCTGCGGCGGCAAATGAGGCAATCAAAAAATTTGGAAAGGATAAAGTGATAAACTCCACTCTTGGAAGTCTTTTTGAAGATGACGGCACAATTACGGCATTTCCATCGGTGCTTGAGGAGTTTCGCACTTTGCCGAAGGAAGAAATTGTTCCTTATGCACAGATTTCAGGTGAGAAAGATTATTTGGACGCAGTGCCTGAAGCGTTGTTCGGAGAATACAGACCGCAGGCTTTTGTGAGAGCCGTGGCGACTCCGGGAGGTACGGGAGCGGTCAGACATTGCATATGGGCTTATGCGGGAGAGGGAGATACGGTAATAGCTGCGGATTGGCATTGGAAACCCTATGAGACGATTTGTGCGGAGTTTAACAGAAAATTTAAGACCTTTGATTTGTACACCGAGGATTTTCAATTTAATTTCGATTCGTATAAAGCGTCCGTAAATGAAGCACTGAACGAAGGCGACAGGATCGTTACCATAATAAACAGTCCTGCAAATAATCCCACAGGTTATTCGCTGACTGATGAAGAGTGGGATGAGTTGCTTTCGTTTCTAAAAGAAAAAACTGAGGATACGAATAAAAAAATCACATTGCTTGTAGATGTGGCGTATATAGAGTTTGCAGGGGAAAACGATGAGCAAAAAAAATTCTTTACAAAGTTTACAAAACTTCCAAAAAATCTTTTTGTGTTCGTGGCATATAGCATGAGCAAAGGCTATGCAATGTATGGAATGAGATCAGGTGCTGCGGTGGGAATTTCTTCATATGAGGAGGTCACGGAGGAATTTTTCTATTCCCTAAGTCATTCCAATCGTGCGAACTGGTCAAACGGGGTGCGAGCTGCTCAAAAGATAATGGTAAGACTTATGAATGACGAAAAAAAGAAAGCTCTCTATATGTCGGATATAAAAAAAGCTCAGAAGATGCTTAAAAAAAGGGCGGATGCTTTTGTATCTGCGGCTGAGGAAGCGGGGCTTGTTATGCTCCCTTACAGGGGAGGTTTTTTCATAAGTATTCCTACGGATAAATCAAAGTTGATTGCAAAAAAACTTGAAGAGCAAAATATTTTCGTGCTTCCTTTAAGCAAGGGAATACGATTTGCAATATGTGCGGTGGACGAGGAAAAATGCAAACTCGGCGCTCTTAAGATAAAAGAAGCGATGAATTCTTTATAGAAGAATGAATTTTATTGAAATTCGCCCTCACCATACGCTTTGTCTTCATTTTTTTGAGGGCAAAGGATACTCGGAGGAGTTTGTAAAAAAAATGACGGAGGTTTATCTGCTTTCTCCATCAGCTTTATTTGGAATAACTTTCGGGGGAGATGCGCTTTGTGCGGTCTGCCCCAATTTTAGTGATGAACTCTGCGCAAGCGAAGAAAAGGTTTCAAGGTATGATTTGAAGGTCGGAGAGATTTGCGGATTTTTTGAAGGGTTGATTATAGAAAAAAGAGAGGCTTTGAAAAGAACCGAAGCACTTATAAGAAAAGGGTTCTTGGAAAAAGTTTGCGAGGATTGTGAATGGTTTTATATATGTAAAAAAAAACGGTGAGCTCAAAGCTCACCGGCTTATAAATCAGTAGTCGTAATCTTCAAAATCGGAAACTTCTTCCGAATAATCGTCGTCCTCTTTTTCAAGTTCTTCATCATAGGATAAGCCCTCAAGAAGTCTTGCAAATCCGCTCTTTCCTATTTTTTTCGGGTAGCTTATCGGGATTTCATATTGCTTTGCTATGTCTTTTATGGTGAACATCGCTCCGTGGGAAACAAATTCGGGAAAGAGAATTATGCGGGAAACCTCCCTTAAATTCGACTCAAGAGCAATCGGGGTTTCATCTCCCGAGAGGAACAAAAATTCTCCTTTTCTGTCAACCACAACTTCTTCAAAAGCGGTTTTCATGGATTCATAACCCACCACCGCTATAATTTGTCCCTCGAGAACAGGTTCCATATCTTCAGTATTCTCACTATTTGAATCTGAAACTTTATAAAAACTCTTGGGCTTTGGAGCTGACTTTTCATCATAATCCGTGGGGTGCTTCCAGACTACTCTGCCCGAGAGTTTTTCTCCCTCGTAATAGGCATAATCGACCACATCACCCTCTTCCAAATGCATATTTTCAACGGTGCGGTTTGAGATAAGAATTTTTGTTTTAAGACCGCTTTCTTCGGGATCAACAATGTAGTATTCCTTAAGATCTTTTTCCCATTGCACAATCGCAAACTTCATTTCTCTTCTGGTTGTTTCATGTTTTTCCTCAGCACGCCTTATAACTTCAAAGTTATAGGTGTTTTTTACTACGCCGTTAAGCGCCTTGTAGGAATTTTTTATTCTGGCTTTTATCCAATCCCCGTCCTCAATTTCCAAATCCCTTACAATCTTTTCAGGAACAAATATTGCAAACGAGCCGAACTCTCCTCCCACCAATTTTCTGTTAAACATTCCGATATACAAATTATTATCGTTGTCATAAATTTCTCTTGGAAGTTGAGACGCGCTTCCCAAAGATATATCTTCCGCTATCTCGGGTTCTTTCGGCAAATTTTCTCTGAGCCATTTCAGAAGAACCCCATAATTTTTGATTTCTTCAAAGCACTCTAAATAATTCTCCGGTGTCAGTCTCAAGATTACATTTGTCAAATCATCACGAATTTCTTTTAGCAAGTTTTCCCTGTTCATAATTCCTCCTTAATTTTCTTGGAAATATCAATTCCGCCCCATATTCTATCACAAAACCGTAAAATTAAACTCGTAAAAAAATTATTTTCTTGTAAGCCTGAGCGCATTAAGATTCACGGATACCGAGCTTAACGCCATGCAGAAAGCTCCAATCATAGGAGACAACAGGATATTTTTCCACGGATATAAAATTCCTGCGGCAATCGGAATACCTATTATGTTGTAGATGAAAGCGAAAAATAAATTTTGTTTTATTATTTTGAAAGCTTCTCTGCTGTAAGAAATGGTGCGGGGGATTAGTTTCAAATTATCATTCATCAATATGACCTGTGCACTCTCCATTGCGATATCCGTGCCATGGCTTACCGCCACACCTATATCGGCTTGTGTTAGAGCCAAAGCGTCGTTAATCCCGTCGCCTGCAAAGAGGATTTTTTCTCCTTTTTCCTTTTTTTCTTTTATGAAATCCGCTTTGTCTTTGGGGAGCATTGCTCCTTTTGCATCATCAAGGCTTAGAGTTTCTTTCATTGAAAGTGCGGATTCCTCGGTATCTCCCGTAAGGAGAGATATGGAAATTCCTAAAGATTTGATTTCATTGACCGCCTCTTTCGATTCATTTCTCAATTCATCTTTCACCACTGCATATCCTAAAAACTCCCTCTCTTTTGCAAAGTACATAACTGTTCCCTTTTTTTCCGGAGCGTCCACTCCCAAATCTTTCATAAAGGAAAAGTTTCCTCCGTAAAAATTCACCTCATCAATTTTTCCTCTCACTCCTCTCCCCGCCACTTGAGAAAAATCTTTCACCTCAAATAGGGAAAGTCCTTCCGCTTCCCTCACTATGGCTGAAGCGAGAGGGTGGCTTGAAGGTTTTTCGAGGGAGGCGGCAAAGGTAAGAAGCTCCTCCGAAGAAATTCCGACAGGGTGAAGCTCGGTAATTTTCGGATGACCCTCTGTAAGGGTTCCCGTCTTATCCAGCACTACGGAATTGATTTTATAGAGCTCTTCAAGGATTTCCGCACTTTTTATAAGCACTCCCTCTTTTGAGAGCTTACCTACCGCAACCGTAATTGCAACAGGTGTGGCAAGCCCCAAGGCGCAAGGGCAGGAGATAACCAAAACCGAAATGGCAATCTTCATTGCAAACACAAAATCCTTTTGCACAAACCACCATACGGCAAAAGATAATAGAGAAATACCTATAACGCCAGGAACGAATATTGCGGCAATCTTATCAGCAAGGCGGGCAATCGGAGCTTTGGACGCTTGAGTATCTTCCATAAGCTTAACTATTTGAGCAAGCGCCGTATCATATCCCACATTTGTTGCACGCATTCTGAATGAGCCGCTTGTATTGGTTGTACCCTGCAAAACTTCCGAGCCCTCGGATTTTTCCTTTGGAATAGGCTCTCCGGTAAGCACCGATTCATCTACTGCGGAAATTCCTTCAATGACCACTCCGTCAATTGGAATTTTTTCTCCCGGCTTGATTAGAATCACATCTCCCGATTTAATATTTTCGATTGAAACCGTTTTTTCCTTTCCGTCTTCAATAATCACAGCTTCATTGGGAGCAAGTTTTACCAAGCTTTCCATAGCGGAACGGGTTCTTATTTTCGATTGAGCCTCCAAATATTTTCCAAATGTCACAAGTGTCAAAATCATCGCTGCCGAATCATAATAAAGAGCGTGAGTGTAGTGTAAAGACATCTCGATATTCCTCGGAAGATAATAAAGCACTCCGAAAGTGGACCACAGGCTGTAAAAAATAGACGCAATACTTGACAAAGCCACAAGCGAATCCATATTGGGAACCATATTCTTGAGCGCACGGAAACCCACGATATAATATTTTCTGTTTAAAAAAACCACCGGCACCGTAAAGAGCAGTTGTAAAGCCGTCATCAACCCCGAATTTTCAGCAGCTCGAAAAAATTCAGGAAAGGGGAGCCTTAGCATATCTCCCATTGCAAGATAAAAAACTGCAAGCATAAAGGGAAAAGAGAAAATTAAACGCAGTTTCTCGGACGGCAGATCAGTTTTATCTTCTTTTGGGGTGTCCTTTTCAGTCGGATTTTCTTTAACGGGAGATTCCTCACGAACTGAAGCTCCGAAACCTATTTTTTCCACGGTGGAAATTATTTTTGAGGGGTCTACTTTTGTTTCGTCAAAGTCCACCCACATTTTTTCCCCTACAAGATCCACTCCCAAGTCATTAACCCCGTCAAGTTTTCTAAGCTTCTTATCAATTCCCGCCGCACACGCCGCACAGCTCATTCCGGTTACATCAAATTTTTCTTTCACATTTAGCACCTCCCTATTTTTTCTCACCAGACTATATCACACTTTCAAAAATTTTTTTCCAAACACATAACTTAAAAAAATTTGCATCAAAAAAAATGGTCAAACGCTTGGGAATTTTAAAAAATCTATTGACATAGCGATTATAGGTTGCTAATATAATAGACAACAAACATCAAGCGGAGGGATTTATGTTCAATAGGCTGTTGGCGACGCATTGTGCTCCCGTGTTGGAGGGCATTAAGCCTGCTAATTTGTTTTCTGTACGAAAAAATGTGCAGAATGAGGTTGAAAGAGGGTTCAGAGAAAAAGCTTTTCTTTTCCCGGATATAACTTGTGAAAATGTTCTTGAGAGGTCGGATTATTCATTATATCTCGTGTACAGAGAAGAGCTTTTAACTGAAACTTTAAAAAAAGAGGATAATAATCTTTTCCTTAAGAGCTTCGGATACAGCGGAAGTCTTTCGGATAAGATAGGAAAACTTAAGGATAGACTTCTTTACAGCGATACGGGAGATTTTCCTCATGAAATAGGATTGTTTTTGGGTTATCCTGCAGATGATGTTGAGGATTTTGCAAGGTATAGGGGAAAGTGTGCAAAAGCTCAAGGGTATTGGAAAGTGTATCATCATGTTGATGAAGCATTGGAAACTTTTCGCCGTTATGATGTTTGTCGTGCAAAGTGGATTAAGAAGCTTTGCGTTAATTATGAAAAAGGAGGATTTTTATTATGAAAGCAGCTGTTGTTTATTGGAGCGGAACGGGCAATACTGAAGCTATGGCAAAAGCGATTGCAGAGGGAATGAAAGAAGCAGGCGCAGAAGTAAAATTGGGTGATGTTTCACAGTTCACAAAGGATAGTTTGTTGGAGTATGAAAAGATTGCTTTAGGATGCCCCGCTATGGGTGACGAGGAATTGGAGCCCAATGAGTTTGAACCTTTTTATTCGGACGTGGAGGGTTCTTTGAGCGGAAAGACCGTTATGCTCTTCGGCTCTTATTCGTGGGCTGACGGAAAATGGATGGAGCTTTGGGAAGACAGAGCTTCCAAGAAAGGCATCACCGTTTTTGACAATGGAGGTATCATCTGCTTTGAGGCTCCCGATGCTGCAATGGAGGAAACTCTTAAATCAAAAGGCAAGGCATTTATCGGATAAGTTTGAAATTAAAACCGTCGAGAGAGTTTGGCGGTTTTTTTTATTGCTCGCTATTACTAAAGAGGGAAATTTTATATGCAAGGAAATTAAAAAAAACAAGCCGTAGTCCGGCTGTCTTGCTATGTAAAATAAAACTTCCATGCACGACTGAAAAAATCCGAAATAAGGTGAACCAATTCAATCGCTTCTTCTTTTTCCAGTCTATGTCTTACTATCTCAAAAAACGCATGATATTGTGCACTCATCAGGATATGTATTTCTTTTCTTTTTAAAGGGCGACATTTATATCCCAGTTTTAACATCTCCTGTTGAAAGGCGTAGGTTTGTTTTTCCTCTTCCTATATCAGAAGATCTACAAAATTTTCATATGAACTTCCCGCAGACTTGCCTATCAAAAGATGAAAAACATCTTTGTTTTCAAAAACATATTCCACCAAGTCATCAAGGATTTTTTTTGAGATATCCCAAATTTGTTCGGGACTTCCTTCGGTCAGAGAATCAAATCCCAGACTCCCTCCTGTTTTGTAGGTCTCAAGCAAATGATTTGCAACGGGAGCCACCAAAGCGGAGAACAGACTGTTTTTATCCGGATAGTATCTGAAAATTGCGCCCGTGGTGAGCCCTGCACTTTTTGCGATTTTGCTAATGGAAGCGTCATTATATCCTTTTTCTGAAAATTCTTTTTTTGCCGTGTCAAGGATTAAACGCTTTGTGTCTTCACTTTTGCTCATATGCGACCTCTCTTTTAAAAAAAATAGCTATGCTATCTCAAAGTATATTGATTTTTTCCGCATTGTCAATTATAAAAAACTCAACAAATTTGGTGCGGAAAAAATAGCCCGCTCCAAACGCACCTGAATTATAAATAAATTTTTAAAAGCTATTGCACTATATGATAAAATAGCAGACGGGAAAGGGGGCGTTCGTATGAAAAATAAATTTGTGAGAGCCTTGATTGCGGTTTTATTACTTGTCGGACTTGTGTTGTTTTTGAATACGTTTTTTAAAAAAGTAATTGTTCGAACTCCCTATCGTAATGCTAAGATGATAAGGGATGAATGGATGGTGCTTTATAAAAATAGAGCTCTGTTTGGTGTTGATTTGGAGAATTTCAGATATAACATAGATAAACGAGGGGAGAAAATTGAATTCTATCATCGATTGGAAAATATAAATTTTAAAGAGCCTATGCTCAGCATATACACCCTTCTTAGCAAGGTCAATGTTTATTTGGACGATCAGCTTATATATACTTACGGTGAGGAAACATTTAATAAAGATCAAATGCTTGGAAGCGGAACTCAATGGATACTTCTTCCCAAGGACTGCAATGGAAAACTTTTGAAGTTGGTGCTTACCGTGGGGGAAAAAAGAAACGGATATATCATAGGAACTCCGATCATTATGGAGTCTAAAGACTCAATTGCGGATTTTATGACCCATAATTTTTTCTATATCATAGTGGGAGCATCGATTGTAGTTTTCGGGATAGCTCTCACTTTGGTTTCGGTCGTTTTGAGTTGTTATAGAAGAACATATCTTCAGATGCTGTTCGGAGCTTTATTCACAGTTACGCTCGGATTGTGGTTCTGGTCAAATACGGATACTATGGTTCTTGTAACGGATATTTCCACCAGAGCTTTTGTGGAATATTTGTCGCTCTATGCCAATACTTTAAGCTCAATGATCTTTGCCTCAACATTTACAAGGGAAAATGAAAATAAAATGATGAAGACATTGATTCGGATTTCCATAATTTTTAATTCGATACTTTTGGGGATTACGATTATTCTTCATGTGTCCAACATATTACATATTGTAAGAATGCTCCCTATTTATCATATTCTCATTTTGATTCATTTCATTGCGATTTTTTTTATAGGTTTTCACCATGTCAGGGTGAAAAACAAAAGACAATATACGATGCTTTTAGTAGGTATCACAATTTTTTTAATCTGTATGATTTTGACGATGGCTTTCTATTACATCGCAAAAAAGTTTACGCTTGATATTGATTATCAATCACTATTCGTAGTTATCGGAATTATATCTTTTATGTTCGGTCTTGTCTGGAGTATTACGAGCGATGTTTTGAGCGAGATTTCAATTTATGGCAAGGAAAAAGTAAGAAGGGTTTACGAGCTTACCGACGTTCAAAGCGGTTTGGGAAACAGGGACGCTCTTTTTGAAGCCATGAACAAAAGAAGAATGGCTAAGGAATTGTTTGCAATTTTATGCTTTGATATGGACAACTTCAGTAAGTTTAACAGGAATTTCGGAATAAAAGAAGGAGATGCCTACTTAAGAGGAATTGCAGATAAACTTCTTGATGTAGGAGAAGGATACACCGAAGTCTTTAAGGTTGGGGGAGATTCTTTCGGAGTTTTGCTCTCTACCTCAAACAGGATTGCCGTTGCGGCATATATTGATGATGTGGAAAAAACGGTCGGAGAATTATCAGATTCTTTATATCACTATCCTTTGAGTTGGAAAATCGGCGTGGTTTATAGTGATGAAAATGAGCTTATGAGTTCGGAAGGAATGTTTGTTCTTGCCGAGGAACGAACAGAAATTGAGCCTTTGGAGGAAATGCCTGATGAATAGTAAGATGAGTAATCACTTGTTGGCGGTAGTTTTGGGGTTGTTTACGGTAGTGATTGTGATAGGAGGATTTGCAGCTCTTGTAAATCAAAAACCGTTTAAAAATTCCATAAAGCTTAATGCAGGCTGGATTATTTCAAAAAAAAGTATAGTCATTTCAGATTGTGAAAACTCCGAAACAAGGGAGAGGTTGATTTATTCCCGCACAATTCCCCATAACGCCTTTGCAAATCCTAACCTGCGCTTTAATAACCACGGGAGAATCGCAAAAATCTATATAAATGACAGACTTGTTTATTCATATGGAGTTGAAGAATTTAAAACCGGTAAGATGGTGGGAAGCGGATATCACTGGGTGTCTCTTCCCCCGGAGTGCGGAGGAAAATCTATAAGCATGGAGTTCATAGAAACCAGAGCCAATGACCATTTCACCTTTTCCTATCCGATTTTGGGAAGAGGCGAAGATACGATTAGCGATTTTTTACTGGAAAATTTTGTGAACTTAATCATAAGTTTGTTCTTGCTTTCTATGGGAATAGCAATAGTCGCTCTGGGACTTGTGGCATCTGTTTTTTCGTGGGAGTACTGGAGATTTTCAGTGCTGGGAGCAATTTCATTTTTGGTGGGAGTTTGGCTCTTTGCCTACACGGGGGTTATTCAGATTTTCTCGGAAGATATTGTGTTTAATCTTTGGATTGAGTATGCAAGTATGTACACTACTCCATTGGTCATACTGGCATTTATAGTCACAATCTGGAAACCGGACATAAAAAAGGCGGTAAATGTTCCCTTTTACGGTTTGTTTTTACTATATGCTATGGTTTTTGCTATAACTTTCTTTAAGAATATTTCATATGGATTGCATCTGAATTCAATGCTCCCGGTTTTTCAGTTGATAGATTTATGCATAATATCTCAATTTGCAGTGATGAGCATACACTATTTTATTTCGGAAGAAAAAATAGGACAGAAAAATGCCGTGCTTTTAGGAGTTCTTTCGCTGGAGATGATTTTTTTTACCATCATTTTAAGTAGTTATTTTTTTGAATTGGACGGAATTGAAGCTTTGCCGTCTTTATTTTTGGTTGTGAGCGTTTTTACATTTTTTGTAAGTATGCTTATGTCGATTTTTTTCGGAGTGCTGACTGCGGAAGAAATAAGAATGGGGAATGAGTATAGTAAAAAACTTAGAGCGACGGATCTTAGAACAGGACTTAAAAATCGTATGAGTTTTTTCTCTAAATTTGAGCGTTTGTTTTCAGAGGGAAAGAAAATGACTCTGATAGTTTTCAGTGTTCAGGGATTAAAAGAGATAAATCATGAACTCACATACACCGAGGGGGATTTATTGATAAAAACCTTTGCGGAGCTCTTGCAAAAAGTTTTTATCAGTTCGGGTACTATCGGAAAAATAGGTGATTCCAAATTTGGAGTTTTGCTCTATAATAATGACCGTCAGCTAAGCCATTACTATATTGAACAGTACGAAAAGAAAGCGGTTTTAGTAAACAGCGATCTCTATTCCTTTTATGTGGTAGCACTTTGGGGGATGGCATATTCCGATGAAGCTGAAACCTCGGAAGAATTTTTCAACCTTGCGCATGATCGTTTGAAAGAGAAGGAAGAGGAAAACGGAAATCAGCTTGTTGTAAAAGATATGGCAAAAATAGACTTTGAAAGCATAGAGAAAGTTTTCAGAACATTATGAACATTACTCAACTTTCCATCGGAGGTAAGATATTATGGATAATCTGAACACGGTTATGAAGACATTATACGTTCCCATGGCGGGAAGAATTTTTGCAAGTCACAACTTTCCACATATACTCAATGATGAAAAAGCTCTTATGCTTGAGAAAAAAATTCCCGAGTCGCTTGACATCTTCAAGGGTCAGAGTGAATATACTCTGATGGCGAGTGCTGTTCGCTCAATGAATATGGACTCCTATGTCAAAAATTTTCTGTCGGAAAATCCGAACGGAACAATCGTAAACTTGGGCTGCGGTCTTGAAACCGCTTTTTACCGCTGCGATAACGGCACTTCCGATTGGTATGAACTGGATATGCCCGAAGTCATAGCTCTCAGGGAAAGATTGCTGGAGAAGGACGAAAGAGACAGAAGTATAGCCTGCTCAATGTTTGACGAGGAGTGGCTTGATATAATAAAAATCAACGCCAAAGATAAAGCGGTATTATTTATCGCTTCGGGATTGTTTTATTACTTTGAAAAAAATCGCATTGTCGAGCTTATAAAAAAACTCTCGTCCGTTCAAAACGCTCAGCTTGTGTTTGACACCGTAAATTCAAAGGGAATGAAGCGAATGGGAGCTTATATGAAGCAGCTTGGGCATAAAGATGCGGGAATGTATTTTTTTGTGGACGATGCAAAGCTTTTGGCAAGAGAGATATCCAATTCGACAGTTGTGCTTGAGGAGAGGGATTATTTTAAGCCGGTCAAAGATAAAAAGGGAATGAAACCTATGACCAAAATCTCTATGTTCGTATCGGACAAACTGCATATGGTAAAGATGATTTCTCTTAAATTAAGTTAGTTGTCGAAGTATTTTTTTGATATAATACCACTGACATATCTTATAAGGAGGTAATTATGTTAAGCAATCGAGATATTGAAAAAGCGATGACAATCAAGTTGGACTTTAATTCTCTGCCCCCGAAAAAGGAATTTAAGAAAGGGATTAGGCGTGCGCCCGACAGAGGTTTCAGACTTACAAAAAACCAAACGGAAATTGCACTCAAAAACGCACTGCGATACATTCCCGAAAGATTTCATCGGGAATTGATTCCGGAGTTTTTGGAAGAATTGAAAACTTTCGGAAGAATTTACGGTTATAGATTTCGTCCGGAGGGGGAGATTTACGGAAAACCCATTGACGAATATAAGGGAAACTGCTTGGAGGGAAAGGCTTTTCAAGTAATGATTGACAACAATTTGGATTTTGATGTCGCGCTTTACCCTTACGAGTTGGTGACATATGGAGAAACCGGCTCCGTTTGCCACGATTGGATGCAGTATCTGCTTATAAAAAAATATCTTGAAAAGCTCAAAGACGACCAAACTTTGGTCATATCATCAGGACACCCCGTGGGGTTATTTTTATCGAGAAAAAATTCACCCCGAGTAATCATAACCAACGGTATACTTGTAGGGCGCTACGATAATCACAAGGATTGGGAAATCGCAGAGCAGATGGGAGTCACCAATTACGGGCAGATGACCGCAGGAGGCTGGATGTATATCGGACCTCAAGGAATTGTACACGGCACATTCAATACAATCCTTAACGCCGGAAGATTGAAACTGAATCTAAAGCCTGAGGAGGATTTGAGAGGAAAGCTTTTTGTGACGAGCGGACTTGGAGGAATGAGCGGTGCTCAGGGAAAGGCCTGCGAGATTGCAAACGGAGTGGCGATTGTTGCGGAGGTTGATATCTCAAGAATAAATACAAGGCTTGAGCAAGGTTGGATTTCAAAACTTGCAAAAACCCCCGAAGAGGCGGTAAGGATTGCCGAGGAATTTTTGAAAAAGAAAGAGCCTATGAGTATTGCCTATCACGGAAACATCGTTGAACTTCTGCAATATATGAACGATAAGAAAATCAGGATTGATTTGCTCTCCGACCAGACTTCCTGCCACAATGTCTATGACGGAGGATATTGTCCTATGGGAATATCCTTTGAAGAGAGAACCGAAATGCTTTCCAAGGACTCCTCGGAATTCGAAAAACTTGTAGATAAGACTTTAAGAAAACATTTTGACTTAATCTGCGATTTTGTGGATAGGGGAACTTATTTCTTTGATTACGGAAACTCTTTTATGAAATCCATATACGATTCGGGAGTAAAAGAAATCTCCAAAAACGGAATTGACGACAAAGAGGGATTTATATTTCCGAGCTATGTGGAAGATATTATGGGACCTCTCCTATTTGATTACGGCTACGGACCTTTCAGGTGGGTATGCTTAAGCGGTAAGGACGAGGATTTAAGAGCAACCGACAAAGCAGCAATGGAAGCTATCGACCCCGATCGTCGCTATCAGGACAGGGATAACTATAATTGGATAAAGGACGCTGAAAAAAACAGATTGGTTGTCGGAACCAAAGCCCGAATTTTATATCAGGACGAAGTCGGAAGAGTGAAAATAGCTCTTGCATTCAACAAGCTTGTACGAGAGGGAAAAGTGGGACCCATTATGATAGGAAGAGACCACCACGATGTGAGCGGAACCGACTCTCCGTTTAGAGAAACTTCAAATATAAAAGACGGCTCTAATGTGTGTGCGGATATGGCGGTTCAGTGTTATGCGGGAAATGCCGCACGGGGAATGAGCCTTATTGCGCTTCACAACGGGGGCGGAGTGGGAATAGGAAATTGTATAAACGGAGGATTCGGACTGGTGCTTGACGGCTCGGAAAGAGTAGATGAGATTATTCGCTTGTCTCTAAGTTGGGACGTTATGGGCGGAGTTGCCCGAAGAAACTGGGCAAGAAATGAAAACGCTATGGAAACCGCCATAGAGTTCAATCAAAGAAGGGACGATTCTCAAATAACCATTCCCTACATTGCAGATGACGAGGAAGTAAAGAGAGCGGTAAACAAAATATTTGAATAAAAAAGAGTGTTCCAAATTCGGAACACTTTTTTTATTCAAACAACTTGGAATTTCAAATCACTAAGTCATCAAGGGAAATTTCAATTGACGGGTAATGTTCCAGTTTGGAAAGAATAACGTCCAAAGGAGTCTCATACATCATATAAAAGTTATCAGGATTATCTTTCTGAAGTTTTGCAAGCTTGTGCTTTGTATTATCCTCGTCCGAAGATACATACACAACGGAAACAACACCGACTTTTTCTGATGGATTTGTTCTGCTTTCTTCAACACTACCGCATAATATCATATATATAACATTCATTCTCACTCACCTCTTCTGATTTATAAAGTTTACACCCGCCTCATTATATCACTTTTCCCATATTCAAAACTTCTTTTAACCTAAAAAAATCCTTTTCCATTCGTCTCTAAGTTAATTGACTATATACGTGGAAAATATAAAATATTCTTGCTATTTATAAAAATAGACCTATTATGCAACCTTTCCAAAACAGTATCAATCGGTTATAATATATTTGACGATGAAATTAAAAAAACTAAGGAGGAAAAAATGTCCGATTCAAACATGGAGACTTCAAAGAAAGAACCCTTTACTATTGGTCAAAAACCTATGCAGGAGAACTTCAAAAGAGTGAGGGCTATATCACTCTTAAAAATGTAATAGCAAT
>CAUVKI010000011.1:0-54460 GCA_963552605.1 uncultured Tissierellia bacterium
CGGTTTGTGCTCCGCAGTGGTAGAAAAATAGATTTTCTATTGAAGAATAGTATTACTGCCAATTCAGGGCAAACTAAAAAAGCGACCGAGATTTTTACTCTTGATCGCTTTTTTTTCACTATGGTATTTCAATCTTACAAATCGATTAGCTTAAGAAATAAAGTGAGGGAACTATGTGGAAGGCTGATTCGTAATTTTAAGTTAATCGATTATAATCGGATTTTCGGTCAGGCGAATAAATCTATCTTTATAAAAAAGAAAGTTTATGCAGGAATGCCGCAATTTGAGCACGGTTAGCTTTCACACTGCCGACCAATATATCTCCGTCAACGCCTTTGAGCAGATCGTTGGACACTGCCCATTGTATTGAAGAAAGTGCATACGGGGAAACTCGGAATCTCCCGCCATTTTCCATCCCATATCCACTCTCCGTATTCAATCCTTTCATTTTTGCATATCTGTGGATAATAGCGGTCATCTGCTCCATTGTTATATAATCGTCGGAACCGAATTTCTTTTCATTATAGCCCTTGATTATTCCTTTCTCCACTGCCCACTTGATTGCAGTAATATAATATGAATTTTCAGAAACATCTTGGAATGCAACGGACTGAATGGAAGTCGGTTCTCCCTCCATTCTCCACAGAATTGTCACAATCATTGCACGAGTCGTGCTATCATAAGCACCGAATGTTGATGAGGACAATCCGCTCATTATCCCTTTTTTCCACACATACTCCACACCGTCTTTGAACCAATCGCCATTTTTGACATCGGCAAAAGGAATGGAAGGAGCGATGTATGTTATAGGTTCAACCGCAGGTCGGGTGACAGGTCGGGTCTCGGGCTGATCTATAGGATTCCACTTTGCATAAACGATTGTATTTTCTTCGAATGTGACGGAAGTGATTTTTGTTGTAAGATCGGCATTTGAATACCACCCGTCAAACACAAATCCTTGTTTCGTGGGAACATAACCGCTTAAGTCCAGCTTTTCCTGATCTCTTCCCTTAGCTTTGTGAATGGAAGGCAGATATGTTCCTCCGTTGGTTTCAAAAGTCAAGGTGTGTTTTTCGGAATGCAGGTTGCTGGGAGAAAAATCATAAAAATACGGATGATAAAAGTATTGCAGTCTTTCCTCTTCATAAGCGAGAGGTGTTTTGATTACCGCATTTGCACCCGCAACCCATTTTTGGTCAATCACGCCGTCTCCATTCCGATCTTCAAATAAGACAAGATCCTGAAGTAAATCGGTGGAATCTGTATGAATTCTCGTTGTCCCCGTAATCGGAATGCCGACAAAAGATCTGCTGTCGTCTCTTCCTCCCACTTTATAGGTGAGATTAAAATTCATCACTCCGTCTCCGGTGCCTTGAATGGATATGCGATAATCCGTAGCGTAATCCAAAGAGAAAAGATATTGATGCCCGTCTTTCGCTTTGGAGACATTTGCTCTTCCGAAACTTGATGTTAACAAATTTTTATCCAAAGTCTCTCCGTTTTTTGTGATCTGAACATCAACCGGGCAATGGATTTGAATAAGAATTCGATCTTTCTCACCAATCGAGTCTGCGATGTCCTCAAAGTCAAACACTATCTTCCCTACATTTTCATTAGTGATAGACCAAAAAGCACGCTTTCCGGAAAACACGGAGGCAATATATTTAATGAGACGATATGCGGAAGAATTCTCCGACAAGCCGAACCCCAACGAATAAATGTCATATCCTCTTTGGTTTTTGTATTCTTCCGCCAAGTGATAAATTGCGGTTTCGTATCCATTAAACGGGAAAGCACCGTCCTCCGTATTGATTGTTTCAGGGGTCTCGGTTTTTCCTTCATTTGCTTGTCCGTCCGTCATAATTACAACGGCTTTTTTATTTGCATTGCCTTTTGACAAGAGATCCCCTGCCGCTTCCAACCCTCCGTAAATATTAGTGCCGCCGCCGTCGGATAGGGAATTGATGGCGGATAACAATGCCTGTTTATCGTTTGTCAATTCGGAAACCACTTGAACACTGTCATCATAGGTTACGATTCCGATTTTCATATTTGCAGATTTACTCAGCAGCATTTCTACAAATCTTGCGGCTGCCTTCTTTGTGTTTTCAATTTTGTCGCCGCTCATTGAACCGGAAACATCCAATGTCAATACGACATCTCTTATCTCGTCATTGGGATTGGGACTCGGGTTGGGGCTCGGGTTTGGGTTTGGAACGGAACCGAATGGCATCAACTTAAAATCCTGTGCAGGAGTGTAATTTCTTGAAAACTGTTGAATGTTATCTTTCCCATAAGAGACATCCATCGCCATACCGGAGTGTTTGGCAATAAAATTATACCAGCCGGAATTTGATTTTAGGATATACCACTTTTGATTATCCAATCCTTCATAGTTCCAGACATGTATATTTGCATTATCTGATGTGAACCCGCCTTCAACATCCAAGACTTTTCCTGTAGATGCGGAAATGACTCGGAATGTTCCGTCACCATTCTTTTCCAATCTCCATTTTTGATGTTCTCCGCCATTAAATTCCATCCCCAATCGGACATTTGCACCGTTGTCGGAATTATTCGGGTCGACTTCTACAACTCCATTTCCATAATTGGAGACAATTTGATACTCCCCCTCTTGAATATCAGGGTCGCTTTCTTTTGGTTGGAAATGATTTTCAGGGAAAACATAAATATATCCTTGAAAAACTAACTTCCCTCTGTTTCCAGTAGGCACTCTATTATACTCAAAATTCGGTAAATCCTTAGGCTCAGGATAATTTGATTCGGAAATTCCAATACTTCCATCTTCATAAATCTCTTCCACAACAGCAACATGCCCATATGTTCCACCAGACCAGCAAGCAATGGCTCCAAGACGAGGTTTTGCAGGATCAGTTCCCAATTCGTATGCACCTTTATGTTTGTTGTTTTCAAACCAATCTTTTGCATCTCCACGACGAGCAAGGTTGTTTTTCCAGCCATCTCCCAATAGTTCTGACACTCTGCCGAATGCATACCAAGTGCAATTTCCTTGGGTAATTTCATGTGGCTTAAAAGGATTATTACTTTCTGCCTTGGGACCGTAATAAGGACCTATTATACCGGGATGAACTTTTCGAACATTAGGCAGTGATTTTACTACTGCCGCATAGGATGGCGCCAGTGGCAAAAACATAGCCATCAACATACTCACAATTAACAACCACGCAATTTTCTTTTTCATTTTCTTCCTCCTGTTCCGTGTTCTTCAACACGATTAAATACTTTTTCACTGTTGCCTGATGCAGCGCTTAATTTCTTTCACATCGGTAAAAGAAAAACCGCCTGCGAATTTACCAGCCTTTTTTCATAAATATCACCCCTTTATTTTAGAGCCGCTTCCCCCACTCCGTTAAAATTATATTATAAATTGAGATTGAGTCAAGCGAAAAACAAAAAAAAAAAAAACGAACTTATTTATCGCAACAAAAAACATCTCCTTAAAAAATAGGAGATGTTTTTTGCCCAGTCCTGCTTTATTTTATTTCCTATGGCGGTTGTGCGTAAAAACCTATCCGAGCGATTGGTGATAAAAGTGTTCTCACAAGCTACATACTCGGAGGCTTTCCCTCTCAAATTCCCCCGTGCGGTTCACCTCTGCCAAGTTATGATTCGGGGTTTGAAAAAAGAGAGGGTTAATCCCTCTCCTTATTTTAGAAAGTTACGGCTGTAATTGGGAGACTCTTTGGTGATTTGTATGTCGTGGGGGTGGTTTTCAATTAAAGATGCGGAGGTGATTTGGACAAACTTGCTCACTTCCTGAAGCATCGGAATATCTTTCGCTCCCACATAGCCCATTCCCGATTTCAATCCGCCAATCAACTGATATATCACTTCTCCCACAGGGCCTACATAATGTATTCTCCCCTCAACTCCCTCGGGTACGAATTTTTTTGCGTCCTCTTGGAAATACCTGTCTTTGCTTCCCGATTCCATTGCCGCAAGAGAACCCATTCCCCGATATTCTTTGTATCGTCTTCCTTCGTATATCACTTCTTCGCCGGGACTTTCTTCCGTGCCTGCGAAAAGAGAGCCTGCCATTACGACGGAAGCTCCCGCCGCAAGGGCTTTAGTGATATCTCCGGAATATTTTATCCCTCCGTCCGCAATTATGGGCACGCCGAATTCTTTTGCCGCCTTTGCACAGTTTATTATTGCGGTAATCTGAGGCACTCCCACTCCCGTAACAACTCTGGTGGTGCAGATTGACCCCGGACCTATTCCGACCTTTACCGCGTCCGCTCCCGCCTTTATCAAATCCGCCGTGCCTTCCGCTGTTGCCACGTTTCCCGCTATGATTTGGAGCGAGGGAAATTCATTTTTGAAAAGCTTCACCGCTTCCAAAACGCCTGCCGAATGTCCGTGCGCCGTATCCACCACTATTACATCGACTTTGGCTTTATAGAGGGCTTGTATTCTTTCAAGTGCGTCTTTTGTTATTCCCACCGCCGCCGCCGCAAGCAGTCTTTTGGAAGAATCCTTTGCACTGTTAGGGTATTTTTTGCTCTTTTCAATGTCTTTAATCGTAATAAGCCCCATCAAAACAAAATTGTCGTCAACCAAGGGGAGTTTTTCTATTTTGTACTTTCGCATTTCCGAGAGAGCATCTTCCATAGAAATTCCGATTTTTCCCGTGACCAATTTATCCTTGGTCATCACTTCGGAGATAAATCGTTCGGGATTTTCTTCAAATCTGATATCTCGGTTGGTGATAATCCCTACCAATTTTTTTTTCTCGTCAACAATCGGCACTCCGCTTATTCTGTAACGCTCCATAATTGCCAAGGCATCATTTACCTTTGCATCGGGCGAAAGGTAAAAGGGATCCGTTATGACACCGTGCTCCGATCTTTTGACCCTGTCCACCTCAAGAGCTTGCTTGTCAATCGGCATATTTTTATGTATCACTCCTATGCCTCCTTCTCTTGCCATTGCCACCGCCATTCTCGACTCGGTTACGGTATCCATTCCCGCACTCATAATCGGAGCGTTAAGACGGATATTTTTTGTAAGGTGAGTGCCGACATTCACATCTTTGGGCAATACATTCGACTTTCCGGGAAGAAGCAAAACATCGTCAAATGTAAATGCGTTACCTACAAATTCCATACAATCTCCCCTTTCGTAAAATTTCCAGATATTATATACACCTTAAAAACAAGTGTCAAGTAATTTTTTAAGAAGTTGAGGGAGGCATACGGCTTAATTTTTGAAGGTTCAAATATTTTTATTTGCCGCAATAAAAAAACTGCTGCTTCATTTTTGAAACAACAGTTTTTTTTCTTAGAATGTGTCGTACATCGAGTACATCGAACCCATAATGGCTATTACTACAAATGAAACGCAAACACCCATAATTACTATCATTGCCGGTTCCAAAATTCCCACCAGTCTTTGGAGTGCTGCATCTAATTCTTCATCATAAAAATCTGCGGTCTTGTTCAAGACGGTATCAATACTTCCCGACTCCTCTCCAATCTTTACCATTGAAATCATCATAGGAGGAAAGATATCCATATCGAGCAGGGATCTTGAAAGAGTCATTCCTTTCTTAACCTCTTCCGAAGCTTCCCCCAACCTACCTTCCACAACAACGTTACCCGAAACCTTGCTTACAATTTTTAAGGCTTCCAAAAGCTGTATTCCCGATCCCAAAAGGGTAGCGAGAGTTCGGGTGAAGCGAGCGGTGATAATCATCTTAATTTGAGTCTTTATAAAGGGGATTTTAAGCTTAAAGCCGTCAAAAATATATCTTCCCTTCGGAGTTGCAATAAATGACTTAAGCCCCGCAATAAACAATAAAAATCCTAAAATTATAAAATACCAGTTTTTTACCATAAAGTCACTCAACCCGATAAGCAGCTTAGTGGTTAAAGGTAATTCTCCTCCGCCGCTGGTGAGCAGTTCGGTAAATTTCGGCAGTACAAAGGTCATTATTACAAACATAACCACAACCAGCACTACCCCAAGCACGATAGGATACATCATTGCGTTTTTGATTTTATTCTCGGTCTTTGAGTCCTTCTCATAGTTCGTAGCTATACGCCCCATAACAACATCTAAATTACCTGAGGACTCACCCGAAACGATAAGCTGCACCATAAGAGGCGGGAATATTTTAGGATAAGCCTCCATTGATTTGGAGAGAAGATTTCCCTTCTGAACCGATTGTGACATATCCCCGCAAGCTTCGGAGAGAGTACGGTTTATAGTTTGTTTCTCCAAAATGTCCAAACATTTTACTATTCCTATTCCGGCTTGAAGCATTATTGCAAACTGTCTTGAAAAGATGGCAAGTTCCTTAATCTTTACCTTTTTTTTAATTCCGCCTATCGCTCTTGCCTGAACAGAATCCTCTTCAATTTTTATGGGGATGAGACGGTTTTGGCGGAGCATAGTAATAACTGCGCCCTGATTGTCGGCTTCTATATCGGCTTCAACGCGAGCACCTTTAGCGTCAATAGCCGTATACTTGTATATCATAAAACCCTCCTAAAAAAATTTCATATCTCCACCCACTTGAGCAATAACGGAGTCTTTATTCACAGCTTGTCCGAGCAGTGAGTTGCGGGAGATTTTTCCTTCGTGATATAGTTTTAAAAGAGAAGTATCCATGGTGACCATCTTAAATTTTCCTCCGGTTTGAATTGCGGAGTCAATCTGAGGAGTCTTTCCCTCTCTTATCATATTTCTTATAGCACCCGTAGCCACCATAATTTCAAATGCAGGCACTCTTGCCTTTCCATCTCTGGTTGGAATGAGCTGCTGAGAAATAATTGCCTGCACCACTGAGGCAAATTGTATGCGGATTTGCTGTTGTTGGTGCGGGGGAAAAATATCTATAACCCGGTCAACCGTCTTTGCCGCTCCCAAGGTGTGAAGCGTACTCATCACCAAGTGCCCCGTCTCCGCAGCGGTCAAAGCCGTGCTTATCGTCTCAAGATCTCTCATCTCTCCCACCAATATAACATCCGGATCTTCACGAAGCGCCGCTCTCAATCCGTTTGAAAATGAATCCGAATCCGATCCCACTTCCCTTTGATTGACCATACTTTTTTTATGATTATGGATATACTCAATAGGATCTTCCAAAGTGAGAACATGCTTTGACATAGTCACATTTATATGGTTCACCATTGAGGCGAGTGTTGTGGACTTTCCCGAACCCGTAGGACCGGTCACCAAAATAATCCCTCTCGGAAGCTCTGCCAATTCTTTGAATATCAAAGGATTTCCAAGCTCCTCAACGGTGGGAACCTTAATGGGGATAGTACGAAGTGCCATTCCTATGGAACCCCTTTGCTTGTAAGCATTGACACGATATCTTCCTATGGAAGGCTGTGAATACGAGCAGTCAACCTCCCCGATTTCCTCCAAAGTTTCCCGATGCTTTGGGGGCAATATTGAATACACAAGCTCCTTTGTATCATTAGGAAGCAATTTATCCTCTCTAAGCTGTATAAGCTGTCCGTTTATGCGAAAAACCGGAGGAAGTCCGACAGAAATGTGTATGTCGGAGGCCTTTTGATTTTGAGCTAATACAAGCAGTTCCGTTACAGTTTTCATAAATCACCTCTTTTAATTTTAACCCAGTGTATATCCTATTCTTATCACTTCATCAAAACTTGTCACTCCTGATAGGGCAAGCTTTGCCGCCGCTTGAAGAAGTGTGTTCATTCCGTCTTTTAGCGCCTGTTTTCTTATTTCGTCGGTATTTCCCCCGTTATCAATAACATTTCTCACAGCCTCGTTCATAACCATAAGCTCGTGAACTGCGGTACGTCCCTTATAACCCTTGCTGCAAAGCGGACACCCGACCGGACGGAATAACTTTAAGGGCTGTTCCCCCCTGTAGCCGAGGATTCTCTTTTCCTGATCGTTTGCAACATACGCTTCCTTGCAGGAGGGGCAGAGCTTTTTAACCAAACGCTGAGAAAGTATTCCCATTAAAGCTGACGACACCATAAATTTCTCCACTCCCATATCCGTAAGTCTGGCAATGGTCGAGGGGGAATCGTTGGTGTGGATTGTGGAGAGCACGACGTGTCCCGTAATTGCCGCACGAATTGCAATATCCGCAGTTTCGCCGTCCCGAATCTCTCCTATCATTATTACATCGGGGTCCTGACGAAGAATTGATCTCAATCCCGCAGCGAATGTCATTCCCGCTTTTGCATTCACGTGCACCTGATTTATTCCGCCAAGTTTATACTCGACCGGATCTTCCACCGTAACCACATTACGGTTTTCAGTATTAAATTCCTTAAGCACCGAATAGAGGGTGGTGGACTTACCCGAACCCGTAGGTCCCGATACGAGCAAGATCCCGAACGGCTGAGAAAGCACGGAGTCAAATCTTTTCATATCCTCCGGTGAGAATCCGATTGACTGTTTGCTGAAATTAAATCCCGACTGATCCAAAATTCTTATTACGGTCTTTTCTCCATAGATTGTGGGAAGCGTCGAAATACGCATATCTATATCCTTGCCGTTTTGTTTCATCTCGACTCTTCCGTCCTGCGGAATACGACGCTCGGCAATATTCATTCTTCCTATAATCTTTACACGAGTGGTAAGTCCTGCTTGAGTGTTCTTATTCAAATTCATCACCTCACGCAAATCACCGTCCACTCTGTATCTGACTCTAACCGAATCAGCTTGAGGCTCTATATGAATATCCGACGCTTTTGAATTGACCGCCTGCTCGATTATGGTGGAAAGAAGCTTTACGATGGGAGCGGTTGCAACCTCCGACGCTTCCACATCTTCATCAATTTCAACTTCCGTTGCATCAAAATTTTCTTCAAATTCTTCCAAAAATTTCTTAGCATTTTCCTTGCCGTAATATTTTTCTATTGCATTACTTATACTTCTGCGTGAAGAAATCACCGCTTCAACAGGTCTCTTTAAAACCAGCTTTATGTCGTCAAAAGCGAAAATATTCAAGGGGTCTTCCATCGCCACAAGAACTTTGTCGTCTTTTTCGGAAATTGCAATCAAATGATATCTCCTGACCAAATTTTCAGGTATTGCAATCGCAATAGACTCGTCTATGGCATAGTTGTCCAAGTCCACATGCTCAAAACCGAGTTGCTCCTCAAGAACCTGCAAAATATCATCTTCCGAAACGAATTTTTCCGAAATCAAAACATCTCCAAGCTTCTTACCGGATTTTTTTTGCATTTCCAAAGCTTGGTTGAGTGATTCCATATCAAGTTTCCCTGCCTTGATTAAAAGTTCTCCCAGCCTCAATTTTCTTATATCAGCCATTATTCATTCCTCTTTCGTTCTTAATTTCCTTATCATTTCCCCCGCAAAGCAAGGTTTCCTGACCCTCATTGTGAAAATCTCCTTAGGGTGCGGGGTCGAGTCCATCGGCAATCCTTCGCTGTCCCTTAACTCCAAAACTTCTTCCTCTCTATATGAAAGCTCTCTTCCGAAAATTTCCACCTTGTCGCCCAATGACAGTTTGTTTCTCTGCTCCACTTTCACACGACCGCTTTCATAGTCATAATCCAACACCACCCCACAAAAATCATAGGAGCGTATATAGGAGGAAGAGGAATAATTTTGTTCGGGAGCTCCAAAAAAGAAGCCTGTGGTAAAATCACGATGGCTTGCCTTTTTAAGCTCGGTTAAATAATCTTCCTTAAACTCATATAACAACGGATTTCTCTCATAATCGTCCATAGCCGCACGATAAGCTCTGAGTACACTTGCAGTGTAATAGGAGGACTTGACTCTTCCCTCTATCTTGAAAGAGGAGACCCCCGCCTCATACAGCTTCGGTATATACTCAATCATACATAAATCCTTGGAGTTTAGAATAAATGTTCCGTTATCGTTCTCATAAATCGGAAAATATTCTCCGGGGCGTTTTTCCTCCATCAATGTGTATTTATACCGGCAAGGGTGTGCGCACTCACCCCTGTTTGCGTCCCGTCCTGTCATATAATTACTCAAAAGACATCTTCCGGAATAGGATATGCACATCGCTCCGTGCACAAAACACTCAAGCTCCATCTTTGAGGGTACGGCTTTTCTTATCGCTTTTATCTCGTCAAAAGTAAGCTCCCTCGCAAGCACAACCCTTTCAGCTCCCATTGAGTAAAAAAATTTAACCGTCTCGGAATTTACTACCGAGGCTTGAGTGCTTATATGAACGGGAAGTTTAGGAACAACCCTCCTTAAAACGGACATCACCCCCAAATCTGAAACTATCACCGCATCAGTACCTATATTGTAAAGAAATGTGACATAATCTTCAAGCCCCGTCAAATCCCTATCATGTGGGAGAACATTCAATGTGATATAAATTTTTTTATTCACAGCGTGGGCGATTTTAACGGCTCTTTTGAGAGTTTCATTTGAAAAATTTTTTGAAGCTTTTCTAAGCCCGAAATTCTCTCCTCCCAGATAAACCGCGTCCGCTCCGAAATTAAGAGCCGTTTCAAATTTTTCGAAATCTCCCGCAGGAGCAAGCAATTCAACGCCCATCAATTATTCCCCTCGCCTTATAAACACCGATTGCAATTCCATCTCCTATCGGAACATAAGAGGTTATAAAATCCGAATCTGAAGAAAGTTTTTCATCAAAGCTTCGCATATTTCTCACTATCGAGCGTTTTTTTGCGGGAACTATGCTCTCATCCGCCACCATTCCGTTTAAAAGTATATTATCCGCAATCACCAAAGCCCCGTCCTTAAGAAAAGGTTTTGACTTATCCAAAAATTCACCATAGCGGGATTTTTGAGCATCTATAAAGAGACAGTCAAAAGATTTTTTTAGATTCCCAATCACAAGAGAGGCGTCTCCCTCTATCAGCTCAACCCGATTAGACACTCCATAAGTTTCAAAATTTTTTCTCGCAACAAAAGCCGATTCAGACTTAACTTCGATTGTAGTAATCTTGGAATCGGGGAGGGCTTTCGCAAATACTATTGCGGAATAACCTATCGCCGTCCCTATCTCCAAAATATTCTCAGGCCTTCTCAAGAGGAGTTCCACAATCAAAAACCTTACGCTCTCCGGCTGCAAAACGGGAATATGATTTTCAATTGCATAAGCTCTTAAAGTCGGAAACGGTTCATCAACCGAATTAAGCAAAAATTTTTTCACTTCATCTGTCACAATCATGGACGAATCATCTTCTCCTTAGCTTTGAGATGTTCCTCATAGGTTTCCGTGAAAGTGTGGCTTCCGTCTTTTCCTGTCAGCACGAAAAAAAGATACTTGGTTTCAGGTGGGTTCAGAGCCGCCTCAATTGAAGGAAGTCCGGGGCTTGCTATCGGTCCCGGAGGGAGTCCTTTGTTCTTGTATGTGTTATAGGGAGAATCTATTTTTAAATCTTCATAATTCAGAGCGGATTTTCTCTCACCCTTTGCATATTGAACGGTGGAATCCATTTGCAAAGGCATTCCTTTTTTTATCCTGTTATAACAAACGGAAGCTATAAGCGGTCTGTCGGCATCGGTTTTCGCCTCTTTCTCAACTATCGAGGCAAGAGTCATAATCATATTGAGATCTCTATCCTTGAGATTCGGCTCTATGTTTTTATTATACCGTGCTTGATAGGCTTTGAGCATTTCTCTTAGCAATGACTCTTGAGTTGTATCTTCATTAATCTCGAAAGTTGCGGGAAAGAGATACCCTTCAAGAGTTGCGCCCTCGGGCAGTTTTTTCAGAAACGAAAATTCTTCCGAAAATGCCGTGCGATCCGAGGTCAGTTTCATAAAATCTTCAGCGGTGCCGATCCCCTTCTCTTCCATTCTTCCGGCAATGCTTCTTAACTCAAACCCTTCGGGGATGACAAATTTTTCTATCGACTTGGGAATTTCGGTCAAAGCTTTCAATATCTCATCGGCATTCATTCTCGGACTCAATCTAAAAGATCCTGCTTTAAGCTCCTTGGCAATTCCCGTTTCTTTGATATACTTTACAAAAAAAACCTCATCGCTGATTATTCCTTTATCCTTCAAAATCTTTGCTACGGTCTTTGCAGTAGCTCCGTCAGGAATCATAACCGACACCTCTTGAGTGCTTTGCGGATCAAAGGGATTTTTTTTCGCCTCATAATCATTGCGCATAACGGTTTTTACAGTCATAGCCACCGAGACGACAGCTACTAAAAAAATTGCCAGCACAACCAGCTTTTTCATTCTCTACCTCTCAATCGGCAAAGCTTTTTTATACGCTTCAAGCACAACCGAGCCCACCAAAAATACGGAAACCGCCTCTCCGAATGAGATGCTTAGTAAATTGACCCAATAGGGAATTCCCGAAAAATAAGAAACCCATACCGAAACAATTATTCCGTTCACAGCCACCGGAGGAATCATTCCCAAGTATTTGTTTCCGCTCTTTCTTGTCAAAACCGCCGCCAAGAGAGTCGCCAAACTCCCGCAAACTATATCCACAATCCCATATTGAGATGCAAAGGACAAAATCAAGTTCGCAACAAAACACCCCACAAAAAGCCCGGGAACTGCCGCCGCTTCCACCAAGGGAAGGAGCGTAAGCCCCTCCGCCAATCTGAACTGAACCGTACCGAAGGTGAGAAATGACGGGAAAATCAAACTCTGCAATATCACCAACACCACATACGCCGCCCCGATCATTCCGGCTCTTGATACATAATTTAACTTTTTTTTCATCACCGCTTTTGATTACACCTCCATTATTATGGGAAGAATCATAGGATCTCTGCCCATAGTTTCAAATATAAAGCGTCTTAACTTATCACGAATGCCGGTTTTGAGAATCGTCCAATCCTTAATTCTCTCTTTCTGCACATCTTCAATCACCTTTAACGCCACTCGTTTTGCTTCCTCCATAAGGTCGTCCGACTCCCTCACATACACAAAACCTCTCGAAACTATATCAGGTCCCGTAATCATAGTTTTGGTTTCTCTGGACATAGTCATTACGATAACTATCAGTCCGTCCTCCGAAAGATGTTTTCTGTCCCTTAGGACGATATTTCCCACATCTCCCACTCCATATCCGTCAACCAGAACATTTCCCGACGGCACATGCCCCACAACTGCAAAGGAATTGGGCGAAAGCTCAACCACATCTCCATTTTCCGCAAGCACGATATTTTTCTCCCTGATTCCTATTTCTCTCGCAAGGTCCGCATGTCCCCTTAAATGTCTGAACTCACCATGAACCGGCATAAAAAATCTGGGTTTTGCAAGTGTAAGAATAATTTTCAGTTCCTCCTGACAAGCATGCCCCGACACATGGACATCTGCAAGAGATTCATAAACCACTTTCGTTCCGTTCTCGGAAAGATTATTTATGACTTTCGAAATTGAAGCTTCGTTTCCGGGTATCGGTGATGCCGACAATATCACCAAATCATCGGACTGAAGTTTGATTTTCCTATGATCCCCCGAAGCAATTCTCGAAAGAGCTGCCATAGGTTCACCTTGAGAACCGGTGGTAATTATCGTAAGCTGATCCGCTCTCACTGAACCTATCTCGTCAAGGGGCACAAGAGTCCCGCTCTTCATTTTTAAATATCCAAGTTCAAGAGCCACTTTCACATTATTCTCCATAGAACGCCCCGACACCGCCACTTTTCTCTTGTGATTTTCGCTGGCGGTAATAATCTGCTGAACCCTATGGATATTTGAAGCGAAAGTTGCAACCAAAATTCTTCCGCTGTGACTTGCAAAAATCGTTTCAAAAGTATCTCCGACCGTTTTCTCGCTCATGGTATAGCCTTTGCGGGTGGCATTGGTGCTGTCCGACATAAGAAGAAGCACTCCTCTGTTTCCATAATCCGCAATCCTGTTTAAGTTTATAACCTGACCGTCTATCGGAGTGAGATCAATCTTAAAATCTCCCGTATGAAGAATCGTTCCGACGGGTGTGTTTATAGCAAATGCACAACTGTCAGGAATTGAATGGCTGGTTCTTATAATCTCAACGCTGAAAGCTCCCGCCTCAACTGTTCTTCCATGATTTACAATTTTAAGCTTCGCCGTTCTCAAAAGATTGTGCTCCTTAAGCTTGTTTTCAAGCAGACCTATGGTAAGCTGCGTACCGTATATCTTAGGATTTATTTTTCTAAGCATATAGGGTATAGCTCCGATGTGATCCTCATGACCGTGAGTCAAAAAAATTCCTCTAATTCTATCCGCATTTTTTTCCAAGTAAGTCATATCGGGAATTACAATATCTATTCCCAGCATCTCGTCTTCAGGAAATGTCATACCGCAATCTACGACTATGATATCTTCTTCATACTCAAAAACCGTGAGATTTTTTCCTATCTCACGCAATCCCCCCAAGGGTATTATCTTAACTTTAGCTTGTTTTTTCATCTTCACTCCTTTTCCAAATTCTCTAATTTTATTTTACACATCTAAATTCTAGTTAAAATCGTCCGCCTGCTCATCTCTTAAAGCTTCAAAGGTTTCTATCACGGCACTCATTTCATCTTCCGAAACTCCTATAAAATCCATACCTTCATCGGTTTCCTTCAGTTCAAAAAATATTATGGAATTATCTTCTCCGTCCAATTCCGAAAGTGCACAAAAATCCCTCTCGTCCATTCCGAAAGTGGCAATCAGTTCAAAGGGAACTTCAACTCCTTTTTCATCGGAGAGCATAATTTTTGAGTTCATATCATTCCTCCATATTTTTACCGTTCATATAACTCTCCAATATGAGAGCGGCGGAGAGGGAATCAATATACTTTTTTCTGTTCTCTCTCCTGACATTGCACTCTATCAGAGCGGAATTTGCCATTACCGTGGTAAGTCTTTCGTCCTGATACGCTACGGGGATAGCAAAGCGAGCTGAGAGATAATCTCCAAAGGCTTTGCTTTTTTTCGCACTCTCCCCGAAATCCGAGTTCATATGCAATGGCATTCCCACAACAATAAGATTGACATCATACTCACGGAGCAGCTTCTCCACTTCAGATGCAACCGATTTTTTTCCGGTGTTTTTGATATATTCAAGCGGTGTGGCTATCAGTCCCATAGGGTCGGAAACCGCAACCCCTATTCTCGCATCGCCCACATCAAAAGCCAATATGCGCTTTTTCATCAATGTCTCTCGATATAAAAGGTAAGCAGCTCTTCCATCAGCTCATCTCTTTCCATTTTTACCACGGTAGCACGAGCATCGTTGAAGCTTGTTATATAAGTCGGGTCTCCGCTTAGAAGATATCCCACCATCTGATGAACCGGATCATATCCCTTCTTCTTAAGTGCATCGAACACATTCAACAGTATAGTTTTCGCAGTCAGTTTTTCCTCTTTGATTGGCACGAATTTTTGAGTGTTTTCCATAATTATTCCTTTCGACACAAAATAAGCTTTCTAGCAAATCTGCGATTTTATTATTTCTTCAGCTATTTCCAAAGCCTCGGAAAGCTTCTCGGGATTTTTCCCGCCCGCTTGCGCCATTGCGGGTCTTCCTCCGCCTCCGCCTCCCGCAAGTTTGGCAACTTCTTTGATCAAAGAACCTGCATTAAATCCTTTTTTCACCGCCTGTTCGGTGGCCATTGCTACAAACTGAGGTTTTCCGTCCTTAACTGATGCCAAAACGAGAGCGCAGGGATTAAGCTTGGATTTTAACTCATCTCCAAGGGTTCTGAGCTCACTCATATCCATTGAGCCGATTTTAGCAACCAAAGTTTTTATGCCGTTAATTTCCACGGCGTTTTCCACAAGCTCCAAGGATTTTTTATGAGCCGTCTCCAGATGGAATTTCTCAAGCTCTTTATCTTTCAACCTGATTTCCTCAACAAGCGTTGACACACGATTAAGGAGCTGATCAATCGGAGCTTTTAATTTCTCAGAAATCTCCTCCAATAATCTTTCTTCCTCCAAAATTCGGCTGTACACATATTTTGAAGTCACGGCCTCTATTCTTCTGACCCCTGCCGCAATTCCCGTTTCGGAAACTATTTTGAAAAGCCCGATTTCCGAAGTGTTTGAAACGTGGGTACCTCCGCAGAGTTCCATAGAATAATCTCCCATCTTTAGAACTCTCACATTTTTTTTGTACTTGTCTTCAAAAAGTCCTATTGCTCCCATATTCATTGCATTATCCAGTGAAGTTTCTATGGTTTCTACGGGCAGGGCGTTGAATATTTCACGGTTCACAATTTTTTCCACACTCGAAATTTCCTCCGCCGTCATAGGTTTGAAGTGAGTAAAGTCAAATCTTAATTTATCGGGAGCGACCACGGATCCAGCCTGCGAAATATGTTCCCCCAGCACATCTTTAAGCGCCTGATCCAAAAGATGAGTGGCGGAGTGATTTTTTCTTATTGAATATCTTCTTTCTCCGTCTATTTCAGCATTCACGCTCTCGCCCTTTTTAAGCTCTCCCTCACCGACTACGACAAAATGCAGTATATGATCATTTTTTCTCACCGTATCGGTTATCTCCACGGAGCAATTTTCGGTACTGAAACAACCCAAATCCCCGACTTGACCGCCGCTCTCACCATAAAACGGGGTTCTGTCCAAAACCGCTATTCCCTTTTCACCTTTTTTCAAGCTGTCAACTTTTTCGCCGTCCTTAAGGAGAAAAAGAACTTTTGATTTCTCGGAAGATTTTGTATATCCGTCAAATTGGGTTTCCGTGCTGTTCTTAATCTCCTCGTCCAATTTTTCGTTTTCCCAGCCGATGTTATTCACTTCTCTGCTTTTACGAGCCGTTTCACGCTGCAAATCCATAAGCTCTTCAAAAGTCTTTTTATCGGCGGTGATACCCTGTTCTCTCAAAATTTCAACCGTCAGGTCAAAAGGAAAACCGTAAGTATCATAAAGCTTAAACGCAGCTTCTCCCGAAAGAATATTTCTTTTATCACTTCCAATCTCAAGGATATATTCCTTTAAGATATCCAGACCTTGAGATAAGGTTTCGTGAAACTTACCCTCCTCCGCACTTATAATTCCCAATATTTCTTCCCTGTGTGAAGAGAGGTTATTATATGCCCCTTTCCACTCTTCAATTACTACTTCCGCTATTTCCGGGAGAAAACTTCCCTCAATTCCCAACAGCTTTCCGTGTCGAACCGCTCTTCTGATAATCTTTCTTAATACATAACCTCGACCCTCATTGGAAGGAAGTATTCCGTCAGATGCCATAAAAACCGATGCCCTTATGTGATCCGTGATTACCCTTATTGAAATATCCTTCTTCCCGTCTTTGCCATACTCCACGCCCGCTTTCTTTTCAACGGCGCTGATAATACTCCTGATGATTTCAATGTCAAAAATCGTCTTTACACCCTCAAGCACGCAGGTTATTCTCTCAAGCCCCATACCTGTGTCTATGTTAGGATTTTTGAGAGGATTGTAATTTCCGCTCTCGTCCTTGTCAAATTGCGTGAAAACCAAATTCCAAACCTCTATGAACCTGTCTCCTGAACCTCCCGGAGCTTGGTTTTCGGGACCTTCTCCAAATTCTTTTCCCCTATCGTAAAAAATTTCCGAGTCGGGACCCGAGGGACCGACCTCAAGCTCCCAGAAGTTATCCTCTTTTCCAAGCCTTACTATGCGCTCTTTAGGTAATCCCACAACTTCATGCCATATTTTGAAAGCCTCGTCATCATCAAGGTAGATTGTAACCCAAAGCCTTTCGGGGTCAAACTCAAGCCGTTCGGTGAGAAATTCCCACGCCCACTTAATTGCTTCAAGCTTAAAATAATCTCCGAAAGAAAAATTTCCGAGCATCTCAAAAAAAGTGGCGTGTCTGTCAGTAATCCCGACATTTTCTATATCTCCGGTGCGAATACACTTTTGACATGTAGCCATTCTCTTTTTTGGAGGAGTTATTTCTCCTGTGAAATATTTTTTTAACGGTGCCATTCCGGCGCCGATTAAAAGCAATGATTTATCATTTTTGGGAACAAGTGAAAAACTTTGCTCCACTAAGTGATCTTTAGAACGAAAAAAGTCCAAAAAAGCGCTTCTAACCTCATTAAGACCCATTTTTTTCATTATTGCAGCTCCTTTTCTTCTCAACATAGTATCCGAAGATACTTAAAACAACCGCCACTATCGGCACGGAAAAAATCATTCCGATAAGCCCGAAGCTTCCTCCCCCCACCACAATACACAACAGAACTAAAAGCGGGTGCATTCCGGTTCTTGGGCTCAAAACTTTCGGTGCAACTATGTTATTTTCCACCCATTGCAAAAAAAGAAATATCAATCCTACAACCACAGCCTTAATCGGACTTTCAATCAAAGCAAAAAAAACCGCCGGTAAAAATCCGAAGAGCGGTCCGACATAAGGCACAATATCTCCGATAAATGTCAACAATCCTATAACAAAAGCAAAATCAACTCCCAAAAGAAGCAGCATAATTGCAGTGGTAACTCCGACAAACGCTGCCATAATCAGCTTGCCTTTCAGGTATTGACCTATGGTGGAATTTATACCGGACATAATCTTTTTATATTCCTCTATACCGCCTTTAAACCTTGAGGGTAAGAATTCAACCAGTTTCTCAAAAGCGTCAGTCTTATGAATAAGCATAAAGAATGTAAAAACCGTTACCAAAAAAAACGAAAGAAAGGCGGTAGGCAGATTTGATACGCTTTTCCATGCCGCATTCATCCACTTTGAGGGATCGATTATGGCGAAGTTTTTAGCAATATCCTGATAGCTGATATTATCCATGGAAATCCCATATTTTTTCAAATCCCATTCCGTTTCCAACTTTCCCAGAAATTTCACGGCATCTTCAAAATATACGGGAAGTCTTGACAAAAGTTTTCCCGTCTGCTCCGTAAGAGTAGGCACAATCAATGCGGCAACTGCTGCCAATATCACAAACATCATGATATATATGAGGGCTATGGCAAATACTCTCCTGATTTTTTTCTTTTCCAAATACTCAAGGATAGGATTTAAAAGAAAAGCCAAAAGTGCGGAAAAAATTGCCGTACTCAAAAGCAGACGCAAAATGAAATACTTATAGAGCAATAGAGCAAAAACCGAAACCGCAAATAAAAACAGACCCAAATTCTTAATCTTCTCTCCGGTTAAATTTATTCTGCTCTCCTTATCCAAATATTTATTCCCGATATGAATCAGATAATAAAGAGCGACTGCAAGCCACCCGATGGCAAAAAGTATTAGTGCTGCCGTCAATAATTTTATGAAATCTATCGTCATTTCAAACCCCACTCGTAATCCTTACAACTTACACTGTTCAATTATACAATTTTTTTTTATCTAATACAAATTTTTTGTAATCTGAAGCGCACTGCAAAATTTTTTCTACTTGCTTTGCGTTTCAAAAAAATTTTGCAAGCTCCGATGTATTTGTCAAACTATATTTATCACCAAACCTATCGTTGATATTTACTTCTGAAAAGAATTTAATAAAGATAGCAATTGCGAATGTTTACTTTCAAATTTGTTAGCTGTATTTACATAAAAAAGTGCTGAATTTTTAGTCCTTTTTCTTCACAAGAAAGATATTTAGTGCTATAATTAACCTTAAAGATGGGAAAAGAGAAAAGAGGTTGCTATGAAAGAGTTAAAACGTATCAAGATAATTGTAGGTCATTATGGTTCCGGCAAGTCGGAATTTTCCGTTCACTATGCTTTGTCTTTGAAAGAAAAATATCCGAATGTCGCCCTTGCAGATATAGACATAATAAATTTGTATTTTCGTTCAAGAGAGGCGAGGGATTATATGGAGGAGAGGGGAGTGCATGTGATAGGTTCATATGTGGACACTCCCGCCGTTGACACTCCGAGTATATCCGCCGAAATCTTTATGCCCATAGAAAATGAAGATTGGCAGCTTGTGCTTGATGTGGGCGGAGGTTCGAGAGGGAGCACAAATCTCCAAATGATGAGAGAGAGATTGGAAGGAAAATATGAACTCATCTATGTGCTAAACGCCAACAGACCCGAAACTCAAACCTTGGAGCAAAACTTTGAAATGATTAAGGTGCTTGAGGCTGCGAGCGGACTCATAATGACGGGAATTATAAACAACACGCATTTGCTTAAGGATACGTGTGTGGAAGATGTTATGAAAGGTTATCAGGTGGCGTCGGAACTTTCTGAGGGAACCGGACTTCCGCTGATTTACAATGTTGCCTTGAGAGATGTGGCAGAACAGCTCCCGAAAGATTTGAAAGGAGAGATTTTTCCGATCGACTTGGTTCTCAGACAGGAATGGATGGCATAGAAAGGAGAAGACTATGGCAAAAAAAGGAAAGCTGACTTTCGATGTGGAACGCTGCAAAGGCTGCGGGCTATGTATAAGCTTTTGCCCGAAGAAGATTTTGGACTTTGACGATAAGTCAATCAACCAAAAAGGTTATCATCCCGTGCAATGCGTCAAACCGGAGGAGTGCATAGCATGTATAAGCTGTGCGACTATGTGTCCGGATCAGGTCATTACCGTAGAGGAGATATAGGAGGAAAATATGGCAAAGACACTTATGAAAGGCAATGAGGCGGTCGGTGCCGCTGCAATCGCTGCGGGCTGCATACATTTTTTCGGGTATCCTATCACACCGCAGTCGGAGATCCCCGAGTATATGGCAAGAGAACTTCCGAAGGTCGGGGGAGTGTTTACTCAAGCCGAGTCGGAAGTTGCGGCTATAAATATGATTTACGGTGCAGCCGGAGCCGGCATACGTACTATGACCACATCATCAAGTCCGGGAGTCGCTCTTATGCAGGAGGGCATTACCTATATCGCAGGAGCGGAGCTTCCCTGTCTGCTGGTTAATATGATGAGGGGAGGACCGGGACTGGGATCGATTCAACCTGGACAGGCGGACTATTTTCAGGCGACCAGAGGCGGAGGAAACGGGGATTATCACGTGATTGTCTATGCTCCCGAAACCATTCAGGAGATGTGTTCTCTTATTCAGGAGGGATTTGATGTTGCAGACCAATACAGAAATCCCGTTATGATTATGAGTGACGGAATGCTTGGACAAATGATGGAGCCGGTGGATTTACAAGTTGAAGAGAGAAGAAAACTCCCCGAAAAAACATGGGCGGGTTCGGGAACCGGAGGAAAAAGACCTCCGAATATCATAAACTCCCTGTTCCTTGACCCCAATCCGCTTGAACAGCATAATATTCACCTTCAAAAGAAGTATGATGAGATTAAAAAGAATGAGGTTAAAGTCGCTTCCCAAGGACTTGATGATGCCGAAGTGGTATTCGTAGCATTCGGGACGGTGGCGAGAATAGTAAAGACCGCAATGAAAAATCTTGAGGCGAAGGGCGTTAAGTGCGGCTTGATTCGTCCCATAACGTTATGGCCTTTCCCTACGGACGAATTTAAAAAGATAAATAGCGGCTGCAAAGCGGTTATATCCGTTGAAGAAAGCTGCGGGCAGATGGTTGAAGATGTGAGGATCGCTTTAGGAGATAAGTTCCCGATTTATTTCTACGGAAGAGCGGGAGGAATTATTCCCACACCTGAAGAAATCTATGACTACACGAATGATGTTTTAGGAGGTAAAGCAAATGCCCGTTTTTAGTCCTACAAAAGGAATGACCGAGGTTAAGACCCATTATTGCCCCGGATGTACGCACGGTATTATCCACAGACTTGTGGCTGAAGTGCTTGAGGAGAAAAATTTGCTAAACAGAGCCTGCGGTATGGCTCCGGTGGGCTGTGCGGTGCTTGCATATAATTATTTCAACTGCGATATGTTCGAGGCGGCGCACGGAAGAGCTCCTGCGGTTGCAACGGGTGTAAAGAGAGTGCGTCCTGAAAATTTCGTTTTCACCTATCAGGGAGATGGAGACCTTGCGAGTATCGGTATGGCGGAGATTGTTCACGCCGCACACAGGGGAGAATTGATTTCCGTTATCTTCGTAAACAATGCAATCTATGGAATGACAGGCGGACAAATGGCTCCCACGACCCTTATCGGTCAAAAGACCACTACCTCACCCTATGGACGACAAGAAATTTTGGCGGGAAAACCCATAAGAGTGAGCGAAATGCTTGCCACCATAGACGGGGCGAAATTTGTTGAGCGTGTGACCGTAACAAGTCCGGGACAGGTAAGAAAGGCGAAAAAAGCCATAGAAACCTGTTTCCAAGTTCAGGAGGATAAGTTGGGCTTCGGAATGGTTGAGGTGCTCTCCACCTGCCCGACCAACTGGGGATTTGGACCCAAAGAAGCAATGAAGTGGCTTGAGGATAATATGATTCCCTATTATCCGCTCGGCAATTTCAGAAATCCTTACAAGGAGGCATAGCTATGGAAGAGAGATTGATAAGCGCAGGATTTGGAGGTCAAGGAGTTTTGGCAGCCGGTATGCTCACAGCTTATGCCGGAATGGTCGAGGGAAAAGAAGTATCTTGGGTGCCCTCTTACGGTCCTGAAATGAGAGGCGGAACTGCAAACTGCTCGGTGACTGTTTCCGACAATCCCGTGGGAAGTCCTATTATTACCGCTCCCACCTCCGCAATTGTGATGAATATACCCTCACTTCACAAGTATGAGGGAATGATTGAGCCGGGCGGAAACATATTTATAAATTCCTCTCTTGTCGGCGAGAAAATAAAGAGAGATGATATAAATGCATATTATATTCCGGCAGATGAGATTGCTCAGGAAATCGGTGCCAAGAAAACAGCCAACTTGGTTATGCTTGGTGCGTTTTTGGAAGTGACGAAATGCGTTAGTGTGGATACGGTTATCGACAAAGCGTTTGATGCGGTGTTTCACGGAAAGCTTACGGAGGAATTCAAAAAGCTTGATGTTGAAGCACTGGATAGAGGAAGCAAAAAGGCAAAAGAACAGATGTAGTTTAAAAGAGTCGCACCGAAATGAGTGCGGCTCTTTTTTTGAGTAAAAAACTTTAACTTTTTCACAGAGGTTCTTAAGCTTTGTTTATTTAATAATTTTATGATAGAATGCCCGAAATGATTGTCTTTGGAAAGTGATAAGGATTATGTTTAAAGGTATAAGATGGAGAATTATACTTATTTATATAGTGTTGATGGCTACGGCGATGATTGTGGCTCATTTTTTTATTGTAAAAAATTTGGAGGAGCTTAATCTGAAAAATTTGCGTGATGAAATGACTGCCAAAACCGAAACCATAATCTCTACTTCTTCGGTGCTTAACGAAAAAAGTCTTTCCCAACACTCAAAAGAAATTGAAACGATGATTTTTCAGTGGGGACTTTCCGACGATGAGAAAATCTATGTGATAGATATGAAAAAAGAGCCTCCTATGATAATAGCCTCTTCCACATTGATAAAGCCCATAGATATATACTCAAGCTTTTCCATAAGTTCGGTTATTATAGATAAGGTGAAAAAAAGGGAAAGAGCTTATGGAAGGTATGAAGATCCCAATACCGGAATAAAATTTTTGCACTTTGCAGCTCCGATTTTATCCGACAACGGAAGTCTTAATGGAATTTTGTATATGAGCGTGGAGCTTACGAGAGTTTATAATATGCTTAATGATGCCACGGGTATTATATATAAAGCCGTTATGATTTCAATGGCGCTGACTGTGGTCTTGGGTTTTTTCGTTGCAAACGGAATTACCGTTCCCATCAGAGATGTTACAAAAAAAGCCTCCCTTATGGCAAAGGGAGATTTTAATCAGGAAGTTGAAGTGAAAAGTGATGACGAAATAGGTCAGCTTGCAATAATGTTTAATATCCTTACGGATAAACTTAGACGAACTATCGGAGAAATGGAACTTGAACGCTCAAAACTCTCCACAATATTTTCCGCAATGCAGGAAGGAGTCGTGGCGGTGGATACTTCCGGTTTTATAATACACGCAAACCCCACTGCCCAGAAGATACTAAACCTCCCGCAACTTGCCGGAAAAACGGAAGATAACACCAAGCTCCCTAAGGAACTTCTGGACTTCGAGTTAAACCCCGATATGTCTCTCTCAATTGCCGGAACGGTTTACCGTGTGCAAGTTGCCTCATACAAAGAAGATGACGGCGATGAGGCGGGGAAAATTTTTGTCTTTCAGGATATGACCAGAGAACACAAGTTGGACGAGATGAGAAAAGAATTTGTTGCAAATGTATCTCACGAGCTTAAAACTCCCATCACCACCATAATAACCTATGTTGAAACCATACTTGACACAAATCCCGATCCGGATACCTCCAAAAAATTTTTGCAAACCGTGAGTCGGGAGGCGGAGCGTATGAATAGGATTGTCAAGGATCTTTTGGTGCTTTCAAATATAGACTATGGAAAATCTCATAAAAAAAGAAAAATTTCAAATCTTAAATCACTCATAGAGGAATCCGTGGAGAAATTATATATACCGATAAAGGAAAAAGCACATACCGTAAAACTCTCTCTTGATGAAGCTGAAGTTGATATGGACTGGGATCAGGTGGAGAGGGTCATTTTGAATATAATTTCAAATTCAATAAAATATACGGATAGGGAAGGAAAGATTTTCATATCACTTGAAAATGACGGAAAATTTGCCACAGTACGCATCAAAGATAATGGAATAGGCATACCCGCGGAAGATTTGGAAAGGGTATATGAAAGATTTTATCGCGTGGAAAAGGGAAGAAGCAGAGAAATGGGAGGAACAGGGCTCGGGCTTTCAATAGCAAAAGAAATTACGGAGAGCCACGGAGGAAGTATTCAGATATTCTCAAAGCTTGGAGAGGGAACCGAAACTATCATAAAGCTGGAGCTTGCATAGAGGAAAGTTTAGCCTGTTTATTTTAGGACATAAAAAAGCTGTTGCATAAGAGTTTTCTTATACAACAGCTTTTCTTAGTTTTTCACGGACGCATCATATATGCTCTGAATTGAAGAGTCCAATTGTTTTGTGAACTCTTCGTCGGTCTGATTTATATTTAATCCCTCGGTAAGAGCTCGGGAGAAACTCGCAATCATATCACGATTTTTTTTCAAAAGCTCATTTGCTTTTTCTCTAGTATAACCTCCCGAAAGGGCTACTATACGCACGGTTTGGGAGTATTCACAAAGAGGCGAGAATAAATCTTTCTTATCGGGCAGGGTGAACTTAAACATTACCTTTTCGCTCTCATTCAAAGACTTCATCTGTTTAATTACCTCTTCTAAAAGCAAATCCTCTATCTCGGATTTTTTTTCGGAGTTTATATCCACCTCGGGTTCTATTATCGGCACAAAACCCGCCTTTGAAATTCTCTTTGCCAATTCAAATTGCTGACTTACCGCCTCTTTTATTCCCGAGGGGTTTAGTGAATAAATTACATTTCTCATCTTGGTCGCAAAGATATTCCTCTTAGAAGCTTCATCAAGCAACGACTCAAAGGCTTTCATCGGCTTCATAAGCTTCACTCCGTCCTTTTCTTCAGCCAATCCCTCATCGACTTTCAATATCGGAACAATCCTCTTTTTATCCCAAAGATAATCGGGAGTGTAGAGTTCACCTATTTTGGAGTTCATAGTTACCTTGAAAAGTATTGCACCCAAAATCCTGTCACTTGTAAAAGCCGGATCGGTAATTATTCTCGATCTCATCTCGTGTACGAGTTTGAACATCTCCTCGTCATTTTTATAGGCTTCTTCACCTATTCCATAAAGCTTCAGAGCCTTAGGAGTGGATCCTCCGCTCTGATCCAGTGCGGCTATAAAACCTTTTCCCGACTTCATAATTTCCAATTTTTCTCTATTCATATCTTCCTCCTTTTGTCATTTCCAGCCTTTGGATACTTCAAAGGCATAGATGGCATTAACATTCTCCATTTCAATCTCGGAAAGCTTCGCCTTTTTGGCAGTAGGATTGTACCACGATTTCAGCGAAAAAAAATCATATAATTTTCCCTTAAAAGAATAACCTCGTCTGGCATAGATTTCATTTCTCACCAATGACGCCTGCTCCTTGGTGAAACTCTCTATGATTTCTTTGGGGATTTTTTCGGCATCGGACGGAAAGAGATAAGAGTCTTTAAAACTTATGTCCGATTTGGAATCGTAGGACGCAATCTTTTCTGAAAGCTCCTCACCCTTAAGACCGAAAATCTCAGACTGAAGGACTATGTTTTCCTCAATTCCGACAGATTTTTTTTGCTCGGCTTCCGTATGATTTTTTGACTCCTCGTTAAACCTTTTAATTTCTCCGCCCTCACCCGATTTCGGTGCTTTATAATCCCTTTTCTTATTATTTTTCTTGGGAACTTCATTCACAGGTTCTTTCTTCGGCTCATCGGGCTTTTGAAATTTTGCAACAAAAAAACTTACGGTATAAACCATAGTAAGCAAAACCGCCATTGAAATGATTATCTTAAGCAGGATATGTTTTTTCGGTGAACGATTGTAATTGACTTTATTTACAAAATTATAGGTGATTTTAGGGAAATCGGATTTAATCTTTTTCATAGTTCGCTCCTTCGACCTTAATCTATGAAAATTATAGCACACTTTCTCTGCGGTTATACCCTTAAAAATTTTTTAATACATCTACCTTAAGATATATTTTTATTGATGCACAATAAAAATGTAAAAACACAAAACAGCCATGGCATTGTGCTATGGCTGTTTTTATTGGAATGTCAAAAACTATCTGTTTGCCATTATAACCTTAATTTCATCTTCATTGATACCGACCATTGCCTCACCCAAGCCCGTTTGAGCTTCAGCGACTTTTTTAGGGTCGTCAAAATATTTTACGGCATCCACAATTCGTTTGGCTCTGATTTTAGGGTCGCCGCTTTTGAAAATACCGCTCCCCACAAAAACTCCATCAGCTCCAAGCTGACGCATCAAAGCGGCGTCCGCAGGAGTTGCAACACCGCCGGCGGAAAAATTGGGAACGGGAAGTCTGCCGTTGTCGTGGACATATTTTAACAAATCATAGGAAACACCGAGTTCCTTTGCGTGTCTGTACAGCTCGTCCTCTCGCATAGCGATAACTTCTCTTATTTCTCCGTTAATCATACGCAAATGACTTACAGCCTGAACCACATCACCCGTTCCGGCTTCTCCTTTTGTTCTAATCATCACGGCACCTTCCTCAATTCGTCTGAGGGCTTCGCCGAGATTTCTGGCACCGCAAACGAAGGGAGTCTTAAATTTTCTCTTATCAATATGGAATTGATTGTCCGCAGGAGATAAAACTTCGCTCTCATCTATGAAATCGACATCTATGGCTTCCAAAATTTGCGCCTCCACAAAATGTCCTATGCGAACCTTCGCCATAACGGGGATATCCACCGTTTCCATAATTTTCTTAATCATCTCGGGATCGCTCATACGTGAAACTCCGCCCGCAGCCCTGATATCTGCCGGAACTCTCTCAAGAGCCATTACGCTTACCGCACCGGCTTCTTCGGCAATTTTAGCTTGCTCCGGATTTGTTACATCCATAATAACTCCACCCTTTAAACTCTCCAATAATTTTTCCAAATCTTTCATAACTGCCTCCTTAGTATTTTATTGAGAGAATGCTATAATAAAAATGTAGAGGTAAAAAGCTACAAAATAATAATATTTTGAGGGTACAGATGAAAAATAATAAACCGAAGTATGTAGTTCTTTATGAAAAGATAAAAAATTATATAGAAAACGGAAAGTATGGTGAAAATGAGAAACTTCCTTCCATTCGTGAGTTGGCAACCGTAGAAGGAGTAAGCAAAAATACGGTTATACAAGCCATTTTTGAGCTGGAGGCGGAAGGATACATACGAGCCAAGAGGAAGAGCGGATATTTTGTGGAGAGAATTTGCAATCTGTACCATGGCAAACAAGGTACAGATTTTCATAGGAGAACTTTCACGGATTCACAGAATTTCAGAGTGAATTTATCCCATAGTGCCATTGATACCGACTTATTCCCAATCAAAAGCGTGCAGCGAATTTACAAAGAAATTTTAGATAAAAAAGACGAAAAACTTATGCTTCATTCGGAGCCGCAGGGAATGTTTTCCCTTAGAGAGAGCATTTCCGGCTATCTTTTGAGATATAAGCAAATAGAAACCGATCCTGAGAACATAGTCATAAGTTCGGGAATGGAATACCTTTATCAAATCATAATTCATCTGATAAACAAAAATTCGGTTTTCGGATTGGAAGCGGTGGGACATGACATTATGCCGACAATGCTTGAGATGAATAATTTAGCATATGTGGATGTCCCCATAGACGAACGGGGGATAGATGTTGACTTTTTAGGAAGAACCAATATTTCCATGCAAGCTGTAACTGCGACACATCAATTCCCGACAGGGTGTGTAATGTCTGAAGACAGAAAAAAACAAGTTTTGAATTGGGCGAAAAAATCGGAGAGAAATTTTATAATCGAAGATGATTATGACGGAGATTTGAAATATTTTGAAAATGGAAAAGCTGCATTGAAATCCATGGATAAAGATGACAAGGTGGTATATATGGGGTCTTTTTCAAACTCCATTTCGCCGGGAACGAGAATAAGCTATATGATATTGCCGAACAATTTATTGAAAGAATACAAAAAGAGGTTGCCGTTTTTAATTTGTCCTGTGGGAAATGTGAATCAGGAATTTTTGAGGATATTCTTAGATGAAGGGCTATACTTTAAGCACATCAATAAGTCCATAAATCATTATAGAAAAAAGCGTAACAAAGTTATAGAAACCTTAATGAAACAACAATCAGTCAGGAGAATTTTTGGGGAAGCGATAGGACTTTATCTGTCGGTGGAGTTAAACACCGAAGAAGATGAGGAAAAAATCATAGAAAGACTGCGTAAAAACGGGATTTTAATCTATGGAATGAAAAAATACGACAGAAAAAATATTTACAGAAATCCCGTGTTAATTATGGGGTTCGGCGCTATAAAATATGACAGTATAGATGAAGTTATAGATGAGGTTTTTAATATAATCGATTTGTAAGGTTATATAATTAAAAAATTCAAAGGAGCACAGTATCGTAAACTTTTCGGTGTGAGGAGAAAACTTAAATTTTTTTATAAAATATTACAGATGTGTCTTGACACATCTCTTTTTTATTTGTTAAAATCCTCATCGTAGTCGATTTTTGTGTACAAAAATATTAGCGAAAGGATTTGTGGATATGAAAACAGAAAAACGAGGGGAAAATCTTTCAAAGTTCAAGAGTTTCCTTAAGAGAAAGGATATTGAGTTTTCACGCAAAAGATATCTTCAGGATTCGCTTTCCGCAATGGCTTTAGGGTTATTTGCATCTCTCCTAATAGGAGTGATTATCAAGACATTGGGAGAGCAAACGGCTATTCTCTTTTCCAAAAATTCGATTTCGGATTTTTTGATTGAAACCGGAAAAATGGCTATGGGACTTATGGGACCTGCAATAGGAGTATCCGTTGCGTGGGGATTGAAAGCTCCGCCTTTGGTTTTATTCTCCAGTGCGGTGACCGGAAGTATGGGTGCTACCGTGGTAAATTCGGTTTTTAATATTTCGGGAGGTCCTGCGGGTGCATTTATTGCCGCCGCCATAGGCGCAGAGCTCGGAAAAGCCGTCTCAAAAGAAACGAAAGTGGATATACTGGCAACTCCCGTGGTTACTCTTTTGGGCGGAATGATCTCCGCAAAATTGTTCAGTCCCGTCATAGGTGCTCTGATGTCGGGATTAGGTAAGATTATAATGTCCGCCACGGAGATGCAGCCGTTATTTATGGGAATAATAGTGTCCGTGGTTGTAGGCTTGGTACTGACAGCTCCGATTTCAAGTGCCGCACTCTGCATAATGTTGGAATTGTCGGGGCTTGCGGGAGGTGCAGCCACCGCAGGCTGTTGTGCTCAAATGATAGGTTTTGCCATAGTAAGTTATAAAGAGAACGGTGCGGGCGGACTTGTTGCCCAAGGGCTTGGAACTTCGATGCTGCAAGTTCCCAATATAATTAAGAATTGGTGGATATTGGTTCCTCCCACCGCCGCTTCCGCAATATGCGGTCCTGTTTCAACATGTGTCTTCGGTATGAAAAATATTCCCATAGGGTCGGGAATGGGAACTTCCGGACTTGTCGGACAGATTGGAACATTAACCGCCATGGGATTTAATTTCAATACTCTTTTTCAGATATTGATTGTTCAATTTGTGCTTCCGGCATTTATTTCCGTTGTCTTCTACAAACTTCTCCATAAATATGGTAAAATAAAACAAGGCGATTACGCTTTGGATTTATGACACCCATAAAAGGAGTGATTGTTATGCAGACAGAGGATAGACGCAATAAAATATATTCATTGCTTGAGGCGAGTTATCCGAAAACTGTAACAGCGGCATTTATGGCAAAACAGTTCAATGTGAGCCGTCAAATAATAGTCGGGGATATTTCCGTGCTTAAGGCGTCCGGAAAAAATATTATATCTACAGCCAGAGGGTATGTAGCTATGAGGCATCCTTATGAAGTTTATGATTATGTGGGCACTTTGAGCTGCAAGCACGACAATTCCCTTTTGGCTGAAGAATTGTATACCATTGTAGAACTCGGAGGAATCGTTATTGATGTAATAATACTTCATGACCTGTATGGAAAAATATCCTGTAGGTTGGATTTGTCATCAAAATATGATGTAGAGAAATTTTTGGCAAATTCATCTCTTTGCGAGTCCGGGCTTCTCTGTTCTCTGACCGACGGACAACATATACACACCATAGGCTGCAAAAGTGAAGCGGATTTTTACGCAATAAAAAATGCTCTTTTAGAAAAGCGTATAGTATCTAAGCTTTAGATATTACGGTTAAAGGTTTGCCGTGGCATGAATATAAAATTCTTGCTTTTTTTGATAAGTAGGTATATAATTCGAAAGTCGAAGTTGCTAACGTGGCTCAGTCGGTAGAGCAGCTGATTCGTAATCAGCAGGTCGGGGGTTCGAGTCCCCCCGTTAGCTTATAAAAAAAAGCCCGTTAATCTCAACGATTAGCGGGCTTTTCTTAACTTTAGGGAGTGAGTAAAAACTCACCTGTTTTTGCCTGTTTTTTTGGCTACCGGCATCAAACTGTCATCAAAATTTTATTACGCACTCCGTGCTTCAGTTTTGACTTGGTTTAACTCTCTTACTGCGGCTTCTATAAATACATTAAGTTCGTTTTCGGAAAGATTTATACCTAAGGAATAATAGTATAAAATCCACATCAACAAAAGAGATGTAGTCATAGCTTTCTTTTTCATAATCTTCAGCTTAAAGAAATAAAATTCTTATATTGATTTTTTCTTGCAGGTCAACAATTTTAACAATTGTTTCTTCAAGCTTTGAACCTCTGAATGTTCTCGGTCATACTACAACAAAAACCACAAAAATATATGTACACCCCACGGAGCATATAAACGCAAAAATTAAGAAGCATTCTAGCTGATATAACCACACCTAAACGGGTTCGAGTTCTGCCGCTCCCGATAAATTTGATCCTTGCGATTGTTGAAATCGCAGGGATTTTTTTGTTTTTTTTCCGAGAAGTTTGATTTGTGCTATAATTACATCGTTTCAGATTGAAAGAAAGAGAGGAATTTTTGTGGATACTAATAAAACTGAAGAAAAAAAACCTCCGAAAGTTAAAAAGAGAAATCCCGTGCTGTTTTTTTTCTCTTGGCTCTTTAGAATATTTTTTTCCATAATACTTTTGGGGATTATGGCGATAATGGTCGTTGCAGGCTGTGTTGGAGGAGCTGTGGTGAAAACTCTACAAAATTCTCCCGACATCGACCCTACTCTTATAAACTCCTCCCTAAACCAGACCACGACAATCGTGGATCAAAATGGAAATCTGATTGAGCAGGTTCAAGCTGAGGAACTTCGCACTTTCGTGTCTATAACGGAAATTCCCAATCAGTTGAAAGAGGCTTTTATATCCATTGAAGATGAACGCTTCTATGAACATTTCGGAGTTGACCCGATAGGAATTGTGAGTTCTATGCTTGATAACATCCGTGCAGGAGGAATTACAAGGGGAGCGTCAACTATAAATCAACAAATCGTAAAAAATGTATATCTTTCAAGTGAAAAGACTCTCTCAAGAAAAATCATAGAGGCTTATCTTTCATTGCAGATCGATAAGGCTCTCTCAAAAGACCAAATCCTTGAGGCATATCTTAACAGGATAAATCTCGGGCAAAATGCCTATGGGGTGCAGGAAGCCGCAAGGACTTACTTTTCAAAAGATGTGAAAGATCTTTCGCTCTCGGAGTGCGCACTTCTTGCAGGTATCCCAAAAAGCCCCTCAAAGTATGCCCCATATCAAAAAGTGCGCCCCGATGCTTTTGATGCGAACACTATGCAGGAAGTGGGAAGAATTGAGCTTATAGGAGAAAAATATGTGCTGGTTTACAATCCTACTGCAGTTTCTCGTCAAAGAATTGTCCTAAGAAAAATGTATGAGCTTGGGAAGATTTCGTATGAGGAGTATATGTCGGCACTTGGCGAAGATGTTTTGACAAGGCTTAAAGCTCCTGAAAGAAAAGCTTCGGGAATTTCAAACTATTTTACGGATTATGTAAAAACTGAAGTGCAAAAGGAGCTTAGAAAAAAACTCGGAGTCTCCGAGGACGAAGCGCAGGATATGCTCTTTACCGGAGGACTCAAGATTTATGCAACTATTGATGTTGAAATGCAAAGAAAACTTGAGGAAATTTATGATAACTTCACTGAAATTTTAAAAGGAGAAGAGAAAAAAGGAGCTCCCCTTTTGATAAACTGGAGTTTGAGTCGTTCAGGAAATATTTTAAATTCTTCGGGGGATTTGCTCTTTTATAAAAAACAAAACCTGATTGACGATAAGGAGCGGCTCATATTATCAAAAGACGAATATTCGCTTTCGGAAAGGGGGCTTGAGATTAACACCAAAAAACTCACTCCCTACAAAACCCATATCGACATCACCGATTGCTATACTTTGAATGAGAGCAATAATCTTGTGACTTACTCAATAGGTTCCATATACATTCCCGAGGGGCAGTTTTCCTCAAAGGGCGGAAAGATTTTGATTACCGGAGAATTTTTGAATAATAACTCCGATTTTTACACAATTGAGGACGGCACTCTCCGTATTCCGAACAAATTTTTCTATATGGCTTCCCAAGGTATAGTTCAGCCACAGTCCACCTGCGTGGTTATGGATTATAAGGGGCAGATAAAGGCTTTGATAGGGGGAAGAGACGTTAAGGGGCAGCGAATACTTAATCGCGCGACCTCACGCAGACAACCGGGAAGTGCAATAAAACCGATTTCCGTTTACTACCCCGCATTAAACAACAATTTCACCTCAGCTTCAGTGATAGAGGATTCTCCTTTCAAAGAAATCAACGGGAAACCTTGGCCCAGAAATTTTTACGAGGGCTATAAGGGTTCAAAGACTTTGAGGGAGGCGGTTGTGGTTTCAATAAACACCTGCTCCGTAAAAACCCTCAACACAATAGGGATTGCAAAGAGTATGGAATATCTCTCAAAAATGGGAATAATCGATCCTCTTGACCCTCAAAATGACGACTTTGTAAGCCGCTCCGAAAACAGAGCCGTAAACGACGAAAATCTTTCATCTCTTGGTCTTGGCGGAATGAGCCGAGGAATAACTCCTCTCCATATGACTGCCGCCTACACCGCTATTGCGAATGACGGAGATTATCTGCCCCCGATATCTTTCACAAAGATTGAGGATTCTTCCGGTCGGGTAATTTTGGAAAATGTTTCCACTCCCGTGAATGTGTCATCTCCTGCCGTAGCTTATATAATGAAAGATATCCTAAGAAGCGTAATTTATGACGGACACGCAAAACAGGCGATTATTGACGGAATTGTGAGCGCAGGAAAGACCGGAACAACTCAAAATCGTGCGGATATATGGTTTGTAGGAATGACACCTTACTATATTTCCTCCGTATGGATTGGAAACGATAACCCCTCGATAAGTCTTAACACTTCAAGTCCGAAGGCAACCGAGCTGTGGGGAGTTGTGAACAAAAAAATACATCAGGGTTTGGCATCGGTTCCGGAGTTTAAGATGCCGTTAGGAGTGGTCAAAACCAATATATGCGGAGTGTCGGGGAGAGTGGCATCTTCTCTTTGCTCATCAGACCCCAGAGGCAATGTCGTGCATTCCGATTTGTTCCTTGAAAACCAAGTTCCAAAAGGCGTTTGTGAGTCGCATTTTTCGGCGCATGTTTGCAAAGTATCGGGAATGCCTGCGGGAGAATTTTGTCCTGCGGAGGATATAATTCAAAAGGTATTTGTGGTAAGACCCGATGATTATGATCCGGAACGCCCGACTGGAAATGAAGCATATTATCTTCCACAGGGAAGGTGTAATGTCCACGGCTCGGACGGAACTTTAACTATAGGACCCGACGGTTCTTTTATGTATCCCTCAAATGAACCTAAAGCTCCTGAGGGAATCCCTACGGAAGAAAAACCTCCGACCCGTAAAGAATATCCCGAAATCCCTCCTGATGAAACAAATGTACCTGTGGGTTTTTAAAAGTTGTACAAAAAAAAGACTGCACCCGGCAGCCTTTTTTTGTTTGCCCAGAATGGGTGATAACTTGACGGTGAAAGTCCGTTACGAGCTTGGTAGCAGGAACTGTCAGTAGAAGATAAGGGTATTTGTCGCGAGGTGGAATCTGAAGTAAGCCTAATTCAAACTTTCGGTCTGACGAATATAAATCACATACAAGGCATATGTGGGTCAGACGAGCTTGCTAAACAGAGCGAAGTCCAATACTACCCGAACACTGTTGTATAAATGTGGCAGATAGATAAGAGGAAAGTTATCGCTCTCAACCGAGGGGCTTATGTGGGCGGTTAATGATAAGTTACCCTCAATACAAACCGAACCCATACAGTGATGTATGGTTAAAATATAAGAAGTCGGCAGAGGTCATAGTACCGTAAATGGGAAAGACCAAACAATAGTCGCTTTTAAGCTTTGAAAGCTGATATCAATGCAAAGACCACAGAAAATATCGTAAGACAGCTATCCTTATGAGGGAGAGTCGGAAACTTAGAGCAGTAAGGAAGCGTGTAGTATGATAGGAGTGTAAGAATACGAGAATCGTACATACGGTGGTGTGAGAGGTCGGCTACTCAAATAATGGGTAGCCTCCTACTCGATTTTTTTGAGTATCGGTTGCATTCCGACCGAAGCCAATGCAAAAGTTGAAAAATTATGAAGCACCGAAGTTGCAACGGGACTTAAAACCCCGAAAACTCCGAGCAAAATCAAAGCCGTGTTGAAACCGAATATAAAGCGATTGGTTTTATTTATCTTCAAAGTCAGTGCCTCGGACATCTTTCTTAACACCAAAATATCCCTCAAGTCTCCCGAAAGAAGAGTTATGTCCGCACTCTCTCTCGCAATATCCGACGCATCTTTCATCGTAACCGAAACATTTGCTGCAGAAAGTGCCGGAGAATCGTTAATGCCGTCTCCCGCCATAAGAACACATTTTCCTTCCGCCCTCAGAGCTTCTACAATTTTATATTTCTCGTCCGGAAGCACCTCCGCCTCATAACTGTCAACATTCAAATCCGATGCAACTCTCCTTGCGGTTTCCTTTCCGTCTCCCGTGAGCATTATTACTTCTTTGAAGCCCGAATTTTTTAATTCGGATATCACTTCACGCGCCTCGGGTCTTGGAGGGTCTTCTATGAATAACAACCCGATGACTTTTCCGCCCTTTGCCAGATATAAAACGGAAGTTCCCTGAGCTTCTCCGACCGCACGGCGTGCCTCCTCGGAGATTTTCGCCTTTTCATCGTCCTCAACGAAATGTCTGCTCCCTATAAGCACTCTTTCGCCGTACAATGTTGAGGCGATTCCGTGCGCCACAATATACTCCACCGCCAAATGTTCTTCCTTGTGGGTAATCCCCCGCTCCGCCGCCGCATCCACAACCGCACGCGCAACACTGTGGGGGAAATGTTCTTCCAAGCAGGCGGCAATTTTCAAAACCTCTCTCTCCGAATAACCCTCATAAGCCTCCGCTCTCAAGAGTTTGGGAAGAGCGGTGGTGAGAGTGCCGGTCTTATCGAATACCGCCGTGTCCGCTTTAGCCAGTTCCTCAAAATACTTTCCGCCCTTAACCACCATATTGTTCTCGGACGCTTCACGCATTGCGGAAAGCACCGCCATAGGAGTAAACAACCTTATGGCACATGAATAATCGACCATAAGCACGGAAACGGCTTTTGTCACCGAAGCGGTCAAGGCATAGGTCGCAGCGGCTATCAAAAAACTATAAGGAACCATTCTGTCCGCCAATCGCTCCGCCCATTTCTGAGTTTCGCTCTTTCTCGCCTCCGCTTCGCTTACAAGGGATACTATCTGGGAAATGCGAGTGCCTTGATGCACTGCTATAACCCTTACTCTTATATCCCCCTCTTCTATAACGGTGCCGGCAAAGACTCTGCTCCCCTTCGATTTTTCCACCGCCAACGGTTCTCCGGTCATCGTTGCTTCATTCACCATCGCCTGACCTTCAACTACTTCTCCGTCCGCCAATATCATTGAGCCGCTTCTAAAGATTAACACATCTCCCTCGAAAACCTCCGAGAAATTTTTGATAACTTCCTCTCCGTCCTCAAGTGCCCAAACTTTTTCCGCGTGAATTTCCAAGGATTTTCCAAGACTTCTCCTTGCCCTCTCCATTGCGGATTCTTCCAAAATTTCGGAAGCGTTTAAAAGCATCATCACATTTGAAGCTGTATCGAAACGCCCTGTAAGCATTGCCGCAGTTATGCTCGCAGCATCAAGCACCTCAACCCCGATATGTCCCTTTAAAAGAAGAGAGAGCCCCTCCTTTAAGAAAGGAAGTGAGCGGAGAATTGTGAAAACACTGCGAGCTTGGAGTGGGAAAATAAGTCTTACCAAAGCCTTTTTCAAAACCAATTTGAAGATCTTACCTGCAGGAGACTCAACCCTTCTCCCAGTACCTCTGAAATCTTTGGGATTGAGGTTTTTAAGCTCCGAGATTAATTCCTCTCTATGCCCCTCCTCATATACCGCAAATACCGAGCCGTTGGCGGAGTTTACCTTAACTTCTTTAACATACGGAAGGTTCTCAAAATACTCCTTGATACCCTCGGCGGACTCAAAATCAAAAGCGTATGCACCGAAGCGCACACGCAGTCGTACATTCCTATCGTAAACAATTACCATTCTCTATGCTTCTTCCTCTTCGTAAGAGCAGCCGCACCCACACTCTTCGTCATAGCATAGATCCTCGGCATCTTCCTTAATGCTTTGCATTTCGCTTTGCACCGCTTTCATAACTTTCATTCCTTCGGCAACTCCTCTGACCGCAAGTTTTCTGAAAGTCTTTCCGGACGCAAACTTCATAGCCGCAGCCCCGCCCAAAAATAACCACAAGTGTTTGCTCGCCAAAAAATTCTTAAACATTTTTCTTCCCCCTTTTGTTCTCGGTTGCTTATTATTTGATATTGCTATCACCAACCTATAAACCAATTGTAATTCATTGCCGATAAAAAGTCAATAAAATTTTAATTTTTCTCCTAAATTTCTTTCTGAAAAAAATATCGCATCAACCATTGCCTCTTTTATCTTAAAAAAATATTACTCGGCATCTTAGAAAATCCTAAAGTTGCTTTCCGGATATAATTCAAGTATTTAAAAGATGTTCCGCTTTTCCGACTGTAAACGGTAACGCTTCCCGAAAAAAATAAATCACATAATTTAAAAAAAACACTTGCATTTATGAATCGGTTATGCTATCATCACCGAGTGCTTGAGTGGATAGCTCGAGGGCCTTTAGCTCAGTGGTCAGAGCATCCGGCTCATAACCGGCGGGTCCGGGGTTCAAGTCCCTGAAGGCCCATTCACAAGCACACGCCCGGATAGCTCAGTTGGTAGAGCAGTAGACTGAAAATCTATGTGTCGCTGGTTCAATTCCGGCTCTGGGCATTTTTTTTGTAGGAGTGTAGTTCAGTTGGTGGAACGTCGGTCTCCAAAACCGAATGCCGCGGGTTCGAGTCCTGCCACTCCTGCTTTTTTTGTGCCTTGAAATTTCAATAATGGTCAACATTTAAAAAAACCTCGTGCGGGGACTTTATGCGGGGTAACTAAAAAAAGCCTTAAGGTATTCCTAAGCTCGGAGCTCGGATATACCCTAAGGCTTTTTTTTCGTCCTTAATATTACACACCACCAAGATAGAAGTCACAAACCCTATCACCGCAGCCCAAAACTTCCTTGATGTCAATTTTTGCTTCCAATCAATTTTCATAAAACATCTACCCCCTTTCTTACAACAAAAAAAGCGAGCTATAAAACTAGCTTTCTTATAGATTTTATTTTTTAAAAGCTCTATTCCTCCCAAAACTGTATCAATTTTGGAAATAGATAAATTCACCGAACAATAATCAATGTCCGCAATTTCATTTTCCGATATCAGTAAGTCTACCCATCTTATTCTTTTCTTTCGTCATCACCTTGACCCTTTTTCTTGTTCTATGTTATAGTTGTACGCAAATGAGAGGGAACAAGACCCCTCGTTTGTGTCGTTTCATTGTTTCAGAAGCCTTACTCCTTTTCCGGCAAGGCTTCTATTTTTTTGCTGCCTCATCGATTGTTAATGTCAACACCTTTTTTAAAAAATTCTACACCTTGCCAAGCTTAACTCTCCTTGTCTCCCTTGACAACACCTGCAAATAATCCTTAAGTGAAATACTCTGATTGTAGACATACCGCCTCTTACTCTCTCCCTCAACACTCGTCCACACATACACCCCACGGTACACTTCCAAATCATCAAGAACAATCTCCCTCTTAAAAAGCTTCCCGTAATCCAAATCCACACGGGTATTCTCAAACTCACCAATTACCAACTTATGTGAAGAGGTCATTATTAAAAACATAATCCGACTTAGGAAACTTAAAAGCGTGAGAATAAAAATGACCATTATTCAGATACAAAAAAACCCCGTTTTCGTTCGGGAAGTGGTAAAAATCCACCTCATCGGACTCATCGGGGAAATCCTTTAAGAGCTCAAACTCCAACTTCATATTTCACCTCTATGAAATATTCAAATACTCTTTCAGTGCTGATTGCAAAATCATAGAAAAGTTTACTCCGTACCTTTCAGCTTCATCATTTAGCCACTTAGGAATTGTCAAATTCTTCTTCACGGACAAATTCTTAACCCTATCCTCAATCGGAGCAGTCCATACATCTACATATACAACAGCTTCATTCTCTTTTGTGTGAATGAACCCCCTAGTGGGTTTTGGAAGCTTTCGTCCAAGCTTAATATACATAAACGCGCAACCCTCTAAAACTTCCTTAGCACTAACAACGGCATCTTCAAAGGTATCACCGTCAGTAAAGCAATCATCCAGATCAGGAAAAGAAACATAATATATCCCGTCTTCTGCACACTTTCTAATAATACACGGATAAACATACCGCACAATAATCCCTCCATTTCAATACACACACCTTTGCGAAAAAACAGGCAAGAGGGGCTAGAATTTCAGCCCTGTAATTCTTGAAATATTAGTCAGTGTACCCGACGGTATGTCTTTATTGTTACACTTAACGGGGCAAATCTTCCCGTCTTTCACGTAAATTTCGTGTGAACCTGTTGTGTGGTCAAGTTCCCAGCCGTTATCCTTAAGAATTCTTATCACCTGTCTGTAAGGTTTTGTACTCGCCATTAACTACCTCTTTACACCTTTATTATGCGCCCTTTTTATACGCATGTCAAATAATTCTATCCCCCTGCACTCATAGAAAAATCAAAACTCAAATTTATATAGTCGATTAACTTAATATTACGAACATGAGTCCTCACGCAGTATATAATCCAAATCATCAGAAAAAGAGGGAAAATTAGGTAATATTTCCCTCAGTGTCGTGCCTTTTCTCAAACGCTTCGGCGACAACTCTGTTGCTCGTTACCGCTCTTTCCTCATTCTTCCTTCCCTTAATTTCCACCAACATAATTCATCTCTCCTTTGAATTTATTTTGCAACAAAAAAAGACCTGTTTAACGTCTGTGCCCAAAGACGATTATTCAAGCCTTTTTATGACATTTGAGGACTCCTCAAAATTGAGGAGTCGAAACTCATCGCTACAAGGAAGAAGTTTCAAATCCCTCAATAACTTGCCACTCCTCCGAAAACAACTCAATCATCGTTTCTTTCCACGGCACTCGACCGAAACGACTTTCTACATACAAATACGTAGCCTTTCTTGTAATAAAAAAGAGAGCTATTCGCCCTCTTCATTTTTCAATATTTACTTTACCTACAAAGCGGGAATCAGCAATCCGGCTTCCCTGTATTTTCTTTCTTCTTCTTTCATCTTTATCAGGTCAGCAGGTTCTCTTCCCCATCACAGCTTTGTGATAATTTCCTCGGCGAACTTTTTGAGTACAATCTCACCCCAAAGACCGAACAGACGAGCCAATTCTTTGAGGATTGCCCCTTGCTTCTGTTCTTTGATTTTTAAAAGGCTTTTGGCTTCTTCCACTCCTCTGCGGGTCAAATATAAGTATTTGCGATTAAGAGCCTGAATCCGACCCGTTGGCGGTATCCACTCAACTCCCGACACCAATTCTTCAACGGCAAGCTTTCTCAAGGAATCCGCAAAGACTTCATAATCCATCTCCAAAAACTCAAAGGTTATCTTATCGAAATCGGACACAGGAGCTTGATATTCCACATATAAGGCGCTCAAAAGTCTTTCTTTAGGACTTAGAGCCATTCTCCTGCTCTCTTTTCTTTCTCTCTTCGTATTCCTTGAAGAGTTTTCTCTCTTTTTCCATAGATTCTTGTACCAGTTTTTTTTCTTCTTCAGTAATTTCTTCGTGTCCTACCGTTCTACCTCCCAGAGGTTCAAAAGCCCATCGAGGTTTTGGATTTTTAATAAATTCTTCAAAATCCTTGTCCCTTCTTATTCTTGTCTTTCCCATTTTACGTCTCCTCCAGATAAATATATACGGTTTTATCTTCTTTACATATCTTTACAACCGCTTATATCCCGCCCTTTAGATGACTTTATCTTTATCCTGGCTTGCGGCATATCGTGGTAATTCCAATCTAAGCGTGCATCATCTGATACAAGTTTTTTGCAGCCTCATATTGAACTTTAAGCTTTTCTTTAAACTCCGTATCATCTAATCCCGGTTCCATAATTGCGCAGATTTCAGGTATATCTTCATTGAGTAATTCCGTTATTTCGGGATTTTCCGAGTACATTGCATCGTAGTTATCACACAAAAAATCCTCAACAAATAGAGAAAAAACCTCTGAATTATACTGACTTTTTCCCTTGAAAAACAAGTCCATTTCATTTAGCAGATTTGCTATAATTTTATTTTCCATCTCTTATTCACCGAACCTCTCCTCAAAAAGGTAACAAATTCATGATTTTCGCCATTTTGTATTATACAAACCTTTAAATCACTGTGGAGATACACCCAATATCCTTTTTCATCAACATAATCAGGTTCGCCCTTAATTATTTGTACAACATCTTCAGCAGATATACTCGGAAAGCCTTTTGATTCCTTTCGCTGTAAAAATCTCCCGATAAAATGACTATCCATAGTATAACCTTGGCTTTTGAAGTCCTGATAAGTTTTAATTGCTCTTTCTTTAAAGCCTTCATTCCAGTTTTTGTCTTGGATATCTCTTAATATCTTATCTCCATTATAACCCTCATTGTCCTCTTCTTTCAACCCCTTAGCCCAAATATCTAAAACTTCATCATCTTCACCTCTTATCCAAGCCTTTAACCTCTCATCGATTTCTTTTGTATCTCCAATGACCGGAACAAGAGCGCACCTGCCGTTAGGGTGGTCAAGAGGGATATCATCAAGCTTAAAGATTTTTCCCTCTCTTGACTGACAAAGAGGGCAAACCCTATGGTCTCTTGAAGAAAGCCATTTCATTTCATCACAAAAAGGATTCTCCCTTGCCGCTTGAATGCTTGCCGTCTGATAGGCGTGATTTATCGCTGTACGGGCAAGTCTTTTTGCTCTGTAGTTTACATACTTTCGCCTTTCCTGTTCCTCTCTCCAATATACGGATTGCTTATCCGGAGGTTTTACAAACTGTCTTAAATCAATTGCCAACTCTCTTGCACTCTTTTTCAAAAGTAAGCCCTTGGATATCACGGATTGAATATCTCTCCCTATCTCCTCCGTTAAGTTCCACACCCTGTCGGATAGGGTTCTTTTATCTTTGTAAAGCTCTCCGTCAATTATGCTCTTCGTAACATTATCCTGAACTCTTGAAAACATAGAGGAGAAAGAACGGTCAAAGACATTTTTCATAAAATCTTCCTGAAGCTTTGTTCCCTGCGCCGCTCCTTTTTTCACTCCTTCGGTAAGAATATCTTCATAGGCTTTCTTAATCTCGGTAAGCTTCTCATTGAGAGCTTTAAGATAATCCCTTTTAAATCTCTCATTAAGTGTGCCGGCTTTAAGCAATCCGACTTCTTCCTCCAGTTCCTCTATGGATAGCTCAAGAACTCTTTGTGTTTCTCTTACGGCTTCCTTTGTGAAGCTGTCCACTCTCTTTCTCTCTTTTCTTATAAGTTCTTCATACATCGAAAGCCTCGCCCGAGTCTATCGCTATGTTTTTTAATTCCTCTTCTATGTCCTCCGCCTCCGACCATTTCAAAAGGTATGACTTCTTGCTCCTAACTCCGTTTACAACTTCTTCCAGGTCAAGTTTTCTTTCTTCCAAGGTGGCATCGGGAAGAGGATATTCGTGGTCAATCGTAAAATTATAATTATCTGAAAAATGGACGCCATAACAGCCGTAAAGCTCAATCATTTTAAAAATCATATCAACCATTTTCCTAAGCCCCGACTCCCACATCAGCCAAAGCTCGTCGCATACACTCATCAAATCCCAATATACCGCCTGCATACTCTTTCCCGAAGCCATCATTCCCTTAAGCTCCGAAAGAGAGGTGTTTGGAATATCCATAAGAGAGAAAAGAGCGTCCTTTATCTCGGATAACGCTCCCTCGTATCTTTCAGAGTATGAAAAACCTCCCTCAAGTCTTTTTACCTGTGCTTGCTTTCCGTTTTGGGAAGCAATTATATCCGTCCTTAAATCAATCATTGCTCCGGGAGCGATTCTCACACTCTCCAAGGTGTCTTCCGAAGCGTCCGTAAAGACATCCTGCCCGAACATCTGGAACTTTAAAGCGTCCACATCATCGCTTGTAAGATGATTATAGGTGTTCTGATTGCTCCAAAGCATTTCAATATCGCTTCTTCCGTTCGTTTCTCCGGTAAGCCCCGCATTTTGAAAGATTATTACGGGGATAAAATCAAGTCCGTTTTTATAATTTTCATAGTCGGTTGATATGACATTTCCATACCCGTCATAAGTTTTTTCCGAGAGAGTGCATTCTCCGCCCTCAAGCTTCCACTCCTGTTTTTTAATCCTCTGATTTTGTCTGTCAAGCTCATCATTAAGCCAATAAAAAAAGACCGCTTTTTCCGGTCGGTCTGTGTTCTCAACCTGATAGGTCACTTTGAACTCTTGAGCGGGGGAGAAGATTAACTTTATCCCCTCTTTTTTATCCGCCCACACTTTGAGGGCAACCTCTCCGCCTATGAGTAAATCCCTTGAGGCTTTAAGCAAAGCCTCGTGAAAACGGTTGTCTCTTTTTCTTGCCCCATAGAATAGCTTGTCTTTTTACTGTATCCTGCTTTTATCGCCACCACTGTTGCATTCCCCGAGATGATGTACTCATCTGCGAATCTTTGTTGTTTTAAGGTTAATTTTGACAAGTCCATCACCTCCTTCACATAAAAAAATGGCAAGGACATTATCGCCCTTACCCTATTCTTCGACATTCTAATGCTATCACTCACTTTATGTGACAAACAATGACATTTAGTGACATTTTTTCCGAATTTTTAATTTTCCAAAGTCGCTATTAAGGCATCCTGCAAGACTTTAGAAAAATTAACACCTGCTTTTTCCGCTTTGTCATTGAGCCAAGACGGAATTGTACAGTTCTTTTTCACCGATATGTTTTTCAGTTTTTGCCTATACTTCTTAAAATCCACATCAACAAAAGAGATATAATCATAACTTTCTTTTTCATAATCTTTAGCTTTCGGCAAGCTCTTTCCCTCATCTTCAAGCTCTATCCCCATAATACCGATAGCATCTCTCGCCATTTCGACAGCGTCCAAAATATTTACGCCTTGTGTATGAATATCCCAATCAGGAATAAACACATAGAGCCCGTCAGTCGTTTTCTTCATCAGAACGGTATAAACGCACTTCATATCGCACCTCGCTTATTTATTTTAACCTAGGGGTGGAAAATCAACGAGGCTTACCGCCTCGCCTTCTTCACTATCTCTCTAGCAGTTATTTCGTTTATTTCAGTGTGTCTTGGAATAGGCATAGTCCTTGAACCCTTTTGGTAGATGTCGTGATTTCCGCCACTTCGTAAGTAATGCCAACCAAGCTCTTTTAACTGCTTTACCAAATCCCTAAACTTCATTCCCCACCTCACTTTATGTTACTATTATACGCATTTAGTACGCATTTGTAAAGAAATAAAATTTTTATATTGAAATTTTTCTTAATGGGAAAAGAATTAAGAAACGCTTACCCTGATAAAAAAGTAAGAATAATGTTTCAAGACGAAGCGGGATTTGGGAGAATAAACAAACCTAAATACTGTCGGTGCAATAAAAATATAAGACCAAGTGTTCCTTGCCATAATATAAGAGAATACAGCTACGCATATGGAGCAATACGGCATAAATCAAAAGGACTAAAAACACCTGACAACATAAGAATAATTCATATACCGCCATACACACCGGAAATGAATCCCATAGAACAAATACGGAAACAAATTCGTTCTATGGGATTTAAATTCGATGCAATTCCTGCGTTTTTTTAAGTTGTTCACCTAAGATTAGTGCGACAGCTCTTTTTTTGGTTGAGTGAAAAGAAAAATGCTATAATAGCGCGGGTGATTTTTATGCAATTTTTAGGTACGGCTGCAATGATTGCCGTATTGAGTTTGTTGTCGAAATTTTTGGGTCTTGCAAGGGAGATGCTCACTGCGTTCAGATTCGGAACAGGTCCCGCAATGGATTCTTATGTCGCAGCCCGCACAGCCACAATAATTTTAATGGGTACTATCGGGGCGGCTCTTAACTCTTCAATGATGCCCGTGCTTTCAGAAATCGAACTCAAGCACGGAAGAAAGAATAAATATATTTTTTTCAATCGTATGGTGAATTTGGTTCTGTTTTTAAGTGTTTTTATATGTCTTATTTCAATGGCGGCTGCACCTTTGCTCGTGAAAGTCATTGCGTGGAATTTCGATTCATATCGCCACGATACGGCTGTTCTGCTTACCCGAATCGGTATGCCTATTGTGATTTTTTTAGGATTAAATTATCTATATACGGCATTTCTCCAACAGTCGAAAATATTTTTTCCCTCTGCCGCGTCGGGCATCCCATATAATTTTTGTTTCTTTATCTATCTTTGGTTCTGCGGAACTTCTCCTGATATCAAAGGGCTTATGCTTATCACGGTGTTGGCTGCATTCTTTCAATTTGCCATTTTAATTCCTTCGGCAAGAAAATTGAAATACAGATTTCACCCCAGAAGAAGAGTTATAGACAAAGATGTTGTGAAAGTGTCGGGAATGGTAATACCTGTCCTGATAGGCTCTTCCGTTCAGCAAATAAATACTATGATAGATCGCACACTCGCAAGCGGACTTGAGAAGGGTTCGATATCCTCTCTAAGTTATGCCTCAAGGGTAAATGATGTCGTTATTTCCGTTTTCGTGGCGGCAATTACCACGGTGATATTCCCTATGTTGTCCGAGGCGTTTGCAAAAAGCGAAAAGAGAAGGATGCTTGAGATTTTAAAAAAGGGGATAGGGATAATCGTGTTGGTTACGATTCCTGCTTCATTCGGACTTGCAACTCTCTCCTCTCCTTTTATAAAGTTTGTGTTTGAGAGGGGAATGTTTGATGCAAATTCCACCGCTATGACGGCGGGGGCGTTGCTTATGTACTCTCTCGGTCTTACGGGAATAGGGGTTAGGCTTCTTTTGAATAAAGCTTTTTATTCTCTGGAGGATACCATAACCCCTATGCGAAACGGAGTGGCAACCGTGTTTGTAAATATTATTTCAAGCGTGATTTTGGTGCGGTTTATTAAGATGGACGGGATAGCTCTGGGAACGAGTATTGCCGCCACATTTTCCACACTCTCTCTCATATTCCTTCTGAGAAAAAAATTCGGACGCTTGAGAATGAGAGGACTTTTGGCGGATGTTATCAAAATCACATTCGCTTCCGCAGTTATGGCGCTTGCGGTCTATTTTTGTTATTACAGATTGGGAATGTCGTCTCCCGAAAAATACCATACTTTATTCTTGGGGCTTTCCATTTTGATTGCGGTTATTGTTTATTTTTTATTGCTCCTAATGTTAAGAGTGAATGCTCTTAAGGAACTTATAAATACTGTTTTCAGGAGAAACTAATTTCATTCTTCAAACAGCAGCTTTAAAATTTCTTCCGGAGTCATTTCAAAAATCCCGTCGGGATCGGAAAGAGTTCCTTTGGGGGATAAATCCCACCTGAAACAATCATATTCCGTAAGGTAATCCAAGGTGTTCGGTAAAAGCTGATATCTTTCGGAAAACTGAGAGCGATATTTTTTCATATACTCAACCGCAAGCTTGTGTGCTTCACTTTCACTTCTGCCGTCAGGGGTCATTGTACCTGAAAGCTTTACTCCGGGAGGAGTGGCGTGGACGAGGAGAACGCTTCCGTCACTCAAAGTTCCGAGAGATAAAAAGACATGCCCGTCTTTGCTCATTATATCGCCTGCTCTGTGATCTTTTACTTCGGAACTCGGAGTGAAAGATCCCCAGCCCCTGTTTGCATAACTTTTTGCCATCTTTCCGCTTACAACCAAGTAATCCTCTTTTCCCTCGGTGCGGAAGGTGTTATAAAGAACCCAACTTATAAAGCCCGAGCAATCCAAACCGTTGTGGATTTCGTATGAATGTTTTTTGTGGTCATAATCCTTATCCTGAGAATTGAAAAATGCTATCCATGTGTTTGAAAGTCCGAAGGTTTTCGCTTCTATTCCCGAACCGTTATCTTCCTTATTCCAAGCTCCCCCGTAAATATAAAGCACTCTTCCCACAGGCATCATTGCATTCTTCAGCAGGAATTTGAGAGTGGGTTTTTCATTCGGATTTTCCGAATTTATATTTTCGGAAGGAGTTTTTATGTTGAAGTCAACTGCCGAGGGTTTTTCTTTTTCAATCCGAAGCTCAACCGTTCTTTCGTCATTGTTCCACGAAACGTCCGCTCCGAATATTTCGGCAATCGCCCTTACGGGAACCATAGTGCGGGAGTTTTTTATATAGGGAGCGGTTTCAAGACGAGTTATTTTTGTATCCTCACCCGAAACGAAATACATAGAAGTATCCCCGATAAAAAGAGTTACAACGGCATTATCCCTCCATACCTCTATTCTTTGCGAAGCATTCTCCCAATAGACTTCCGCTCCCATCGCCTTTCCTATTACGGAGAGCGGCACAAGGGTGCGGGAATTTTTTATTTCCGCAGGTGCTTCCGTCTTTATCTCGACCCCGTTCAGTTTCAAAATAACTTCCTCAAGGGCATAGCTTTTTTTCGTACACATAAAAATCGAGAATGCAAATAAAAATATTGCCGCCTTTTTAAAAAATTTCACAATCACATAACCCCTTTAAAAGAAAATTTCCGATTGTTTTTCCGCCCCGTACAAATCCTCAAGTTCGTGCAGATGATAAAGATATCCCGCATCGTCAAAGAATTTTGCTTCCTCGGGACATTTTTTCACGCATGCACAGCATTTCATACACTTACCTATGATCTTTGAAGGATCGTCATAATCAATCGACCCCAAAGGACAGGCTCTCACGCAGATTTTGCAGTTCGTGCAATTTTCATTTGTGAGAGGTTTTATCTTGACAAAATCAATCCCCTTGCCGTATCTGTCCCTCGGAGTGAAATAAGGTCTTATGGGATTTTCCCCGGGGAAATTCGGCTCGGAGAAGTCTTTTTTTGAAATTTTTTCATAAGCGGCTTTTGCCAATTTTTCCGCAATAAAAAAATCTCTTTCATCGGGACGGGCTTTGGCAAGGATTTTTGAAAAAGAATGTTCTCCTATAAAAGTTCCGCCCGCAATTACCTTTGCTCCTCCCTGCATCAGCAAAAGAGAAAGCTCAATAAGACAGTCATCCGGAGATCGGTTGCCATATAGAACCAGAGGAATTGAAAAAGCCCCTTTTGCATCTATTCGGCTCAGATATTTCAAAAGCAGGCTCGGCACTCTTCCCGCATAGGTCGGCACGGCGCACACCAACAAATCCCCCTCGGAAAAGGAAGGCATTTCTTCACGACTTTTCGGGGAGGAAAAATCGTATTTAAAAAACTCCGCCTCTTTGAAATACTCCAAAAGCTTTGCAGTTACTTTCCTTACAATTTTTTCCGTCGTGCCGGTTGCGGAAAAATAAAAAGCACATATGCGTTTCATATTGTCCTCCGTTTTATAAAATTTTATCTCTCAGGTTTCGCCAATAGCTTTTAGTTGAGAGCGACAGTTTTTTTATGGTCTTTTCGGAAATACGGCTTTCGATTTTCAAAATATTTTGAAAGGGGTGAAGCTTGCCGTCAATAATTATCTTTATGGGATATCTCGGCTTTTTTTCAGGCACAAGGGTTATCGGAAGATTTCCAGGCACTACGATGCTGTTTACAAGGGAGCGATAAATTCGGTTGGTGATGGGGGAGATGGGAGAAAGCTCCAGCGTGTTAAGACTCGGGTGGATTATTGCACCTCCCAAAGCATAGGTGTAAGCGGTTGAGCCGACCGGTGAGGAGATTACTATTCCGTCGCCAAAAAAATTTTCCAAAAAATTTTTGTCTATATACACCTCAAGATGAACCGTGCGAAAATTTTCTCCCTTTATCGCTATCTCGTTTATTCCCAAGATTTTTTCTGAAAGCGTCGGAGTTTCAACAAGGCTTTCAACCACAGCCAGATTTTCAATTTTATAGCACCCCTCTTTGTAGGAAATAAAAAACTCCTCAATCAAATCAGGAGTAAGCTCCTGATAGAATCCTAAGTGCCCCGTGTTAATCCCTATAAAAGGCACTTCCGGAAAATGGGTGTCATGAATTGCATGGATAAACGAACCGTCCCCCCCGACGCAAACGCTGAACGCACAATCTTCATTAATTTTATCCACAAGAGTCATTCCGAATTTTTTCGCAGTTTCCTCCACCGCACTCTTAACCTTTCTCGAATGCTCGTCATCGTTTCCCGTCATATAAAAATTTCCGCCCATAATTCTCACTTCCTCTTGTCTTTGTGCACAACTTCATTATATTATAAGACGGCGAAAGGGAAAGGACAAGGATAAAGTGATTTCTTTTAAGATTGAGCGTGAGATGAATTGGCAGGAATTTTTTGAAAAAAATAAAATCTCTCACAGATTTCGCCAAAAACTTTTTAAAGAGCGAAGTCTTTTTTTGAATGGAGAACTTTCAAAGAAAAATCAGCTTTTGAAAAAAGATGATGTGGTGATGATAAAGTTCCCAAGGGAAGAAGCTGACGAAAACCCCGAAGAGCTTTCCCTTGACATTCTCTATGAAGACGATTTTTTGCTGGCGATAAACAAACCTCCCTTTATCCTCTCCCACCCGACTCCCAACAATCCTTGCGGAACTCTTTTGAATGCAGCGGCCTTTCACTTTTTAAAAATCGGATTAAAGAGAAAAGTTCGCCTGATTAACAGATTGGATAGAGATACTTCGGGAATTATTTTAATCGCAAAAAATCCCCTTGCCCATTCAATTATTTCCGAAAGCATTATAGAAAAGGAATACCTTGCGCTGGCGGAGGGTGTTATAGAAGAAGCGGAGGATATTTTTACTCCGATAAAAAAAGAGGGAATAAGAAGAGTGGCGGACGAGAACGGAAAAAATGCGCACACTGCCTTTGAAATTCTAAAGAGGTATAAGGATATGACCCTTTTGAAAGTGAAAATCTTTACGGGAAAAACTCATCAAATCCGAGTGCATTTGGAAAGCATAGGACATCCTATAGTCGGCGATTCTCTCTATGGAAGTCCCTGCGATTTTATAAAGAGGCAAGCTCTTCATTCTCACAAGATAAGTTTTTATAATTTAAATGGTGAGAAAAAAACTATTACGGCTCCCCTTCCCTCCGATTTCAAAGAAGCCGTTAAATCCAAAAGGTGAGATATGAAAGGAATTAAGTTTGAATTTTCGGAAAAGGAAGTTTATAGACTAATCTCAAATAGAGGGTCTGTTATAATAACCGATGAAAAGGTCGGAAAACTTTATCCGAATTTGCTCTTGAAAATTCCACGCTTTGAAGTTCCCGAAGGAGAGGCAGCAAAGAGCTTGGAGTGTTATTCAAAAGCCATTGAGTTTTTAGCTCTGAATAATTTCACTAAATCCGATGTGATTATAGCATTCGGCGGAGGAACGGTTACGGATTTTTCAGGATTTGTCGCCTCCACATATATGCGCGGAGCAAAGCTTTTTTTAATCCCCACCACTCTTTTGGCGATGGCGGATGCGGCAATAGGGGGAAAGTGCGCCTTAAATTTCGGAGGTATAAAAAATCTTATAGGCTCTTTTTATCTTCCGAAAAAGATTTTTATTGACACGAAATTTTTAGAAACTCTTCCCAAAGACGAATTTAAAAGCGCTATATCGGAAATTATAAAAATTGCGATGGTGTGTGATAGCGGTTTGGTTGAAGATTTACTTGGAGAAAACTCGATAGATGGACTCCTAAAGAGGGCAGTTGAGCTTAAACTTGAAGTTGTAAAAAGAGATTTTCACGATAGGGGAATACGACATCTTTTGAACTATGGACACACTTTCGGACACGCAATAGAAGCAAAATATAAAATCAAACACGGTTTTGCCGTAGCATTGGGAATGGTCGAGATTACAAAATGGGCTGTTAAGAGAGGAAAGACCGATAACGAAGTCTTGGCGGTACTTTTAAAGCTTTTGGAAAAATATGAAATACCCTCCGAAAAAAAAACGGAGGGGTTGTTTGACTATATCCTCCGGGATAAAAAACTTAACGGTGATCTTTTGAGTATTGTCTATCCCAAAAATATCGGAGAGGGAACAATTGAGGAGATTACTCCCCGGCTTCTTAAATTTTCTTGAGCGTTTAGATTTGTTTCCATATTTGTTCTATTGGATTCATTTCCGGTGTGTATGGCGGTAGGCGAAAAACTTGACATATGTAATCAAATGAGATTGACATCATAATTCTGTCGGAGGATATGAGAAATTAAATGCAAAGGAGAAGACTATATTGAATATAGCAGTATTGAAGATAAAGGTTGTTGCTTTGCAGGATATACGGAAAGAGGCTTCGTATTATGCTATAGCAAAACTTATTGATAAGGTGATGTGTGCTGATGATAAGTATCAGGCAATGCATACGAATAAAGATTATAAGCCCTATAATTTTTCAGGGCTTTCGAAACCCGAGGCTGACGGGATATATCGAAAAGACAGAGTGTACAGTTTCACCATTAGAACCATAGATTTTGAGCTTGCAAAATATTTGGAGAGCAGTATAAAAAGATTTGAAACCGAGTATTTGAAGCCTTACGGTTTGGAGGTTTGGGTTGTTCATCAAAAGGTTATAACCAAGTTGTATTCTCTTACGCCTATGCTGATTAAAAGGGAAGGCGGATATCTAAGAAATCATAGTTCTATCAAGGAGATTGAAAAGTTTCTTTTTGAAAATTTAATCAAAAAGTATAAATTCTTTACAAAAACCGAGATGGAAGATGAAGATTTTAATATTTGGAATGCTTTTGTTTTTTTGAACGAAAAACCTATAAAAGTCGAGTATAAAAACGGAATAATGCTCTTGGGGGATAAGGTGGAAATGAGCATAGATACCAATAAGAGGGCGCAGGATATAGCCCATATGGCTTTAGGGGTCGGAATTGGAGAAAATTGCAGCAGAGGGTGCGGATATGTGAATTATCACATTATTCGATAGAGGAGAGTGAGAAGATGATAAAAGATTGTCAGCGGTTTTTTGAGAGAATTTATGAGAAGACGGGAGATCGGATTTTGATTGATGCTCATTCTCCAAAAGACGGAACCTATGTTTTGGTAAAGATATATGACGATAAGATAAAGGCAGAGCAAGAGTTTGAAATTCACTTTGACAAAAAGAATAGAAAACTTTGTTATGATCCTGAGGATAACGAAGAGTTTATCAAAATGTATGATTATTATAGTGCTTTGATAAGTACGAACAAGTCCATTGACAGCGAAAAGAAGATTCATTCAAATAATTTTCTGAGTTTTGCAGTAAAAAAGAAGAATATTTCTAAAAAAAAGAGCAATATTTCTAAAAAAAAGAGCAATATTTCTAATGTTGAGTTAATGATGGAAATTATTAAAAAATATTACGAAACCTTGCGCAATCCCAAATTAAAGTACAGTAAAAATAAATTAACACTTAAGCTATATGAAGAGGTTGAGAATGAAATCGGAACCCCTGATATTGAGTCTATTGATAGAATTGAAACTTGGATAAAGGACTATATTTTTAGTTATGATGCTGACAAAAAAAATGGTGCTGATAAGGAAGAATATTTGAAAATATTTTTTCGATTTGAGGACGAAGAAAAGACAAAAAATATGTACCTTAAGGAGTATGAGAGGTATATATTTCCAAACCTCTACAACAACAATGATCATAATGAGCAAATTAAAGGTATAACCTACGGACTGCCAAATGATAATATGGGAATGAATCCTAAAAAACCTTTTTTGGATAATAAATCTCGCGGGGGTATTAAAGTGCCGTATTTGTTGCCCCAACAAGAGGCATTTATGCAGAAAAAATTTTTTGATTATCTTATGAATGCTTCAAAAGAGGGACAAAAAAACATTTATTTTAATGTGGAAAAGTTCGAGGAAGAAACTGATAATATTCTTAATATTATTGAGCGTTGCAGGGATGAAGAATTGCCGGAAACTGCCTTTTCGGGATATTACATGAGGGTGGAAAGTGAAACAGAGGGAGCGGTAATTAAGAATTTTCAAAATATTACCAATTTTTCTCCGAATTTAAAAAAGACATTTTTGTATAAAAAATATCTTACAAAAAAAGATTGGTATCTCAAGGGAGATAAAGAGGAAATTACCCAAGCAAAAGAATTACAGGTTTTGATTAATAATGTGTTTTTTGACGGGAAACTTGCGGGTAATTTTTTCACACCGGCAAGTGAACTTTCGAAGAAAGATAGTGCTTTGAAGAGAAATTTGCTTGAATATCGTGATTTGATATGGAAGTGGATAAGGAGTGGAGCAAAACCTGACCCTAAGGTAGGAGAGCGGCTGAATAAGTTGGCAATCAGATCGATTAAGGGGGCTTTGAAAGACGTGAATCTTGGAAAAGTAAAGGATCAGTTTTGTTTGAAGCAGTCGATAAAGTTTTATTTTTGCGCAGATAAGGAGAGGGATGAGAAGATGCTGAACATAGGAGAAAAGCTTTTGGAGAAGGTATCAAAAGAAGAGTCTTGGGAGATTGAAGATGACGAGATGTACTTTTATGCGGTGGGTCAGTTGGCTGAATATTTTCTGAGTCAAAGTAAGGCGGGAAAAAAGCCTTTGTCCAAAATCAATCCATTTTTGGAAGCTAAGGATGATGATAAAGTAAAGGAGTTGTTGATGCGGGATTTCAAAAAATATAACTACCAAATAGAGTCGTATTACCTCAAATTCATGCGCTTGTATGCATCCGTATCCGCATATAAACCTAAGGGTGCTATTTTGGAGGATTATATTTTGCAGGGCTTTTTAGATGAAGGCGTGGTTTTTGCAACACAAAAAGAAAAAAATAAACAAACAGGAGGAAATTAAAATGGAGAATAAATCAATGAAAAAAAGAGTATACGGAGTGGTGGGGATTTCTTCCATTATGGCAAATTTCAATGCGGATTTTGACGGATATCCAAAAACAAATTCGGATGACAGAGTGTTCGGGAGTGATAAGGCACTGAAATACCCCATTAAGAAAATGTGGGAGCAGGCAGGAGAAAAAGTTTTGTATATCAAGAGTATGAAACTTGAGAAAGATAAGATTGCACCGAGAAGCTTGGCGGAAAGATATGAGTTTATTTTCGAAAAATCGGTGGAAAAAGGAGAAGAGGTACTAAAAAATTTGTTCTTAGCGATTGATGTGAAAAATTTTGGCGCAACTTTTGCGGAAAAGGGAAGTAATGTTGCAATTGTCGGAGCCGTTCAAATCGGGCAAGGGTTTAATTTTTATGAAGGGCATGAAGCGTTTGAGCAGGAGATCCTTTCCCCGTTTAGGGATTCCTCTAAGGATTCATACTATTCTTCTTTTAAATCATTGATTTTAACCAATCTCTATTTGTAATACTTT
>CAUVKI010000012.1:0-51995 GCA_963552605.1 uncultured Tissierellia bacterium
CAAAGGATTTTGTTGGCATAAGATTATGGATGACAAATAAAATTGAGTTATCAAAAATGGAAATTTATCTCTCTTTGCTTGACACTTCATTTTAAGATGTTATAATTGGTTGTCCTTACTCCGGAGAAACCGGAGTCATTGTCCAGAAGGAGGTGAAGAGATTGGAGAATAATCGCAGAAAGTACGAGGCAATGATTGTTTTCTATCCGAACCGTGATGAGGAGCGGGAGAGAGCAATGGAAAGAATAAGAGCCATAATACAAGAGGACGGAGAAATAGAATCCGTTGACGAATGGGGATTGAGAAAGCTTGCATACGAAATCAATTACACTCGTGAGGGCTTTTATGTTCTTATAAATATGAACTCCTCCGCAAGCGTGGTTAAGGAACTTACGCGTGTGCTCAAAATCACGGATTGTGTTATGCGTCAGATGATTATAAGAGATGGCGAGTAATGGAGGTTTGGTATGAACCAAGTTGTTATAATCGGAAGACTTACCCGTGATGTGGATCTTAGGGAAACACAAGACGGTATGAGTTATGCGCGTTTCACATTGGCGGTGGATCGAAACTTAAGCAAAGATAAGAAGCGTGAATTTGAAAGCAGGGGAGTGGCGACCGCCGATTTTATTCCCGTAGTGGTTTGGGGAGCTCAGGCGAGAACCTGCGCAAATTATCTTTCCAAGGGGAAACTTGTTGCGGTTTCGGGAAGCATACGAACGAGTTCCTACGAGAAAGACGGTCAGAGACGATACAGCACGGATGTGAATGCGCAGAATGTTCAATTTTTGGAATGGGGGGATAAGTCTTTCAGAAGAGACGAACAGGACGAGACTGATTCCTTTGGAGATATTTCGGGCTTTGAACCGACCGACTCCGACATTCCGTTTTGATTAAGGAGGAAATGATGCAAAGAAAATACCGCCCGAGAAAAAAGGTATGCGCTTACTGTCAGGACAAAACTCAAGCGATTGATTATAAAGATGTGGCAAGGCTTAAAAAATTCGTATCGGAGAGAGGAAAAATTCTTCCGAGGAGGGTTACGGGCACTTGCGCCTTGCACCAAAGAGCGATTACGGTCGCAATAAAACGTGCAAGACAGGTGGCGTTATTGCCTTATAGTGCAGACTGAGAATATGAAAGACAGAGGATTTTTCCTCTGTCTTTTTTGTTTTACAAGCCCTTTTAATAATGGTACAATGAAAATGCTTAATAAATTCTTAAGGAGGTGTTTATGAATAAAAAATCCTTTATACTGTTGTCTTTTTCAACTCTCGCTCTGCTTGTGCTGTTGGAGAGAGTGAGCGTTTCTTTAAAAATGGTTTCGCCTATTCTTTTGATTTTTCTTCTTCCAATTCCCTATATAATTTTAGGACTGAGAGATTCAAGCGGATATTTCGAGTCATTAAGTATGGTTATTCAGGGGACTCTTATGCTTGTTTTCGGAGAGGTTTTTCTCTTCGGAGCAATCTTTGCGCTTTCGATGTTTACTCTGATTGTGATAAGGCTCATAAAGCAAGGTGAAAATGATGCTTTTATCATATTTTTTGCTTCTATCATATTCGTGGTTTTGTTCGCTGTCTTTTTGCATCTTGTAAAACTTCCCGAGTTTGCGAATTCTCCAAAAGAACAGCAAACCTTTACCGAAGCCGTTATGAAAAATTTAGATGAGGAGAAGTTAAAAAGATTTAATCTCACTCAATCTCAATTTGAAGAAACTTTTTCCTCGGGGCTTAGGATTTCGATACTGCTTCTTCCCTCAACAGTTATGGGTATAGCTTTTTTGCTGAGCGCTTTTTTGTTTTATTTTTCGGTTTCTCTTTTTAACAAGCTCTATTCGGGGGAGATAAAGTATTCGTTTTCAAAATTTGAACTTCCGAAGAATTTTGGAATGGTAATCGGATTGATGACTCTTGTCGCATTCTTCATAGATAACCCCATAGGACACACATTCCTTTACAATCTGGGAACCATAGGCTTTATTGCTCTTATCTTTTTAGGACTTTCCACACTGGCATATCTTTTGAATTTAAGAGGACCGGGAATGTTTACGGCGGTGATAGCATCATTTTTCTTTCCGCTTTTTGATTTGTTTCTGTTCTTCTTGGGGGTTGCGGAACACGCTTTTAGTATAAGAAAAAGATTTTATCAACAGAAAAAGAGGTGAGCTATGAAAATAACTTCAGAAAATATTTTAGCCGTTGTATTTATGCTTTTTCTCACGGTTATCGCTTCATTCTTTAAGCCGATTTTTGTTTTGGCAGGGGTGATTTCCATAGGCTATTATCTTTTTTTCAGCATAATGAGAAGGAATAAGGAAGATGAGAAACTTTCAAGGGAAATTCTTTCAAGAACTCAAATGTTTGATTCTCTTTCCAAGAAAGCCATTTTCAATATGCCTTTTCCCCTGATAATATTCGACGAAGAGGGTGTTATTTTGTGGCATAACATTCCGTTTCAGAAACTTACCAATGAGGAAAGCTCGGTTAACAAGAATATTTCAGATTTCTTTTCGGAGCTTGACAGTAAAGCCCTTAAAGATTTTGAAAAAACCGCCGCAAATTTCGGTATAAGACCTTTTAAAGGCAAGGACTATATGTTTAACTTTGAGAAGACGGAGAGCAAGGCGGAGGAAAGATCCGTTGTGCTCCTTTATCTGGTTGATGTGTCTGAGCAGCAGCTTCTAAAGAGAACGCTCTATGATAAGCGTATGGTTGTGGGGCTTTTGCAGATAGATAACTACGATGATATAAGAAATTCAATTTCGGATCTGAACCGAGGGTTGTTATTTGCAAAGCTTGAAAAGGTGATGAAAGATTATTTCTCGGAATATAAGGCGCTTTCCCGTTCGTATGAAAGAGCCAAGTATATGTTTGTGCTTGAGAGAAAAGAATTTTCCCGTATGCAAAGCAAAAAATTTGAGATACTGGATGCCGCAAGGGAAATTAACTTCGGAAATACCATTCCCATAACCCTAAGTATGGGATTTGGACTTAGTGCAGAGTCTCCTCCCGAACTTTTGGAAAAGGCGGAGTCGGCTATGAATGTCGCCTTGGGGCGTGGAGGAGATCAGGCTGTGGTGGAAACTGACGGAAAGTTTACTTTCTACGGAGGAAAAACTCAGGCTGTCGAAAAAAGGAATAAAGTAAAGGCGAGAATGATTTGTCATGCTTTGAAGAAGCTGATAGAAACATCGGATAATGTCTTTGTAATGGGACATAAGAATCCGGATATGGACGCCGTGGGAAGTGCGGTAGGGGTTTTGAGGTTTGTGGAAGAGTGCGCAAAGGCGGGATATTTCGTAACACGGGGAGAAAACCCCTCTATCCACAACTTATATGAAAAGTTCCGAAAGGAAGATGAGCCTCTGCTTAAGAAGTTTCTCTCCGAAGAAGAAGCAAAGGGTTATGTTTCAAGAAATTCGCTCTTGGTAATAGTGGATCACCATAAACCAAGTCTTTCCGAATGTGAAGATTTTTTGCCGCTGGTGGGAAAGGTGGTTTTGATAGACCACCACAGACGGGGAGAGGAATTTTTCAAAGAACCGCTTTTGGTATATCTTGAGCCTTACGCCTCATCAGCTTCAGAATTGGTTACGGAGCTTTTGACCTATCTTTCCGAAAAGATAACTCTCACTAAAGTGGAAGCGGAAGCTATGCTTGCAGGAATTGCATTGGACACTTCAAATTTCACTTTCAAAACCGGAGTGAGAACCTTTGAGGCAGCGTCGGTTTTGAGAAGAGCCGGAGCGGATACCACCGAAGTGTCAAGGCTTTTCCGTGAGAATTTTGATCATCTGCTTGTAAAGGCGAGTGTGTTGAGAGAGGCAAAACAAATCGCACCTAATGTTGTGTTTTCAAAACTCTTGGATAAAACCAAAGACGCAATGCTCATAGCTGCGGAAGCGGCAAACACCCTGCTTGAAGTAAACGGAGTAGAGGCGTCTTTTGTGTTGGCGGAGAGTGAAGATAAACTTTTTGTGAGTGCAAGGAGTTATGGAGCCATTTCAGTGCAGATAATAATGGAAAGACTTGGAGGAGGAGGACACCTGACCAGTGCCGGAGCGCAGTTTGTCGGAAAATCCCCCGACGAGGTTGAAGCTTTGATAAAAGATGCTGTCGATGAATACTTGAATGAAGATAAATAAATTGGAGGTTGGATATGAAAGTTATTTTGCAAAAAGATGTGAAGGGATTGGGAAAAGAAGGGGAAATGGTGGAAGCGAAAAGCGGATATGCAAGAAATTTTCTCTTTCCGAAAGGCTTGGCACTTGAAGGCACAAAAGAGAATGTTGAAAAGTGGGAAGAGGATCAAAAATTAAAGAGAAAAGAACATCAGGAAGCTCTCAGAGAAGCGGAGAAGCTCAAAGAAAAGCTTGAAAAAATTTCTCTTGTTATAAAAGCCAAAGCAGGCGAGGGGGGAAGGCTTTTCGGAGCCGTCACAAATCAGGATATCTCAGAGAAGTTGGACGGTATGGGAATAAAGGTGGATAAGAAAAAAATTGAGTGTGAAAATATAAAAACTCTCGGAAAAACCAAGGTTTCAGTAAAATTATTTCACGAAGTGACAGCCGAGGTTTCGGTGGAGATTGAAGCGGAGTAATTAAAACGCACAAGCAAGGAGAATAAAATTGGAAGGACGAATGGAGCCAAGGGATATCGAGGCTGAATATGGAATTTTAAGTTCAATGCTTGTGGACGAGAGAGCTTCAAGTTCGGCGTTTGAACAACTAAACGAAGAAGATTTTTTTGATAAGAACAATCGTTTGATTTTTTCGTCAATGCTCGGACTCGAAGCCGATGGAAGTGCCATAGATTTAATCACGGTGAGCGCAAAACTGAAACAACTCGGAATGCTTGAAGATGTGGGGGGGTATGAGTTTATAGCTGAACTTTCCGCAAAGTCCGGACTTACGGGAAATATTCAATACTATCTGAATATCGTAAAACGCACTTCCGTTCTTAGAAAGCTTATAAAATTTTCAAATGACCTCGCAAGGAGAGCCTATATAGGGGAAGACGACCCCAGAGAGCTTTTGGATAAGGCGGAATCGGAGCTTTATGAAATAGCGGAAGGAAAAGATATCAATGCGCCCTCACCTTTAGATAGAGTGCTTATCGGAGCTTTTGAAATATTGGAGAGTCGTGCGGCTATGCGGGGAAAACTCGTGGGTCTTACGACGGGCTATGAAGATTTGAATTTTTATCTAAAGGGATTGCAGAAAAAAGATTTAATCATAGTTGCGGCAAGACCTGCAATGGGAAAAACCGCTTTTGCCGTAAATATGGCGGTAAATGCGGCGAGATATGCAAAAGCAAGATGTGTAATTTTTTCCTTGGAAATGTCAAAAGAACAGCTTTCACAGCGTATGCTTTCTTTCACCGGATATATAGAAATGGAAAAACTCTCAAGCGGCAGAATAGAAGATAATGATTGGTCTTTGCTTCTGCAAGCCTCGGAAGATTTGGGAAGCACTAAACTTTTTATTGACGATACCCCTGCAATCACTCTTTCCTCTCTCAAAGCCAAGTGCAGAAGTCTTATGCTATCCGGAGGGCTTGACTTGGTGGTGATAGATTATTTGCAGCTTATGGACTCCGACGGAAGAGTTGAAAATCGTCAGCAGGAAATCTCGAAGATTTCAAGGGGACTCAAATCACTTGCAAAGGAAATCGACTGTCCGGTGGTGGCGCTCTCCCAGCTCTCAAGAGCACCCGACGCAAGAGCCGACAAAAAACCGGTGCTCTCGGATTTGAGGGAGTCGGGAGCGATAGAACAGGATGCGGATATAGTTATGCTTTTATACAGAGATGACTATTATCACCCTGAAAGTGAAGAAAAGGGAATAACCGAAGTGATAATTGCCAAGCACAGAAACGGTCCTGTGGGAAGCGTAAAGCTTTTATACAAGCCGGAGTTTACGAAATTCGTTTCACTCGATATGGGGTTTCAAAATGGTGAATTTCAGTCTTAGGGCTTTTCGCACAGAAAGGTTGGTCATTTCGGATCTTACCGTAGAGGACGCCATGGATATGGCGGGTTGGAAAAAACACAGCTCCGTACTTTTTTCAGAATACAACTTCGACAATATGACGGTGAAAGAAAGATTGAAATGGTATCATTTTAAAACGGACAGCAGAAAAAATCATTATTATTCGGCAAGAGAAAAGGGAAAACTCGTAGGATATTTCGGAATAAAAGACACCTCAAAACTTTTTAGAGAATCGACGCTCGGTATCGTGCTTGATGCAGGAAGAATGGGCGAGGGTTTCGGCAGGGAAATTTTAGAAAACTTCCTTGCCGTTTATTTTGGCGAATTTAAAATGCGAAAACTTTCCCTCAAGGTTGCGGAATATAATGAGAGAGCCATAAGACTTTACGAGGCGATGGGCTTTAGAAAGACAAGGGTTTTTCTTGAGAGCTTAACCGATGAGGAGGCTTCAAATCCCTCGCTCCTGAAAAACCCCAAGTTCTTTAAAAAAACCGCTCAGGGAATATCCTTTTATGTGCGGCAAATGGAGAAAAGAAAATGATTTTTAGAAAAAAATTTGATTTCACGGTCATATCCGATGACTTTATTAAATCTTATATGCCCAATGCAAACGGAACTTATGTAAAGGTCTATCTCTATTGGGAGATGTGCGCTCAATCGGGAGATTTTTCCTTTGATGTAAGGAGTGCGGCAAAGGCCCTTGACCTTTCCATGGAAGATGTGGAAATGGCAAAGGAATATTGGCTTTCAAAAGGTGTTTATTCGGAGGAAAATGAGGATATAAAAGTTTCTTCCGAAGAAAAATCCGAACCCTTAGAAAAAGAAGCCCCTTTGGATTTGAATGTGGATATGCTTTTGCAGGCAAATAAAATTCCGGAATTTAATAAAATGTTCAGTGATATAGATTTGATACTCGGACGGGAAACCTCTTCAAATGAAAAAATGCGTGCTTTGAATTTTATGACGGATTACAGTATGAACCCCGATGTTATAACCGAAGCATTCAGAATATCCGTAGAACGGGACAAAAAAAATTTCAACTATGCGGAGGGAATTTTAAGAAATTGGTACAACAAAGGAATAACGAATAAGGAGAAGCTTGACGAATACTTAAAAATAAACTTTGTCGATGAGAGTAATTATAGAGAAATCGCAAGACTTGCGGGAGTGAGCGGAAATCTTCCCGAAGCTTCAAAGGAGCTTGTAAACAAATGGATAAACACTTTCGGTTTTGATATGGTTCTGATAAGAGAGGGACTCGGTCGTCTTACTCAAACCAATAAACCGAGTTTTAAATACTTGGACAAGATTTTTGAAAGCTGGTATGAAAAGGGAATTCGCTCCGCAGTCGAACTTGAAGAGAAAGATAAAAATCCGAAATCAAAGAAAAATGCTTTTCACGAATTTGAACAGCGTGAAGAGGAGTTTAATAAAGAAGAGTATGATTACTATAATCAGCAGAAAATAGAGAAAATGCTCGGAGAGGAGGAAGAAGATGAATGATGAAATCCTTCAGGAATTTTTGCAGTTAAGAAAGATTAAGGAGCTTGAGAGGGATAAAAGACGAGAGATTGTATATGAAAAAATTCCTCGCATAAGAGAAATAGATTTGAGTATGAAAAGCATAGGACTAAGCACCTCAAGAAAACTTTTGACGGGAGCGAAAGGAGTAAGAGAGGAGGCGGAGGAAAAAATAAAGACTCTTCGTGATGAAAAAATAGGTTTGCTCTTGGCAAACGGGTTTTCAGAAAATTTTTTAGAAATACTTTATTCATGCGAAAAATGCAAGGACAGCGGAATTCTTCCCGACGGCTCTATGTGCAGTTGTTTTTTGGAAAGGAAGCTTAGAGCGAATACGGAAAAAAGTTCCCTTAAGGAACTTATCTACACTCAAAATTTTGACACCTTTAAAATCGAGCTTTTCTCCGATGAGCCGTATCAAAAAGAAACTCTTTCCCCAAGGGAAAATATGAAAATAAATCTCAAGCTGGCTAAAAAATTTGTGAAACAGGCAGATGAAAGGACGGATAACCTTTTTTTTTACGGGAATACCGGACTCGGAAAAACTTTTCTGTCAAGCGCAATAGCCAAAGGTTTTTTGGATAGAGGAAAGACCGTCCTCTATCAGTCGATATTTGCCGTAGTGGAGATGTGTGAGGCATTTCATTTCAGACACGAGAAAAGCGATATATATGAAGCGCTGTTCAGCTCCGACCTCTTGATTATTGACGACTTGGGAAGCGAATTGGTCAACGAGTTTACAAACAGTGCTTTGTTTGAAGTTATAAACACCAGAATAATGACGCAAAAAAAACTTCTCATCTCCTCCAACCTAAGCCCCGAAGGGAGGGAGCTTAAAAAAAAATATTCCGAAAGAATATACTCCCGCATTATGCAGTTCGCCAAGCTTAAATTTTACGGAGAAGATTTGAGAAAAAAAATATGATGTAGAGGAGCTGTCATAAAATTACAGCTCTTTTTTTATTCGCCATATAGTATTTAATTTTACACACCCTATAAAATTAGATACAATCTGTCCGTCAATCCCTTATTTTGATAAAGAATTTAAGGGATTGAAATTGTTTTTAAGGGAACTCTATTTTACTCTGTAATATTTGGTGTTTTTACCTTTTCCCTCACGTATCAGTTCACCGGATTCTGTAAGCTTTCGCAAGGAACCTTCTATGGAGCTTATACTAAGCGATGGACACAGTTCTCTGATATCCTGCTTGGAGAAACGACCGATCTTATTTTGAGCGGCAAGGCGTACCGTATCAAGAGCGGATCGCTTTATTTCCACCAGTGAAAAACGATCCTCAAAATCCTTATAGGCAGAGAGAATCGTCCCAAGCAGATATTTGATGAATGGAATCGGATCGTCCGTTCCCTCATGCCAGCCATTTTGGGCGGCAGAGAGTGCGTTATAATATAGATCTTTATTTTTTGCAATCTTTGCCTCCAAAGAGATATATTTACCTACATAAAATCCGTTTTTATAAAGCAGTAGAGTCGTTAGTAGCCTGCTCATCCTTCCGTTTCCATCATTAAACGGATGTATGCAGAGAAAATCGTGAATAAAAACAGGAATTGCAATCAGCGGTTCAAGTTCCATATTTCCAATCACACGATTATATTCTATGCAAATCTTATCCAAAGCCTCCGGAGTTTCGTAAGGGGAGAGCGGTGTGAAAAGAGTCACCATATGCCCGCCGGGATAGGTTGCGCTGATATAGTTTTGCACCGTTTTTGTACATCCGGCTGCGGGATTATTCATATGGCTATATAGAATTTTATGCAGTTGGAGAATATAATTCCGTGTAAGTGAAATTGCATAAAAGCTTTCATGGATAATTCCCAGCACGTCTCTATATCCCGCGATTTCCTGTTCGTTTCGGTTTTTGGGCGTTGTTTTTTCTTCTACCAGTTGTCGGACACGTGTATTGGTCGTGACAATCCCTTCAATGGCGTTAGATGCCTTTGTACTCTGTATTTTTGCAATTTCCACCAGTTTCTCAAGCTCTTTAGGTCTTTGCCTTAAGAACATCTCCTGCTTACCGGCTTCTTTATATATTGCGGCAATGAGTGCCAGAATTTCGGAGTCCCATTTCTTATTTTTGATTGACGAATAGTTGAAGTCTCTCATTCTCTTACCTCTCATATTATTCGCTTAAGTATTAACATAAAATAAGGGAAAAATCAATCGGAGCGAAAAATAGCCTTATTTTGATGCGAATATTAAGGGAACGGTGAAAAATCTAATACTATTATTTTTTTAATTATGGATATAAACGATTTGTACTTTGAAGAGGATACACGAATTTTTATGTCGAAAAATAGATATAACCGCACTTCTATTGGAGAACGGTATCGCATAAAAAAAGCGCACTTTTTTGGAAGTGTGCTTTTTTTGAGATATTCATTCCGAAACATCAAAGTTTCTTATGAGGTTTAAAATTTTCACTTCGGATTTGCGCCATTCTTCTTCATCGGATATGTCCTGAAAAATTATTTCAAGCTGATTTGAAAGCCTTATCAATCCGTCTCCGACAAAAATATTTATGTCCAGTGAATCTCTGAAATTATCCGCAATCGCCATTGTAAGACCGTTTAAGATTTTGTTTTCCAACTCCTTAGGGTAATTTTTCGGAGAGATTATTGAGCATATTTTTTCCTTTACAACCGAATCCAAAAAAATTAAAAACTGCTCAAAATCGTCCGCATTTTTTCCCTCTTCTATATCAAAAAGCATTCTGAAAAATAAATTCCACCTGAAATCCATATTCATCATCGCTCTGAAAGTCTGTCCGACAGCCTTTTGAAAGGGACTTTTATAGTCAATATCCCTGAAAAATTCCAAAACACTCGACATACTGCCAAGCTCCATCGGGAGATCGGATATTCTTCCCAAAATTCTCATAAAAATTCTTCCGGCGTCCAATTCGGACTGCATCTTGAATTTTTCCCTTTCGAAAAAATATTTTACCAAAAGATCGGTCGCTTCTTTAAAGTCCATCACAAACAAAAGTTCTTTCCTTATCGCTCGCATATAGTGATCATGGATAAGTTTTGAGAGAAGGGACTCTATATAGTTTTCTTCAGCCGTATCGTGTATATCCTCGTTTCCGCTCAAACGGTCATAAACCGTCATAAGCTGATGATCTATCATAGAGAGGTTGTTCTTTATTGAAGCCATAATATCCCTCATAAATTCCTCTTCAAGGATATAGTTGGCGTTTTTATAGAGAATTCTGTGATCAATCTCGCCCCAAAATTCATTTACCAAAGATTTTATCTGAAGCTCAAACCTAAAAGAACCCTTTTCATCGTGATATCTGCCGTCTATCTTATATATTTCAAATCCGTTCTTTTGCCTCATAGGTTGCTTTTCCGCCAGATAAAGTTCAATGTGTTCATTAGACGGAACACTGTAAAACCCTTCGGCTCTCTTTTCGGAGAAAGCGTCAAGCAGCAAGAGATACGCCTTTTTTTCGTCGTTTATAAATCTGCATTCCACACGAATTCCCACAAGATCCGACAGATTTTCTATCAAACTTTCGGGAGTGGGGTTTTTTGAGTATAAATTGTTCCTTAGAATTTTCTCACGTAAACTTGCGCTTGATTTAATCCTCTTTGTGACATTTAAGTAGTAGTCATTATTTCTGTAAAGCTTGTCAAAAAAATCTTCAAGCCCTGCCGCCATATTTTCAATTCTTCCGGTTTCTCTTTCTTTGCAGTCTATTGCCGCATCTATAAAGTCAAAGATTAAGAGCTGCATAAATCCTCCTTCCAAAAATCATCTGAATTCGGAATAATTGCAAGAAAAAAGGGTACCGCTCCGGATACCCTTTCAAAGCTTACAGGATGTTTATATTTTCAGCTTGCAAGCCTTTTTCAGCTTCTACAACATCGAACTCAACCTCTTGTCCCTCATCAAGGGTCTTAAAGCCTTCTCTGTTGATTTGGGAGAAGTGAGCGAACACATCATTTCCCTCTTCCGTGGTAATAAATCCGTAGCCTTTCTCTGCATTGAACCACTTTACAGTGCCTTTCATTTCGTACCTCCAAAATAATATTTCTTCAATCCCATACAAATGCTTAAGATTTCGGGCGAATACCGAAATGATGACACTTGTTTATCTGAATCAAAGTTCGGACATATTATATTATATTTTTTTTAAAACAACAAGATATTAGAGAAAATTTTACGGAATTTTTTTCCAAGGTAAGTTGTATAATCGAATACATAAAAAATAAGTAGTGCAAATAAACGTTAAAAATTATATTCTGATTTCTTGACAACTCAAAGCTTATCGGATAGTATGACTTGAATGGAGGTGGCTATGGATTTTAAATTGATTGTGGATACGGGCGGTGACTATTCGGACGAATTTCTCTCAAAAAATGATATAGAGAGACTTCCCATTGTAGTATCGGACGGGGAGAGGGATTATGCGCCCGGTGTGGATATCAGCAGGGATATTTTGTTTCAGGAGATGAGAAGAGGGAAAGTCTATCAGACTTCGCAGATTTCTTCCTCTATGCTTAAAGAAGTTTTTGAGAATTATGCAAAGCAAAAGAAAAATGTCATTTATTATGCTCTAAGCGCGGGACTTACGGCAGGAGTTGAGGCTGCAAGATTGGTTGAGGCGGAAGTGAAAAAAAACTATCCCGATTTCGGAGTTTTGGTGTGGGACAGCAAATTGGCAAGTGCCGGCACGGAGCTTTTGCTTTCCGAATTTTTGAAGAGGACAGATGAGCTTAACTCATGGGAAGAAGTGAAAAAATTTTTCCTTTACCTAAGAGAACATATAAGAGTGTTTTTCAGCGTCGGAGATATGCAGTTTCTTTTTAGAGGGGGAAGAATGTCAAAAGCTTCCTATCTTATAGGAACAGCCTTGAGTATAAAACCCCTTTTGTTTATTGATGATAACGGAAAACTTGCGGTGAAAGAAAAAATCCGCGGGGAGAAAATGCTTTATCAAAAGTTTGCAAAGAGCGTTCTTTCGGAATGGGACAAAGAAATACCCATATATGTTGCACAGGGAGATAATGACAAAATGGCAAACAGCTTTATGGAAGAATTGGACAGGCAGTTGGGAAAAAAGGGTCTGTATGTAAAGAGCTTTTTAGGTGAAACCATTGGAGCGCACACCGGTCCGGAGGTTTTGGTGGTATCTTTTTTCACTGAAAATGTGAGAAACTATAAAATTAACAGCTAAAAAGAGAAGATCCTTAAATATGGGATCTTCTTTTGTTTTGGAGGTGGCTATGGATTTTAAATTGATTGTGGATACAGGTGGCGATTATTCGGAAGATTTTCTTTCAGAATACGATATAGAGAGACTTCCTATTGTGGTATCGGACGGGGAGAGGGATTATACGCCCCATGTGGATATCAGCATAGATGTTTTGTTTAAGGAAATGAGAGAGGGAAAGGTTTATCACACTTCGCAGATTTCTTCTTCTCTGCTTAGAGAAGTCTTTGAGAAATATGCAAAGCAAAAGAGGAAAGTGCTGTATTATGCTCTAAGCGCAGGGCTTACCGCAGGGGTTGAGGCGGCGCAGCTGGTTGCAACGGAAGTCAGGAATAATTATCCCGATTTCGAGGTTTTGGTCTGGGACAGCAAACTTGCCACTTCCTGCTCTGAAATGTTGCTCTCAGAATTTTTAAGAAGAAAGGACGAGCTTAACTCGTGGAGCGATGTGGAAAAGTTTTTGCTCTACCTGAGAAAGCACACAAAGAATTTTTTCAGCGTCGGAGATATGCAGTTTTTATTCCGAGGGGGAAGAGTTTCAAAGGTTTCATATGTTATAGGCACGGCACTAAATATCAAACCTATCTTGGTGATTGACGACATAGGAAAACTTGCGGTGAAAGAAAAAGTGAGGGGAGAAAAGATACTCTATCAAAAGCTTGCAAAAAATGTTATCTCGGAGTGGGAAGGCGAGCTTCCCCTATACCTTATGCAGGGGGATAACGACAGAATGGTAAACAGTTTTATAGAGGAATTTGAAAAACAATTAGGCAAAAAAGCGGAATATGTGAGAGCTTTCTTGGGTGAAACCATAGGTGCACACACCGGTCCGGAATTTTTGGCGATGTGTTTTTTCGATGAAAATGTAAGAAATTATCGTTTCTCTTAGTAGAGCAGACCATCGTTTCCGACTTTAGTTCCAAAGGTGGCACAAAGGGAGTTTATTCTTCTTAACTCTCTTTGTTTTTCTTCCCATTCCAAGAGTTCCGGACGGCAGTTTTTTATCACGGCGGGAATAAATTTATAGGAACTATTTCCGTCGGCATCTATGACAAGCTGCAAAATAGCGGTTTTGTCGCAATTTCCTCCCATATTCGGAAAGATGAAATTTCCAAGCGAATAAAAGATCGCACCGCCGTTATAAAATTCCGCTCCCTGTAAACAATGGGGGTGATGTCCCAGTACCAAATCCGCTCCGCTGTCCACCAAAGCGTGTCCGGTTTTTATTTCCTCTTTTCGGACTTTCTCACTCGGATTTTTTCCCCAATGAATTGCGACCACGAGAAAATCAACTTGAGTTCTTGCTTCTTTGACGGCTTTCAAAACTTCGGGAAGCTGTCCGTCATATGCTCCCAATATTCCGGCTCGATTTGGGAGAGCATACCAAGAAGTCGAGGGCACAACCTTTGAATAATTCAAAAAACCTATCTTAATTCCGTTTTTTTCAAACACATAGAGCTTTTTTGCGTCGTCCTTATTCTTTCCTCCTCCGAGTCTTGAAATTCCCTCTTTCTCCAAAAGTTTGAGAGTATCCGAAAACCCTTCCCTTCCGAAATCCATACTGTGATTATTTGCAAGCGACACAACCTCCACCGAAGCATTTTTTAAAGCCTTGGGAGTCTTTGAGCTTGAACGGAAATTATATTCTTTCTTTGAATTTTCCGGAATTTTACGATCGGTTATGGCGCTTTCAAAATTTATTACCGTCAAGTCGTCCGCATGAAAAATCTCTTTGACATTTTCAAACGGATAGTCGATGCTATGCTTTTTTACATAAGAATTAACATATGTGGCAAATGAAACATCTCCCGTAAAGTTAATCACTATATCGTCAGGGTACTGCTCACTCACTTTTGTCATCGGGTTCTCAAAAACCAAAAAAACAGATAAAACTGCAAAAATAAATCTCATTATTTTTCCACTCCCAACTTCTTAAGCTTATGCTCTTCACTTTTTCTAATAACAATGGTATAGATAATTGCCATAACCGGCACTCCGAAAAATGTGCCGATTATTCCGAAAAGCGCACTTCCAACCACCACGGCGAACAATACCCACAACGCCGGAAGCCCCACCTGCGAACCCACAACCCTCGGATAGATAAGATTTCCCTCAAGCTGCTGAATGACCATAAAGAAGATTACATAGGTCAAACCTTGCGTCAAGTTCTCCGTAGCTATGATTATCGCTCCCAAAATCCCTCCGACAACCGCACCCACCATAGGGATTAAAGCAAGAAGCCCCATCAGAGAACTTATCATTGCCGGATAAGGATACATACAAACGGTCATTCCGATAAACATCAAACCTCCCAGTATAAAAGCCTCCGCAACCTGACCGACAATATAATTATGAAGAATGGTATTTGAGATATTAAGCACACCCTTAAGTTTTTCTTTATATTTCTCGCCGATAATCCAATCCGCAATCAGATTTAAGTTTTCAATCATCTTCTCCTTGCGAAACACAAGGTATATCGAAAAAATCATCGCTATCAACAGGTTTAAGAGAGTGCCCGCAATTCCTCCGACAAAGCTTGCAGCACCTCCCACCCAGATTGAAAGGTTTTTCGTAATCTTGGGAATCAGTTCGGCAGGGTCGGGTATTAACGCAAGTGCCTGATTTTTTAAATCGGGATTTTTTATTGCAAGATGCTCCACAAAATCCCAAGCCGCATCATAAACTTCGGGGGCTTTTTCCATAAGAACTCCGGCAGAGGTAATCGCCTGCGGGATAACCATTGCCAAAACCAAGGAAAGGATTAGAAAAATTATAATGAGCGACAGAAAAAAACCTATGCTCTTTTTTAATTTCAAAATCGTTTTATTTTTTATGTGAGAAGAAATTTTTTTCTCAAAAAAGCTCGTGGGAATGTTTATGACGAAAGCGATAAAAGCTCCTATCAGAAATGGCGAAAAGGCGGCGAAAAGTTTTGTTGCAAATTCCGAAATCCAATCAAATTTTACAATCGCCAAAACAATTGCCGCTATCGTAAACAGTATTGAAACATAAGGTTTTTTTTCCATAGTACGCTCCATAATTGTCAATTAAAGTTTTACCGAAGAGAGCATAGCATAAGAAAAGAACAAATGCAAAATGTTTTCTGTCGTTATTTCCGGCTGAATGAGGCTGTTTTTTTATTTTATTTTGAGCAACGATTGATGGAGCGCTTAGATAAGCATAAAAAAATTTGACATCAATTTTTTTTTTTGTTATCATAATAAATTGCATAATAGTCTCAAATACACTTTTGAGATTATTGTTTTTATTTGTCATTAAGCCTACAACAGAGATTTTTTAAATTTCTTAAGATACAGACAAAAGAAAAATTTCTCAGACCTTGTGCGGGGAATTTTTGGGAAGTTTGACAACCGGTTATTATCAGCTTGTTGATTATAAAAGAGGGGTGATTTTTTTGGCGGCACATCCTATAATGTACGGAAGAACAGAACGAATGAGCTACTCAAGAATTGAGCAGGTGGCGGAGATGCCCAATCTCATCGAGGTGCAGAAAGCCTCTTATGATTGGCTCATACGGGAAGGGTTAAGGGAGGCGTTTGATGATATCTCTCCCATAAATGATTACACCGATACTTTAAGTTTGGAGTTCGGAGATTATGAAGTGGGAGAAAAAAAGTACACTGAAATGCAGGCAAGAGAGCATGATGCTAATTATGCGGCACCTCTTAAAGCCAAGGTGAGATTATTAAATCGAGAAACCGGAGAGATCAAAGAGCAGGAAGTCTTTATGGGTGATATTCCCGTGATGACGAAAAAGGGAACATTTATAATCAACGGGGCGGAAAGGGTGGTAGTAAGTCAGCTGGTGAGAAGTCCCGGGGTGTATTTTGTTGAGAATATTGATAAGTACGGGCAAAAAGTCTTTAATTCGCAGCTTATTCCCAATCGTGGAGCGTGGATTGAATTTGATTTGGATGCACAGGGCGTGGTGAATGTGCGTGTTGATCGTACAAGAAAACTACCGATTACGGTACTTCTCAGAGCTATGGGAATGTGCAGCAATGAAGAAATAATTGAAAATATGGGAGAGAGTCCGAAGCTTTTGCTGACATTGGAGAAGGATCTTACCAATTCGGTGGATACGGCTATGCTTGAGATTTTCAAAAAACTCAGACCCGGGGAGCCTGAATCCGTAGAGAGTGCGAAAAATATAATCCTTAATATGTTTTTTGACCCCAAGCGATATGATTTGGCAAAGGTGGGAAGATATAAATTCAATAAAAAACTTGCCCTTTCGGTAAGAATTGAGGGGCATAAGAGTTATTCGGATATTTATAATCTGGAAACCGGAGAACTTTTATGTGAAGCCGGAAATATTATCGATTCGGATACCGCTAAGAAAATTGAAAATTGCGGAATAAATAAAGTTGACATATTGCTTGAGAATGAAACGATGGTCAGGGTTCTCGGGAACGGATTTGTCGATTTTAACAGCTTCGAAACTCCTTTCAATTTCAGAGAACTCGGACTTTCTGAAAAAGTTCATTACCGCACCATGAAGGAATTGATTGAAAACAATCAGGATGAAAAAAGCCTTCGCCGTGCGATACTTGAAAATCGTGCAAAACTCTCTCCAAAAAACATTTTGCGTGAAGATATGTATGCAAGCGTAAATTATCAGTTTAATCTCTATCAGGGTTTAGGATATACGGACGATATAGACTACCTTGGAAACAGGCGTATTCGTTCCGTGGGTGAGCTTTTGCAAAATCAGTTCCGCATAGGTTTGTCAAGAATGGAAAGGGTCGTAAGAGAGAAGATGACCACACAGGATATTGATGTGGCAATGCCGCAAGAGCTTATAAACATTCGTCCGGTAGTAGCCGCCATAAAGGAATTTTTCGGCTCAAGTCAGCTTTCTCAGTTTATGGATCAGAATAATCCTCTTGCAGAGCTTACACATAAGAGAAGAATGTCCGCACTCGGACCCGGCGGATTGACCAGAGACAGAGCGAGTTTTGAGGTGAGAGACGTACATAATTCCCACTATGGAAGAATGTGTCCCATAGAAACTCCGGAAGGTCCGAATATAGGGCTTATTACTTCTCTTACCACTTATGCGAGGATAAACGAATATGGTTTTATTGAAGCTCCTTATCGCAAGGTGATAAAGGGTACCGGGCAGGTTACAGACGAGATAGATTACCTTACGGCGGATGAGGAAGAGCGCCAAATCTTTGCGCAGTCTAATGAACCGCTTGATGAAAACCATAAAATTATCGCAAAACAAATTATCGGAAGGGGCACTAACGGTCTTATAGATCTTTTTCCCACAGAGAATGTAACATATATGGACGTATCTCCTCAGCAGATAGTTTCCGTGGGTTCAGCTATGATTCCATTTCTTGAGAATGATGACGCAAATCGGGCACTAATGGGTGCGAACATGCAGAGACAGGCGGTGCCGTTGTTGGTTACGGAAGCTCCCATTATAGCGACGGGAATGGAATATCGTGCCGCTACCGATTCAGGAACGGTTATTGTGGCGGTCGAGGACGGGGTGGTAAAAAGGGTTTCGGCAAATGAAATCCTTGTCACGGAAAAGGGAAATAAAGACAGATTATATCCCTTGATAAAGTTCGGGAGATCCAACCAAGGCACCTGCATAAACCAGCGCCCCATAGTCACAAAGGGTGAGCATGTGAAAAAGGGCGAAGTTATAGCCGACGGTATGAGCTCGAAAGATGGAGAAATAGCGCTTGGAAAGAATATTCTTATGGCATTTATGACATGGGAAGGATATAACTATGAAGACGCTATTTTGGTAAACGAAAAAATAATGATGGAAGATGTTCTCACATCGGTTCACATAGAAAAATACGAATCCGAAGCGAGGGACACAAAGCTCGGCTCCGAGGAGATTACAAGAGATATTCCGAATGTAAATGAAGAGATGCTAAAAAACCTCGATGAAAGAGGCGTGATACGAATAGGAGCGGAAGTTCATTCAGGAGATATTCTCGTGGGAAAAGTCACTCCCAAGGGGGAAGCCGACCTTTCCGCTGAAGAAAGATTGTTAAGGGCAATTTTCGGAGAAAAAGCGAGGGAAGTGAGAGATACTTCTTTGAAAGTGCCGCATGGAGAAACGGGAATAGTCGTTTCAATAGAAACCTTTGAGAGAGAAAACGGAGATGAACTTCCTCCCGGAGTAAACCAGATGATAAGGGTCTTTATCGCCACAAAAAGAAAGATAAATGTGGGGGATAAGATGTGCGGTCGCCACGGAAACAAAGGTGTGGTGTCAAGAATCCTTCCCGAGGAAGATATGCCGTTTCTTCCGGACGGAACTCCTTTGGAGATAGTGTTAAACCCTATGGGTGTGCCTTCCCGTATGAACTTGGGGCAAGTGCTTGAAGTTCACTTGGGGCTTGCGGCAAAAAAATTAGGCATAAAGGTGGCAACTCCGGTATTTGACGGGGCAAACGAGATAGATATACAAACGGCATTGAGAGATGCAGGTTATAGTGAGGACGGAAAGATATTGCTAAGGGACGGACGCACGGGAGAGCCTTTTGCAAATCCCGTTACAGTCGGATATATGTATATGTTAAAACTTCACCATCTGGTTGATGACAAAATTCATGCAAGATCCACAGGTCCCTATTCTCTGGTTACTCAGCAGCCCCTTGGAGGAAAAGCTCAATTCGGCGGTCAGAGATTCGGGGAGATGGAGGTTTGGGCGCTTGAAGCCTATGGAGCGGCATATACTTTGCAGGAAATTTTGACAATAAAATCAGATGACGTGGTCGGGCGTGTAAAGGCTTATGAGTCAATAGTAAAAGGCGAGAATATTCCGGAGCCGGGAATTCCCGAATCATTCAAGGTGCTCATCAAGGAGTTGCAAAGCCTTTGTCTTGATGTAAAGATCTTAGATGAGAAAGATGAAGAAGTGGAGCTTAGAGAATCTTTTGATGAAGATATGACCGATTTTGATGCGATGCGTGAGGATTACAGGGAGAGTCGCAACTTGTTCAAAGATGATGAGGAAGATGATTATGATGGGAACGAGAAACTTTCGGACGAGTTTGAGGGCGATGAAGATAAAATTTATGAAGATGGAGAAACAGAGAAAGAAAGCTATGATCTTCCCACGGGTTTCATATTGATTGAGCCGGAAGATTATCAGGACGATGAAGATACTTATGAGGACCTTGATGATTTCTAGGAAGGAGAAAATATGCTGGAGAATGTGGATTTTTATTCTATACAGATCGGTCTTGCAAGTCCGGATAAGATTAGGGAGTGGTCAAGGGGCGAAGTAAAAAAACCCGAAACCATAAACTACCGCACACTTAAACCCGAACGTGAGGGGTTGTTTTGTGAAAAGATCTTCGGTCCTACCAAAGATTGGGAATGTTATTGCGGAAAATATAAGCGTGTGCGTTATAAGGGCGTGATTTGTGACAAGTGCGGAGTGGAGGTTACTAAATCCAAGGTGCGCCGTGAAAGAATGGGACATATCGAGCTTGCGTCGCCTGTTTCTCACATATGGTATTTTAAGGGTGTTCCGTCGAGAATGGCATTGGTGCTTGACATAAAAGCCAAAGACCTTGAGGGAGTGCTTTATTTCTCGCGCTATATAGTTACGGATAAGGGAACTTATAGGCTGCCTCTAAAAGAAGTGCTTTCCGAGGGAGAATATCAGAAAGAAAAAGCCGAGGCGGAGGAAATGGGTTTAACCTTTACCGCTAAAATGGGAGCCGAGGCGATAGAAGATCTTTTGAAGAGTATAGATTTAAATGAGGAATCCGAAAAGCTTAAGAAGCAAATTGAAAAGACCGGAGGTCAATCAAAATCCAAACTTGTAAAGAGATTGGAAACAATCGAAAGCTTCAAAAAATCAGGAAATGATCCTGCGTGGATGATACTTAATGTCATACCGGTCATTCCTCCGGATTTAAGACCTATGGTTGAGTTGGACGGCGGGAGATTTGCAACAAGCGACCTTAATGATCTTTATCGAAGAGTCATAAATCGCAACAACAGGCTAAAAAGACTTTTAGACCTCGGTGCACCTGAAATTATAGTGAGAAACGAAAAGAGAATGCTTCAGGAAGCCGTGGATTCGTTAATAGATAACGGCAGAAGGGGAAAGGCTGTAACCGGAGCGGGAAACAGAGAGCTCAAATCCTTATCGGGAATGCTTAAGGGAAAGCAAGGGCGTTTTCGTCAAAATCTTTTGGGAAAGCGGGTGGACTATTCAGGACGCTCCGTTATAGTGGTAGGTCCCGAACTCAAGTTCTATCAGTGTGGACTTCCGAAGGATATGGCTTTGGAGCTTTTTAAGCCTTTCGTTATGAAAAGACTGGTTGAGGAGAACTATGCGCATAACATAAAGTCTGCAAAACGAATGGTGGAACGGGCGGAAGCTGAAGTGTGGGATGCGTTGGAATATGTGATAGAGGATCACCCCGTTCTTTTAAACAGAGCCCCGACTCTTCACAGATTGGGAATACAGGCATTTGAGCCGTTGCTTGTTGAGGGAAAGGCCATAAAGCTTCACCCTTTGGTGTGCGCCGCTTTTAATGCGGACTTTGACGGAGATCAAATGCCAGTACACATTCCGATTTCCGTGGAAGCTCAAGCGGAAGCAAGAATGCTTATGCTCTCTACCAATAATATCCTCGCACCCAAAGACGGAAAACCCATAACCACACCTTCTCAAGATATGGTGCTCGGGTGTTATTGGATTACAATGGAAATTGCCGGAGAAATAGGAGAGGGAAAGCTCTTTTGTGACTATAACGAAATGCTCACCGCTTTGGAACATAAAGCTGTGGGGCTTCATTCAAGAGTTAAAGTGCGTGTCAAATTAAACAGCAAGGATAGAGGAAAGATAGTCGAGAGCACGGTCGGAAGATTTATAATGAATCAGGAAATTCCTCAGGATTTGGGATTTGTGGACAGGGAAAAAGACCCCTATTCCTTGGAAGTGGATTTCTTATTAAAGAAAAAACAACTAAGCCTCCTTGTTGAGAAATGCTATAAAAAACACGGCAATATAAAGACTGCAAGGCTTTTGGATCATATTAAATCAACAGGATTTAAATATTCCACACTCGCCGCCATTTCAATTTCAATAGGAGATATTTTAGTTCCGGATGCAAAGAGGGAAATCATTGCACAGGCTGAGGAAAAGGTCGAAAAAATTCAAAAGATTTTCAAAAGAGGTCTTATATCGGACGATGAACGCTATGAAAAGGTAATTGAAACTTGGACAAAAGCCACGGATGATCTTACCAATATCCTTATGGATAATATGAATGAGCTTAACAATATATACATTATGACCAACTCGGGTGCGAGAGGAAGTATGCAGCAAATTCGTCAGCTTGCCGGAATGCGGGGACTTATGGCATCAACTTCCGGAAAGACTGTCGAAATTCCAATCAAATCAAATTTCCGTGAAGGACTTTCCGTATTGGAGTTTTTTATATCAACTCACGGTGCAAGAAAAGGATTGGCGGACACCGCATTGCGCACGGCGGATTCGGGATATCTTACGAGAAGGTTGGTAGATGTAAGTCAGCAGGTGATTATCAGAGAAGAGGACTGCAAAACGGAGGAGTATTTGACCATCACCTCGTTTAAAGACGGCAATGAAGTCATTGAGGAATTGAAAGACCGAATTGAGGGAAGATATTCGGCGGAAACCGTAACCCATCCGGAAACGGGGGAAATAATAGTTGAAAAAGGCTGTATGATTTCTCAGGATCAGGCGGAAAAAATTCAAGATGCGGGGATAATAAGCGTAAAAGCCAGATCGGTTTTGGGGTGTCATTCAAAGCGGGGAGTCTGTGCTCATTGCTACGGCAGAAACTTAGCCCAAGACGGAGATATTCAGATAGGAGAATCCGTAGGAATTATAGCGGCTCAATCCATAGGAGAGCCGGGAACTCAGCTTACGATGAGAGGATTTCACACCGGAGGAGTGGCGGGAGTTGCGGATATAACCCAAGGCTTGCCCAGAGTTGAGGAACTTTTTGAAGCGAGAAAACCAAAAGGTCTTGCGGTGATAAGTGAAGTTGCAGGAGAAGTGTCAATAAGAGACAATGAGGACAAGAGAAAAGATGTGGTAATAATCGACGAACAAGGCGAAGAACACATCTATCATATCAATTACGGATATAGAATTCTTGTGAAAGAAGGACAGTATGTGGAAGAAGCTCAGGCTCTTACGGACGGTTCAATTGACCCTCACGAGATAATGAAGATTAAGGGAATTGAAGCGGTTGAACACTATATAGTAAAAGAAGTGCAAAGAGTATATAAAATGGCGGGTATCGACATCAATGATAAGCACATTGAATTGATAGTAAGGCAGATGCTCTCAAAAGTGAAGATAGGAAACCCCGGGGACTCCGAGTTTTTGCCGGGCTCCATGGTTTCGTGGCAGACATTCAATGCGGTCAATCGCAGACTTGAGGAGAATGGAGAAACCGCCTCCGAGGGGGAAAGAATTCTACTGGGAATTACAAAAGCCGCACTTGCAACGGAATCTTTCCTTTCCGCCGCATCGTTCCAAGAAACTACAAGGGTTTTGACTCAAGCGGCGATAGAGGGAAAGAGAGACCATTTAGAGGGACTTAAGGAAAATATAATCATAGGAAAGCTCATTCCTGCAGGTACGGGATTGGTAAGATATAGAAAAGTGGAAGTGGAAAAGGAAAAAAAGACGGAAAAAATCCTTAGAGAGATTCCTGTTGAGGATCTGTTATAGTCCTGACTTATGTCGTAATCGTGAAGCATCGGCGACTGCAAAAATGTAGTCGCCGATTTTTTTGCGAGTATCTGATACTATTATTTCTTTGAATTGTGGATATAAACAATTTGTACTCCACAGAAGATACACGAATTTTTGTGGTCGAAAAATAGATATAACCATACCTCTATTGAATAATATAGTCGATTAACTTAGAATTACGAATCAGCCCTCCTTGCAATTCCTGCGTTTTATTTTTTAATTTATTCGGCTCATAAGATTAAAATACTATAGTATGAATTTTTTATATAAAAAACGGGCAAAAACTTCAGCCCGTTTTTTTTTCATCAACCTCGCTCGGCACATGCCTATCCACATATCTATCCAAAAGCCTGAAAAAGAGGATAATTGCAGTTATAAGGCACGCAATTCTGCATACAGCCCATAACTCAAAAGGCACAGGAAAATTCCGAATAAATATACTGAGGTCAAAAGACAGATATACGAGTGCGACTATGATAACCGCCTCTAAAAGGATACAAAACTTCTCTTCGTATCTCATGATTCAACCTCATAAATCTTTCTGCATACTACACGAACTCTCTTATTAGGTTTAACAGTGAATGTATGAGTTTCAGTTCTGACAAAAGAAAGATTTGGAGCTATTCCCAGACCCTTAATATCTCCTGAGAAAGTTGTTCCAAACGAAAGTGTTTCTGTGATCGTAATACTTCCCTCTGAATAGTGATAATATTTAGAAACGGTTTCGTAAGGTGAATACTCATAATAAGTTCTCACGTTAATTGCCCTGTTCCTAATATCGTTTATGAACTTCGGTCTAATAGCTTCCTTCTCTGTGGCATCCTGCCCTCTTTGCGCAAACACACTTGTGGGAAGCGCAAGAATCCCAATAGACAACAATAAAGCCAACACTGAAATAAACAACTTCTTTTTCATACTCTCCTCCTTAAATATCTTTTCAACTGTCTTAACCTGTTCACTACTGACCGAGATAATTTTTGCCTAAAGCATTTGTCAGAAAACAGATCTGCTGACTTTGAGCTCACCTCACTTTCTCTCTCCTAAGCACATTATAATCCAAAAGAAAAAAAAACAACCATTATTTTCGAAATAAATAAAATTTTAATATTAAAGAGATGAAATGTCTAATTCAAACACTTAAATATTATAACCGTAGTTTGTTATGTAAATGTGTAAAAAAGAGCAGCCTAAGGACTGTTCTTAACCTAATTTATCTCTGGGGGGAACTTTTTTATAGGGAGTTATCAGCACCACTTCTCCCTCGCTATAAGTGCCAAGCACCTGATTACATTTAAATCTCCTCCAAATTTTCCAACACTTCACATGTCAAATCCGATGACAATTTTTATAAAGTAAAAACGACTTTCACCTTGTGTGGTAGAATATAATGATCACACAGAGTAAAAGTCGCTTTTTTAGGAGGAATAAGTTTGATGAACGCTATGAAAAGGTAATTGAAACTTGGATAAAAGCCACGGATGATCTTACCAATATCCTTATGGATAATATGAATGAGCTTAACAATATATACATTATGACCAACTCGGGTGCGAGAGGAAGTATGCAGCAAATTCGTCAGCTTGCCGGAATACGGCAATGAAGTCATTGAGGAATTGAAAGACCGAATTGAGGGAAGATACTCAGCGGAAACCGTAACCCACCCCGAAACGGGAGAAATAATAGTTGAAAAAGGCTGTATGATTTCTCAGGATCAGGCAGAAAAAATTCAAGATGCGGGGATAATAAGCGTAAAAGCCAGATCGGTTTTGGGGTGTCATTCAAAGCGGGGAGTCTGTGCTCATTGCTACGGCAGAAACTTAGCCCAAGACGGAGATATTCAGATAGGAGAATCCGTAGGAATTATAGCGGCTCAATCCATAGGAGAGCCGGGAACTCAGCTTACGATGAGAGGATTTCACACCGGAGGAGTGGCGGGAGTTGCGGATATAACCCAAGGCTTGCCCAGAGTTGAGGAACTTTTTGAAGCGAGAAAACCAAAAGGTCTTGCGGTGATAAGTGAAGTTGCAGGAGAAGTGTCAATAAGAGACAATGAGGACAAGAGAAAAGATGTGGTAATAATCGACGAACAAGGCGAAGAACACATCTATCATATCAATTACGGATATAGAATTCTTGTGAAAGAAGGACAGTATGTGGAAGAAGCTCAGGCTCTTACGGACGGTTCAATTGACCCTCACGAGATAATGAAGATTAAGGGAATTGAAGCGGTTGAACACTATATAGTAAAAGAAGTGCAAAGAGTATATAAAATGGCGGGTATCGACATCAATGATAAGCACATTGAATTGATAGTAAGGCAGATGCTCTCAAAAGTGAAGATAGGAAACCCCGGGGACTCCGAGTTTTTGCCGGGCTCCATGGTTTCGTGGCAGACATTCAATGCGGTCAATCGCAGACTTGAGGAGAATGGAGAAACCGCCTCCGAGGGGGAAAGAATTCTACTGGGAATTACAAAAGCCGCACTTGCAACGGAATCTTTCCTTTCCGCCGCATCGTTCCAAGAAACTACAAGGGTTTTGACTCAAGCGGCGATAGAGGGAAAGAGAGACCATTTAGAGGGACTTAAGGAAAATATAATCATAGGAAAGCTCATTCCTGCAGGTACGGGATTGGTAAGATATAGAAAAGTGGAAGTGGAAAAGGAAAAAAAGACGGAAAAAATCCTTAGAGAGATTCCTGTTGAGGATCTGTTATAGTCCTGACTTATGTCGTAATCGTGAAGCATCGGCGGCTGCAGAAATGTAGCCGCCGATTTTTTTTGGTATCTGTGTTTTTTATACTAAAATTCTATAAACTTATTGAATATCAAACATAAATATGCCGGACTAGCTTGGGGGTGAAATAAATGCACAAAATACAACAACAAGAAGCAGAAAAGATAAAAGAAATGAGAAAGAAAGTAATACTATTATTCAATAGAAGTATGGTTATATATATTTTTCGACCATAAAAATTCGTGTATCTTACAAATTGTTTATATCCACAATTCAAAGAAATAATAGTATAAAATACAAAAGACTATATGCAGTGCAGCTAAGAGCGGAAAGAAAAACCAATCAGGAAATAGCGGAAAAATTAGACACATCGGATAGGGTAGTAAGCAATTGGATATGCAAATATGTAAAAGAAGGAATAGAGGGATTATTAAGCAAACGACAAAAAGGAAATCACAGAAATATGACATTAAGGAAGGATAGTATAAGATAGTCGGCAGCTTTTTTAAAAAAGAGTTAAGCTCTAATCGTTGATAAATTTTTTGCAGGAAAAAATATCCGATATTTAGCTTGTTGCTTTCAGACATAATTTTATCAGTAGCCTTAATTTTCTGAGCAAAATCAACTTTTATGTCTAAAAATAAATTTTAAAAATTTGACAAAAGAATGGAGCTATTTCAAGCTTTTTAAGGTGTTTGAGGCAATTTAACTGTCGAAAACCCGTTTCGTTTTCGATTGAATAACAAAAAATCTTGTTCCTTAGGTGAGTTATTGGTATAATAGGGGCGTAGGAATTGTTAAGGAGGAATGAGATGGTATCTGCTAGTGATTTTAAAAACGGCTTGACTTTCATTTTTGAGGGTGATGTGTATCAGGTCGTGGAATTTCAGCATGTGAAACCCGGAAAGGGGGCTGCTTTTGTGCGGACTAAAATCAAGTCCGTTATGAGCGGGGGTACGAAAGAGCTTACATTTAATCCGTCTGAGAAGTTTGAACAGGCTCAGCTTGAATCCAAGGAAATGCAATATCTCTATAATGAAGGCGAATTATACTACTTTATGGACAACGAAACCTATGAGCAAATTCCAATTTCCAAGGACAAGGTGGAGGACGCAATGAAATTCTTAAAGGAAAATGATAGTGCAAATATTCGTTTCTTTAAGGGAGAGCCTTTCGAGGTGCTTGCGCCGAATTTTGTGGAGCTTGAAGTTATTCACACGGAGCCGGGGGTTAAAGGAAACACGGCAACCGGAGCCAATAAGCCCGCAACCGTCAGCACGGGAGCGACCGTTACCGTTCCGCTTTTTGTAAACACCGGCGATGTCATTAAGATAGACACTCGTTCGGGAGAATATCTCTCAAGAGTACAATAGGAGGTGTGTGATGAGCTATTTAGGAGAAAGAGTATCGTATCTAAGAGGTCTTTTGGAGGGAATGGAATTTGAATCCAAAAGCAGGGTAGGAAAGATTTTGAGTGAAGTGGTTGCCTGCATGGAGGATATGGCTGATGAGATTGAAAGGCTTAGTGAAAATCAATCCGATTCGGACGAACTTTTAAATCTTTTAGATGAGGATTTGGAGGATTTGGAAGATTTCGTCTATGACGATGATGAATATGACGGATACGATCGTTATGATGATTATGACGACGATGACGAGGACGATGACGACTTCGATTATGATTTTGACTATGACGACGATGACGACGACTTCGATTACGATTTTGACGACGATGACGAGGACGATGACGAAGATTAGAAATTTTTGAAATCCGAAAAGGCTCGAGGTTTATGCTTCGGGCTTTTTAGTTTCACGATAAACTAGTAATTTTTTAGAGAAATAGGATATGTTATGAATGGTGGGAGAATGGTGTTTGGGTAATTTTAGGGAATTTATTGATTTGACATTTATAAAAATATCTGCTAATCTTTAAGCGGGTAAAGAGGGTGTCCCGCTACCGTTAAAGGTGGAACATTAAAGAAGGTGTCTCACTACCTATATCCCAAAGGTGAAGCATTAAAGCAAGCGGAGAGGGTAAAACCTCTCCGTTTTTTTAGGAGAAAGCAATGGCAGAAGCGGTTAAATATGGATTTTATACTGTAAATCCCGATTATCTTGAATATCTGAGTAAAATAGACTCCGAAGTTTATTATGATCCATTGTATAGAAATAGTATCAAGCCATTTGTTGGAATTATTGTTGGGATAGAAAACTATAATTATTTTATTCCAATATCTTCTGCAAAGGAAAAACACAAAAGATGGAAGAATGTTTCTGATGAGCATTTTTTGATTTATGAAGTGATTGATAATAGCATTACCATAAATGGAGATATTTATAAATACTATTCTGATAAAGAAAAAATGCACATATTATCTATACTGGATATTAAAAAAATGATACCTGTGCCAAATGGATGTTATGAAAGAATTATGTTTGATGAACTTGAGGACTTTAGATACAAAGACTTATTTGAAAAAGAATATGCTTTTTGCTTATCAATAAAAACGAAGGTTTTGAAAAAAGTGGAAAAATTATATCAAAAGCAAAAAGAAACAGGAATCATTAGAAAAGCGAATTGCAATTTTTCAGAGTTGGAAAGAGCGATGCTGGACTGGAAGTAAAAAAATTGCTTGCGAATAATCAAGGAAGTGGAATGCCAATCTACTTCTTTTTTTATGCAAGGGAAGATGATGGAAAGGCGGTTTACACTATTATTTCTTTGAATTGTAGATATCAACGATTTGTGCTCCTAAGAAGACACATGAATTTTTGCGGTCGCAAAAGGGAATTCTTGCAAACATATGGTTATTCTGCTACAATACCATCATTCGGAGGTGTTAATATGTTGGAGACATATGAAGTTTTAGACAATGGAGAAATAAAAATTTCAGACCATGTGATTTCCGTTATAGCAACGGTGGCTGCATTGAGCGTCGGCGGAGTGAGCAGAATGAGCGGAACTTTGACGGAAGACTTGCAGACGAAATTAAGACTTAAGACGGAAGACGGCAAGGGAGTGAAGGTCAGTTTAAAGGATAATCGTTTGGAGATTTGTCTTTATATCTTTGTGGATTACGGCTATCCTCTGATGGAGGTGGCTGAAGATGTGCAAAGAGCGGTTTCCGAATCCATAAAGTCAATGACGGATATGGAAATAGGCTCCGTAGATGTAAGCATTGAGGGAGTCACCATAAATAAGGAATTAAAGTCCGTGCCCAAAGCGTCGAGATGAGCAGAACCCAAACACGCCAAGTGCTTATCGGTCTTCTTTATGCCGCAGATATAAACGGAGATTTCTCCGAAAACTTTTTTTTAAGTCAGTCGGCTTCCTTTCCGACCGAAAGCGGAGAGGAAGCCAAAGTGATTTCGGAAGATGACCGAGACTTTTTATGGGATATACTAAGGGGAATTATGGATAATAAATCCGTCTTGGATAATTATATCTCCGAAGGCTCCGAGGGCTGGACCATTGACAGAATAGGAAGAGTCGAGCTTGCGGTGCTGAGGGGAGCTATCTATGAGTTGTTATTCAGAAAAGATATTCCCATAGAAGTGGTTGTTAATGAAGCGGTTGAAAACTCCAAGCGTTTCGGAAAAGAGGACAGTTATCGTTTTGTCAACGGGGTTTTGGCTTATGTGATAAAAAAGGAGAGAGTTTGAAAGGATATTTTTCCGTATCTGATGTAAATCAGTATCTTCTGAAAGTAATAAAAGACGATTTTATATTGACAAGGCTTATGGTCAAGGGAGAGGTGTTTAATAAAAGACATCACCCCTCCGGAGTTATTTATTTCACCCTTAAAGACGAACATTCCTCAATTAACTGCAGGATTTCGGAAAAGACCGGGAGCTTCCGTTCCATTGAGGACGGTATGGAGATTATATTAAGCGGCAGAGTTTCCTTAAATTCACATCAGGCAAGCTGCGTAATTATAGCGGAAAGTTTTGAAGAAACAGGTATGGGAGCTGTTTTCAGGGAATTTTACAGAAAAAAGAAATCGCTTGAGGAGAAGGGATATCTGGATGAGTCCGTGAAACGACCAATCCCGAGAGCAAAGAAGATAGGAATTGTGACCAGCGAGATAGGTGCGGTGGTGCACGATATAATTACGGTTTCAAAGAGCAGAAATCCCTCCGTAAGCTTATATCTCTACCCCGCTTCCGTACAGGGCGAGAATGCTGTCGGAGAAGTGATTGAGGGAATAAATTTTTTCAACAATATGTTTCCCGTAGATGTCATTATTTTCGGAAGAGGCGGCGGCTCATATGAGGAACTGAATATTTTCAATGACGAGGAACTTTGTGAAGTCGTCGCAAACAGTAAAATTCCTACAATCTCCGCAGTAGGACATGAAACCGACATCGTGCTTTCGGATTATGCGGCGGACAGGCGTGCCGCCACCCCGTCGCAAGCGGCGGAAATGGCGGTTGTGGAGAGAAAGGTTCTTTTCGGAGAGGCTAAAGAATTAAATGATAGACTTATTTCGATTTTTTCAAGCTGTCTTAAAGAAAAAACAATATTTTTAGACGAACTTGATAAAAGACTCAATCTGTCTTTTGGCAAAAAATTGGAGCTTGATAAAAAATTTCTCCTCGCACTTAGACGCAGGCTTGACATATGCAATCCTGAACTTATGCTTGTTAGACAATTCGGGAAATTGGAAGAATTGAGCAAATCATTAAACTTTTCGAGCAGGTATTATTTTTCGGAGCGTTTTTCATCACTTGAGAAGCTCAATTCAAGGCTTGAAATTGCGTATAAAGAAACGCTTGCAGCCGCAAAGCCCGAAGTTAGAAATATTGAAGGAGAACCTTTGCAGGGTGTTAAAGATTTGTCGGTCGGAGAAACGGTTTCCCTAATTTTTCCCGACGGGGTCGCCTTTTTGGAAGTGAAAAAGATACAGGAAGGGTTTTGATATGACATATGAGGAGGCTATGGCTCGCCTTGAGGAGATAGTCGGACTTTTGGAAGAAAATAAGGTTTCTCTTTCCGAAGCTGTGGACTTGTACAAGGAGGGAGCGAAATTATCCTTGGAAATCAGAGATATGTTGGAGAATGCCGAAGGAGAAGTGGCAAAACTCGGCGGAGATTTAAAAAAAGAGGGATTTTCTAAGTATGAGGGATTTTGAATTATATTTGGAGGAACTTTTGCCGTCCGAAAGGGACAATTTATCCAAAGCGGTGAGATATGCGGTTTTCCCGGGAGGAAAACGGCTTAGAAGCACTTTTTTGCGCAGAGCTTTTTTGTGCTTTGCGGACGGTGTTGCACTTGAGAGAGGGGAGGAGTTTTGCTATCCCGAGGCGGCAGCTGTGGAGCTTATTCACTCATATTCTCTAATTCACGACGATTTACCCTCTATGGATGATGACGATGAAAGACGTGGAAAGCCGAGTGTACATAAGGCCTTTGGAGAGGGAATGGCGGTACTTGCCGGAGATTTACTCCTGAACTTGGCTTATGAAACGGGATTTTCCTCACTTTGCAAAGAGAAAAATCAGGAGCTTTTGCAAAGAAAGATTAAATCATTAGATTTAATTTCACGTTATGCGGGAAAAGACGGTATGGTCGGCGGGCAAGGGATTGACATAACCAAGGTTATTGACGATTATTCACAAGATGATAAAGAGTTTTTAAAGATGACAAAAATGAAAACCGCTTGTCTGATAGTTGCGGCATTGGAGGGCGGAGCTTGCTTGGGAAATCCGTCAGAGGGCGAATTTAAAGCCGTAGGAGAATTCGGATATGCCTACGGTATGGCGTTTCAAGCGGCGGACGATATCTCCGATTATAAAAGGGATTTAGCTGATGAAAAGCCGACTTTTGCAACTCTTTACGGAGAGGACGAGGCAAAACGAAAACTTGAACTCTATAAGGAGCGGGCAAAGTCGGCTCTTATGAGTATAAAGAGAAACACTGAGTTTTTCAAAGAACATTTAGCCAAGTTATGATGTACCGATTGGATTTGCTGCTGGTAAAACGGGAATTATCTCCCTCAAGGGAGAAAGCCCGTGAATTTATAAAATCGGGCTGCGTGAAAGTAAACGGCAACCCGATTTTAAAACCTTCGCATAAAACGGAAGAAACTGCGTATATAGATATAAAACCGCTCTATCCCTTTGTGGGGCGAGGGGGAGTGAAGTTGAATTATCTCTTGGAGAAAAAAATCGTATCTTTCAAAGATTTGGAAGTGTTGGATATAGGAGCTTCCACGGGAGGATTTACGGAAGTTATACTTAAAGACGGAGCAAGATCTGTTACGGCTTTAGATGTCGGAAAAAATCAGCTTGCCGATAAACTTAAGCTTGATCCGAGAGTTACTGTCAGGGAAAATACGGACATAAGGGACGCAGTTTTCAATAACGGATTTGATGCCGCAACGGTTGATGTTTCCTTTATCTCTATAAAAAAAGTATTGCCGAGAGTCGTTGAACTTATAGATGACGGATTTATATGTGTGCTTTTTAAGCCTCAGTTTGAGGCGGGAAAATTGCGCAAAAAACACGGAATATTTAATGATATTTCCTTACATAAAAATTTATTGCTTGAGTATGAACACTTTGTAAAAGGTTTGGGCATGGGAATAAAATTTATATCACCCTCTCCGATAAGAGGAGGCAGCGGAAATATTGAATATATTTCCGTTTTGGTTTTCGGGGATTTTTCCATAAATACTTCCGATGTTGCGGACAAAGCTTTTCAAAACCTTGTTGACGGGAGATTAAAATGTTAGTTGAGCTTGCAATCAAAAATTATGCAATTATCACCGACTTGAATATAGCTTTTGAAAAGGGTCTAAATGTGATAACAGGAGAAACCGGAGCCGGAAAATCAATAATATTTGACGCTCTCAATGTGTCTTTAGGAGCGAGAGGCAGCAGAGATGTTTTGAAATTTCCGGATAAAAATGCACATATAGATAGTGTTTTTGAGCTAACCTCTTCTGATAAACTTTTTGCAAAGGAACAATTGGACTTTGACTGTGAAGATACCGTTATCTTTTCAAAGGAAGTGCGCCCCAACGGTTCGACTTCCTCAAAAATTGACGGAAAAATTTTCACTCAGGGTGCAGTGCAGGGCTTTTCGGATAAGTTAATTCATATCTACGGTCAGCATGAACAATTGGAGTTAATGGACGAAAAAAATCACATATCGCTTTTGGATCAGATGGGAGACGAAGACTTTAGGAATACCTTATCCGAATATCGGAAAGATTATGATGAATACAGGTCATTGCTTTCGGAATTTAAGGATTTTAACTTGGACGAAGAAGCTTTAAATCGGGAGTTGGATTTTTACAATTTTCAGATTTCGGAGATAAACGAAGTTTCCTTAGTTTCAGGAGAAGATGAAGAACTTGAGTATGAGGAACAAAAGCTTTCTCATCAGGCTGAACTCATAACTTTGGTTTCTGAAATCAATGATTTGTTTAACGGGAGAGAGTACGGGTTTGGGGGATTGTTGTCGGATTTGAATTTTCTTTCGGAGAAGATTAAGTCTATTTCTCATATCGACGGTGAGAGGGAAAAATGGGTTGAAAGAGCCGAAAGCATTTACTTTGAGACGGAAGACTTAAAGAGAGAGGTATCGGGGTATCTTTCTTCTCTCAATCCCGATGATGAAAGATTATACGAGGTCAGAGAAAGACTTAACTCCATAAATAAGTTGAAGATGAAATACGGAAAAACCATAGAGGAAATTTTGGATTACTTGGAGAATACGGAAAAGAAATATGAGGAGCTTTTAAGTTATAACGAGCGTATGGAAAATGCAAGGGAAGAATTATCTTCAAAGAAAAAAAGCCTGATTGAAAAAGCTTCGGTTATAACGGATATGAGAAAAAATATTTCCGAGAACTTGTCCAAAGCGCTTGAAGCCGAACTCAAAGAACTCAATATGAAAGACACCGTGATTAGAGTGGAATTTGAAGAGTCGGATTTGAGCGAAAACGGAGCGGATTCGGTGAGGTTTATGATTTCCACAAATAAAAATATGCCGCTAAAGCCCCTTTCAAAAATTGCTTCAGGCGGCGAGATGTCAAGAATAATGCTGGGGTTAAAAACCGTGGTTTCGGAAAGTTTTTGCACTTTGGTATTTGACGAAATTGACACGGGGATTTCCGGTGCTGCCGTAAAGGCGGTGGGATTAAAGTTGAAAGCTTTATCAAAAAATCATCAGGTGATTGTGATATCGCACCTGCCTCAAATCGCCGCAATTGCAGACACTCACTTTTTAATCCGAAAAGAGTCCGACGCTTTGGGAGTTTCAACAACGGTTATAAAACTTAATGAGGAAGAGCGCATAAGGGAAATTGCCGCTTTATTGTCAGGAGAGTCCGAAACCGCTTTGAAACACGCCAGAGAGATGATAAACGAATACAAAGGAGGACATAATGGAGTTTGAAGAAACCACCATAAAATCCGAAAAAATTTACCAAGGGAAAATTTTAAATCTCAGGTGCGATACTGTGGAACTTCCCGGAAAAAAATACAGTAAGAGAGAGCTTGTAGAAGTATCACCCGCCGCCGCCGTCGTACCTGTTACGCAAGACGGAAATGTTATTCTCGTAAAGCAATTTAGAAAACCGTTTGAGAGAGTTTTGCTTGAGGTACCCGCCGGAAAACTTGATCCCGGAGAAGAACCGAGAGAAGCGGCATTCAGAGAACTGGAAGAAGAAACGGGTAAGCGTGCCGGAAAGCTTGTATATCTGAATGAAATTTTCACTTCTCCCGGCTATATCAATGAAAAAATTCATCTGTTTTTGGCAACGGAACTTGAGGACGGAGAATATAAACCCGATGATGACGAGATTATGGAAGTCGTGTTGTATAACTTTGATGAACTTAAAAAGATGATTACCAGAGGTGAACTTTCCGATGCAAAGTCAATCATTGCAATCACTATGGCAATTGATTACCTCAAAGAGAAGAACTTATTGAAAGGTGAAAAAAAATGAACAATAAAGAAAAATTTGCGGCATTTATAAGGGAAAGAATAAAAGACATTCCCGATGTTGCGGTGGTTTTGGGTTCAGGGCTTGGAGATTTATCTTCTGAAATTGAAGAACCCGTAATAATTCCATATGGAGAAATTCCCGATTATCCGCTCTCAAATGTTAAAGGACATAACGGGCGTTTTGTGTACGGAAAACTTTCCGGAAAAAAGGTTATTTGCGAGGACGGAAGACTTCATTACTATGAAGGACACAGCATGGAAAAAGTTGTCCTTCCGATAAGACTCTTCGGAGCTTTAGGAATAAAAAACTTAATTCTTTCAAATGCTTCGGGCGGAGTCAACAGAGATTTCAAGGCGGGGGATTTGATGATTATAAGAGATCATTTGAATTTCACCGGAATAAATCCTCTTGTGGGTGAGAACGACGATAGCATCGGTCCGAGATTTCCGGATTTGGGAGATGCCTACTGCGAAGAACTTAGAAATTTGGCAAAGAGAGCGGCTCAAAGGCTGGAAATAGATTATAGAGAAGGGGTTTATGCGTTTTTGACGGGACCTTCCTATGAAACTCCCGCAGAGGTTTCGGCGATTCGCATTATGGGGGGAGATGCGGTCGGAATGAGTACGGTTCCCGAAGTGATAGTTGCAGTTCATCAGGGAATGAGGGTGCTTGGAATTTCCTCCATTTCAAATCTTGCCGCCGATTTATCGAAAACTCCTATAACGCACGATATGGTTTTGAAGGTTGCGGACAGTGTTAAAGCCAAGTTTGTACCTTTGGTTAAGGAAATAATAAGAGAGATTTAACATCGGAGTTTAAAATGCCTGTTACAGCTAAAATTTTAGATTTTTTCCTTATGCTTCCCGCTCTTTATCTTGCGATTGTGCCGCACGAGCTTGCACACGGATTTGTGGCGAATAAATTGGGGGATCCGACTGCAAAAAATATGGGAAGGCTCACCTTAAATCCTCTAAGCCATTTTGACCCGCTCGGTTTTATGGCTCTTATATTTTTCAAATTCGGTTGGGCAAAACCCGTGCCCGTAGATCCCAACTACTTCAAAGATTATAAAAAAGGTATGAGGTATGTGGCGGCGGCAGGACCTTTGATGAATTTTTTAATAGCGGTTATTGCGGCACTGCTTCTCAGAGTCATCTATTACGCAGGTTTTAATCAGGAGATTATTTTTAGGATATTGCTCAATATAGTTCTATACAGCGTCGTGTTGGGAGTTTTTAATTTACTTCCTCTGCCTCCGCTTGACGGCTCAAAGGTTTTGCGTTCATTTCTGTCATATGAAACGGACGATTTTTTTATGAGAAACGAAAGAATTCTGTCCGTTATAACAATGTTCCTGATTATAAGCGGACTTACAGGAAGAATTATATTTCCCATAACCAATTCCATTTTGCGGCATCTGCTCGGAGGAATATGATGGGCGGATATGAAATCTCCATCCCCGCATATCAAGGTCCGATCGAAGTGCTTCTATCCTTAATCAACAAACATAAGATTGACATTTACGATATCCCTGTTGCAGAGCTTACGGACGAATTTCTTCTGTATATTTCGGAAAATTCTATGGATTTGGATATGGCGACCGAATTTTTGGAAATGGCGTCCACTCTCTTGGAAGTTAAATCAAAGATGTTATTATTCCATAAGAGTGATCCTGAAATTTCGGAAGACCCCAGAGAGAAGTTGGTGGAGCAGCTTCTGGAGTATAAGAAAATAAAAATGGCTGCGGGGGAGCTTAAGAAGTTGGATTTCATAAATTCCAAAATATTTTGTAAAGAACCGGAGGATTTCTCTGAGGTTTTGAAGATATCGGTCAACCCCCAAAAACTTCCTCAAGCATTAAACAGACTTATTCTAAAAACTGAGAATAAAAAACCGGCTGAAAAGCCGCTTTTCCGTGAAACTTATACGGTCGAGGATGCCATATCGGATTTAATGAGTTTTACAAATGAAAAAAAGGAATTTGTTTTTAGCGAGATACCGAATGTATTCTGTTCTCCGCCCAAATTTTTCACTTTGTTTATGGCATTGCTTGAACTTGTGCGTCAGAAGAGAATTAAGGCAATGCAAAGCGTCCCCTATGGCGAGATAGTTGTCCGAGATGTGAGTGAAGAAAATGGAACTTAAAAACAGGATAGAGGCATTATTGTTCGCCTCGGGAGAAAAATTTAGTATAGAAGAACTTTCCCATATGCTTTCGAGTAATGTAAACGACATAGAAAAAGCCGCCTTGGAGCTTGCTGCGGATTATGAAACACACGCAATTTCTCTGAGAAGATTTGGAAATTATCTTAGACTTGCAACCAAACCTGAATATTTCGATACAATAAAAGTCATAACAGATATAAAAACTCCGAAGCTTCTAACGGATACTCAACTTGAGGCACTGTCGATAATTGCATACAGACAGCCCGTGGACAAACTTGAGATAGAAAAAATCAGGGGAGTGAGGAGTGAAAAGGTTATAAATTCTCTATTGGATAAAAAAATGATTGAGGAGATTAAAAGCGGAGAGTCGTTTCTCTACAAGACGACTGATGAATTTTTGAGAGCTTTCGGCTTTAATTCCCTTTCGGATTTGCCCGATATAGGTTTTGTTAAGGAAAAAAAAGATGCGACTTCAGAAATTTCTCTCAAATAGCGGAATTGCCAGCCGAAGAAAATCCGAGGAGCTGATTTCCGAGGGAAGGGTTGCAGTTAACGGAACAGTAATCAGCGAAAAAGGTGTTAAGGTTTCGGAAAAAGATATTGTGTCGGTTGACGGAAAAATTGTAAGTTTAACTTCAAATAAGCTCTATATCATCTTTAATAAGCCGGTGGGAGTTATCACCACCGTTTCTGACGATAGAGGAAGAAAAACCGTTATGGATTTTTTTAAAGGTATAGATGAAAGAATTTTTCCGGTGGGAAGACTTGATAAGGATACTTCGGGACTTTTGCTTTTGACAAATGACGGACTTTTAACCGAGAGGTTGACGCACCCCTCATTCGGCATAGAAAAGACTTATCTGGTAGATTGCAAAGGCTCTCTTAGCCGTGAAGATATGATGTCGATAAGAGAGGGGATTTTTATTGACGGAAAGAAAACTTCCAAGGCAAAACTGAAAAAAATCGCTGATGAAAAATATGAAATCACTTTACACGAGGGAAGAAACAGAGAAGTGAGAAAACTTTTTTCCGCCGTTGGTCATAATGTGGTGTCGCTTAAACGGATAAGGTATGATTTTTTGAACCTTAACGGTCTACCCGCGGGAAAATGGAGATTCTTAAAAAAAGAAGAAGCGGAGGGGTTGAAAAAAAGTTGCAAACTGTTGTAATAGGGGGGGGACCCGCAGGAATGATGGCTTCGATTGCCGCATCCGAACATTCGGAGGTTGAGCTTATCGAGCAAAACGAAAAACTCGGAAAAAAATTATACCTCACAGGTAAGGGAAGATGTAATATAACAAATGCCGAGCCCATTGAAAATTTTTTTTCCAAAATTCCTACCAATCCCAAGTTTCTTTATCACGCTTTTTCCGAATTTGATAATAACGATTTGATTTCATTTATGAATTCTCATAAGCTTAAAACCAAAATTGAGCGAGGCGGCAGAGTCTTTCCCCTGTCGGATAAATCTTCAGATGTGATAAAAGCTCTTGAACTTGCACTTAAAGAATGCGGAGTGAAGATAAATTTAAATGAAAAAGTTCTTTCGATTAAGAATAACGGTAGGTTTTCGATAAAGACCTCTTTGAGAAACCTATGTGCGGATAGGGTCGTGCTTGCAAGCGGCGGGGTTTCGTACCCCTCGACAGGTTCTTCGGGAGACGGATATAAGTTTTTGAGAGAACTGGGGGTGGAAATTGTCAAACCTCGTGTCGGATTAGCTCCTATACTTCTTAAAGACAGTTGGGTGGGAGAGCTTTCGGGGATAACGCTTAAAAATGTGAAGCTTACGGTTAGGGAAGTTCAAAAGACCAAGCCGATTTTTTCGGAAGTGGGAGAACTTCTCTTTACGCACACCGGAATTTCCGGTCCCCTTGTTTTGAAAGCAAGTTCGCTTATTAGAGGAGAGTGCTTGCTGACTTTGGATTTGAAACCTGCGATTGAAACGGATGAATTGGAGAATAGGCTGATTGAGGACTTATCCCTTAATAAAAATCAGAATATTGAAAATGCTTTGGAAAGGCTTACCGTAAGAAGACTTTTGCCTGTGATAATTGAACTTTCGGGAATTTCCAAAACGAAAAAAGCCAATCAGGTTTCAAAGGAGGAGCGCAAAGCTCTGGTCAGTTATATTAAAAAAATGCCTATTAATTTCAAAGAGCTTGCAGGGTTCAATGAGGCGATTATAACAAGCGGCGGAGTTTCCGTTAAGGAAATCAATCCGAAAACTATGGAATTAAAAAAAATTCCCGGGCTTTATGTGGCAGGAGAGATAATTGACGTGGACGCATTCACCGGAGGATATAATCTGCAAATTGCTTTCTCCACCGGTTATACGGCAGGCGCGGGTATAGGAGGCGAAAATGAAAATAATAAGAGGTGCGATTGATGTTTCAAATAACGCTCAAGAAGCTATTGAGAGTGCGGCAAGAGAGCTGTTGAACGCCATAGTTGAAAGAAATGAATTACATAGAGAAGAAGTTGAGGGGATATTTTTTACTCTTACAAAAGATTTGACGGCGGCAAATCCTGCAAAAACCGCTCGTGAATTTACGAATGCATCGCTGATGTGCTTTCAGGAGGCTGACATTGAGGGCGGAATGGAGATGTGCTTAAGAGCGGCGGTATTTGCCGAAACGGATAAAAAAATCCCCGTCTACCTTGGGAATGCAAAACTTTTAAGACCCGATTTGATTATTGACGGAAAAAAAATTCAAATTGCCGTGGACGGACCCGCAGGTTCGGGAAAAAGCACTATATCCAAGATAATCGCCGACAAATTAAATATAATCTATATTGACACGGGGGCGATGTATCGTGCGGTGACCTACGCCGCATTGAATAGAGAATTGGATTTACAGGATGAAGTTAAGATTTCTGAATTGTCGGAGAGTTTGTCGATAGATTTCAGAGATAAGTCGATTTTTTTGGACGGCAAAAATATTGACAAAGAGATAAGAGAAAATATGGTGAGCAGAAATGTGTCTAAAGTTTCCGCATATGCTAGGGTGAGAAAAAGGCTTGTTGATTTGCAAAGGTTATTTTCGGAAAAAAAATCCGTGATAATGGACGGAAGAGATATAGGAACAGTTGTTTTTCCGAATGCGGATTTCAAATTCTATCTTGATGCCTCGGCGGAAATTCGAGGGAAGCGAAGATTTTTGGAACTTAGAGAAAAAGGTGAACATATCCCCCTTGAAAAAATCATTGAGGAGATAAAGACAAGGGATCTCTCGGACTCACAAAGAGAAAACTCTCCGCTTAGAAAAGCCGAGGACGCCATTATTATAGATACCGGCGATATGACCGTTGAGGAAGTGGTAAGAGAGATAATAAAGAGAGTGGTTTATGTATAGTTTTTTTAGAATTATTTTAAAAATTTTTGTGCTGCCGTTTTTTCGTATAGAGGTATCGGGGAATGTAAATATTCTAAATGACTATGAAAATATCTTGGTTTGCGCAAACCACAGCTCAAATTGGGATCCTTTTTTTCTTTCGGGAATTTTCAATCGACAAATTTTTTGGCTTGCAAAGGCTGAATTATTTGAAAATCCTCTATTTAAAGTATTACTTAACGGGCTCGGAGCAATTCCCGTAAACCGACAAAAAAATGATCTCAAGGCTATAAAATCATCTATTCGCACCCTAAGAGACGGGAAAGTGCTTGGAATTTTTATTGAGGGAACGAGGGTTAAGGAAGAGGACGCAGGCAATGCAAAATCGGGGACGATTATGATTTCGCAAAAAACCGCTTCTCCCATAATTCCCGTAAAGATTTCCTCTTCTTATAAAATTTTCAAAAAAACCTTTGTGACGATAGGAGAACCCGTACCGCCGGTTGAAGACGGGAAAGATTATTCCGAACAGGCAAAACAGTTATGGCGAAATATTTACAGTTTGGACGAAAAGAGAATAAATAATGGTTAGGGTGGCAAAAACTGCGGGATTTTGTTTCGGGGTAAGGCGTGCCGTCGAGCTTACAAAAAAAATCTCCGAGAAAACGGATCTTCCAATCTATATCTACGGAGATCTTGTTCATCACCCCGCTGTGGTGGATTATTTCTTAAAGAGAGGCTGTCGGACTATATATGATTTGGAAGATTTTAAATCTTTACCCAAGGGAAGAGTGATAATAAGAGCTCACGGAGTTACGCCGAGAGAAGAAATGGAAATAAAAAAAAAGCATATGATTTTTGATTCGACCTGTGTATTTGTAAAAAGTATTCATAATAGTGTTGAAAATTTTTCAAAAAAAGGTTATAATGTGGTGATAGTGGGGGACTGTGAGCACCCTGAGGTCAAGGGAATAGCAGGGTGCGTTTCTTCTAAAGTTTACATTATTTCTTCTAAAGAGGAAGCTGTGGGAACTTCTTTTGAAGAACCTCTTTATTGTGTGGCTCAGACCACTTTTCGCAAAGAGAAGTTTGACGAAATAAAAGAGTCTTTGACTGAGAGATTTCCAAAGCTCATTTATAAAAACACCATTTGCACGGCAACAACCGAAAGGCAAAATGAGTGTTTGGAGCTTTCGCTTAAGTCCGATGTTATGGTTGTGGTGGGCGGAAAGAACAGTTCAAATTCAAGAAAGCTTTTCGATATCGCAAAAGAAATTTCCAAAGAGGCTTATTTTGTTGAAAATGCAAGCGAGCTTTTAAGTTTTGGAATAAGATCCCCGAATATCGGAATTACGGCAGGTGCTTCCACGCCTGATGAAATAATTGAGGAGGTAGAGATGACTATGAATGAACAAAACGGAAACGAGATGAGCATGGAGGTGGTAGACAATTCCTTTAGGAAAATTTTCAAGGGTGATGTCATTAAAGGGACTGTGTTGTATGTCAATGAAAATGAAGTGAGCGTGAATATCAACTATAAGTCGGACGGTATCATAGATAAAGACGAAATATCAAACGACCCTGTTGACCCTCGTGAATTGTTCCAACCGGGGCAGGAGATTGATGTCTATGTCCTGAAAGTGGACGATGCGGAGGGAATGGTTACGCTCTCTTATAAAAAGGTCTTGGAAGGTCAGCAATGGGAGGAACTTGAGAAAAAGTTTGAAGAAAAATCCGATGTGCAGTGCAACGTGATTTCCCCGATTAAGGGAGGGTTGTCGGTATCCTGCAACGGTCTTAGGGGATTTATGCCCGCTTCTCAAGTAGAACTTAGCTATGTGGACGACTTTTCAAAATACAAGGGGCAGACTCTTACCTGTCGCATAATTGACTTTGATAAGGCAAAGAGAAGGCTGCTGGTTTCAAAAAAAGTGGTTGACAAAGAGCTTCGTGAGGCTAGACTTGAGGAATTGTGGAATTCCTTTGAGGAAGGTCAGATTATACACGGAAGAGTTGAAAGACTGGTTGATTTCGGCGCATTTGTAGATGTGGGAGGAATTGACGGACTGGTTCATATTTCGGACTTGGCATGGAGGAGGGTGCGTAAGCCCTCGGACGTTGTGAAAGTCGGAGATGAGGTTGACACAAAGATCCTTGCGATAGATCGTGAGAGAAATCGTATATCCTTGGGAATAAAGCAAACTGTTGAGGAACCTTGGAAAGTGTTTATGAATAATAACCATGTCGGAGATGTGGTAGAGGGAAAAGTTGTGAGCCTCTTGGACTTCGGAGCTTTTGTGACACTTCAGAGCGGAGTGGACGGATTATTGCATATTTCTCAAATTTCCAAAGAACATATCGAAAAGCCTTCCGATGTACTTAAAGAGGGTCAATCCGTCTATGTGAAGATCACTGAGATAAATGAGGAGAAGAGAAAGATAAGTCTTTCGATACGCGCGATTAAACCCTTGCAGATGCCCGGTGCGGAAAGTGAGGAAAACGGCGAAGCTTGCCCTGTAGAAACTTCGGAAGAATAACCGAAGATGAAATACGAAAAATTCAAAACCGATGTCAATCGTCTGATTCGGGTAGATCTCAATCTCTACAAAGAAAAACAGATGAAAAGGCGTCTCACATCTTTGCTTACCAGAAACGGATTTAAGGATTTTGACGATTACTTTGAAGAAGGTTTGAAAAAAAACAAGGATCTCCTCAATGAATTCATCAACTTTATGACCATCAACGTATCGGAATTTTATAGAAATCCCCAGCAATGGCAAGTTTTGAAAGATACGGTCATTCCGGAATTAAGAAAAGAAAATTCCTCGGCATTAAAAGTCTGGAGTGCCGCCTGCTCAACCGGAGAAGAACCTTATTCTTTAGTGATGATGCTTTCGCAGTTTTATCCCTTAAATAAAATAAAGGTCAATGCTGCGGACTTGGACGAGATGGCAATCAAAAAAGCAAAAGAGGGGCTTTATACTGAAAAGTCCACGGCAAGTATTCCCAAGGAGCTTAAGAGTAAGTTTTTTAAGCCTGAGGGAAGCCTTTTAAAGATCTCCGACGAGGTTAAATCCTGCGTGGAGTTTAAAAAAATGGATTTGCTAAAAGACTCTTTTGCGAGCGGTTTCGATTTGATTTGTTGCAGAAATGTGATGATTTATTTCACGGACGAGGCAAAAGAGGAACTTTATAGAAAGTTTAATGCAGCCCTCAAACCCCATGGTGTTTTTTTCGTAGGGAGCACGGAGCAGATTATTTCGCCTGAAAAATTTAATTTTAAGACTATGAAGACCTTTTTCTATGAAAAGGCTGACAATACAAGATGATTTTTGGGGTTGACCCGAAGACCCCACAAGGGAAAGATAATGGCTAAACTCAACAAATAAAATGTTGAAGTTTAGCCGTTTTATTTTTCCGATTTTTATATAGTCGATTAACTTGGAATTTCAAATCAGTTTCGTGCAGTTTGTTGTTGAAACCCGAAATTTGGTTGTTGACATCAAGTATTTAAATTGATATAGTACAGATTTGTGAAGAGCTCTTAAATAAATTCAGTTGTGTTGTTGTGAATTTTATATAATTGTTTTTCAAATCAAAATAAATATCCGGGAGGATTAAAAATGAAACTGAAGAATAAAATGCTGATTTTAATAGGCATACCGATAACGCTCGTTATAATCATTTTGATTATAATTTCCTATATCTATTCAAAATCCCTTTTGATTAACGAAAGCCGAGAGGCAATGCTTGCCCGCTCACAAAAATACGCTTCGGATATTGAATCCATAATCTCTGAAAAAAAGACCTATGTTGAAATTTCAGCCAAAAATATTTCAAATTCACAAAAAAAAGCTCAAGCTCTTATGAATGACCTAACCTATCTCACCAAAAATGTGAAAGGTGCGCTGACTTTTTATGCGGGATTTGAGGATAAAACCTTTCTTGACGGATCAGGCTGGATACCCGACAGCGATTTTGACCCCACCCAAAGAGGTTGGTACAAGGGTGCAATAGGAAAAACTTCCGCATTCGTTTCGGAGCCTTACATAAACGCAATAGATAAAAAAGTTGTCGTTGCCATAAGCCGTGAACTTAAGTATGGCGACAGGGCGGTCGGGGTTTTGGGTGGAGATATCTCGATGAATGACTTTGAAAGTCTTATAAATTCAATTAGGCTTAAAAAGACCGGAAAAGCGTATCTGCTTGATAAAAACGGTAAATTTATAATTCACGACAAATATTCCCTAGACGACAATATATCCGAAGTTCAAAACGGAGAATTAAAAAACGTACATAATAAACTCTCCTCCGATAAACCCGAATTTCTGTCGCTAAAGGACAATGGAGTCGATAAATTCTTTGCCGTTTGTCCGGTTAAAAATACCGACTGGGTTTTAATATTGGAAGCTCCCATAAGAGAAGTAATTCAGGCGTCCTTTGAACTCGCAATCTTTATGGCTTTGGTAAGCGTCATATCCGTATTATTGCTTCTTGCAATTGTCTATTTGATTGCAAGGTCAATCACCAAGCCGATCATAGGTTTGAGCGGGTGTATTAAGGGAATGGTTGAATATGACTTCACCCTCTCCGACACTTCGGCATCCGTCGTTTATTCAAAAAACAAAGACGAAATAGGAATAATATCCAACGCCCTTATAAGAGTGAAAAATACTATTGCCGAAACTATGACCCAAGTTTCGGAAGCCGCCAATCAATTGTCCTCAGCCTCACAGGAACTTACTGCAACAAGCGAACATTCAGCCGACGTTTCAAAAAATTTAGCTCGCACCGTGGAGGAAATTTCAAATGACGCAAAGGTGCAAGCCGAAAGTATGAAAAAAAGTTCCGACGCAATGCAGGTTATGGAAAAAGTTCTTAAATCGAGTGAAGATATTATCCAAACTCTAAGCGAGACGACTTTTAAAGCCTCCGATGCAAAAGAACGAGGCATTGCGGCTGTTGATCGTCTGATTGAAGCCACACAAAAATCAAAAGACGCTTCGGAAAAAGTTCATAAAGTTATCTTGGATACAAATGAGAGTGCGATTAAGATTTCCTCCGCCGGCAGTATGATTAAATCAATTTCGGATCGGACAAATCTTTTAGCTTTAAACGCCTCAATCGAAGCCGCAAGGGCGGGAGAAGCGGGCAGAGGTTTTGCGGTGGTGGCTGAAGAGATACGAAAACTCGCCGAGCAATCAGGATTATTCACAAAAGAAATTCAGGAAATCGTTCAAGGGCTTATGGAAAGGGTGACTGAAACCGTGGATATTATGAATACGGTTGAAGGAACAATGGAGGAACAAAGCGATAGGGTGAACGAAACCAAGGAGCTTTTCAAATTGATTTCGGAAGAGCTCGATAAGAATGTGGACGAGATAGAAAAGTTGAATGCGTCGGTTGAAGATTTGGAATCAACAAAAATTTCTTTAATCGGCACTATGGAGAAATTATCAGAGCTTTCCGAAGAAAATGCAGCATCGGCTCAAAAATCTCACAATGCCTTAAATTCTCAATTATCTTCAGCAAAGGAAGTAGCCGATGCAAGCTTGAGTCTTTCGGAAATGTCTCAAGATATGCTTGAACTCATAAATAAATTTAAGATTTAGAAAAAAAGAGCTGACCCGAAAGTCCTATGGGTCAGTTCCTTTTTTTAATTGCGAATAACTCCTTGCAATTTTGCGCAGTCGGAAACGGCTTTCGCCACCGCATCGGGGACTCTCTCGTCAAATGGAGAGGGTATCACATAATCTTCGGAAAGTTTTTCATCATCAATAAGCTTTGCCAGTGCTTCGCTTGCAGCAAATTTCATTTCCTCGGTTATCTTGGTTGCAAAAACTTCAAGAGCTCCTTTGAAAATCCCCGGAAAAGCCAGCACATTATTGACTTGATTGGGATAATCACTTCTGCCCGTACCCATAACAAAGGCTCCCGCTCCTTTTGCGTCCTCATAGGATATTTCGGGTTCGGGATTTGCCATAGCGAATAGAATTGGATTTTTTTTCATTGAGCGTACCATATCGGGAGTAACTTTCCCCTTCACGCTCACCCCTATAAATATATCGCTCATTGCCATAGCCTCGGAAAAAGAAAGCTCCTCACACTCGGGGTTTGTGATTTCCGCAAGCTCCTGATAGAGAGAATTTTTTTCTTGATGTTTCCTGTTAAGAATGCCTTTTGAATTAAAAGCATAGACGGTTTTTATGCCCAATTTATTGATCATTCTTATGATTGACGAGCCTGCCGCTCCAACTCCCGATATTGTCGCCGTACATTCCGAAGGAGTTTTTCCTGCAAGTTTGAGAGCGTTTATCAATCCCGCAGTCGTTACTATGGCAGTTCCGTGCTGGTCATCGTGAAACACCGGAATATCAAGTTCCTCTTTTAACCTTCTTTCAATTTCAATACAGCGGGGAGCGCTTATATCCTCCAAATTTATTCCCCCGAAAGTGGGGGAAATTTTTTTTACGAAATCCACAATTTCGTCGGTATCTTTGGTATCAATCACTATCGGCACGGCGTTTAATCCGCCGAATCGCTTAAATAAAACGCATTTTCCCTCCATAACGGGAAGGGCCGCTAAAGGACCTATATCCCCCAAACCCAGCACCGCCGTTCCGTCGGAGATTACTGCAACGGTATTTCCTTTCCAAGTGTAATCATAAGCAAGGGAGGGGCTTTCCTTAATTTTCAAACAGGGTTTTGCAACTCCGGGTGAATACAAAAGAGAAAGCATCTCCTTTGTTTCAAGCGGAGCTTTAAGTTCCGTTGAAAGCTTCCCCCTCAATTCTTTATGAAGCTCCAAGGCTTTTTCATATATATTCGACACGCTTAACTCCTTTAATTTTTTACAATAATAAAACTATGTCGGTAAAATTTTCCATCTTTCCGAAATGGCACTTCTTTCTCTTAAGACTTCCCCTATTCTTCCATTAAATATGCAAGCGTAAGATCGATTGTAGCTTCTATGGCATCTATGTGCGTTCTCTCAAAGGAGTGAGAGGCATCAACTCCCGGACCTATCAATCCCGTGCGAATATTCCAACCCGCCCTGAGAGCCGCCGAAGCGTCCGAGCCGTAGTGAGGATAGATATCTATCGCATAGGGAATATCATTTTTCATAGCAAGATCCACAAATTTTTCTTTAATATGTTTGTCATAAGGACCTGAAGAGTCCTTTGCGCAAATTGTCACCTTGTATTCGCTTGAGGTTTGCCCCTCTCCCGGAGCCGCCATATCCAAAGAAATAAACTCCCTCACCTTTTCGGGAAGTCCGGCACTTGAACCGTGCCCCACTTCTTCATAGTTGGATATGAAAAAGTGCGTGGTTCTCTTGGGTCTTTTATTTTCCGAAATCAACGCTTTTATAACTCCCAAAAGTACCGCCACGCAAGCCTTATCGTCCAAATGCCTGCTTTTCACAAATCCCGAATCGGTTATATGCGCTCCGGTCTTTAAGTACACAAAATCCCCCACATTTATACCTAAAGCTTCGAGATCCTTTTCGTTTTCCACTCTTTCGTCCACTCTCACCTCAATCAAATTCTCATCTCTTTTTTCATTCTCAGTCTTACCTCCGTGAACATGAGAGGAAGCCACTGTCGTAAGCACTGTGCCCGTATATTCTACCGCACCCATAGTTGCGATTATCACTTCACACCCCTCGATTGCAGTCCATGAATAACCTCCAAGTTGCGAGAGTTTTAATCTTCCGTTTGATTTAAGCTCTTTCACCATCGCTCCCAAGGTATCGACATGTGCGGAAAGGAGCACCTCATAATCATCAAGCTCTCCCTCCATGGTGGCATAAAACCCGCCCTTTGCATTTTCCGTAATCTTAAGTCCGAAAGATTTCATCTCGTCCTTCACCGATGAAACGGCTTTTGCAGTATCTCCCGTGGGCGAAGGGGTTTTCAAAAGCTTAATCAAAAACTCTTTCACATACTCCATATCAATTTTCATTTTATCATCTCCTTAAAATTATAATCCATCACGATAAGTATAACACAAACCGATTATATTTTAGATGAGAAAGTTATCTATCAACAAAAAGACATAGGAGAAGTCAGCGTCCAAGAATGCACTTTCCGAAACTATGCTTGAACATTCGCTTGAACTTTCCTATGTCTTTGGCGTTATTTGCAAAAATTTACTTGATTTTGAGTGCTGTTTGAATTTGTCGATTATTCGTTCCCGTCATCGACAATATAAATTTTCGGATTAATCTTTCTCGCAAGGGAGAGTGAAGCCTGACAGCTCTCTCTGTCCATAACGAAAGTTCGGACGACTACATCTTTCCCGATATGGAGCAAAACATTGGGACTGGCTTTTCGATAATCCGTATGAAGCGTAGTTATATCTTTCCAAAACCAATAATTGTGGGTTCGATATCCGAATAGCCTGTACTCAATGTCCACACCCTCCTCGGATATTTTATACTCCTTTTGAAAAAAAGCGGCTAATAAAATAAAAACGGCAATCGGAAGATACCAATACCTTCCTCTTCTTATCTCAATATAGAGCATTATGAGAGCGAGAAAAACCGCTGCCGCTCTCATCCAAACACTCCTTTTTCGTGTGATGCCTTTATACTCCATCTTACGCTTCGCCACGAATCGCTTTCAAAGCTTTCATCGCAACTTCTTGAGCCTCCTCCGGCGCAGCGGGCATACGCCCCTTTTTCAACTTGCGAAATATTGTCGTGTAGCTTCCGTCCGCATAGAGGATATTCGCTCCGAGCTTTACGGTAATCAGTGCATAGAGCGGGTTTATAAGATTCATAAAGCAGAAGGGAATGTAGGCGAAAGTCGATACCCCCAAAATACTTGAATGATAAGCTCCGCAGGAAGACCATGGAACAAGCGGAGACCAAAGCGTGCCGCCGTCCTCAAGAGTCCTTGAGAGCATATTCCTCCCAAGACCAAGCTCATCAAATCTTTCTTTATACATACTACTCGGGATAATCAACCCGAGATATTGGTCACACATGGTCGTAATGCAAAAAATACCCGTAAGCATTGTTGTAAGAACCAGTTGGAAAGGTGTTTTTACTTTCTTTATCATATGTCCGAGAAGAGATTCCACTGAACCGATTTTTTGAAGAATCCCTCCAAAAGCAACTGCAACTATAACCAGATTGTTTGTCCAGAGCATTCTGTCCATTCCCCCGCGGTTCATAAGCTTATCCGCAAGTTCATTACCGGTTTCTGCGGAATAACCATAGTGAAGCATACTTATGCAGTCCGAAAAATTCGCCCCCTGAAAAATAACCGCAAAGACACAGCCAACTGCGGAAATCAACAGAACCGCCGGTATTGCCGGCATTCTCATCACTGCCACAACAACTATCAAAACCATAGGAATGAGCAAAACCGGACTCATATACCTGTAATGTTCAACAATCGAATTGGAAAGATTGTCCGCAACGGCGGGGTCATAATTTGCCGAGCTTTGAATTGAAAGAATTGCATAGATAATAATTGCTATGACCAGACTCGGAAAAGTCGTTGTAACCATAGCACGGACATGGTCAAACAATCCGGTCTGCGAAGCTCCCGCCGCAAGGTTCGTCGAATCGGAAAGCGGTGAAAACTTATCTCCGCAGCAAGCTCCGGAAAGAACCATTCCCGCAACAAGACCGGGATTCATCCCCATCGTATCTCCCATTGCCATAAAAGCAATTCCCAAAGTAGCCGATACGGTCCAAGCCGAACCCAAAGCCACCCCTACAACGGCACACAAAATGCAGGCAAGCGGAAGAAACATCTGCGGAGTAATAATCTTCAGTCCGTAGTAGACGACTGCGGGAATCGTTCCCGCATACTCAAAGGAACCGATCAGACAACCTACAAAAAGAATTATAATGATTGCCTCCAAAGACATACTGACCGAATCCAACGCCCCCGCAAGCATATCCTTATAAGACCATCCGCAGAGCTTTCCGACAATCATAGCAACCGCACAAGCAATCACGACGGGAATATGCGGATCCTGACCCCAAGCGAACACATAGTTCGAAATCATTATGGCAAGCAGCACAATAATCGGAAGCAGAGCTTCGACTTTGTTCGGCAAGCGCACGCTTTTTTGTTTCTCTGACATTTTTTTCCTCCTCGTTTAATATGATATTCTTAGGAATTGGAACATCTGCCGTCTTTATTACCAACCGCTCATATCATATCTATTTATATTTTTTCTGTCAAGCAATTAAAAAGGAAAACGGTCATATCCCAATATTTTATGAATTATGCGCTATCACCTTGGCAAGAAAACCGTTTTTTGCTTTTTCTTCCGTATCCTCACTTTCATCAAAGCCATCATATGGTGCTTCAGGGTCGTGAACTTTCGGTTTTCTCTTTAATGAATTGCAAATTTCACCTGTATGGGCAAAAGCAAAGTCTATATCATCAGTCCAACCGGTATGTCCTGTAATAACTTTTAAATTAAGATTTCTTTTTCCAAGTATTTCTTCAAGTCTTTTCAGTGATTTTATTTGCAGCTTTCTATCTTCCGCAAGAGTATTTAAAAATGCATAACCCCCATCTGCTCCAAACCAAATCGTATCTCCTGTAAATAAATAAGCATCATCAATCAAATATACAAGATGTCCCCAAGTATGTCCCGGCACAAGAAAAGCTTCTATCTTAATATTTCCAATATAAAATACTTGAGCGTCATCAATTAAAACTTTTTTATTATCAATACAAACTTGAGGCAATTTATATAATCCCCAAAAGACTTTACGCCGTTTGCGACCCTCTAAATACTCATTTTCAATTCTTCCGATATATATCGTTGATTCGCTGAATAATCCATCACTGCCTTTTTCAATTGCTCCTACATGATCTGTATCTTGATGAGTGACTAAAATCTCTTTTATTTCTTTCGGATTGATATTAAGCCACTCCATTTTTTCCGAAAGTCTGTCATAGTTATATCCCGCATCAATCATAATGGTATGATCATCTTTTGTATAAAAGTAAATATTAGCTACATATTCCCTGATACAGCTCACTCTTTTATCAATAAAACCTGTATTTAGAGGTTTAAATATTTCTTTTCCCCGAAATGCAAAAGACATAAATCTTACTTGAAATTTTGAATCTTTTTTTGACATAACATCTTTCCTTCCTTCCCGTTCGGCTCGGCTTTATACGAGGAAACGCCTCATAAAGTATAAAAAAAACAGGAAACTCTGTCAAAAGATTTCCTGTTTTTATTTTTATGCAAGTATCTTATGCGGTGATATCAATTCTCTTACGCACGATTCGATTTCCTTGTTTTGTA
>CAUVKI010000013.1:0-46662 GCA_963552605.1 uncultured Tissierellia bacterium
TTACGGAGCATAACAAGATAGGGAGGGGATTTGGAATGAGCATACTGGACGAATATTTCAACAAAGGAAAAGCCGAAGGAATGGTCAAGGGAAAAGCTGAAGGAAAAGCTGAAGGAAAAGCCGAGGGAAAAACTGAGGTTGCAAAACGGGCTTTGAAAATGGGCATTTCAGTTGAACAAATAGTGGCACTTACAGGACTTTCCAAAGATTTGGTATTTGGGTTAATGAAGAAAAATGCTATTCCGGAATAGGGGATTTGGAATGAGCATACCGGACGAATACTTCAGCAATAAATAGGAATTAGAACAAGGTAAATCATAGATAGCGGAGTGAGCAAAGGAATTTTTGATATGAACATGGGAATGGATATAGAAAACAGGAGTATGCATATAATTGATGGCTTTTTGGCTGATACCTCTTTTCCCGAAGAAGAGCTGCCTATAGTCAGACGGATTCTCCATACAACGGGGGATCCCGAGTATAGAAAAATTATTTCAATAAAAAATGACTTCATAAAAAAAGCTAAGGAATTGTTTTCTAAGGAACCGAAAATTTATTGCGATACGCATATGATTGAAGCGGGTGTCAATAAACGTACCCTAAAGAAAATCGGAGGGGAAATCTTTTGTCTGGTTGACGATGAAAGGGTTTTCAAAAAATCCGAAGAAACCGGCGACACCCGTTCCAAGTTGGCAATCGACCTTGCGGCAAACGAAGGAGTGGAAATCTTTGCAATCGGAAACGCTCCGACTGCACTTTTCAGATTGCTTGAGCTGACGGACAAGGGGATTTTGAAACCTAAGCTTATAATAGGCACGGTGGTGGGTTATGTAGGAGCGGAGGACTCAAAAGAACTTTTAAGAAAATATGATATCCCACAAATTTCGATTGTAGGTACAAAAGGTGGAAGCAATGTGGCGGCAAGCATTGTAAACGCAATTCTTTATGAGATAACAAAAAGATGCTAGATTTGTATGAAGTGGTTGATGGAAAAAAAATGCGTCTCGGTTATACCACAGGTTCCTGTGCAACGGCAGCGGCAAAAGCGGCGGCTCTGATTTTGGAGAGCGGAGAAATTCCAAAAGAAGTTTCCATAGACACTCCCGCAGGAATTCGTTTGGATTTGGAGGTGCTTAATCCTATGCTTGAGGTCAATTGGGCGCAGGCGGCAATAAAAAAAGACGCAGGCGATGATATGGATCTTACCGACGGAATGGAGATATTCGCAAAGGTAAAAAAAAGATCCGACGGTGAAATCCTGATAGACGGAGGAGAGGGCATAGGGAGAATTCAGAGAAAAGGGCTTTTCGGAAATGTGGGAGATGCGGCGATAAATCCCGTGCCGAGAAAGTTAATTGCCGAGGAATTGAGAAAAATTTCCAAATCGGGATATGATGTACTGATTTTTGCCCCGAAGGGTGCAGAAATTGCAAAGAAAACTTTCAATAAAAACATCGGAATAATAGGGGGAATTTCCATAATAGGCACGAGGGGAATTGTGTACCCTATGAGCGAGGATGCCTACAAGAAAACAATTTCTCTTGAGCTTCACGCCGTCAAAGAAAATGACGGTACGGACAGCCTTATGCTTGTGCCCGGAGCTCACGGCACAAAAACAGCAAGATCTTGGGGAATTGATACTCCCTCTGTGGAGATGTCCAATTTTGTGGGTTTCGCTTTAAGCAATGCGTATAGCGAGGGATTTAAAAATCTTCTGATAGTGGGGCATATCGGAAAACTCTGCAAGGTTGCAATCGGAATTTTTCAAACTCATAACCGCACAGCGGACACCAGAATGGAGGCCTTTGTCTATTATCTTGCAATAAGGGAAGCTCCAATATCTCTGTTGAGGGAAGTTTCCAAAGCTTTAACGGCTGAAGAAGCGTGCGAGATAGTCATTGCGAAAGGTTATGAAAGTATCTTCAAAGATATGAAAGAGGGTATTTGCTCAAGGGTAAAAACCTATCTCAAAGATGAAGAAATTTTTGTAAATTGCAGAATGTACTCAATGAAGAGAGGGGAGCTTTGAGAAAATGAGGGTTAATATATGCTGACAGTGGCAGGTGCGGGAGTCGGAAACCCCGAATACCTGACAAAAGAAGTGCTTGAGCGGATAAAATTCTCAAAGAGGGTTGTGGCTTTCGGAAGAATAAAAGGGTCTTTAAGCTCCATAAGGAAGGATATAATTGAAGTAATCCATGTGGATGAGGTGTTGTCTTTCATAGATGAAAAAGACGATTTGCTTTTGCTTGTGTCGGGAGATCCGTGCTTTTTTGGGATTGTGGAGCTGTTAAAGCGCAAGGGAGCATTTATAGACAAAATTTTACCGGGAATTTCTGCAGCGCAATATTTCTCAGCAAAACTTCAAATTCCTTGGAGCGATGCCATCGTTAAATCGTTTCACGGCAGAAATTTGGATTTGAAAAATCTTAAAAGCGGAGTTCATTTCTTTTTCACGGATAAAGAAAACAGTCCGAAAAAAATTTTGAATGCTCTTTCTTCCGAGAATTACACAGGCGATTTTTATGCAGGATACAGGCTTTCATATGAAGATGAAGAAATTGTGAAAGTGAGAATAGGAGAAGATATTCCCGAAAATAATAAAGTGGCGATGGCTTTGGCGGTGCTTGATGAAGATTTTGAAAGATGAAGATTTTCTGAGGGAAAAAATTCCTATGACGAAGTTTCATATTCGTTCGGAAAATTTTTTTCGGCTTAATTTATCTCAAGGGGATAAGTTTTTGGATATAGGTGTCGGAACAGGATCGGTGTCCGTGCAGGCGGCTCTGTTGGGAGCAGAGGTTGTAGGAATAGAGCAAAATGAAGACGCTTTGTCCCTTTGCAGAAGAAATGCCCAAAGACATAAGGTTTCTCTTGATTTAATTGAAGGAAGTGCGCCCGAAGATTTACCGGATAGGATTTTTGATAAAATTTTTATCGGCGGAGCTTCCAAAGTGCTTCCCGAGGTTTTGATATATACAAAGATGCATCTTAGGGAAGGCGGAATTGTTGTTGCCAATTTTATTTTGACTTCAAGCCTTGAATTATTTTTGAGAGAGCTTAAGAGTATGAATTTTAAAAACATCGAAGCCGGACTCAGACAGTCTGCGAATATGTCGGATAACGGATTATGGAAAGGTGAAAATCCAATTTACATTGTTTCCGCCGAAAATTATTGAGGAGAGTGGTTATGGGAGCTAAGGTTTATTTTGTGGGTGCGGGTGCGGGAGATGTCGATTTGATTACCGTTAAGGGCAGAAACCTTCTTAAAGAAGCGGATATGGTAATCTATGCGGGAAGTCTTGTTTCGGAGGAACACTTGAAATTCTGCAAGGAGACTTGTGAAAAATACAATTCGGCAAAGATGACCCTTGAAGAGGTGGAAGATAAATTTTTGATCGCACAAGAGAAATCCTATCTCACGGTAAGACTTCACACCGGAGATCCTGCCATATACGGTGCGATAAGAGAGCAGATGGATTTTTTGGACAATAAAAACATTGAATATGAGGTAGTTCCCGGGGTGAGTTCTTTCACTGCCGCCGCAGCGGTTCTGAAAAAAGAATTTACTCTCCCGAATGTTTCTCAAACCGTAATTTTGACCAGAGCCGCAGGAAGAACCCCCGTTCCTAAGAGAGAGAGCCTTAAGTCTTTGGCTTCACATCAGGCGAGTATGGCAATATTTCTTTCCGCACAGCAGATCGAAAATGTTGCAAAAGATTTGGCGGAAGGGTATGGGAGAGATGATGTGCCTTGTGCCGTTGTCTATAAAGCCACATGGGCGGATGAAGAGAGAATAGTCGGAACTCTTTCCGACATAGCAAAAAAAGTTAAGGAAAGGGGAATAGATCATCAAGCGCAGATATTGGTGGGGGATTTTTTGGGAGACAAATATTCCAGATCGAAGCTTTATGACCCTTCATACTCTCACGCTTTCAGAGAAGCCTCAAAATGAAACTCTTTATTTATGCTTTTACAGAGAAAGGGAGAGAACTGGCTGAAAAACTGAAAGAACTTCCAAATCACGAAGTTTATATTTCAAAATCTGAAAATCTCTCAGAAGATTTTAATAAAGCCGACGGATTGATTTTCATCTCCGCTTTGGGAATTTCCGTGAGGCTTATTGCACCTTTTATAAAAAGCAAAAAGACTGATCCCGCAGTGGTTGTGATAGATGATACGGGCAGGTTTACCATATCTTTGCTTTCAGGACATTTGGGGGGAGCCAATTCGCTTACAATCGAAATTTCCGATTTCTTGGAAAACGCTCCCGTGATAACTACCGCTTCGGACAATCGAAATATTGAAGCGTTGGATGTTTTTGCAAAGGACAACGGGCTTTTTATTTATGACTTTGAGAAAATGAAGTCCGTGATGACGGACATTGTGAATGGAAAGATTGTCGGTTTTTTTTCCGAGATAAGGGAAAAACCCGAGGGCTTTAATTTTTTATTAAGCGATGATTTCAATTCAAGAACTGTTTCCTCTTGGGTGATTATAAGTTCTTCAATAATAGAAACGGAAAAAAAATCCTGCATACTGATTCCCAAAAATTTAAACATAGGGATAGGCTGCAAAAAAAATACCGCATATGAAAAAATCAAAACCGCTTTAATTTGTGCCTGCAAGGAAGCGGGAGTATATGAGCAGGGGATTTCCAAAATTTCCACAATAACCCTGAAAAAAGATGAGGCGGGAATTATAGAGCTTTCGGAAGTTTTGGGGGCGGAACTTAAAATTTTCACGGCTGATGAGATTAACAGTGTCGAAGCGGAAGAAAAATCCGATTTTGTGTATAAGACTGCAGGAGTTTATGCAGTGTCCGAACCGTGTGCCGTGCTTTCGGGCGGAGAAATTATTTTGAGAAAATTCCATAAGGACGGCGTTACTATTTCCATTTCAAAGGAAAAATTTATAAAATAAAAAGGAGAAAATTATGTTTGGTAATGACAAAGCTAAACCTCAGCCTCAAGTGCCTACAATAGACTCTTTTTTGGGAGAGGATATCTCAATTGAGGGGAAGATACAGACGAAGGGAAGTCTGAGACTTGACGGAAAAATCTACGGGGATCTTTCAATAGATAACACGCTGGTGATAGGTGAAAAGGGATTTGTGAGCGGAAATATAAAGGGCGGAGAAGTGGAGATATATGGGCACGTTGTGGGAAATATCGTTGCAAAGGAATTGATCGTGCTTGCAAAAACCGGATTGATTGAGGGAGATCTCGAGATGCCGCGCCTTACAATTGAAGAGGGCGGAAGATTAAACGGAAAAAGCAGTATGGTTGGAGAAAAGCCCTCTAAGAACTTTGAAGAACCTCAGAAAAAACAAGATAATAAACCCAAGCTTTAAATAATCAAAAATTGCTCTCCTTATGTGAAGAAATGCGAAGAATATGTAAAATTGCTTTTTGTATCTCTGAATGATATAATTCAGCACGGTCGCATTGATTTGAGGTGTGTTTAAGAAAGGAGGAGCGTATGAGTAAGTACGAATGTTCAATATGCGGACATATTTATGATCCGGATGAGGGAGATCCTGACAGCGGCATTGCACCCGGAACTCCGTTTGAGCAGTTGCCGGACGATTGGACATGTCCTGAGTGTGGAGCGAGCAAAGAGGATTTTGTAAAAGTTGAGTAGAAAAATAGACCTTGCGTTTTAAGCGAGGTCTATTTTTTTATTGCAACGGTTTTAAAAAAATATTACAAAATTATTGCGAAATTATTTCCTGTTGGTTATAATAGCCGAGGCAGTCAAAATTATTAGGAGTTTAAAGGAGGAATTATGAGAAAAGACGGTGTGCTTTTATTACTGTTTTGTTTTATTGCGGCATTTTTTGTTTTTAAGGATACGGGAGTTCTTGTATCCGATTATAATACGGGCGATATTGTGTTCAAGGACGGGGAGCGTGTGGAGATTGTGCGCACCAAAGATAATATACATACGGTTTTGAAAGGTGAAAAATTTTACGAGATACCTTTTTCGATAGTTCTCAAGCTTACGGCTTCAGCTCAGGTTTTTGAAACCAAAATTGATGCTGATGTCTATGACGGGGTTGACGGAGTTGCAATAAAAAAAGTAACCTCCGGAACTAACTTGGATATCCTAAAAGCTGAAGGAGACTATGGATTATTTTCTTTCGGAGAGGACGAGAGAGGGTATTTTCGTTTTGAGGATTTGAATGCAGTGGAGAAGGGACTTGTCACCGAGGCTTTGCTTTTGGAAGATACTGTAGTTGATAACGGAACTAAAAAAGCCTATCTTAAAAAGTTCAGCACGGTCTACATCAACAATTACAGCAACGGTTCTTTCACAATTCAGGACAGTGCGAAGAATTATTTTTCAATAAGCAAGGATATTGTGAAACTTGCGACCGAGGAGGAAAGGCTTCAGGCTGCAAACCGTTCCTCAACCAAAAGAGTTTCAAAAGATGTATCCGGACTTATAGAATTCGGAAAGGCGCAGATAGGAAAGAAATATACTCACGGCACTGCAGGACCCGACACTTTTGATTGTTCGGGATTTACTTCGTATGTTTATAAAAATGTTTTGGGAATAAGGCTCAGTCGTTCGTCTAAGGGTCAGATAGCTGACGGAACTCCGGTTGAGAAACAAAATCTTCGTCAGGGAGATTTGGTTTTCTTCAACACAACCGGAAAAGGTATATCTCACGTGGGAATATATGTGGGAGACGGAAATTTTATTCACTCTTCATCGACCAATCGCAGAGGAGTGAGAATAGATACCCTTGCAAGCGGATACTATGAGGGAAGATATGTTACTGCAAGACGGATTCTTAAGTAAGGGGGATATATGACGCATATACTTAGCGGAAAAGAAGTTGCGGCAAAAATAAAGGACGAAATTTCAAAAGATGTAGCTTCTTTGAATGAAAAAGGTAAAGTCCCCAAACTGACCATAGTAAGACTTGGAGAGAAATCAAACGACCTCTCATATGAAAAGGGACTTACAAAGAATTGTGAAAAGCTGGGGATTATCTGTGAGGTGCTGAAACTTTCAGAAAGCATTTCCACGGAGGGACTCAAAGCGGAGATTGAAAGACTGAATGATGATAACTCAGTGCACGGGGTGCTTATATTCAGACCTCTGCCCGGTCAAATTGATTCCGAAGCAATCGCATTGACGCTTTCTCCCAAAAAAGATGTGGATTGTATGACTCCTTTGAACTTGGAAAAGATTTTTGAGGGAAGATTTTCAGGATTTTCTCCCGGCACTCCCCAAGCGTGCATGGAGATATTGAGGCATTATGAGATTGGACTTGAGGGAAAGAATGTGGTAATAATAAACCGCACGATGGTTTTGGGAAAACCTCTTTCTATGATGATGCTTTCTGAGAATGCAACCGTAACGCTCTGCCACTCAAAGACAAAAAATCTTTCGGAAATAACCAAAAGAGCGGACATAGTGGTAACCGCTCTGGGGCGTGCGAGAATGATTGGGGAGGAGTATTTAAATCCCGATTCGATTTGCATAGATGTGGGAGTGAGCTCCGACGCTGACGGAAAGATTTGCGGAGATTTGGATTTTGACAATCTCAACGGCAAAGTGAAGATGATGACTCCCGTAGTCGGAGGAGTGGGTGCGGTTACCACCGGTCTTTTATTAAGAAATGTGGTTAAGGCATCTAAAATAGGAGAGTAGCGACTATTAAGAGGGGAATCGAAGCTTATGAATATTCATCGGGCAAAATAAATAAAAAAATCGGGCTTGGACATTCGTTTTAAGCCCGTTTTTTGTTACGAATTGAAAGAGGTGATGTCGATATCAAAAAGCTTAAGCATTGATAGAAAAGCATCTTGTCCATCAAGGCAGGTTCCAATCAGAAAGCCAGGTTCATTTGGATACTCTTTAAGTCCTCGGTAGTAAAAATATTTTTTGCGGGCTTCTATTATGAAAGGAATCAAATTGTTTTTTAGGCACTCCTTAAATGCAATCAACCTGCCGACCCTGCCGTTTCCGTCCTGAAACGGGTGGATTAGTTCAAATCTGTAATGAAAGTCGATAATATCCTTGATGGATAGTCTGTCTTTTTTAAAGTAAGATGACAGGAGCTTTCGTATGCTGTGAGGTACATCTTTCGGAGAAGCGGTTTCAGTTCCTCCAACGACATTCGGACGCAACTTATAATCACCGACTGAAAACCAAGAAAGAGTTTCGTCTTTTGTGCCGCTCTTAATGAGCTTATGAAGGTGTTTAATGATGTTTTCGCTTATCGGCTCCTCCGCTATGTCAATGCAGTAGTCTATGGCGCGGAAATGATTTACCGTTTCGATAATGTCGTCTACTGAAAGATTGTCCTCTACACTTAGGGTATTGGTTTCAAAAATATGTCTTGTCTGCTCTTCACTTAACTTGCTGCCCTCAATATGATTGGAGTTATAGGTCATACGAATTTGCAGTTCGTGATACAGCCCTCCGGAAATTTTATGTTTTTTTTCCTCTCGGAGTCTTTGTAGAATTGGATTATCGGATATAACAAAAAACAGACTGTCCGCCTTGCACGAAAAATATTTGCACAGTTTTGATACCACACCATCCGCCAACTTTTCTCCCTTTGAGATTTTTGCAAGTGTGCGTGATGAAATTCCAAGCTCCGGAATAAGGTCGGACTTTTTTAAATTTTTTTCTTTCAGCAGTCCATTCAGACCTTCATAGTTATAATACATAGAGCACCTCCAAATTCCGTTCATTATTTCCCAAAAGATAAAAAAAGTAAAGGTTATAGTTTTATTTTCACTGTGATATAGTATCTTAGATCGAGTTTGCGGAAAACTCCTTCCGAACAATTAGTTTGCAGATTTGTAAGCGGTTTCACTTGCAAAAAAAATGACAAGATGACGGTAAAATCATCTTGTCATTTTTTACTCAACTATTGTGCAGAGGAAAGTCTTTTCTCCACGCACTCCCACAAAATAATTTTTATCTATGGAAGTGATATCATCATACGAAGGTTCCACGACAACTTTAAGATCGTCCCTTAAAACTCCCCACTTACCTTCATGGTTTTTATATGCGATATACTTTCCGGATACTTGTGGAAGGAAAAGAATTTTTTCTGCATCCAAATATCCGAGTGCTTTTCCGTCTTTTCCTATGAACACAGCCTTGTCATCTTCATAGAATTTCAGCATAAAAACATCATCTGAAACAAAAGATAAAATACCTTTTTCGTCATCTGATGTAAAAATTTTTCTCAAACCCTCTTTGGTTTCAGGAAAAATTTTTTCAAAATCCAAGATTGTATTGCCTTGGGTGTCTATCCACAAAAGATCAAAATCCTTTGTTATAACCACAAGAGTTCCCGACTTTTCTTCTGATGATCTGTTCATAAGATATCCAGAGAAAAAAGGCTCCGTTATGGGCTTATCCTCGTTGAGATCATAAAGACCGAAGAGATTATCACGAATAGACTTCATATACAGAATGACATCTGTCTTATCTTGAGAGTAGTTGAGATGATAGCCGTTTCTTTCCATAAGAGATCCCAAAATCGAAGGGTCTCCATCTTTATATACATTTCCGTCCACATCAATCATTCCCCATGCATAGTCATCATCACCATTTCTATTCGGATCTTTCAAATCATTATATAGATTAGGTGAATCGCCCTTTGCTTTAACTCCTATCTCTCTAATATCCAAAACGGTGTCGCCGGGTTCTCTTTTTACCATCACTCCCAAAAGCCCGTTCCTAAAATAATTGGTTTGCAGAATGGGTCGCCCTATAAAATTATCCACAATCACTTTTCCCTTTGAGTCTATTATATATCCCGATTCCTCGTTCTCTCGTACAAAAAAACGTCCAAGTCCCACATAATCTCCATGCTTTATGAAAGGATAATCTCCTCTTAAAAGCTTGCCGTCGGAAGATATAAAGTCATATCCATTTCCATTGGGATTTTTTACCTGAAGCAGCCCATTGGAAACATAGCTAAAGTTCCCAACCATACCCGTCACATCCACTTCTTTTACTTCCGCCTTTTCAACAGGCAAAAACTCTGCGTCCTTTGACGGGTTATTGCAGGAAGTAAAGAGAAAGAGAAAAACAAGTGACAATAAAAACTTCTTCATAATATCACACTCCTTTTTTTATTTCATAGGCTTGCACAAGAAGCATATCACAGAAAACTAAAATGTAAAAAACAATTCAAACAAAAAGCGGTCGCCTAAGACCGCTATTTTGTTACTCAACTATGGTGCAAAGGAAAGTCTTCTCTCCACGCACTCCCACAAAACAATTTTTATCAACAGAGGTAATGTCATCATACAAAGGCTCGACAACAACTTTAAGATCGTCCCTTAAAAATCCCCATTTGCCTTTATGGTTTTTATACGCAGTGTATTTTCCGCGTACTTGTCTATAGAAACAAGTGCCTTCCGCATCTAGATGTCCCAGCACTTTTCCATCTTTCCCTATGAGCGCAGCATTGTCATCTTTATCGAATTTCAGCATAAAAACATCATCTGAAACAAAAGATAAAACAACTTTTTTGTCCCCTGACGTAAAAAATTTTCTCACACCTTCTTTGGTTTCAGGAAAAATTTTTTCAAAATCCAATATTGTATTGCCTTGAGTGTCTATCCACAAAAGATCAAAATCCTTTGTTATAACCACAAGAGTTCCCGACTTTTTTCCTGATGAGCTGTTAAAATAATATGAAGAGAAAAAAGGCTTCGTTATGGGCTTATCCTCGTTGAGATCATAAAGACCGCATAGATTCTCATCAATGGACTTCATATACAGAATGACATCTGCCTTATACCCAAAATAGCTGAGATAATAGCCGTTTTTTTCCATAAGGTGTTCTAGAATCGAAGGGTCTCCGTCCTTATATATATTTCCGTCCACATCAATCATTCCCCAAGCATGGTCATCATCACTCGTTCCTAGAACTTTAAAATCATATAGATTAGGTGAATCTCCCTTTGCTTTAACTCCTATCTCGCTGGAATTCAGAACAGTGTCGCCGGGTTCTCTTTTTACCCTCACTCCCAAAAGCCCGTTCCTAAAACAATCGGCGTTAAGAATAGGTCTCCCCATAAAGTTATCCACAATCACATTTCCCTTTGAGTCTATTATATATCCGGAGTCCTTATTTTCCCTGACAAAGAAACGCCCAAGTCCCAAAGATTTTCCGTTCCATGCAAAAGGGTAATCTCCTTTTAAAAGCTTTCCTTCGGAAGACATGAAATCATATCCATTTCCATTGGGATTTTTTACCTGAAGCAACCCATCGGAAACACGGCTGAAGTAGTCCTCCACCATACCCGTCACATCCACTTCTTTTACTTCCGCCTTTTCAACGGGCAAAAACTCTGCGTCCTTTGACGGGTCATTGCAGGAAGTAAAGAGAAAGAGAAAAACAAGTGACAATAAAAACTTCTTCATAACATCACACTCCTTTTTTCTTGTTTAACAACTTTGCCAAAGATTATATCACAGAAAATTAAAATGCAAAGAAAAACACTTAAGAAAAGATAAATGTATGAACAGCAGGCTTTTGTTTTTGATAATATTTTATTCCTTCGTGCGTTTGTCGCGTATCGACTCTCAAAAAAACTTGTAAAAAGAAAATATTGTGGTAAAATCACCGTGTGATATAAGAATGTGATTTGTATTTGTGGGGGAATATTGTGGGGTTGATTTCCAAAATTTTCGGCACTTATAGTGAACGAGAGATAAAAAAAATAGAAGGACTTGCGGATAAGGTTTTTTCTTATGACGATTCTTTCAAGAAACTTACCGATGATGAGTTAAGAGAAAAGACGGTTGAATTTAAAAATAGAATTAAGAACGGAGAAACTTTAGATAATCTTTTGCCCGAAGCATATGCAACGGTCAGAGAAGCAGCCCAAAGAGTATCCGGAATGAAGCATTTCAGGGTGCAGGTTTTGGGAGGAATTGTGCTTCATCAGGGAAGAATTTCGGAGATGAGAACCGGAGAGGGAAAGACTCTTGTTGCAACCTTGCCGGCTTATCTCAATGCACTTGAGGGAAAGGGAGTGCATATAGTCACCGTTAATGACTATCTTGCAAAAGTAGGGCGTGAGACCGTGGGGAAGATTTACGAGTTTTTGGGACTGACGGTTGAATGTATTCTTCACGATTTGAGCAATAATGAAAGAAAAAAGGCTTACTCTGCGGATATAACCTACGGCACAAATAATGAATTCGGCTTTGACTATCTCAGGGATAATATGGTCATATATAAGGAAGAGATGGTGCAAAGAGAGCTTAACTATGCCATAGTGGACGAGGTGGACTCAATTTTGATTGACGAGGCTCGAACTCCTCTGATTATTTCAGGAAGAGGGGAAGAGTCCACAAAACTCTATGAAATGGCAAATCGATTTGTTGCCACCTGTTCTTTCAGAATGAAAGATCCCAAGGAGGATATGGATCAGTTCGACCAAATTTTTAATCGTGAAATAAAGCAGGAAACGGTTGATTATGTGGTGGACGAAAAAGCCAAGTCCGTTTCTTTGACCGAGAAGGGAACTAAGAAAGCGGAGCAGTTTTTCAATGTGGAAAACTTATCCGATCCGGAGAATATGGAGATAGCTCATCATATTCAAATCGCAATGAAGGCTTTCGGTACAATGAAAAGGGATATAAATTATGTGGTTCAGGACGGGGCTATAATAATTGTGGACGAGTTTACCGGAAGGCTTATGTATGGGAGAAGATACAGCGACGGACTGCATCAAGCGATTGAAGCGAAGGAAAAAGTTAAAGTCCAGAGCGAATCCAAGACCCTTGCGACCATAACGTTTCAAAATTATTTTAGAATGTATAAAAAACTCTCGGGAATGACCGGAACGGCGATGACCGAAGCGGACGAGTTCCGAGAGATTTATAAGATGGATTCGGTTGAAATTCCGACCAATAAACCGGTGATTAGAATTGATCACCACGATATAGTATATAAGAGTGAAGCTGCAAAGTTTAATGCGGTTATAGATGAAGTAAAGGAGCATCATAAAAAAGGTCAGCCCGTGTTGGTGGGTACGATATCCATTGAAAAATCGGAGCTGCTTTCAAAGCTGCTTAGTAAGGCGGGGATAAAGCACGAGGTGTTAAACGCCAAACAGCACGAAAGAGAAGCGGAGATTGTGGCTCAGGCGGGAAGATTTAATGCCGTAACGATAGCCACCAATATGGCAGGTCGGGGAACGGACATTATGCTCGGGGGAAATCCCGACGCAAAGGCAAAGCAGGCTTTAAGAAAAAAGGGATATCCGGAGGAAGTTGTCTCTGATGCGGACGGAAAAGCTCCGACCGAAAATGAAGAACTCTTAAAAGCCAGAGCGGAGTATCGGGAATTATACAAAGAAATGAAAAAGGAAACCGATGCGGACGGCTTAAAAGTTATAGAGGCGGGAGGACTTCTCATAGTCGGCACCGAAAGGCACGAATCAAGGCGTATTGATAATCAGTTAAGAGGACGCTCCGGAAGACAGGGAGATCCCGGTGAGTCCGTTTTTTATCTTTCGCTTGAAGATGAGCTTATGAGGTTGTTCGGCGGGGAAAAGATGAGAGCCTTGGTGGAAACTATGAATTTTCCGGAGGACGAGCCGCTGACCCACGCCATCTTAACCAAGACGATAGAGGGTGCACAAAAAAAGGTGGAAGCTAACAACTTTGCCATAAGAAAACACGTCTTAAAGTACGACGATGTTATGAATACTCAAAGAAACATCATCTATGACGAGAGAAAAAGAGTGCTTGACGGAGAGGATCTGCACGAAAAAATTCAAACTATCAGATACGGACTGATTAAGCAGGCTTTGGATATGAAGCTCGTCGGAGATGATTCACAAAGTTGGGATATTGAGGCTCTGGACGGCTATCTTAAAGATGTTTTCTTTATTCAAAATTCCATAATGGATAAAATAGATTACAAAAATTTGAGCAAAGAGGAGATTGCAGCCAAACTCAATACCCTTTCCGATGATTTATACAAGTTGAAAGAAGAGGAATTCGGATATGAAAAATTCCGAGAGGTTGAGCGTATAATTCTATTGCAGGTGGTGGATTCCAAGTGGATGGATCACATTGACGCAATGGATCAGCTCCGTCAGGGGATAGGGCTTAGAGCGATGGGACAGGTTGACCCCATAAGAGCCTATAACGAAGAAGGTTTTGATATGTTCGAGGAGATGAATTTTTCAATTCACGAAGAAACCATAAAAGCTCTTTGCCGTGTGCAAAACCCCGACAAGCTTCAAAGACATAGGGTATCCCTTGTGACGTCTATGAGCGGAGGGGACGGAGTCCTATCCGAGAATACAAAGAACACTCCTATAAGGCGTCCGCAAGGGAGAAAGATTGGCAGGAATGAACCTTGCCCTTGCGGAAGCGGAAAGAAGTATAAGAATTGCTGCGGAAGAAATTTATAATAGAGGTAGATATGGCGGATTTATTTAAAGACAGAGAAAATATGAATTATATCCAAACTACGCTTGAAGACTTAAGAGGTTCTCTTTGACATAGACGGTTTAAGAGTTGAGATTTCGTCTCTTGAGGAAAAAACTTACGCAAATGATTTTTGGAATGATGTGAAATCGGCTCAAAAGATTATGGCGGATCTCAAGCAGATGAAAGCGAAGTTTGAGGAGTATGAGAATCTCGTGTTTGAAAAGGAAGAACTTGACACTTATATCGAGCTGATAGGAGAGGAAGAAACCGAAGAGTTGGTCAGAGATTTTGAGAGAGAACTCAAAAAGACCATGAAAAGGCTTGAGCATTTCAAGCTGAGTATGCTCCTTAGCGGCGAGTATGACTATAACAACGCCATTATTTCAATTCACTCGGGTGCGGGAGGGTTGGAAGCTCAGGATTGGGCGGAAATGCTTCTTAGAATGTATAGAAGGTGGGCGGAAAATTCCGGGTATTCGGTGGAGATTTTAGATATTCTGACGGACACCGAGGGAGGAATTAAGTCCGTAACTTTTTCCGTCAAGGGAGAGAACGCATACGGCTATCTGAAAGGAGAAAGGGGAGTGCACAGGCTTGTGAGAATTTCCCCGTTCGATGCCCAGAAGAAAAGGCACACTTCCTTTGCGAGCGTAGATGTTTCTCCGGAGATAAACGAGACGGAAGAGATAGAGATTGACCAAAAGGATTTGATGATAGATACTTATCGTTCGACGGGAGCGGGAGGACAGCATGTCAACACCACCGATTCCGCAGTCAGAATTACCCATATTCCCACGGGGATTGTGGTGCAGTGTCAAAATGAAAGATCTCAGCTTATGAATAAGAATGTGGCTATGAGGATTTTACTCTCAAAACTTATGCAGCTTAAAGAGCAGGAGCAGAAAGAAAAGATTGAGGATCTTCAGGGGAATTATAATGAGATAGGCTGGGGATATCAGATAAGATCCTATGTGTTTCAGCCTTACAGTCTGGTGAAAGATCACAGAACGGACTTTGAGGTGGGAGATGTTTATGGAGTGATGGACGGGGCTTTGGACGGATTTATAAACAGTTATTTGAAACTTCAAGCCTCTCATGTATAACGGTGTGAAAAAAGGAGGAGAAAAGATGTTTTTGGATTATTTTGAAGCAAGACGCAGAGAAATGGAAAGACGGGTAATGCTTGAGAATGTGGGGAGGATAGCCGCAGGAGCTGCGATGGGAGCCGCTTTGGGTACGGCTCTCGGGGTTCTTCTGGCTCCCAAGTCCGGAGTGGAAACCAGACGGGATATAGCAAATAAAGCTTATGAAGTCGGGGGAGCTGTCAGGAGCGGAGCGGAAAGACTTTCCTATAACGCGATGGATCTTGCAGGCAAAGTTAAGAACAATATGCAAAGGAGAATAAATCGCATAAAGAATGAGGTTGAGGAAGTCGAAGCGGAGCTTATTGAGTCTGAAGTCGGGGCACAAAGAGAGGAAGAAACGGTGGAGTAATGCCTCTTACTTATGAAGGGCTGATGGTATTTGTTCTTTGCGTTTTGGGTTCGGTGTTGTTGGTGTTCCTGATTTTTGCAGTCAAAAATCTTTCAGATTCGCTTATGTCTCTAAAGAGGATTTTGGGAGATAATGAAGCGAAACTTAAAGAGGCTGTGGAATGTCTTCCGGGGCTTTTGAAAAATCTCGAAGGGATTTCTCAGAATGCCAATGACCTTATGGAGGAAGTTTCTCCGGACATTGCAAATTTTACGAAAAATGCATCGGACATTTCCGAAAGAATGGGTTCGGTATCTTCAACTGTGGAAAGTACGGCACTTAAAGCGGCGGACACTCTTGATATCGTGTCGGGAAGCATTTCAGATACCGCCTATGCTTTTTCGAGCAATGTAAACAGCATAGACAGGTATATAGGGATTGTATTGGAGGTTTTGGAACAGATCAAGGCAGTGCTGAAAAGGAAGTAAAAAGACAAGGCACGGATTCGTGCCTTGTTTTGTTTTAACAGTCTTTATTAGTGAAAGAGAGAAAATTATGGCAAAAGAGATTAAGAATGAATTTAGACTCATTGAGGAGCAGATTAGAAAAATTCAATTCTATGTCACACTAAGAGGAAGAGATATAATACTCTCATACGGATTAACTCCCTCTCAATTTTCTGCACTTGAGATAATTTACCAAAAAAACGGAATAACCCCCGGAGAACTTACGAGAAAACTCGGCTATGCTCTAAGTTCCACGACAGATGTTTTAAAAAAATTGAACAAGTTTGAGATGATTACCAGAGATAAGGATTTGTCGGATAAGAGGGTGCATAGATGTTTCATTACGGAAAAAGGCAAAGAGATGATAGAGTTTGTATATTTCAGACAGGCGGATTATTATTTCGGTCTTTGCAGAGATTTCAGAGAATCTGAGGTTTATACTTTTTTGGATATGTTAAATAGAATGGCGGATAGAATTGATGAGGCAGTTCTATGACCGAAATTCTTTCCGTCTCCGAATCCTCTTTAAAAAAAGCTTCCGAACTTTTAAAGCGGGGAGAGCTTGTGGCTTTTCCCACCGAAACGGTTTATGGACTGGGAGCGGACGGTTTTAATCAGGAGGCGGTGATTAAAATTTTTAAAGCCAAAGGACGACCTCAGGATAATCCCCTCATACTTCATATTCATAGTTTTTCGGAACTTGAAGATATTGCAGAGGAGATTTCTCCGATTGCAAAAACCCTGATGAAAAAATTTTGGCCCGGACCCATAACTTTTGTGGTTCGTGCAAAGAAAACAGTTCCCGAAGCGGTTCGGGCGGGACTTTCCACCGTGGCGGTGCGAATGCCCGAAAATTCCCACGCGCTTCTTTTACTTGGAGAGTTCGGCAGAGCCGTTGCAGCTCCCTCCGCAAACAGCTCCGGAAAACCTTCTCCGACTTGTGCCAAAGCGGTTTATGATGACCTGAAAGGGAAAATTCCCCTTATATTGGACGGCGGAGATACCGATATAGGGCTTGAGTCCACCGTGTTGGATACTACCGGAGACTTCCCGGTTATACTGCGTCCGGGGAAAATTTCGATTGAAGATTTGAGAGAGTTTTTCCCGCAAACTGCACTTCACGGGAATTTTGAAAAAATCCCTCCTTCGCCCGGGATGAAATACAGACATTATGCGCCCAAAGCTTTGCTTACAGTCTATAAGGGAGAACATAGAGCCGTTTTGAAAAGAATTTGCGAGGAAATTGAAAATTCAGAAATAAAAGGGCTTAAAGTCGGAGTATTGTGTTTTGACGAGGACATCGGAGAGATTAAATCGGATTTTGTTCTTTCATTCGGAAAGCTTTCGGACAGGGAAATACACTCGCAAAGGTTGTTTTCATTGCTAAGAAAAATGGACGAAATGGGAGTGGATTTGATTTTATCCGTGTCTGATGAAGAGAGGGGTATCGGCAGAGCCTTTATGAACAGATTGGAAAAAGCGGCGGGCGGCAAGGTGGTTTATATTTAGGAGGTGATTTTTTGAATATCGTTATCGGATCGGATCACGGAGGATTTGAATTAAAAGAGTATCTTAAGGAGTACCTGAAAAGCGAGGGTTTTTCGTTATGCGATATGGGAGCGGACAGTATCGAATCCGTGGATTATCCGGACTATGCAAAAAAGGTTTGTGAATTCGTATTGAGCAAAGAGGCGGAATTCGGGATATTGGTGTGCGGTTCGGGTATCGGAATGAGTATGGCGGCAAACAGATTTGAGGGAATAAGGGCGGCACTCGTAAGCGAGCCGCTATCCGCCGAACTTTCAAGACGGCACAATGACAGCAATGTGTTGTGCTTGGGCGGAAGAATTATCGGAAAATATATGGCTGTTAAAATTCTCGAGGCGTTTTTACATACTTCTTTTGAAGGAGGTCGCCACGAGATTAGAATTAAGAAACTTGATAATATGACGGAAGTTTGATATGAACGGGATTTTTGTTTTTATACTATCCGCCGTCCTTGGATTTATATTTACGCCCGTCGCAAGGTTTTTCGCTTTGAAGTTCAGCGTGCTTGATATCCCCAAGGATTTAAGACGGGTGCATATAAAAGCCACTCCGCTTTTGGGAGGGGTGGCGGTATATTTTGCGGCATTGATTTCGGTGATTATATTCGTGAAAAAAGCTCCGTCCGTCATAGGAATTCTTTTAGGAGGCACTCTTATGGTCTTGATCGGAGTGTGGGACGATAAAAAGGATCTCTCTGCGAAAGTCAAGTTTTTATTTCAGATTATTGCGGCGGTAATCGCCTTTGCGTTCGGAGTGAGAATTGATTTTTTAACCAATCCGTTCGGCGGGGAAGCACTTTTGAATTTAAGGCTTACCGTTTCCTTTCTGATTACTGTTTTTTGGATTGTGGGAATTACCAATACGATTAACATAATAGACGGATTGGACGGGCTTTCTTCCGGAATATCCGTGATTTCGCTTTTGACTTTTGCGTTTATTTCCGGCAAGATGGGAAATCCGGAAATGGCTCTTATGTCGCTTGCGGGAGCGGGAGCGGCGTTGGGGTTTTTGCCGTATAATTTTAATCCCGCAAGTATTTTTCTGGGAGATGGAGGAGCTTTATTTTTAGGATTTTTGCTTGCGACGATTTCCGTCGAAGGAGCGATGAAGAGTTCGGCTTTGGTCACCCTTTCGATTCCTGTGCTTGGAATTGCGGTACCGATTTTTGATACGGCGTTCGCAATTATAAGAAGGGTTAAAAACGGGAAAAAAATTTATGCTGCCGACAAAGGACACCTTCATCACCGAATGCTCGCAAGAGGATATAGTCAAAGAGCAACAGTTTTGATTCTCTATGCGATATCAATAGGATATTCTTTGCTGGCGGTGATTATGACGCATATGAGATCTCTTAATGCGTTGTATCTTGCAGTGGCGATTTTTGTCCTTACGATTTTAGCGGCATTGAAAATGGGGATTTTTAAGAAAAAAGACGATTAAATTCGGAGAGGAAGATTTTTTAATGAAAGTGGCAGTGTTATTCGGCACCAGACCCGAGGCGGTAAAACTCGCTCCGGTGATAAAGGCTCTGAGGAAAGACGGTTTTGAAACCGTGGTGATTACCACGGCGCAGCATAGAGATCTTTTGGATCCCTTTATAGAATTGTTTTCCATAGAAACCGACTATGACTTGGATTTGTTTAAGGCGGGGCAAACTCTTTGCGACATCACCTCCGGAGCACTCTATGGATTGTGCGATATTTTTAATAAGGAGAAACCCGATGTGTGCCTTGTTCAAGGGGATACCACCACGGTTTTCGCCGGGGCTTTGGCAGCTTTTTATACAGGAGTGAAAGTAGGTCACATTGAAGCGGGTTTAAGAAGTCATAATATTTACTCCCCCTATCCGGAAGAAGCGAACCGAAAGATGACAGGGGTGATAAGCGAGTATCATTTTGCTCCGACCGAAGAAGCCGCCGATAATCTTCTGAAGGAAAATTATTCGGAGGATAAAATATTCGTTGTGGGAAATACGGTGATTGACGCTTTGAAAGAGGCGAGCTCTCTTGATTATGCTTTTGAAGCTCCTCTTAGCGGAGTGGATTTCAATAGAGAAAGAGTAATCCTCCTTACAGCTCACAGGAGAGAAAATCAGGGAGAGCCTATGGAGAGGATTTTCAAAGCCATAAGGGATATTTTGGATAAGTACGAAGATACGAGATTGGTTTTTCCGATGCACCTTACACCGAAAGTGAGAGAAGCGGCAAAAAAGTATTTCAAAGACCAACCGAGAGCAATTCTCACGGAACCCCTCGGTTATCTTTCAATGGTAAATCTTATGAAGCATATGTATTTTGCAATCACCGACTCGGGAGGAATTCAGGAAGAAGCTCCGTTTTTCGGAAAACCCGTGCTGGTAATCCGAGAAGAAACGGAAAGACCCGAGGGAATTTTTGCAGGTACGGCAAAGCTTGTAGGCACTTCTTACGAGGGGGTGTTTTCTTCAATGGACGAGCTTTTAAAAGAACCCGACGGCGCATATAAAAAAATGTCCGCGGCGATCTCTCCGTATGGGGACGGGAAAGCGTCTGAAAGGATTTGCAAAATTTTAAAAAATTCCGAGGAATTGCGGATATGAAAATCGTAAAAAATAATGAAAAACCTCAAGAGGTATTTGTGGTCAAAAAATCCGGAAAACTTGAGGGAGAGGTTAAAATAAGAGGGGCGAAGAATGCGGCGCTTCCCATTCTTGCCGCATGCATTCTGGCGGAAAAACCCGTGGTGCTTGAAGATGTTCCGATTTTGGACGATATCCGAACTATGATTGAGATTTTAAGATTTTTGGACATAGAAATTCATTCTGACGGACACGTCCTGACTATAGATACGAATAACATTAAAAATCGTGCCATACCTTATGAACTGACGGGAAAAATGCGTGCGTCCACTGTGGTTTTAGGGCCTCTTATGAGCAGATTTCATAGGGCTGAGCTTGCGCTTCCCGGAGGGTGTGTGATAGGGTTAAGACCTATAGACCTGCACTTAAAGGGACTTAGAGCAATGGGCGCGGAAGTTGATGATGAAACCGGAGTAATTCGTGCCAAGGCAAAAAGTCTTAAGGGCAATAAAATTTATATGGATTTTCCCTCCGTGGGAGCTACGCAGAATTTAATGATGGCGGCGGTGCTTGCGGAAGGTGAAACTCAGCTTGATAACGCCGCAATGGAGCCTGAGATTACCGACCTTGCAAATATTTTGAATAAACTCGGAGCTGATGTTAAGGGTGCAGGCACTTCCACAATCCGAATAAACGGAGTGAAAAAATTGGGAGGAGCAATTCACCAGATAATTCCCGATCGCATTGAGGCGGGAACTATTATGGTGGCTTCCGCAATGAGCAGAGGATTGGTGAGAGTTAATAATATAATAGCATCTCATCTAAAGCCCGTAATAGCGAAACTTATTGAAGCCGGCGCAAAGGTTATTGAGGACGGCACTTCCATAGTAGTGGAAGGAACGAAAAATCTTAAAGCAATTGATGTAAAGACAATGCCCCATCCGGGGTTTCCCACCGATATGCAGGCCCAAATGATGGCTATGCTTTCGTTTATAAAGGGAAAGAGCGTCGTAACGGAAACCGTATTTGAAGACAGGTTTCGTCATGTGGCGGAGCTTAAGAAGATGGGTGCAAGGATAGAAGTGAAAGGGCATGTGGCGGAGATTACGGGAGTGGATCGCCTGCAAGGAACCGAAGTTTGTGCAACGGATTTAAGAGCTGGAGCGGCTCTTATCCTTGCGGGAATGGTAGCCGAAGGAGAAACGATTATAAGGGATATTCCCCATATAGACAGAGGATATGAAAGAATAGAGGACACCCTGAGTTCCTTGGGAGTGAATATAGTGAGGAGCATTTGAATTTTAGAAAAATAATGGAAATGGCTAAACTTCAACATTTTATTTGTTGAGTTCAGCCATTTCTTTTGCTATTATGGAGTTTTTCGGATCAACCCATTCCATCTTTTTCTCATTTATCCTGCCGTAAGTATGTTGTATATTTTGGTCGGGCAAGAGCCAACCTCTTTAAGGGTGTTCCGATTTTTTTACTGCTTCCACAAACCATATTATAGTATTTTAATCTTATGAGCCGAATAAATAAAAAAAGAAAACACGGAAATCGCACACAAACTTGATTCGTAATTCTAAGTTAATCGACTATAATGGGTTTATTGTTTTTTATAATATCACATAAAAAAAACGGGCAGAGATTTCTGCCCATTTTATTTTTTATCAACACTTCTCGGAACAATTCTGTCCACATATCTGTCCAAAATCCTGAAAAAGAGCACAACTGCAGTTATAATGAATGCAGTTTTGCAGATTGCCAAGACATCAAAACTCACGGCGAATCTGCGGGTGAATACACTGAGGTCAAAAAACAGATATACAAGTGCAGCTATAGCGACCGCCTCCAAAAGGAGACAAAATTTCTCCTCGTACTTCATTTTTCCTCCTTAGCATTTTTCCAATTGTTCTAACCTGTCCATCGTCAATAGAAGCGGTTTTCACTCCCTTTACGATTTGTATAGTACTCTAAAGTTCATTATATCCGATTTTTCAGAGCCAAACATTAAGAAATATTAATATTTTCCTAATGTTTGGTTCTGAAAATTTTAATATAGCATTTTAATCTTACAAATCTAACAGCTTAAAAGAAAAAATATGGGAACTACGTGAAAGGTTGATTCTAAATTCTAAGTTAATCGACTATAAAATAAAAACTTTCACTTCAATATTTCAAGTGGTATAATTCCTATGTAAGTGAAAAATGATATGAAAGGAGATTTTTTATGGAAAAAAGACAGGAAACAACCTTTGCCGGAAATCCGATAACTTTGCTTGGAAAAAAAGTGAAGGCGGGAGATAAGGCTGAAGAATTTACCGCCGCAAAAGGAGATCTTACTCCCTTTAAGCTCTCGGACGCAAAGGGGAAAGTTAAACTCATAAGTGCGGTTCCCTCGCTTGACACTCCCGTATGCGAGCTGCAAACGATTAAGTTCAATGAAGATGTGGCGGAGCTTGACGGAGTGCAGCTAATCACGGTAAGTATGGACTTGCCGTTTGCGCAGGCGAGATTTTGCTCAAGTCATTCAATTGGAAATTCCATTGCAGTTTCCGACTATAAAGATGCCGACTTCGGATTGAAGTACGGATTTCTTATGGAGGAATTTCGACTGCTTAACAGGGGGATAGTGGTCATAGATAAGGATGATGTGATTCGCTATGTTGAATATGTAAAAGAGAACACCTCTCATCCGGATTATGACAAAGCCATAGAGGAAGCAAAAAAACTTTTGTAAAAAAACCACCGAGCGGTAAAGCCGCTAAAAAAAATCCGATTGAGACTTACAACAAAGCGACCCGAATTACCGATTTGCTCGTAATTCAGGTCGCTTTTTCAGTCTTAACTTAAATACTGCTACATCTTGTATATAATATCCATTTTGCAACAACCCTTCTGAAATTTTTTGAAGGCTATTTTCTGAAAGCTATATAGAGTATCCGTCCGTCATAGTCATAGTTAGTGCAGCGAATCCAATTCTGCATTCCATTGGGACTAAATCCCAGAAAAGCTTCCATCGGCCAACCTCTCCAATCCTTAGAAATGGTGAACTCTGCCCTAAGAACTCGAGTTCTTTCGGGCTTATGAAATCCGGGGAGATATCCTAGATGGTTTGTTCTGTTTTGCACCACGACAAAATGATAATCCTCCACGGGATATATCCCACTATAGTAATCCAAAACCCCTTTTCTTACCGCAATCAATATTTCCCCGTCTCTCACATCGTATTCATCACCGGCAGGTCTGACGGAAGAATATCCCTTATGCCTCATATCCTCAATCACACAATCCCTTATCTGCTCAATCGGAACTAAAAGTATTCCAATATCTGTCTGTACTCTTATACTACGACCTGAAAAATATCCGGGATTTATAGGTTTAAGAAACTGAGAAGCAAATCCATAGCAATTCACTTTATCATTGTCTATACCAAGCGGAACTCCCCAAGCAATTTTATTATCCCAGCTGCTATGGGGATATATGAAATTTGCTCTTTGATTGTATCCATAAGGACGAACCCTACCGCTATGATCACGGGTTTTGAATAAATCATGATTGCTTTCACCGGTTTTTAAGATGGCATTTTCATGCTCAAGAACATAAGGCTTAAGCTCCTGTATGAGTATTACTGCGGGATCTCCCGCATCTGAAACCAAAACTTTCTCCTTTATCTTTAAAAGCTTCTCTTCAGGAAGAATTCCGCTGTTTAGAAACGCTTTAAAAAGCACTTCAAAATCCGGATATTCCCTTTTCGTATAGATTCTATTGCCGTTTTCATCTACGGTAACCACAGGATACGGATCATATATCTCCCGAGGATAAAAGACATAACGTAATCTATCGAAAAACTTTTCCTTAATAAGCTTGTCCAAAACTTCAAAGCAAACTTCAACACGGTCAGCCCTGTTCATAAGGAAATAAGCGGTCATTCCGTTTTTCAAATCTCTTTTGTCAAAAAAATTCGTCTTTATAGCCTCATCATAAATTCTTTGAAAAACTTCAGCTTGATTCGGAGGTTCTGCCGGCATCTCTCCGTCAAGTGCTTTTTTTCTATAGCTCTCCTCTTTCCGCAAAAAGTCGGCTAAAAATTCCTGCTTAAATGAATCAAAAGCCGCTTTCTTCTCCAACATTCCATTAAAGTCGGACACCTTCTCATTATATCCGTATTCAAGCATCTCATTTTGTGCTTCATCCGCCGATTCATACATAAATGAGGGTACTTGAAATTCACCGGCTTCCGGTTTGATTTTATGTTCATCTATGGTGTCATAAAAAGATGAGTGGATTTCAAATTCATCAAAATCTTTGAAGCCCTTTGCCGAGTGAAGTTCTTTTATTTCAGACAATTCACTTTCGGAAATCAGTCCTGCATAAAAAGCTGTTCTGAAAATGCGTTGAAATCTTATTGATTCTCCTTCATTTTCCGAGAGCTTATAATACTTTTTCAAGATTTCCATAAACTCCCTTTGAGTCTCTTTATCTACAGCATCCACACGAGCTTGAAGTTCTTTGTAAGAACCGATTCCACTTGAGTCGGTATGAAGAACATCCTTTAATCCTTCAATTTTTTCAACTTCTTCGATTCTCGATGTTCCATAATGTCCGAGCAAATCCATAGCTTCATAGAAAACTTCTCTAAAGCTCGTTTTTTCCCAGTCGGAATAAATAACCACACTTCGGAAGTATTCGATTAAATCATTCCAGTTTTTTATATCACGGCTTTCGTCTTTTGCAAAAACTTCCGCTGAGAAAGTCATTACAAAGATCAAAACCATCACGGCAACTAAAAACCTCTTCATAAGTAAACCTCCTTAGCTTTGCATAGGGTGAAAAATCTTCCGATATGCCTTTGAGATTTTTCTCAAAAGTCTCTGTTTCACCAACTTTTTTAGGGCGTTTGCTTCTTTGAATTATTTTTCTCCACTTTATCCGCTATTTCCTGATTGGTTTTTCTTTCCGCCCTTAGTTGTACTGCATATAGTCTTTTGTCTTTTACTTTATTTCTCATTTCTTTTATTTTTTCTGCTTATTGTTGTTGTATTTTGTGCATTTCTTTCACCCCCAAGATAGTCTAGCATATTTATGTTTGATATTCAATGAGTTTATAGAGTTTTAGTATTAGAGTAGTAAGGAAGCGTGTAGTATGATAGGAGTGTAAGAATACGAGAAACGTACGTGCAGTGGTGTGAGAGGTCGGCTACTCAAATAATGGGTAGCCTCCTACTCGACTTCCTGTTCCATATTCACTTGCATTTTTGTTTCCTCATTCCAGCTTATAAATTCGACTTCGATTTTCTTTTCCGATCCTTGACGAATAAATTTCACCTCCGCTTTATCTCCGACCTTATAAGCTCTTAACACCCTAAGAAGATCTTTTTGATTGGAAATTTTTTTGCCGTCAATCTCAGTGATGATATCGTTGGGTAAAAGTCCCGCTTTTTCCGCAGAACTGTTCTCAACAATTCCCATACATATTATTCCGCTCTCAATCCCCAAATCAACTCCCAATCTTTCCTGATATTCGCTTACAGGATAGGGGTTTGAAATCCCCAAGAACACTGTGCGGGTTTCTCCGGATTTAACTCTGTCCATTATAGCCTTTGCATTGTTTATTGGAATGGCAAATCCCAGCGAGTCAACTCCGCTTGATGCAACTTTCACCGTATTTATCCCTATCACTTCGCCTTTTGCGTTTAGGAGAGGGCCTCCGCTGTTTCCAGAATTTATCGCCGCATCGGTCTGGATCAATCCGGTCATCTCATTTGATTCATATCTTGTGGGTTGGGAGTGACCGAAAAACATTCCGAAAGGATCAGAAATTTCTTCAGGCTCTGAAGCATTTTTAACAACCACGGTACGATTTAATCCTGATACAATTCCTTGGGTTACCGTACCCTTAAAATTCGCATCTATGGGATTTCCTATTGCAATTGCGGTTTCTCCCACATGAACGTCATCGGAATTTCCAAGTTCTGCGGGCTGAAGCGGTTCTTTTGCGGATATCTTAATCATTGCCAAATCGTTTTCAGGGTCATTCCAAATTACTTCCGCAGGGTGTCCCATTTCTTCGCTTTCGCTTTGAGAATATCTTCTATCTTTCATAAGCGTAATATCTTCGCCTGCCAAAAACACCGTAACTTTTTTGGGATTTTTTGAGATTACGTGACTGTTTGTAAGAATATATCCGTCCTTTGATACAATAACCCCCGAACCCATACCTTCTCGAAGTTTTGAACCTGTCCAAGGATTATTTCCCGTAAGTTCAAGACTCGTCACCGCCACAACCGACTTTTCCGCTTTTTTTGCCACATATTCAGCCGCTGTCATTGACTCTTCTCTTACAATTGTCTTAGCTTCGACTTTGTTTTCGGTTTCTATAACATTCTCTCTCAGATTCTTCGCATAAAGAGCTAACTCGTCCTTAACCATTGAATATTGGAGCTTTGCCCCTCCGAATCCTCCGATAAAAGCTGCGACCAAAATCAATGCAATCATTCCGAAAACTTTTCCCGCACCGCGTTTTTTCTTGGGCTTAAGTTTTTCTTCGTTCCCCGCCGTATAATAAGGTCTTGAATTGTCCTCCCTATATCTTTCAGTTTCCTCTTGAATGGAATTTTGCATATAACAGCTCTCAAATTTTCTTTCATCGTTTTCCATAAGATAATTCTCCTTTCTTTGTTCAACATTATTTGACATTTGATATGATACAGGGAAGTTTTGGAAAAAAAACGGAGTGATTATGGAAAATTATGGGATTTAAAAAATATAGGCAGTAAAGTTTGTATGATTTTACGAATTTCTTTAAGAATAGAGCCAAAGAAAGTCGAAAAATATTTTTTAGATGTCAAAAGCTTATTAAAATATTTGCAAACGAGAGATGAAATATAAGCGGTATGGAATAAAAAACCACAGAGTATTGGCGCACTCTGTGGTTTTTTATTCTATTAATTAAATATTTTGCATTCCGGGTCATTTTTAATATCATCAATCATTTTTAAATCGAATTCATCCGGTTCCACTTCTTCTATATTCTCCCAAGTTTGCTGATGTTCTCTTAAGATTAGATCCCACAATCGATTGGCTTCCTCTTCGTTCATTACAGTAACAGCACCAATAATGCGTTCTTTTACATTTTTCATAAATAAACCCTCCTACTTTTTATAAACTTCTCCTCTATTGTCTATTTTAATCACACTGAGTATATTAAAATCCCTATCAAAGATAACCCTAAAATCCCCTACCCTTAGACGATAGTAGGAATAGCCTTTAAGTTTTTTAACATCTCCAAGGGGTAGTTCTTCAATTGCTTTAATAATTCTTGATTTTGAAATTTTATCTAATTTGTTCAAGAATTTTAAAGCTTGCTTAGAATACTTTATCTCCATTTTCTAATCTCCATTAAATCACCTTGTAGTTTCTCATAAGGTGGTGGCGTTTGATAAGGATTTGCGCGGATAACTTCTATCAGGGCTTTTGCCTTTTTCTCCAGCTTTGCCGCTTTTAGCTTAGGTATGTCGTTTGCTGCTTTTTTTGTATAAACGATTGAATACACTACCATACCTCATTTTCCGGTAGGCATTCATTAAGCGGAGTATGTAGCCCCTCTATTATTTTTTCTTTCATAGCAGGAACAGAAGAAAGATACAGTGTTTCCATAAGTCCGTTATAATCTTTTTCACTTTCCAATTCTTTCCGATAGGCTTCCACTTCCGCATCAATTTCCGCTTGTTTTTTCTCATCGGTTTGATTATAGCCTTGAGCAATGGTAAAAATGTAATCCTTTATAACTTCTCTCTTATCAGGACTCAATTCCAAAAAGCCTTCAATAATCTTGATACTAAAGTCATCTAATGAGTATTGTTTTGCAAGGTCATTCAGAAAACTCTCTTTTGTTTCTAAAAACATCTCACCTTTACCGGTTCTTAGCCATTCTTCGTTTACATTGTATGTTTTGCATATTAGCTTTATATTAGTCTCATTCACGCTTACCTGCCCTGTTTCTATTTTAGACACGGCAGCTCTTTTTAAGCCCTATAAGCTCCCCGAACTTTTCACCTGACAGCTTTAGCCTCTTCCTCAATTCCTTTACTCTATTCGTTCATTTCAGCCTCCCCCCTTTCATAAGAAAAACATTCTAAAACAAAACAGGAAAAAAAGCAACGGTGGTAGTGGAGTAAAGAAAAGTAGTGTCACTATCTTGTCACTAACAGGAGCGTTTTTTTTGCATTTTTACAGAATTCAATAGTTCAGTAAATGGCTAAAAATGAGCAATCATCATATTTGCGAATTAAACTTTTTTATGATACAAATAAACACGGAGACGATATAAAAAGAAAGAGTTTAAGAAAGGAGAAGCTATGAAAAAATTTTTAAGTATTGCGGTATTATTTTTGGCGGTATTTTTTATCTCTGAAGCTTCAAGTGCCGAGATAAGGCTATGGATAGACGGAAATTATGTATCGACCGATGCCGAGCCCGTCATTGAAAACGGGAGAACTCTCGTACCCGTAAGAGTGATAGCCGAGCAAATGGGATATGATGTGAAATGGGATAATGAAACGCAGACCGTAATCATTTCCGCTAACGGGGAGACTTCACAGGGAAAGATTATAAACCTTAAAATCGGAGACAAGACAGCACGTTTGATAAATCCCGAGGGGGAGGCGGAGCTTGAAGCTGCACCCTCCATAATAAACGGCAGAACGATGGTTCCCGTAAGATTTGTGGCGGAGCAATTCGGCAAAAAAGTCAGTTGGGACAACAGCACGAGAACCGTTGCAATAGGCGACGGATATGAAGCTTCAAGTATTTTTCAGGAGGTCAAGGTTGTAAGAGTTATTGACGGAGACACCATAGAAGCTGAGATGCAGGGAAGTTTGCAAAAGATAAGACTTATAGGAGTTAATACTCCTGAAACAAAACACCCAACTAAAGGAGTGGAATTTTACGGTAAAGAAGCTTCGGAATATACCACGCAACAGCTTTTAGGAAAGACGGTATATCTTCAAAAAGATGTTTCCGAAACGGATAAATACGGACGCTTGCTAAGATACGTATGGCTCGCTCAACCAAGCTCCAATCCTACAAAAGACGAAGTCATAGCTTGGCAATTCAACGCACATCTCGTGAAAAACGGATATGCGAACTGCTCAACCTTTCCTCCCGATGTCAAGTATCAGGAAATTTACCAAGAACTGGAAAGGTCGGCAAAAGACGCAAAAATCGGTCTTTGGAAAGGAGCTTCGGAAGAGCCTTTGGAGGAGCCTTCATCTTTCAAAATAATGGGCAACAGCAACACGAAAAAATACCATATCTTAGGCTGTAAAGAGATTGAAAAAATAAAGCCCGAGCATAAAGTTAATTTTATGAGTGAAGAGGAAGCTATTGCGGCGGGTTATAAAGCTTGCAAAAAATGCCCCGCCCGCTAAAGGCTTTTAAAAATCAGGGAATCATTGATTTCCTGATTTTTTTATAAGTTTCTTCTCTTCCACTCTCCGTCTTCAAAGGTTATATAATTCTCTGAAAGCGACTCTTTCTCAAACACCTCCATCATCTCGGAAAATCCATAAGCCAGTTTGTATTTTTCCAAATCGCTCCTTTCAATCCAAAAAACCTTTCCTTCATCTGAGGGTTTAATCTCTCCCGAAAAGTTCTCCGTCTTATAAAAAAGCACTATATACCTTACATTATCCTTGAAGCTTATCCACTGCTTTATTCCGCAAAGCTTTAAGTCTGAGACTTTAAGTCCGGTTTCTTCATATACTTCGCGTATTGTCGACTCCACAAAAGATTCTCCTTCTTCCACGTGTCCTCCCGGAAATGTCACTCCCGGCCAATCGGGGTCTATTCTCTCTTGAACCAAAATTTTGCTTCCCTTGTATATCATACACATATTTGTAAGTTCAACTCTTTCGGTTCTATCCTTTTTCATTTGCACCTCCGAATTTTTCCAACGTATCCCCCGAAATGCGATAAACAGTCCAGTCGCTCATAGGTTCGGCTCCGAGCGATTTATAAAATTCTATGCTCGGCTTATTCCAATCCAAGCACCACCACTCAAGTCTTCCGTATCCTCCCTCAACGGCAATTTCAGCCAGCTTTTTAAGAAGCGCTTTGCCGTGTCCTTTGCCTCTATGTTCGGGCATTACATATAAATCTTCCAAATAAATTCCCGCTCTTCCCAAAAAGGTCGAAAAATTATGGAAAAAAAGAGCAAAACCCACCTCTTTATCCTCTTCCAATGCAAAAATTACTTCGGCGGTCTTTTTCTCAAAAATCCATTCCTTAAGAATTTTTTCATCAGCCACCACTTCGGAAGATAATTTCTCGTATTCGGCAAGCTCTTTTATAAAAAATAAAATCAGCTCCACATCTTTTTCTTTTGCTTTTCTGAATTTTGTCATATTTTTCCTCCTTAACGTTCCACAAGCTTTTGAATTGATTTTTGACTTCCGAAAATCAAAAGCTTTTTATCTTCTTCCATAATGAAATCGGGACCGATTTGGAAATTATATCTTTCTTTCTCCTTTACTCCCAAAACCGTTACCCCGTAATGCTTTCTTATGTCCAACTTCAAAATGCTCTTTGTGCTCCATTCCTTGGGGGTGTCAATTTCTACCACCGCATTATCCTCGTCAATTTCCATAAAATCCAAAATATGTTCCGAGGTGCAGCGCATAGCGGTCCACCTTGCCAACTGTTTTTGAGGGTACACCACTTCGTCCGCGCCGTTTTTGAGTAAAAATTTTTCCTGAAGATGTCTCGAAGCACGAGCTATAACTTTTTTTGCACCGAGTTCCTTCAAAAGCCATGTCGTTTCCAAAGAGCTTTGAAAATCATTTCCGATTGTCACTATCACCACATCGAAATTATCAACCCCCAATGACTCCAAAAATTCTCTGTTGGTGCTGTCTCCAATCTGAGCGTCGTCGATAAAGGAAAGTGCGTCCTGCACTCTTTTTTCATCATTGTCAACCGCCATAACTTCACGATTAAGTTTCACAAGCTCCATTGCAATATTGATTCCGAAATGTCCCAAACCTATAATCAAAGCCGATTTCATATTGCCTCCTAACCCACTGTAATTTTTTCCTCAGGCAGTCTTCCCAAAGCTTCCGAGGCGTTCACCGTGGAAAAAATGAGAGTTAATCCCCCAACTCTCCCCACGAACATCAAAAATATTAAAACGGCACAGGATTCTCTTGTAAGTTTTGGAGTGTTCCCCAGACTAAGTCCGACCGTACCCACTGCGGAGGTTGTTTCAAACAGACACGAAAGTATCGGGAGCTGTTCTATTCGGCTTATTAAAAACGCTCCGAACAAAGCCAAGGTTATATAGAGAATTAAAAGTGCCGCGGAATTTTTTATACTTTCCTCGGGTATTCTTCTGCCGAAAAAATGCGGTTGCTTTTCTCTCTTGAAAACGGATATGCTTGTGGCGATTAAAATTGCCAAGGTGGTGGTTTTCATTCCTCCCGCAGTAGATCCCGGTGAACCTCCCACAATCATTAAAAGTATCATTACGAAAATACCGGTTTCGGTCAAAACGGAAAAATCAACGGTGTTAAATCCGGCTGTGCGGCAAGTTACGGATTGAAAAAGGGAAGGTAAAATCCTTTCGAAAAGCCCAAGCATAGGAAATTCAAAAAATAAAAAATATAGTGCGGGAATGATTGTGAGTAAAAGCGAAGTTGCAATAATCACCTTGCTTTGCAAATGGTATTTTTTTATATTGAACTTGTGCTTTTTTATATCGTCCCAAGTCGCAAATCCTATTCCCCCCGTTATTATAAGAGCCATTATAACCACATTGAAGAAAATATTTTTAGAAAGATGTGTCAATGAAGAAAAAATTTCCCTATCTCCCATAAGGTCGAACCCTGCGTTGCAAAAAGCCGATATGGAATGAAATATTGCATAAAAACTTCCATCCATAATCCCCCGATCAGGTATAAAGACAAATGCCAAAAAAAATGCTCCGATGAGTTCAATCGCAACCGATACTTTTATTATGAATTTTACATGACTTATTATTCCCCCAACTTGTAATGCCGAGATTGAATACTGCATAAGGTTTCTCTCTCTAAGACCGAGTTTTTTTCCGGAAAGGAGGAAAAGAGCTGTCGCCGCCGTTACGACACCCATTCCCCCAATCTGTATCAGCAGTATTATAACGGTTTTTCCGAACAAAGACCAATAGGTTGCGGTGTCTTTGACCACAAGTCCCGTAACACACATTGCGGAGGTCGCCGTAAAGAGTGCGTCTTTGAAAGAAGCTCCTTCTCCGTCCGCCGTGGCTATGGGAAAGGTGAGAAGAATTGAACCTATAAATATGAATAAGATAAATCCGAATACTATTATCTGTGAAGACGAAAGCTTTTTCATAATTGCCTCCCTTGGATATAAGTTCGCAACTCATTATAAATAATTGTGCGTATCATGTAAAGCTTAACGGACAAAAGAAATATAAGGGAGTATTTAAATTTTACAAACCGCCGCAATAATTATATAATTGAAGTGTGGATTTAGATAAAAAACTTTAGGAGGAAAAAATGTCCAATTCAAACAAAGAAAAAGTATCACCCAAAGTCGATCTCATATTCAAAAATATTTTTACCGATCCTGAAAACACAGATCTGTTAACAGATTTTCTCTCGTCGATATTGAAAATACCTGCTAATAATATAACGAGCGTGGACATTTTGGATAATGAAATAGTTCCCGATGCGTTATTCTCAAAATTCAGCCGTCTTGATCTTCTCCTCACGCTTGACGGTGCAACGAAAATTGATGTGAAAATACAAATTCAAAACTATGAAGATTACAAAGAAAGAACTCTATACTATTGGTCAAAGACATATGCGAGAGACTTTCAAAGGAGCGAGAACCACACCACTCCGAAAAATGTAATAGTAATCAACATCACAGACTTCAATCTTTTAGACTGTGAAGAATACCACTCAACTTTCAGAATTTTTGAAGAAAACCGTAATGAATTGCTCACGGACAAATTGAGAATAGACTTTTTGGAACTTAGGAAAGCAAAGGAGGTCAGAACCATGGACAAAAAACAAATCTGGATGGACTTTCTTAACACAAATGCGGCAGATGAAAAGACATTAAACTATCTTGCCGGGGTATCTAAAATTATGAATAAAGCCGTTTCAATTCTTAGAAAGATGAGTGCAGATGAAAAGGAGCTGCACTTAATAGAACAGCGTGAAAAGATGATAAGAGATGAACGCTCCGCAATCAATTACGCTAAAAGACAGGGTATTGAAGAGGGAATTGAAGAGGGTATTGAAAGAGGAAGAAATACGATTATAGAAAGTATGAGAAGAGCGGGTATGTCGGAAGAACAAATACAGAGGATTTTGTCGGCGTAGTGCTATGGACAAAAAACAAATACGGAAGGACTTTCTTATTAATCCTCTCAGTTCCGAATGGAATAAATCGCTTGACTTTTTTTGAGGGCTGTCTTATCATTAAAAGCGACATGGACGGGAAGAGTAGGGCGCATTGTCTTAAAGAGAGCGGGCGGGCGGTGAGAGTTCGCAGACAATGTGTTTGAAGATCACCCCTGAGTTTTCTTTCGGAAATGGAAGAACGGGTTGCGCCGTTATTTGCATTGAGGCGGCAGATTTTTTTCTGCAAGTCGGGTGGTACCGCGAGAGTTCGTCCCGGAGTTTTTCCGGGATTTTTTAGTTACTGAAATAAAGGAGGAATTATGAAGAAATTTGAAGAATTATCCAAAAAAAAAGCCTGCGAGAGAGAAAGGGAGATTGCAAAGTATTGGGAAGAGATTGATCTTTTAAAGACCTGTATGTCCGAAAGAAAAGACAGCCCGAACTTTGTGTTTTATGAAGGTCCTCCCACCGCCAACGGCAAGCCCGGCATTCACCATGTAATGGCACGCACTCTTAAAGATCTCACCTGCCGTTATAAAACTATGAAAGGCTACAAGGTGAGAAGAAAAGCCGGTTGGGATACTCACGGACTTCCCGTGGAGATAGAAGTGGAAAAGGAATTGGGACTTAAAGATAAAAATGAGGTGGTTGAATACGGGATAGAGGCTTTTAATAAAAAATGCCGTGAGTCGGTTTTTCGCTATGAAAAACTTTGGAGAGATATGACCCGTCAAATGGCATATCTTATAGACCTTGATGACCCTTATATCACATTGAATAATGACTATATCGAGAGCGTGTGGCATATCTTGGATAAGATGTTTAAGGACGATCTTTTATATGAGGGACATAAAATTCTTCCCTACTGCTCCCGATGCGGTACGGGACTTGCAAGCCACGAAGTTGCGCAAGGGTATGAGAATATAAAGACCGAAACGGTGATAGTGAGGTTTAAGGCAAAAGATGAAGATGCATATTTCCTCGCCTGGACAACCACTCCTTGGACACTTCCCTCAAATGTGGCGTTAGCTGTAAATCCGGAGGTGGATTATATTAAAGCCAAGGCTGATGACGGAAAGATTTACTATTGTGCAAAAGCTCTTTCGGATAAGGTTTTGGGAGAAGATTATGAAGTTATTGAAATTATAAAAGGTAAGGATTTGGAATACAGAAAGTATGAACAGCTAATTCCTGAAATCAAGGTTGAAAAAAATGCGTTTTTTGTGGTCTGTGCGGATTATGTGACCACGGAGGACGGAACGGGAATTGTTCATACAGCAACGGCGTTCGGAGAGGACGATTATAACACGGGATTAAGATATGATTTGGCAGTTGTAAAGCCTGTGGATCTTGACGGAAAATTTACTGAAACAAGGTGGAGGGGGAAATTCGTCATAGACGCCGACCCCGATATAATTAAGCATCTTAAAGAAAACGGGCTTTTGGTTCGCAAACAAAAGATGGAGCATAATTATCCACACTGCTGGAGGTGCCACACTCCCCTGCTCTATTACGCAAAGCCCTCGTGGTATATTGAGGTCAATAAATTCAAGGACAAGCTTGTAGAAAATAACAGTAATGTAAAGTGGTATCCCGCATTTGTGGGGGAAAAGCGTTTCGGAAATTGGCTTGAGAACCTGAACGACTGGGCGATTTCACGCTCAAGGTATTGGGGAACTCCGCTCCCTCTATGGAGATGTGATGAATGCGGACATATAAAAAGTATAGGTTCAAGGGCGGAGCTGGTCAAAGAGGCTTTAGAGGATATAGACGAAAATATCGAGCTGCACCGACCCTATGTGGATAATGTCCATCTTAAGTGCGAAAAATGCGGTGCTAAGATGACCAGAGAAACAGATGTCATCGACGTGTGGTTTGACTCCGGAGCAATGCCCTTTGCGCAATGGCACTACCCTTTTGAGCACAAGGAAGATTTTGAAAATTTGTTTCCCGCGGATTTTATCTGCGAGGGAATTGACCAAACCCGAGGCTGGTTCTACTCTCTTATGGCTATCTCCACCTATATGAAAGGAGCGAGTCCTTATAAGAGTGTTTTGGTAAACGATTTAGTGCTGGATAAGGACGGAAAGAAGATGAGCAAGACAAAGGGAAACACCGTGGATCCCTTTATGCTCTTTGAAAAATACGGAGCGGACGTGCTGAGGTGGTATTTGGTATACGTTTCCCAACCTTGGGTTCCGACCAAATTCGATGAGGACGGACTGAAAGAAGTCGAAACAAAATTTTTCCGTTCCATACGCAATGTCTATAACTTTTTCTCCCTCTATACCGGCACGGAGAATATAGACCCCTCCGAGATGACGCTTGATGAAAATTCGCTTGATGAAATAGACAGATGGGTGCTCTCAAAATATAACAAGCTCCTGAAAAATTGCAATGAGAGCATAGAAAAATTTGAAGTGACAAAGGCTGTACACGATATTTCCGATTTCGTAATAGAGGATCTTTCCAACTGGTATATCAGAAGAAACAGAAGAAGATTTTGGCAGTCGGAAAACCTTAAGGACAAGGAAACGGTTTTCAGAGTGACCTATGAAATTCTTTTAGGGGTATCGAAGTTGATTGCACCCTTTGCACCTTTTTTGGCGGAGGAATTGTATCTTCACCTTACGGACGAAAAAACCGTTCATATAAAAAGATATCCCGAAGCCGACGAAAGTAAAATACTACCTAAAGTCGAAGAACGCATGGACTTGGTGAGAACTTTGGTTTCGCTCGGCAGAGCCTCAAGGGAGAAAATAGGAATAAAGGTGCGCCAACCTCTCTCGGAGGTTTTGGTGGACGGGAAGTATGAGAATGAACTTTCCGATATGGTAAATCTGATAAAGGAAGAGCTTAATGTGAAGAAAGTCGTTTTTGAACACGATCTCTCGACCTTTATGAATTATAAGTTAAAACCCGATTTCAAAGCGGCGGGTGCGACCTTGGGGAAAAAGATAAAGGCTTTTCAAAATGCACTGAATGAAGCTGATGCAAAAGCTCTGGTAAAAGAAATTGAGGAAAAAGGCAAAACGGTCTTGGTTCTTGACGGAGAGGAAACGGAAATTCCTAAAAATTTTATTATGATAACGGTGGAATCCAAAGAAGGATTTGATGCGGAAACGGAAAACGGCGTATTTGTTGTTCTCGAAACGAAATTGAGTGAAAATTTGCTAAGGGAAGGTTATGCAAGGGAATTGATCTCAAAAATTCAAAACTTGAGAAAGGCATCGGGCTTTGAAGTGGTCGATAGAATTGATGTCGTTTTTGAAGCCGGAGAAAAGCTGAAATCGGCAATAGAGGATTTCAAAAAAATTATTATGGAAGAAACTCTATCCAAAAGCTTTGAGGAGAGAGAAAACTCCGGCGAGCAAACGGACATAAACGGAGAGATGATAAAGCTTTCCATTTCAAAAACTTCCTCTTTATAGAGAGGGAGTTTTTTTTACCGTGAAATCTGTTTGCACTTGTATATGAATGATATAATAAACTTGTCTGCAATGAAAAATTATTCAAAATATTTAGTGAGCGATTAAATATCACTTGAGTATAATTATAAACCGTGGAAAGGAGATATATTTGTGAAAGACGGGGCGTTGACAAAAAGGCTGTGGAGTCTTTCCTATCCGAGTATGCTCTGCGCTGCTATGGAAAGTTTTTATGATATGACGGATATGATGTGGATTGGGAGAATTTCTGAAACTGCCGTATCCGCAGTGACTTTATTTGCCGCACTTTCAAAGGTTTTTTTGGTATTCAATGCCGTCATAGGCGGTGCGTCGATTGCTATGCTTTCTCAGGCTTTCGGAAAGAAAGAAGATAAGAGGGTCAATAGAATTGCGGAACAGACTATAAGTTTCAAAATTTTAATAGCGATTATTGCGTCTTTAATCTTTTTTCTCATTCTGAAACCGACGCTTAAATTTTATACAGATGATCCTGATATAATTAAGAGCGCTGTGGATTACGGTTTTTTGAGAATAGTCTTTATGTTTGTAAATTTCGCCCTCTATTCGGTAAACACCATTTTCAGATGTACAAACAACTCAAAAATTCCAATGCGGATTATGTTCATCTCAACCGTTGTAAATATTTTTTTGGATCCCTTGCTGATATTTGAAAAAATTCCTTTTGTGGGAATAAGAGGCTTGGGTCTCGGTGTATTCGGTGCGGCGGCGGCAACCGTAATTTCGGCTGCAATCGGTTTGCTTATAGGTATGGGGTTGTTGTTAAGAGAAAACGGGGCTGTGAAAATCACATTGAAAGGACTTTTTTCATTGGAGCCGAATATAGACAGAGATTTAATTCGCATAGGGATTCCCGCAGGCTTGGAAATGGTTTCAAGGAATGTGTCCTATGCTCTTTTGATAAAGTTTGTAAGCGTATATGGCACTTCTGCAATAAGTGCGGCGGGAATCTGCGGAAAACTTTTCGGATTTTTTCTGATGCCTTTGGGCGGTTTTGCAATGGGAGGGGCGGCGATTGCGGGACAACTTTTGGGTGAGGAAGATATCGAAGGAACAAAAAATGTCGCAAAGGTTACGGCGGGAATATGTGCCTTGATAATGACTTTTCTTGCGATTTTTACGGTATTGTTTTCCGAGGAGCTTATGAGGCTATTTATAGATGAAAAAACCGTTATAGCCATAGGAGCAAATATGCTTAGGGTGACGGCGGTTTCATATGTGATTGAGGGTTTGGCTTTCGGAAAGAGGGTCGTCTTTTCGGGAAGCGGAGAAACCGCTCCGCTTTTCATTTCGGGATTTCTTTCAAGGTGGGTCGGGCAGCTTGGAATTTGCGCCTTAGCGGTGAAGTTTAAACTCGGGCTTAACTTCATATGGTTAAGCTATATTGCGGCGTCCGTTGTGAACTTTGCGGTTACGGAGTATTATTATAGAAAGGGAAAATGGGAAGAAAAAAGAGTTTAGGGGTGTATTATGACAGAAAAAATAAGATTGAACGCATTTACGCTGAAAATGATAGCGGTGATCAGTATGCTTATCGACCACACCGCCGTGGCGTTATTGGAGCCGATGTTTATCAATGGTTTCGATACTGTTTTGGGCTTGCCGATTAATATTTTCGATCTTTACGAAATTATGAGGGGAATTGGACGCTTGGCGTTTCCGATTTATTGTTTTATGATTGTTCAGGGATTTAAATATACGGGTAATATAGCTCGGTATGCCCTAAGGCTTTTTATTTTCGCTTTGATTTCAGAACTGCCTTTCGATTTGGCACTCGTTAAAGATAGTTTTAATTTTGCATATCAAAATGTCTTTTTCACGCTCCTTATCGGGCTCTTAACAATTTGGGGAATTAGCATTGTTGAAAAAAAATACCCCGATGAGTACCTTCCGGAAGCTATGAAAAGAACAATTTCATCGCTGGGATTGTTAATTTTGGGAATGTTTGCCGCTCATTTTCTCAACACGGACTATGGTGCTTGGGGGGTTTTTGCAATATTTCTTCTCTATATCGCAAGAAATTCCAAAATACATACCCTGATTTGTGCACTAATCGCCTTTTCATTTGAAGCCTCAACCATAATAGTGTATCTATCAATTCCTCTTATGCTTCTTTATGGAGGAAAAAAAGGACCGTCTTTGAAATACTTTTTCTATTTTTTCTATCCTGTGCACTTGACGATACTTTGGCTTATAGCTAATTTTTTATTCGGGAAATAAAAAAGAGGGATCTCTCCCTCAAGATTAACCCAGCTCCTGATTTAATTTCTCCGCTTCGGAATTGGTTGCCAGTGCGTCAATCAACTCATTCAGATCTCCGTCCATTATGGAGTCGAGCTTATATAGCGTGAGATTTATTCTATGGTCGGTCACACGGCTTTGCGGAAAATTATAAGTGCGAATTCTTTCCGAGCGATCTCCCGACCCGACCATTCCCTTTCTCTCGCTGGCAATGGCTGCCTGCTGTTCTTCAAGCTTTTTTTCATAGAGTTTCGATCTAAGCACTTTCATCGCCTTATCACGATTTTTCAGCTGACTTCTCTCGTCTTGACAAGTCACCACTATTCCTGTGGGCAGGTGAGTAATTCTAACTGCGGAATCTGTAGTGTTTACATGCTGTCCTCCGGCTCCGCTCGATCTGCAGGTTATAATATCCAAATCCCTTTCATCAATCTCCACATCAACATCTTCCGCCTCGGGTAATACTGCAACCGTTGCAGCGGAGGTATGAATTCTTCCGGAACTTTCCGTTTCAGGCACTCTCTGCACCCTGTGCACTCCGGATTCATATTTAAGCTTGCTGTAAGCTCCTTTTCCGACAATCATCATCGAAACCTCTTTCACTCCCCCGATTCCGATTTCGTTGATGTCCATTATCTCAATTTTCCACCTTCTTCTCTCCACAAACCTTGTGTACATTCTATATAGATCTCCGGCAAAAAGAGCCGCCTCATCTCCTCCTGTACCTCCCCTGATTTCCATAATAACATTTCTTTCATCATTCGGGTCTTTCGGAATTAACATCTTTTTTAATTCATTTTGCGAAATTTCTATTTTTTCCTCAAGCTCTTTCACCTCTTCCTTGACAAGTTCACGCATATCCTCATCAAGTTTTTCATAGAGCATTTCCTTTGAATTCTTAAGCTCCTCATTGAGTTTTTTGTACTCTCTGTAAGCGTTCATAAGTTCTTCAAGCTCACCATGCTCAATCAGAAGTTTTTGCCATTTCTCTCTGTCGTTCATAATATCCGGATCTATTATTTTCTTTGCAAGCTCGTCATACTTTTCTTGCACAAGATCCAGTTTTTCCGTAAGTTTCATAAAATAATCTCCTCAATAAAAAATTAAGCCGCAAACTGCTCCCAATATAATTAAAAATATGGGATCAATTTTTTTTAATCTGATAAGCGCAAAAAAAACCGCCGCAATTAAAACGCCTTTAAAGTCCGACACGGTCGCCATAGCCACGGTTATTGAAGCGGACAACAAAAGCCCGAGCACTACGGGACGAATTCCGGTGAAAGCCGCCTTTACCGTTCTGTTTTCTGAAAAAGCATTTAAAAATTTAACCACAACGCTAATCACAATGACCGACGGCGTTACCACTCCCAAAGTTGCCGCCAAAGCCCCGAAAATTCCCGCTGTCCTTTCACCGACAAAGGTTGCGCAATTTATAGAAACGGGACCCGGAGTCATTTCCGAAACTGCAAGTATATCTACAAATTCTTCATTGCTTATCCAATCATTCTCAAGAATTACAGCATTGCGAACAAGCGGCAGCATAGCATACCCTCCGCCGAATGTAAACGCACCTATTTTGAAAAAAGTCAAAAAGAGCTTAAAATAAATCATCGTCTATCCTTCTTGAAATCGCAGATTACCGCAGCCGTCGCTCCCAAAGCAATCAGAGCTATCGGACTGAGTTTCAAAAATACAACTGCCAAGGCACAAGACACCATCACAACTAACAGCAAAGGAGTTTTCTTCTCCGACTCCGTCATCTTCCACCAAGCGTTTATAATCAGGACACATACTGCAATGCGTATCCCTTTGAACGCACGAATAATTATTGCATTATCTCTATAACTCCACAAGAAGCTCGCAATTATAAAAATAATTAAAAACGAGGGTAAAATCACTCCCAATGTTGCGAAAATTCCCCCAAAAAGTTTGGAATGTCTATTACCGACATAGGTGGCAATATTGACCGCTATGGGACCGGGTGTGGACTCCGCCACCGCTATTACATTTAAGAACTCCTCTTGAGAAAGCCAGCCTTTTTTTTCAACAACTTGCTTCTCAATAAGCGGAACCATAGCGTACCCTCCCCCGAAGGTAAAAGCACCTATCTTAAAAAAAGTAAAAAATAACTCCCACATTATTTCAGTTCCTAAAAATAAAAAATCTGTCGTTGCCTTGATAATCCTTTTGAATTTCTCCCTTGCCGAAAATTTTCTTTAACTCCTCTCCCTGATTATAACCTATTTCCGCCAAAAACATTCCGCCATCCGCCAAATACAACGGAAGCTTTTTAGAAATCTCACGGTAAAACTTAAGCCCGTCGCAACCGCCGTCAAGAGCCGTTTCGGGTTCAAATTTAACCGAGGGCTCCAAAAAATTAAGCTCTCCGGTCGGCACATAGGGCGGATTGGAAACTATCACATCAAATTTTCTTCCCGAAAACGGTTCAAACAGGTTTCCCGAAACTATCTCGCAATTTTTTACTTTTAAGTGCTCTCTATTCCTTATGGCATAATCAAGAGCTTTTTCGTCTATATCCGAAAGAGAAACGAAAACTTCGGGTCTTTCCGAAGCAATCGTAAGCCCGATTACCCCCGAACCCGTGCAAAGATCTAAAATATTTTTGTGAGAAGAACCCGACTCGGAAAGCAGGAGTTCCACTAAAAGTTCCGTTTCCTGCCTTGGAATAAGCACTCCCTCTCCCACAAAAAAACTCCTTCCGAAAAAAGTTGTCTTTCCCAAAACATATTCCACAGGCATTTCCCGACTCAAAGAAAGATCCATCTCATATAGCCTTTCATCGTTTTCAGGCAAAAGAGATAATTTTTTTCTATATAACTCTCCTCTTCCCATATTCAAAAGTTCCATAAGCAGAAGTTCTCTTTCTTTCTTCCCTTCCTCTCTCAAAAACAAAAATTCCCCGACAGTCATATAGATTATCTCCCCAAAAAAAAAGAAAAGTTCGCACCAAAAAAAGCACGAACCTTTCACGCTAGTTGATCTTGTATTTCTTTTTGAACTTCTCTACGCGACCGCCACGCTCGGAAAATTTTTGTTTGCCCGTATAAAAAGGGTGGCATTCAGAACAAATCTCCACCTTGAGCGTATCCTTTACCGAACCCGTTTTCCATGTATTCCCACATGCACAGGTAACGGTAGCCTCTTTATATTCCGGCTGCAAATCTTTTTGCATATCATCACCCCCAACACCGTACTCGGAAAATTTTATCACAGCCTTTTGCGAAAAACAAGTATTATTTTACAACCCGCCACGACAAAGGAATAACATATCTCGAATATTTCATATAGGATTAAAATTATATGGAGGCGAGATTTTTCATAAGAATATCTTTTATCTTTTCCAATTCCAAAATTCGCTCTTCATTAGGATTTTTTGACGACTTCATTCCGCAAAGAGCAATATCCGTCTTTTTAAGTTTCTTTCTTATGTAGCTGTAAAAAACTTCATCACGCTTCCAATAGCCGCTTATATAAAAATTCTCGCAACTGATGGGAGAAGGCTCGGGTTTTACAACCATAATCTCATAAAACTTTCCCCTTTCCTCGACAAGACACTCATCAAAAATGCCCATCCCGCTTTCATTTAAAAAACTTCTGAGCTCGGGACAAGCGGTGTTTGGCTGCAAAATAAGGGAATGGCAGCTAAAAACAACTTCCATTCCCCGCTTTATAATCTCGGCTATCAATATTCCCCCCATTCCCGCTATGACTATTTCGTCCGCCTCATAGGGTTTTAGGACGGAAAGACCGTAGCCCTCCCTGCAATCGGTTTTACAGTCAAGTCCGCTCATTTTGAAAAGCATTCTCGCTTTTTCCAACGAACCTCCTGAAACATCGCTTGCTATCGCATATTTTATTCTTCTCTTTTCAAGTAAGTATTTGGGAATTAACCCGTGGTCAGTGCCTATGTCCGCAACTATGGAATTTTCAGAAACCTGTTGCACAATTTTTTTCATTCTTTCAGGTAGAATCATTCCAAAAAATCCTTAAGTCTTTTTGACCTGCTGGGATGTCTGAGTTTTCTTAGAGCCTTTGCCTCAATCTGGCGAATTCTCTCCCTTGTGACATCAAACTCCTGCCCAACTTCCTCAAGCGTTCTTGCTCTTCCGTCATCTAAACCGAAACGAAGCCTTAAGACCTTTCTCTCTCTGAGAGTGAGAGTGTCCAAAACCTCGGAGAGTTGTTCCTTAAGCATTATAAAAGTCGCCGCCTCCGCAGGAGCTAAGACTTCATTATCCGGAATGAAATCTCCAAGATGAGAATCCTCCTCCTCGCCTATCGGAGTTTCGAGGGATACCGGTTCCTGCGCAATCTTCATTATCTCCCGAACCTTTTCGACTTCCATTCCCATTTCCTTTGCAATCTCTTCCGCTATCGGATCCCTGCCAAGCTCCTGAACAAGACTTCGCTGTATCCTTACAAGCTTATTTATCGTTTCAACCATATGAACGGGAATCCTTATAGTTCTCGCCTGATCCGCAATCGCCCTTGTAATCGCCTGTCTAATCCACCAAGTGGCATAGGTACTGAATTTAAAGCCCTTAGTATAATCAAATTTTTCGACGGCTTTCATAAGCCCCAAATTACCCTCTTGTATCAAGTCAAGAAACATCATTCCTCGACCCACATAACGCTTGGCTATGCTCACCACCAATCTCAGATTTGCCTCCGCAAGTTTTCTCTTTGCGGCTTCCGAACCCACTTCCATACTCTTAGCTAAAGCGATTTCTTCATCTATGGATAAGAGCGGAATTTTTCCTATTTCCTTAAGATACATACGCACGGGATCATCTATATTCACACCCTTAGGAACTGAGAGATCCTCTTTGGACAGGTCTATTTCCTCTTCTTTCGACACAAGGTTTTGTTTCATCTCGGAATCTTTTTTCACTTCTATGCCCTTTTCTTCAAACTTATTATACATATCCTCGATTTGATCCAAGTTTATATTCAACTCTCCCAAACGATTTAAAATCTCCGACTCCAAAAGAAATCCGACCTTTTTTCCGTCCGCAATCAGCTTTTTGACCTCATTCAATTGAACTATGTTTTTTTGCTCTGCCAAGACAAGCCCCTCCTTACAAACCCCGTCTAAGTCATTTTAAGTATCTTGTTTATTCTTGCAAGCTCCGAAAGCAGCTCAACACTGCACTCGGAAGCTTTCAATTTCGACAACAGCTCAGCTCTTTCTCTCTTCAACCTTTTCTTTTCTTCCATTTTTATGTACTCACTTAAGCTTTCTTCCATTTCCTCATTGAAAAAATCCTCATTCACAAAAAAAATCTGCTTAAGCCTATCCGAACAACCCGGATTTTCTTTCAACACCAACTCATAAAGCTTAGCTCTTTCAATATCGCCATTCTTTTGTCTTATACTCTCAATAGCCTGATGTATATTCCCAAATTCTTGATTTTGAAACACAAAATCCGGGCACTCTCCCCTAATCCTCTCAAAGATTTCAGGGGCAATCGCACAAAGTTTTACGAGTTGAAATTCCCAAAAATCAATCACCTTTTTCCTAATTGGAGGTAGAGATATATTTTCATTTCCGACAGGCTTATAATCTTTCACCACGCTTTTCATCACTTCATGCGAAAGATTAAGATCCTCCGAAAACTTTTGATACAACACCTCTCTTTGCAAAGGATTTTTTATAGTACGGGTCATATTCAAAAACTCTCGTATAAGTTTCATCTTCTCTTCCGGCGAAGTTATGTCATATTTAGATCGCAAAAAATCCATTCTATACACATAGGGAGTTTTTGATTTTTCCGTCAGTTTAAAAAAATCCTCTTTAGAATGCGACTTAAAAAATTCATCAGGATCTTTTGCATCTCCCATCGAAATTATTTGAGGCGTTTCTCCCGCATCATAAAAAATATCTATCACCCTCAAAGTCGCCTTTACTCCGGCTTGGTCCGAGTCATAAGAAATATAAATCCTACTTCCGAAACGGGAAACCATCTTAGCCTGCTTTTCCGTAAGAGCGGTACCCAAACTCGCAACTGCCATGGGAATTCCCTTTTGAAAAAGAGAAATCACGTCCATATATCCCTCAACCAAAAAAATCGCCTTGCGGTCGGAATATTTTTTTACCAAGTTAAGCCCGTAAAGATTATGTCCTTTTGAAAAAATTTCACTTTCCGGACTGTTAAGATACTTCGGCTTGTCATCTCCCATAGCTCTCGCTCCAAAACCTATCACACGATTTTTCACATCTATTATGGGAAAAACTATCCTATTGCGAAAAGTATCATAAAACGAACCCGTCTTACTCTTTTTTATTAGTCCCAGCGAAACCAATTCCTCCTCAGTGGCCTTTCCTTTCATTGCGACAACCAAACTATCCCAAGCATCTTCGGCATACCCCAATCCGAACAATTTTTGCGTACTTTCAGATAAACCTCTCCCGTCAAGATATGCTTGTGCTCTTTTGTTTTTTTTGAGATTTTCATAATAGAAACGAGCGGCTAGGGAATTCACTTCATATAATCTCTTACGCCTTTTCTCACCTACATCTTCCAAAGAGGTATCTTCAATTTGTATTCCCGCTCTTTCAGCCAACAGCTTAACCGAATCCGCAAAAGAAAGATTTTCCATCTTCATAACAAAGGTAATCGCATCTCCACTTTCTCCGCAGCCGAAACAATGAAAATATTGCCTCTCTTCATTAACGGAAAAAGAAGGCGTTTTTTCCGAATGAAAAGGACACAGCCCTGTATAACCTCTCCCCGTTTTTTTTAGCTCAACATAAGAAGAAATTAAAGAAACTATGTCCGTACTGTCTTTTATTTTTTCCGATAATCCCTCACTTATTCTAATCATATCCCATCTCCGAAATTATTTTTGTCTCTTGCAATATATCTTTACCGAAAAAAAATGTCAAGCTGAAGATTTTTGAGTGCACGATATCCGAATAAACAACAACCTAACCTCTATCATAAAAGTATGATATAATAACCTAAAGGGGGGAATGAAATGGAAAAAGATCTTAAGAA
>CAUVKI010000014.1:0-39743 GCA_963552605.1 uncultured Tissierellia bacterium
GTATTACAAATAGAGATTGGTTAAAATCAATGATTTAAAAGAAGAATAGTATTAATTCCTAAAATGACATATCAAAGCACCCATCGATAATCCTATGGAAGAAATTACCAAATACCAAACGGAGTGTACCAAGGCTGACTCATTGTAGTAGATAAAAACCGACGGAATAAACAGAACTGATGTAAAAATCGGATATAGATACTTGATTTTTTCCTTTGACATAATTCCCATAGCCATTGCCAATATAAAAGTTGCGATTACAATCAACAATACCATTCCGATTGCGTCAGCAGGTCCCGCAGCTAAAGGGGATACATAAAACATAAGTAATTGCAAAGTCAATATAATTAACTCTTTCCAATATTTTTTCATACTTCCGACCTCCCAAGTCCGTTTATTTTCGCTACAGCTTTCAAAAGTTTTAAGTTTCCCACCCCTGAAATTATATCACAGATTCGCAATAAAAAAGCTCCTGAAAAAAATCAGAAGCTTTCGGGGAACTTATTTTTTTATATTGAAGTTTGAACTCCCATAAATACGGGATTGTTGTCGTTGTCAAGAATGATATAGATAAAGGGTCTATCTAAAGTAACCGTGTGAACCATGGGTTCGCCTTGTTCCATCATAGCTTCCATAATGGCTGCCGTCGCCGCTGCGGCTTTTGTTCCCTCTCTGTCCACCTCAACGAAGGTCTTGTGTATAATATCACCCACATAAAGTCCTTTGGAATCACTCATCTTTGAGAAATTTGCCATACTCTTGTCAAAAGCGTCTTTCACTCCGTTTGCTTGGAAAATTTCTTTAAGACCTGTAGAGTATTCCGATTTATACTTGGGCATAATGGCAACAAGTTTGTCTCCTTTGTATTTCTCGTGAGATTTCAAAAGAGTTTCAATCTCTTTTTCGTCGAGAGCTTTTAAGTATTTGTCAAAGTCCTCGCCCTTTTTGGGAAGTATAGCCAAGTATTTGAAATTCTTGTTGTTTAAAATTCCGAAAGCCGACTTGTCTTCAACGGATGAAGCCTTATCGGTTGTGCTTTCATAATATTTTACAAAAGCCTCCGCCTTGTCGCTTGAAAGATAGATTTTATCGGAATAAAATTCCATAAAGTCCGCTTGTGTTTTCTTGCCGTCGATGGAAGTGAAAGATTTTTTTACATAATCTTCGGTATATTTGTTTAACCACTTTGCCTCGAATGCCAAGGCATTCACCAACACTGACGGTTTTCCGTTCACCGAACTGTCTACGATTTCCTTAATCATCTTGTCCGTCTTTTTGGAAACCCACTCGTTGATTTTTTTTGCATTCACTTCATCGAATGCTTCCGCATTCATTTTCTTGTTTTGTTCCAAAAATTCTTTCTTTATGGACTTTCCCACCCACATTGAATTTGCGACTTTCAATTCTTTTTTCGGAGTGTTGTTATAAGATGAAAGTTCTTTTGTGAGTTTTTCTCCGTTTGAGAGATATCCTTCAAGCTCTTTTTTGGTGTTTCCCTCTGCGCCGTTCATAAGCATTGCCGACGCTTCCGCTATGGAGAGCGGAGAGATCATAATATTTTTCTTGTTATACAATCTCTTAAGGGAATCGAGTCCGTTTTTGAACAAAGTATCTCTCAGTTGCATCTCTTTTTGCATAGCCTTTTGCGGAGCTTTATTGTTTGCAGTTTTCGGAGCTTCAGCATATGAATTCACCGAAGAAAACGCAATCAATGATACCGCCAAACCTAAGCATAATAATCTTTTCATTGTATTCCTCCTTTGTTCCCCTCAGGTATTTTTCCCAAATTTTTCGGCATTAAACGCATTTGTTTTTTTTTAATCTTTTTGATAGAATTATTTTAAAATTAGTTTGTGAGGTGTTTGGAATGTATAGGGTCGGAATAGTGGGAGCGGGCAAAGCGGGGGTTTCAATCGGACTTTATTTTTTTAACACCGATGTTTTTTTTCTGTCAGGTTATTACAGCAGATCTTTGGAGAGTGCGAAGTATGCCTGTGAGCTTACGAACTCCAAAAAGTTTAACAGTTTGGAAGAAGTTGTATGCGGCAGCGATGTTTTGATTATTGCAACTCCCGATGATGTTGTTTCGGAAGTTTGGAAAGAAATTTGCCCGCTTGATTTGCGAGATAAAATAATATGTCATTTGAGCGGTTCACTGTCGTCAAAAATTTTTTCGGACATCTCCCAAAAAGGTGCACACGGGTGTTCGCTCCACCCGCTTATGGCAATAAGCAGCAAAGAGTTTTCCCATAGGGATATGGATAAAACTTTTTTCACCTTGGAGGGAGATAAAAAAGCTTTGGAGGTGATTGAGAAACTTCTCAAATCAAAAGGCAATCAGTATAAAATTATGGAGGCGGAGGATAAAACCAAATATCATTTGGCGTCGGTTTTTTTCAGCAATTTGGTGCTTGCTCTGGGGAATATATCTTTAAGCCTGCTTTATGAATACGGATTTAAAGAGAATGAAGCTTTGAGTGCATTTCAGGGTTTGGCGAGTCTAAATCTGAAAAATTTTTTTGAAAAAGGCTTTTCCGATTCCATAACCGGTCCTGTGGAGAGGAATGATGTTTATACCGTCAAAAATCATCTAAGAGCGATATCCGACTGTAAAGATATTGAGGATGTTTACAGATTGCTGAGTCTTGAGGTTTTAAAAGTCGCCGAAAAAAAACATAAAGACAGAGATTATGGAGAACTGAAAGCTTTGTTGAGAAAGGAGAACAATTCATGAAAAACACCGTTTTGACCTTTAAGGACGCAAAAGAAAAAGGCGAGAAACTCACTATGCTTACTGCATATGATTATACCACCGCAAAAATAATAGACGAGTCGGGGATAAATTCCATACTGGTAGGGGACTCATTGGGAATGGTAATGCTCGGATATGAGGACACTCTAAGCGTTACGATGGAGGATATGATACACCATATTTCCGCAGTGGCAAGAGGGACTAAGGAGGCGCTTATTATAGGAGATATGCCCTTTATGTCTTACAGCACCGGAGTGAGAGACGCCGTTATAAATGCAGGAAGACTTATGAGCGAGGGCAGAGCGAATTGCGTTAAACTTGAGGGCGGAAAAGAAGTATCCGACATCATAAGGGCAATAGTTGACGCGAAGATACCGGTGTGCGCTCATATAGGGCTTACCCCGCAGGCGGTGAATTCTCTGGGGGGATTTAAGGTTCAAGGGAAGGACGAGGAGTCTGCAAAAAAATTGGTTGAGGACGCCTTGGCAGTTCGACAAGCGGGTGCGTTCGCAGTTGTGCTTGAGTGTGTCCCTGCATTGCTTGCAAAAAAAATCACCGATATGCTGGACATACCCACAATCGGGATAGGTGCAGGTGCTTATTGCGACGGTCAGGTTCTTGTCTATCAGGATATGCTCGGACTTTATAGCGACTTTTCTCCCAAGTTTGTAAAGAAGTTTGCAAATGTGGGCGAAGTTATGAGAGACGGAATAAAAAAATATATTGAAGAAGTCAAAAGCTGCGCTTTTCCCAAAGAGGAGCACACTTTTGAAATTGAAAAAGAAATTATAGAGAAACTGTATTAAAAAGGGCTTGAATGAGCCTTTTTTTTGAAGAGGTAGCAAACTCAAACCCTCCGCTACAAAAAAAGGATAGACTTAAAGTCTATCCTTAATTCGCGCAGCAAATAATAAATCATAAGGCAAAACGACAATCGTCACTTCGGGGGTTCGACCGGTGATGCTTTTGATGGAGGCGGCGGGATTTGAACCCGCGTCCGAAAACCCTTCCGGAAAACTTTCTCCGAGTGCAGTCGATCATTTAATTTCCCCTTGCTTAGGAAGAATCGACACACCCAAGCAAAGGTAGCTTCATAAATTCCGTTATCTGCTCAAAGCTTTGCAAATCTCGGTTCCCTGCTGAAATGACGCTTTCGATAAAGATGCAGGAATCTTAATCAAAGCGGAGCCGCACTAAGCAGCTAATGCGTAATTATTGTTGTCAATTATTTTTTTTGCCCGGTTTAAAGTCATATGACAGGACTACTCGCTAATCTTCGTTCCGAATCCCCGTCGAAACCAAAATCGCCCCCTCTGTTTCCCCTTTTTACCCTACAAGTTTAATTCAAAACAAATTTATTTCACGCTCAAGGTACAAAACTCGTCTATCATTTCCTGCAATGACTCAAGGCTCTTTTTCCAAAAATCTTTTTTCGTAAGATCCGCTCCCATCGCATACCCAGCTTCTTCCATAGTGCATTGAGAAGTGAGACTTAGCATTTTTTTATATTTGGGGAAAAATGCGTCTTTTTCCTCTTCAAACATTTTGTAAAGTCCTTGTGCAAAAAGACTGCCGAAAGCATAGGGGAAATTATAAAAACTCAGTGCGGAGCTGTAATAATGTGCCTTAACAATCCACATACCTTTATGAAGAGTTGATTCGTCCAATCCGTCTCCATATGCCAACTTTTGGCATTTAACCATAAGAGAATTTAAATCGTCAGCCATCAGGAATTTATCTTCAACCTTTCCAAAAACCGCACTTTCAAAAAGATAACGAGAATAAATATCCACCGTGGTTTGTGTTTTTTCTCTGAGGTTTGAATCAAGAAGTCCCAGTTTTTCCTCCGTTGTCGCCTTTTCTAAAGCAAATTTTCCAAGATGCACTTCATTTAAAGTCGATGCCGTTTCAGCTATGGGCATAGGATAATCACAAAGGAGAGGACGATTATTCTCCATCTGTCTGTTGTGAAAAGCGTGCCCCAATTCGTGAGCAAGAGTGTCTACGGCACTGAATGAACCGTCAAAATTTGTGAGTATTCTGCTTTGCTTAAGTTCCTGAAGTCCTGAACAAAACGCTCCACCGACTTTTCCCGACTTGGGGTAAAAATCAATCCATTCATTTTCAAAAGCTTCTCTTATTAAGCCGGAAATTTCGGGGGAAAAATTATCAAAAGCCGAGATTAAATAATCCTTGGCTTCTTCTGCTGAAAAAATCTTTGAATAGCTGCCTACGGGTGCAAAAAGATCCTGCCAAGGAAGAGCTCCATTATGTCCCAAAAGCTCCGCTTTTTTTCTGAAATATTTTCTTATATCCGGTAGTGCGTCATTTATAGCTCCCATAAGAGCATTCAAGGTATCCTCCGACATTCTTGACATCTCAAGGGTCATTTTCAGAGGAGAAGAAAACCCTCTTTTTTTTGCTTCAAAGTTGACTTGGTTTTTAATGTTGTTTAAAGCGAAAGCCACGGAGTCCTGAATTTTTTCGCAAGCTTTTTTCTCCGCCTCGTATGCTTCCAATCTGACTTCGGGATCTTTATCAAATGCAAGATTTCTTACCTCGGATAATGTTAAAATCTTTTCTCTATACTCAGCTTTAACCGTGGATGTGAGATATGATTGAAGACTTCCCCACGCCATACCTCCGGTTTGATCCATTGCACTGAAAATTACTTCCTCACCGTCGGGAAGTAAATGCGAAAGATTTTTCTTAGCCTCTTTAATCAGGAAACTATAATCCGCAATCAACTCACTTTTTTTTGCCAATTCGTCCAAATTTTCCACACTCCCGAGCAGCTTATCAAACGAGGAAAAATCTCCGGCGTATTGTGCAAGCAATCTTTCAAGCTTCGCATTCTCCGCAATCAATTCTCCGTCCTCGGTGTTTGTCGAAATTCTCAGGCTCTGATAAAACCCCAAGCGTGTGAACAGCACATATACCTCTTCTTTGAGCCTTAAAATTTTCTCAAGTTCCTTTGAGCCATCGGTCTTTGTCAAAGACGAGCTGAATTCTTCAAGTTTATTTTTCAAAACTTCGATGTCCTCCAAATATTTCGGATCATCAATCCCCTTGTAGACTAGGGATAAATTCCATTCCTTATTCATAATATCACTCCTTTTCCATCCTGTAATATTATCTCATTGAGAGTATTGGCGCAACTAAATTCTTTGCTTGTAAAATAATGCTGTTGAATAAAAATTTTACATATATTTTGAATCTTTATAATTAAAAAACTTTTTAAAAAAATTGATTTTATAGTTGTGTTTTTTTATTTTTGTGGTATTATACTTGCGAAAGTGGAAGGAGGAATTATGAAAGAAAAAATTGTGACCGCTTGCCCCGCTTGCGGAAATAAACTCCATATAGCGAGACTTGTGTGTGAGGACTGCGGTACTGTGGTGGAAGGTGATTTTGCACGCTCTCGTTTTGAAAAACTTCCTGATGAAGATTTGGAGTTTATAGAACTTTTTCTCAGGAAACGGGGAAATATAAAAGCTGTAGGAAGTGCTCTTGATCTCTCATATCCCACAGTGAAAAATAAGCTGGATCAGGCGCTTAAGCATTTGGGATTTATAGATGAAGAAATTGAAGAAGAAGTGTCGGAGGAGAATATCAATATCCTAAGCAAACTCTCAGGAGGGGAGATGTCATTTGACGAAGCTTTTTCAGCCATAACGAGAAATAGCGAGTAATAGTTATGAATGAAGAAAAACGTATGGTTTTGGATATGCTTAAAGATGGCAAGATAAGCACGGAGGAAGCGGAAAGGCTGTTGTATGCTCTTGGAAAGTCCGAGGAAAGTTTAGGCGACTTCCTCTCAGGAGGCAGTTCTTCAAAAAAGGAAATTGACCTTGAGCTGATTATAAAGATAATTTCAGATAAACTCAATGAGATGGCAAGGCTTTTTCGGCTATAACGAAAGATAAGGAGGAATAGTTATGAATGAAGAAAAGCGTATGATTTTGGAAATGCTCAAAGATGGCAAGATAAGTACGGAAGAAGCGGAAAAGCTGTTGGACGCTCTCGGAAAAACCAAAGAAAGCACCGGAAGCTTCTATTCGGGAAGAAGTTCTTCAAAAAAGGAAATCAACCTTGAGCAGATTATGCAGAAAATTTCAGGTAAGCTCGATGAGATGGCTGTCAAACTCGGCGGAAATGAAGGAGACAGTTTTTCAAAAACAATCGGAAATATCGGGGTTGAAGTGGGAAGTGCGGTTAGCGATCTCGGAAAGGATTTGGGACAGGCTTTTGAGGGGATAGTTTTAAATGTCAAGGATTTTGCAGTTAATTCAAACAACAAAGAAATGGAAACGATACAAAGTGCCATTGAATACGACCTATCGGGAGTTAGAAATCCCACATTGGATTTCAAAGCCGTAAACGGCGGTATTATATTAAAATCATCCAAAGAAGCTGAAAAGCTTTCTTTGAATGTCACCGCAAGCTACAAACGAAAGGAAATCTCTCCCGGAGAAAAGTTGTTTGATTTCTATCTTGAAGACGATAGACTTATATTCTCTCCCCGTTTCAGCGGAGTGAGCATTGCCATTGAGGGAATCATTCCGAGAATGGATTATGACAAAATATACCTCCAAACTAAAAACGGAGGGCTTGCAATGAAAGGAGTAAGCTGCGACTTAGTAAACTTTGAAACCACCAACGGCAGAATTTTATTAAAAGGGATTTCGGCAAAAAATATTGAACTGTCCACGAAAAACGGAAGAATTGAATTTGAAAAAATTGGAGCGAATGAAATAAATGCTCAGACCTCCAACGGGAAACTCAAACTTGCAAATGTAGACTGTCCGCTTATAAACTGCCGCACCTCAAATTCTTCGGTTGAGGCATATTCGGTAAGGAGCGACGATCTCGTCCTTAAGACCACAAATTCTTCGCTCGTTGCGGACAGTATACTATCCGAAAGAATTTTACTCTATACTACCAACGGAAAAGTGGAACTTACAAACTATGATGAGGAGTCCGTTTCTGAAATTGATTTGCAAACCACCAACGGCTCAATAAAGATTGATAAAACTCCCAAATATAAACCCTCAAAGTATATGCTTGAAACTTCAATGGGCTCTATTGAAATAAATAAGGATCGTCTGATTTATTCAACCAACACCCATGTGAACTATGGAATGAAAAAAGTCGAAGCCGAATCCACCGACTACCTTGACAATGAAGATCGTGCAATCGTATATAAAGCCGCAACTTCCAACGGCTCAATAAAAATCGGATAAGTTAAAAAAACACCTTTGCTTTCTCACAAAGGTGTTTTTTAGTTTGATTTTACTTACTTTTTTGCAAAGGGCAAGAAATAAGAATAGGAAAAATCGTCGGGAGAAAATTTTAAATTCAAAATAGTTTGACGGGGGATATCGGAGGGTTTCCTTATGCTGTTTTCATATACCTCAAGATATCTCACTCCATTTTTGATATACTTGGCATTTTTGGTTGACTTCTGCACCACTACAACATTTTTTCCCGTCTCGACAAGCTCAGCCATTTGCCTTCGGAATAAATCCGCCTCCAACTTGTCCACGATTTTTGCAACGGGTTTATCCAATGTTACCAATATATTTTTTCTGTCCGCATTTTTTAATTCAAATATGGCGGGCCACTGCGGAGAGGCGGTTGTCCAAATGCTTCCCTTAACGGCTGAGAGCGTCAAGACCGCCGCATTGTCATTGTAATTATAGCTGAAAAGTTTTCCATCAACAGCCCTTTTACCCGAAATATCGGATTTTGAGAAACCGTTTAGAGAAATCAACGTTTGTCCGTTTGCGTTCTTCATCAATGCGGAAGTGTCCGCTTTATTGTTGTCATAAGTGTAAGGTTCATTCACTACGGATATCAACGCTCCTTCAAGAGCGGCTCCCTCTTTCGGGTCTTTCGGGGGAATATCTTTCGGAAGGTCTTCGATTTTTTTAAGCGGCAGCGGATAGTTCGCCGTCAAATTGCTTATTGTGACGGAACCTTTGTATTTAGACATAGGTCTGTCCTCGACCGCATAGATTCTGACCAACTTTAAAGGATTTTCCGTCTCGGGAAGCATTGCCCGTGTAACTACCGTATCCGAAGTGTCCAAATTTCTTGCAAAGTCAATTGTATAATTTTTATTTCCGTCATTTACCACACCCCTTAGCCAAGTGCCGTTTCCGTCGCCCGTAACGGTCATTCCCAACGAAATCGCTCCTTTGGGTATGGGAGTTGCACTCTTTTCGTCAAAATTCAAATAGCACGCACGAGTTGCCGAGGATTTGGAAAAATCATAAGAGAGTGTAAGTCTCCCTCCGTTTTCTCCAAGTGCACCCGCAGTTTCTTTGGGGGCTGTGGTCAAGGTTTGCCTTTTCTTGTCATTAAAGTCAAGGAGAGGTCTTTTCTCACTTCCGACAAACACCGGAACATTTTCCACTCCTCCCGCAAACACTGCGCAAATATAACCCGAACCGGGTGTTGATTGTGCCACAAATTGATCTCCCATAATTTCTCCGACTCCACCGTAAACGGAGAGTCCTATATCGGAAACCACCCCTGAAATTCCATTACCGTCGGTGGCGGTGAAAACGGGAAGATTTGTAATTTCTCCGGGCTCCAAATATAGAGCGTCCGTATTTGAAGAAAGATCTACCGCCTTCTCCGCCACGAAAATTTCTTTTTCAGCTTTCAATCCTCTTGCAACGGCGGTTATAACTCCTCGTCCGGCACTTCTGGGAATAAACTTAATGCCTTCACCTGTCTTAAATTCGCCCTCCACTCCCGATACGCTCAATTGCACTTCACCAGGATTTAATTCGACGGGGTTTTGGTGGAAATCTTTCGCATTGAGCTTAACGGTCGTTCCGTTAAGCAAAAAACAGTGGCTGTCGCTAAGCTCCATTTTTAAATTTTCCACTTCTCCTACAGGCACGGAATCGGTCATAATGCCTATGGAAGTTATGACCTTGCGGTTTCTCTCCGAGGGTTTGTTTACAATCTTCGTTTTATCCTCACCTTTTTTGTGCACCGCCAAATTTGTGGAGCCGCCTCCGTCAAGATTCAAAGCATTGCCGCATCCGAGGGAGAGCATTATTTCCCCCATAGTCTTTTGAGAAACTCCGAAGTAGGAAGTGTTTCTTCCATCCGCCGTAACCAACATTAAAGTTTCACCGTCCGAGGAATATCCCACGGCACTTCTGGGTTGATTGCCCTTTATATCCAGCCCTTCGTTTACCACAACGCCGTTTTTTAAAATCACAGCCCCTCCGGGTACGCTCAATTTTATATTTCTGAACGACTCGTCAGGGTATATCAATGAAAGATTATCTCCAATCTGTATTCTGTCCACAGATCTGTAACCTAAGGAGCCTTTTATTACCGAAAGAACATAACCGTTTTGAGGAATGGGAAAAGGTGCACCTCCCGTCCTTATGTCGTGAACCGCTCCGTCAATCACCAGCACTTCAATTATGTCTTTGTTTTTTGCACTTCCTATCGACTCCGCTCCGAAATCTTTCGTGAGAATTGAAATGGGATTATCTCCGCCATATCCGAAGCGGTTTACGGGAACTTTCATAAGAGAAAAATTTTGAGAAACATCATTGATATCCACATAGAGTTCGGTTGTGGTAAGAAAAGGTTTTAAATCGGAGCCTAAGGCAAGACTTGGAACATCGTCTTTTAAATTCGAGGTGGAGATAATTTCTCCGTTTTCGATTATCGTTCCTATTACGGTTGAATTTGAATTAAAAAACGAGGCGTTAATCCCTGCGATTGCGCCGGACTTTTCCACCATATCCTTTACTGATTCCCTCGTTGAAATCCCACCGCTTGACCTTAAAACTTTGACCTGATTCAAAGGATCCGTAATTTTCACTTTTATAGCATTTATATTAAACCACCCCTCGGGAGTAAATCTTAAAATATGCTCGTGAGAAATTGATGAAGAAAGTTTCTCCGTGTCAATCTTTTCCCAGAGGGTGCGAGGAAGAGCAAACGCCGTTTCGGTTATCAATAAAAAAATCACTGCCGTCAAAAAAAATTTCTTCATAGTTTAATCCTTTCTCCGCTTAATTTATGAATATGCACTATATTCGGAGAATATCATAATTGTTTTATGATGTCAATTTTGCAGGAGTTGAGTTTATAAAAATATTGGTATTAAAAAAGAGGACTACCTTGGTAATCCTCTTCTTTCTTATTTAAACAACAGCACTAAATGTATTAAGATGCAATGCTCTTTCTGCGGCACTGTTCAGCATCTCAACCAAGGTGTTTATATATTCTTCGGCGTTAAGTTTTGAAAGGTTAAAATAATCCAGTGAATTTTGCAGGAAGTTTTGAAACTTAAGCTTGTCGCTAAAAGCTATCCTGTCTCCCTCGCAAACTGCATGGTCGTAAATAAGCTTTTTTAAAAGCGTCCTTTTGTCAAAGTAATACTTCACAATTTCCTTAAAAGCGTCCATCGCCTCCGTGCTCTCAAAATGCGCTCCCTTAAGAGCAATCGTCTGAGAAACCAAAGAGGACAAAAATTCCGATGTCATAAAGTTTTTGAGGTTCTCGGTGAAGTCCACGGAAAAAGAATCATTGTCGCTGAATTCTCTCTCCAAAATCGAAGTATAACCTTCTCCGTGTTTTAAGCGGCACTTAAGTGCACGATATTCCGAGGGGTGAGGATTTAACCCTAAATTTCTTCCGATGTTTATAAGCGCAGGAGTAAATACCTCTCTGTCAGTTCTAACCGCTCTTATATGGTCATTAAAAATGGATTTGCAGGCTTTCCTGTCGATTTCAACCGAAGCTCCCTCAGGCTCTTCGACTTTTAAAAGAAGTTTAGCGCCCATATTTCCGAGAGATAGGGATACGCTTTCAAGAATAGATTTATAAACATGAATAACATTGTACTTTTCAACCAGCTCCCTTGAGAAAGTATGATCTCTTCTCAGATAAAATGAGAGGGAGTGAATTTCGTATTTTTCTGAAGAAAGCATAGATTTAAGTGCGATTTCACGCTTTTGTATTTCGGAGATCATCTTATCCGCACTGACAAAGTCCTCATTGCTCATATCCGTAGATAGCGGATCGTCATAAAAAACTGCATGCCTTGCGGATTCCACAAACAAATCAAGCTTATTGTGAAGTAAAAACACCGGAACGGATCTTTCCATACCTTTCAGGAGATCCTCATAAAACTCCAAAAGCTCCCTTGAAGGCTCCTGATTTAGAGGGAGCATCATAAGCAGACCGTCAACATTTCTTTTCATCAAACTGCTTGATATATTTTCCCGTTCCTCTCTTGAGTTTACGGGAGCAAACGGGTATCTTGAGTCTATCACTCCAAAAGTATATTCTCCCTCGGAGTTTCTGAAAGCCTCAAAGAGTTTAGGTTCTTCTCTCAAAATAGACTCAATCTTTTCATGCATCGGAACATATATCACAACTTCGTCCGCAATCTCCGACAAAGACGGCTTGTCTTCAAACACCGCCTGCACGAAAACTCCGTCCGGATTATCCAAACTCATCTCCTTATAATAATAACCGTCCTTTGAAAGGTTTTCCCTATTAAAATACTTAAAGAAGAGCGTACCCAGCTCATCATTGACATCATTTAAAATTCCCCAAAAATCTTTTTTGAAATTCTCTCCTGCAATATCTAAAAATCGCTTAACTTCCGACTGCAAAAAAGATAAAAATCTCTCCGAGTTTTCCTTAATCGAAACATCTTTAATATTTTGCTTTGCACAATTATAAATCTCATAGTGATTGTAACGGAATTCATAATTATGATAAACGGAAACCGCCTTGCTGAAAAATTCTTCTCTTTTGCTCTCGGAAAGAAGTGAAAAGAGAGTTTTTACTCTGTGGGAGTTTTCCACTTCCTCACGCAAAAAATCAGCCAATGCCTCCTCGTCTTTTCCAACCACGGTTGCCACCACCCTGCTGTGCTCTCTTGTGACTTTAGCCATTGCACGGGTGAAAATATCTGAAAACAAATCTCTTGAAAGAATTTCCTCGGAAAAAGACACCGCAACAACCATAGCTCCTTTTAGTTCCGTGGTGAAAATTATAAGTCGTTCAGAATTGCCGCCGCCTGAATTTAAAAATCTCACGGTTTTCGGCGAAGCGCACACCGCCGCCGTAGTAGTCTTTCCATAGCCCAAATCTCCCACAATCTCTACCGTGCGGACATGGGGTTTGAGATTTCTTAAAAAACTCATATAGTGCCTCCTTAGTTCGTACTTCCATCACATCTTATACAATACCAATTTTTAGTTGAATTGTCAATTTTTCTTCTTGAAGGGCAAAATAATATTTACTGCTAATGAAACCAGCACCCCTATCACCGTATCAAAAAGTCTCATAAAAAGATAAACATATCTTGTAATACCAGGTTTCTCGGCATAGCTTAAAAGCCCCATAAGCATTACCATTGCGGCATAGGCGGTTGAGCCGGGGATATTTAAAAGCAGGGTAAGCTTCATTACCGGAAAGAGAAGTATTGACATAATAAAATAATAGGGAATTGTAAAAATAGGGATTTGAAACACATCTGTCAGATATATAAACAATGCTCCGAAAGCCCCTCCGATTGCCGTGCCCATAACTCTATGCTTTCCTTTTTTGAGGCTTTCCTCTTTTGTGTTAAGAGTGCAGACAATACATGCGACCGCCGCATTCAAGGGAATTCCTCCGAAAAAATCCGAGATGATTACGGAAAGAAAAATGGAAAGCACGGTCTTTATCATACGCATTCCGATATGCAAATTGAATTTTTCTTTGGGATCAAATAATTTCATAATAATACTTCCTATGTATAAAATGTATAAAAAAACGACAGTGAAAACTGTCGCTCTTCTAAGCTTTAAAAATTTCTTCGTTTAAGACCTTTCCGTCATCTCCGAAATAATATTCAGTCACACAATCCACATAGGGAACTCCGTTTTCTTTTCTGCACTCCACCTGAAGAAATTTTTTATTTTGTCCGACATTCTCCTTTTTCATCTTCTTAAAAAGCTTTAGGAATGAAATCGGTGCTTCCGGTTCTTTAAGTGTTATAAACGCCGTATTTTCTTTTTTCATTGCGCCGAAAAGCACTTCTTCAAAAGCTGCCTGATCCGGATTGGCAGGGATTAAATAATACTTCGCTTCTTTTTCCAAATCTCCTGCCTGCTTTACCTGCACCGCCGGATTATCTTTTTTTGCCGCCGCCATAATGTTGGCAAAAAAAGGTCTGGTGCCCGCTGAACGGTGTCCTGCAATTATTAGGGAATTTCCCGAGTCAATCGTCTCCTGAATTTTCTCTCCGACCGTTTCATTCATAAACCCGTCGTCCACAAATTTTTTGATCATAGTATTCATATCTATACCTCCTGTTTTTTTTGATTATATCACAGATTGTTAGAAATATCATCTATACTGCTTTACGGCTCTGCGAATTAAAGAAGTCAAATATCTGAAAGCGGTCTGGCTGAAAGAAGTCTCCCTGTCATAATCTTCAAAAGCCTTGTTCATCTCTCTGGAAACTCTCGACTGTAATCCTAAAACCACGGCATAGGTCATATGGTTATCCCACAATCTGAGATTAGGCTCTTTGAAATCTTTATCCTGCCAGAGCTTAACTTTATAATTTGAGCTAAATGACTGCTCGCAAAAATTATATAGGAAATTATAATAGCGAACAAAACTTCTTGCAATCTTCTTTCCCTCGTCCGTATATATCATTCCTATATCTTTCAGAGCACGAGCGTCAGTAGAATTTTCAACATTTGAAAGATCCGAGGCATAGCCCTCTTGGAAGAGAAATTCAAGACTCCTGTCTCTTATTGTGCGATAAAAATTCTTGATTAAGTGCTTTTGTTTTTTTACGGTTTTTTCAAAATCCTGAGGAAGAATTTTTCCTCCCTCTCTCTCACAAAGCTTCATAATCTGCCAAATGGGTTTCCATTCCGTACGGATTTTTGCCTCGTTTTCCGACTCCAAAAGCACCAAAGCCCCCGCTTCCACCGAACATATCCCCGCTTTCATCATATCCAGCACGACATATATGAGCGTAAGAACATCAAAATCTGCAATGCGAAATGACTTTAGGAAAGCATAGGCGTAATAAAAGGAGTCTATGGGAGCCTCCGACTCGGTTTCCAACCGCACTTCGGCTCTTAATTCCTCAAGAGATTTGAAGTATGCCGCAATCCTCTCATTCTTAATTTTATTCCATCTTTTTTTTAATGCACTTGATCCTAATGGGAGAGCAATCACCAAAACTATGACTATTAATCCCGTATATGAAATCTTTCCTCCGCTGCTATAACTTTTTTTGGATTCGGGAGGTTTTACCTGAACATTCGAGTGTGAAGATGAAGATGACTTCACAGACCCGCTCACCACTCCTTTGGAAGCTTCTTCTCCGGAAGTTTCGCTTGTTGCCGCTTTAACGGCTCGTGCATTCTTAAAAGAAGTGCCGTCTATCGTGAGATTTATGGTGATAAAATCGGGATTTTTTCCTTCAATCTCGACTTCCCCGTCCTTTACATAGACTTTTCCGTCCATACCGCTCACTCTTACTTGAGTGTCTTCTTTTTTGATAGGCCCCTTAAGAAAAATTTTTGCTTTATTCGGGAGGTGAACGGTGTTTTTAGATATAAACTGCCAAAATATACGCTGCTCGGAGCCCATTTGCAACGCAAACACTCTTATCTTATATCTTAGCACATATTCGTGCTTTCCTTCTTCGATTCTCCATACCACTCCCTCTTTGGGCATTATGTGAAATCTTCCGCTCCTGTTTTCCGAATTCCAATTATCGGATTTTGAAAACTCGACATCTCCACTTTTTATGGAAACATCATAAAGAGCTCCCACATCCATAGGCTTAAAAAAATCTGCCGAAGAATTCGATGAAATTTCCCAACGCTCTTCAAATTGTGCGTCCCCCGACTCGTCCAAAACGATCTCACCTGAAAACTTCGAGACTTCTATCGGTTCTTTTTTTCCGCAGGCAACTAAAACCGACAGCAAGAAGAGCAAAAATAATTTTTTCATACAATTCTCTATTTCCCTTCGCTTTGCATATAATTTTCCAAGGCATTATATTGGTTTAGAACTTCCGCATCGTCAGGATTTATATTATGAGCTTTTTTGATATCCTCATATGCCTCCGGCAAAAGACCCAAATTCAATTCGCAAAGACCTCGGTTGAAATAGAGCTTATAGTCGGGAGTTGCATTGTCAATTCCTTCAGTGTAGACGGCTCTTGCCTCCTCAAGTTTACCGTGAGCATATAGAAGTGCCGCAAAATCGTTGTATATATCACTGTTATTCGGGTCAAGAGCGATTGAATTTTTGTAGTGCAAATAAGCATTCTCATAATCTCCCTCTCCCTTATATGCCTGCGCATAATAGTATTCCACGGCTGCGGACTGCGTCCCTATTGAGTCCATAAGCTTTATTGCGTCGGAAAATTTATTCTGACGAATAAATCTTATAGCTCCCTCAAGCAGAGAGTCATCATAAATCGCAAGACGAGCACTTCTGATTTCCTCTTTTTCAAACTCATTAGTCTCAAATTCAAGATACTTTTCCCAGTATATGCGTGCAAGCAAAAACTCTCCAAGATAACGATGATAATACCCGAGCTTATAATAAGCCTTGGCATAGCGTTCATCTAATTGGATAATTTCTTCCATCTCGTTCTTAGCAGCCTCAAAATATAAGTCAAAAACTTTAGAATCATCTTTATTTTTTAATGCGAAACGCTCATAGCACAGCCCCAGATTATACCTTGCCTCAAGAAAATTCGGATCAATCTCCTTTATTCCCCTAAGCAACAACATTCCATAATCAAACTGTTCTTTTTCCACATACTCAACAGCAAGTCCTGCGGCAAAGCTTATGGAAAAATCTTTATTGAAGCTTATTATCTCTTTGTAATCCTGTTTGTTCGGAAGATCCAACCCGATACCCAAATAAAAAAACATTCCCTCAAGAAATACTTTATAACTTATCTCCTCATTAAAATCCCCGCTCAAAACTCCCTTTAACAACGAATCCTGAATGACGGGGAGAGGTGTTGATTTTTTTATGTGAATTTTTGAATTGCCTATATCTTTTTTCAGCTCCATAAAAGTGAGCTTATCCGTAAAGGTTTGAAACCTTTCATCTATTTCTTTCATAAAATCCTCCTCGCAATTAAAACTGACAGCTTGTCATTATGTTACCACTCGGTTTCTCTCAAGGCAAGCAATTTCTTAAGCAGCCTCACTATAAACGCACGAAAAATAATACCAACCAAATTCCTAATATTAAATCAAAAAAACATCATAATAAATGCACAACAAAAAAAAGCCGCTGATTCCTCCAAAGGATAGCGGACAATATCATCTTCTGCAAATTTATAATATTTTCAAAACTAAGAATACTTAAAGATAGCTTCCTTAAGTTGTGACAGATCTAATGTCAATATAGGCTATTGTTTTATGATTAGCCGAATTTCCGTCCCCTTTCGGGGAGTTTTTAATCAAGGTCGCCGAACTCGAAGTGGTTAACAAGTTTGCTTCCGTCCCCTTTCGGGGAGTTTTTAATAATCCCTGCATACGCCCCCTTAATGTCTTTGCCTCCTCCATTCCGTCCCCTTTCGGGGAGTTTTTAATTAGATTTTGGAGTGCAAAAAACGCAATATCGATATTAAAAAGCTTATTCCGTCCCCTTTCGGGGAGTTTTTAATGAGTACATCAACAACAATATAAAACTCGTAAACAACAGATTCCGTCCCCTTTCGGGGAGTTTTTAATCTCGATGTAACCGTAAAACTCGTAATTTTCGAATCATTCCGTCCCCTTTCGGGGAGTTTTTAATAACAGTATTTCTGCGATTTTCTTCTCCGACAGAATCATTGTAGCATATTTTTTCCTGCTTTTAAGGCAAAAAGTCGGTCGGCAATTTTTGAAGAAAAGTCGTTTCTTCCGTATTTTTCAACCTTTTCATTTTTTCGTCTCTCTCTGAGTTTCACCGACCGACTTTTCCTTCCTTTTTTAATCTTTTTTGCCATTTTTTGCATCTGTTTATGCTTTGTATTTCGCTATTTTTCAATCCCTCGGAGGCCGACCGACTTTTTTGAATGGCTGTCTCCGAAATCCTACAAAGCGGATTCCATACACTCGATGATCTTTTGGTTCATTTGATCATAAGAGTTGTAATCTTCCCGATGTATATTCATCCCACATTTCTGAAGTCCTTTTTTGAGTGCGTTCAAGATTTGTTCCCCGCTATAACCCGTATTTTCCAGAATGCTCTCTTTAGTCACCGATACAATTTGATGTGCCGCCGTATTTCGAAGATTTGCTTCTGTGGTTCTCAAAAGTGTCGCCGTTTTCAATGCTTCATGATCTTTATGAAACAGTCCTTTGATAATACTGAACAGTTGATGAGAAGTCGGGAACGAAGTGTCATTAAAATTCCGCAGACCATAGAGCACAGCGGAAATCCTTTCAATATTCGGATTTCCCTTTTCCTGCAATCGAGTCGGATTCCACCTATAATTTCTTTGTATAGAAATACACATATCTTGGTACACATCGACTCGGAGATGCCTTTTAATCATCTTGATAAAAATATCCGAAATAATCGGACTGATTGCTCGAATGAAATCTCCGTAATGTCCGGTTTTATATTTGACATCAAGACTTAAGACATATTCAAAATACTTTCTCACTGATGTGTCTTGATATGGATTATAACAGGATTCCCGCTTTTCTCTCGGCAATTTTTTATAAACGTTGTCCACTCCATCAAAATTCAACAGGAGTCTGTCTCTGGCAAGCGTTAACAGAGATATATATTCCGACGGTTCTCCCGGAATCGTCTCCGCTATATCCAGCGCTATATCCAGCGCCGCCTCATAATCATAGTGCTCCACCATCCTCTTGATCCATTCTTTTTTCTTCAATTCCACAAAGTCTATCAACTCCGGTTTCAAACATCGATTGATCGGATTCTCACAATTATCCCGATTTAAATCCCACCACTTCTTCAGATCATATATTTCTCTGTGACTATGCTCGTTCATTTTTCCTGTAGGGGTAATAACCTGCACCGTAATACATTTCGTCTCCCAAAGATTATGCAAAACCAAGAGCGCTGACTTCATTGCCGGAGTACCGGAAGATATGTTCAAAATGAGAACATCGTCTTTCTCTTTTTTATCAATGATATCTTTCAAAATTCTTCCGAATTCCTTATAAAAGAAGTTAAAATCGTGAACATCTCTTAAGGTTTCCCGTCTTATGGATTCATAAGTGATATCCCTATTTTGAAATTCTGCCAAATATTGAATACACTTTGTAAACCTCTGATCCTTATCCTCTTTCTCACACATAGCTTTCGTGAGATATAGAATAATATGATCGGCTTTATACATACGTGCGATGTGTATCATTGATCCGTCGGATGTAAGATCTCTTCGAGTCAATCTTTCTTCCGGATCCGCATTCGGTACTTCCACATAACTTTCCGGCATCGGATCCGTGCCTCCTACGGGTGAGAATAAAATTTTTTTTGCCATAGCGATACCCTCCTTTTTCAAATCTGTTCCTGTTTTATAATACTGAGTTGACCGATTCCCACATTGTACAATCGGTAATCATAGCGCGTACATTTGCACATATGATGTGCAATTTTCAGATTTACATCTTCTTCGTGATGGTGTTCGCTGTATTTTTTACCAAGAGTCTCTTTAAAAATCCGGTTCTTTACCGCCAATCCTTCATCTTTATTTGGAAACAACGCATCCACGACCGTTTTGGAAGAAAAACCTACACCTCCGCCCAAGTAGACGATGATGTCTTTTCCTATATTCCTCCTTTGAAAGCGGGAATAAAAGCGGGAATAAAAATAGTCGTCATTCAATCTATGAAAATGATTCAAAGCTTCAAATATCTCATCCATAGAAAAACCTAAAATATCCTCATCAAGTGTAATCGTAAAGTGAACTTTGACTCCCGGTTTCAGCATTTCCCGAAAAATCGGCAAAGGTTTTTCTTTGCCTTTCAAGGATACATCTATTTTCTGACCTAAGGTTAAATCACTTAATTCCAGCGGCTCACTGTCACTTACAATAAGACCTCGGAAAGAAGAATTTACTGCGTTGTTCTTGTTTTTCTTATTTCTCTCAAGAGTATGAAAAGCCTCCGATTCCATATCTGAATTTTCCGATTTCAAGTAACGCCTGCCCTTTTGTTTTGTTTCCCCATTCTTAACGGTTCTTTCAATGGATTTCTTTATCGATAAATAATCGTTAGGATTTTTCGTAACCTTTAAAGACAAGAGAGCGGTTCTTAACATTCCTTTAAGACTTGCACCCGGAATATACGGTCTTCCAAACGCATCTTTGATAAAGGTATTGATGTCACGAAGTTTAATCTCCGTACTTTTCGCCGGGATAACGGAATAACGGTAAGATATACATTCGGAGATGCTTTCCAAAGAAATACCGTATTCGAAAAGCAAGTCATCTAAATTTCGGTTTTTCGTCGAGGAGGATGCCAAATACTCTTCAAAGACCTTCCCGATTCCCCGGTTTTCAAAAAATAGATACAGCTTGGATAAATCCGGAACGAGAATGGTCATTTCTTCGGGTTTCGACGGCACGCATAGATATTCTTTTTTCAGTAATTTTTCTCCGCTTCCGATGAAAATGGGTGTCAAAGCCTCCAAAGACATCTGAAAATTCTTTTTCGCCATCATCTCACCCCCATAAAAATCGGTTTGGCATACCTATATACCGGATGAGTGCCTGACTTTGACACATCTATCAATGAACCGATGTACATATTTGAAAAACAGGAACCGGCGGCAAACAGAAATGCGTCTCTTTTTTTGCGTTGTTCCGGTGCATATGTTTCCGAATAAACGAATCCGCTTCGCTTAACCAGTGAATAGGAGCTCCCTTCAAGTGCTTTCTCAAGTTCCTCATCTTTAGGGAGAGAAATCGATAAACTCATCTTTTTTTCATAACTTGCCGCCCCTTCGATGCGTTCTATAAACTCCTTCGGAAGTTTCGATTCCGACACATTAAATTTTCCCATTCCCGAGGAACGTTTTCCGCCGATTCCGACCCAACCCAAGTTTTGAAACAACCCGTTCACACATTCTTCCACCTCTCCATCTTCATATCCAAGGATCACATATAGTTCCCAATCGTCCTTAAAGGAATAAGCACCGACTTGGTAGGGAAGAGAATCTTCCAAGCCTCTCACTGCCGCCTTGGAAAAGGAGATAAAAAGCGCCATATCGAACACACTGTCTTCAATTTTTGATATATCGCCGTTTAAAAACGATTCCAGTGCATCAAAGGGCAAGCACTTCAAATTCTTCACTTTCTTTTTCTCCAAAGAATCTCCGGCATTTTTCGAAGCCACATAGAGAAAGGGTTTAGGAATACAAAAGACATCTTTGTTGCAAGGCATCGCATCAGAGAGTAGCAAACGCCCTTCTATCACATATCGGTACAGCTGCTCCCCCGCTCCCACCTTCATCGCTTCGATATACAGTGCGGAAAAAAGAGTATCCGCACGAAAGGAGTCCTCACTATCCGACAAAAGTCCGTTTCCCACATGAAGCGGCGTTCGGAATTTCATACGATAGATTTTATATTTCATTGATGTTCCTTTCCATATACCTTATCCAACAAATCCTGACACTTTTTTAATTTTTCTTCACCAACTTCTTCAACACTGCCGACAACGACTTCCACCTTCAAATCCTGAAAGGCAATCTTTCCGTATCCTCTGGAACCGTTTCCTCCCAAATAGTCATACTTTAATAACTTCATACCCTCCGCAATAAACTCGAAGTCTTTTAAAATATCCCCCCCACCGTCATATTCATAGATTAAATCCAACGGGAAAACAGATCCCCTAATGGCACGCTCAATCTGTCTCGGATTTGCTACCCCGGTCATTCTGGAAATGCTGTTTTCAAACTTGATTTCCGTCTTGGTTTCAGCACCCATCTTTTTTAAAGTCTCCCAATTGGAAAGAATCATATCTGAAAAAAGCAGACGACCTACATGGATTTCACCTTTTTTGCTGGAACCGAATAAACGCTTAATCCAAGGATCATCATCATTCGGTTCTCCTACCGCTTCATTATACTTTTTCGCCAACAAAGTGCGCATTTTTCCTTTTAAACTGCTGCCCGGAATCATAGGATCTCCGGTTCGAAAGTCTTTGACAATTGGCGAATCCACCGCACCGATTGCAGAAAAAGCTGTACTCCCCCCGATATGCAACCCGGTTATCACTTCAATATTCCCTGTAATATGTATCTTGACATACATTTTTTATCCCTCCGTTTTCTTCTTTTCTTCCACAACATCAATGCAAGGAGTCATCTATCAGTCCCCTGATTGAACCAAATATTTTCGATAGGCGACCAATGCTTCCATATATCGGGTAAAGAGAATAAAGCTTTTTCTTTTTTCTTGTTGGTCTTTCAAGACTTTTTCGAGATGTTTCAACAGCTGAGATGTCTCAACAAATGTTTTCACTGCGGGTGTCCTTCCGCACTCATAGACAAATCGGAGTTTCAGATAATTCATCCGTAAGATCAAATCTTCCGACAACCCCTGTTTAGTGTCCACAACACCGACTAATTCGTTGTAAATCTCCATAGTTAGCGTCAGTAAATTTCGAATCTGACTTGTGGTGACCACATCTTTTTCCTGTTTGGCGGCGTTTTTTATCATCTTAATGCTCTTTTCCGCCAAATCCACATAATTTTCTTCCGTCAGCGGCTCACAGTTTTTTTGTCCTGAAGTAACATTCTGTTGTGGACGACCCGTCTGCGGATATTGATTATTTTTCCGGTTTTTATTATTATTCATTGTTCTTCTCCTCCTTTTGCTCTCTTGTCAAATACGCATATAAGTATATGGCGGTGATTGCCTGATGACGTTCTTTTTCATTCAGCAACCATCGGTACATTTTCTCGGAAAATTCCCTATACGCCTCTTGTTCCTCTTTCGGTCTGTTTTTATCCGGTTCCAAACGAGCCAACAAGTAGATGAACCGCGCGATATTAATCTTCTCTCCCAAATTTTCCATATAACCCAACAAGTGATACAAAAAGGATTTGCCGCGGTTTTCGCTAAATTCAAAGAAACGATAAATCACACCGAATTTTTCTTTAAGCACTTCCTTATCAAACTCTTCCCAACTATAACGATGATTAAAATCAAAGATTGTAATCGCATCTTTTTCGGGTTTTCTCTTCGAATAACTCTCCAGTGCTTCAACCTCTTTCGCAATGACATTCACAGGATAGCTGTCAGAATACAATCCGATTCCGCCGGATAAACTCAAGTTTCCGCAGCTAAACCTCCGAAATTCCTCTTGAATATCCATTGCCGCTTCAATGAGATCATCCCAGCTTCCAACGAGAAAAAGATCATCCCCTCCCGAATAGACAATTGACACCGCACGAGAAGAATTCCCCTTCGCTCCGAATACATTATAATGCCCTTTTTGCAATATAGCATTGATATAGAACTTAAAGAAAAGTGAGAGTTGTCCGGATAATGTCGCCGTCCGAGAAAGGTTCACCCGATCTCCAAAACCGTATACGAAAGTAGTGCCTAAATTATCCACATCCGCCCGCAATACCGCAATTCGTTTGATTCCCTCGGATTTCTCGGCAAATTCTTCAAAACTCATCAAATGATATTGCTGTTCTTCCGACTTCGGATGATAGTCACCAATCCAAATCGGGATCCCCGCATCTTCCTGAAAAGCCGCCTTATTCTTTGCATATATCCGAAGAGGCGAAGAAGTTCTTTCCATGCTCTTCAACTCTCTCGGTTCTACGGCAATCAGTCGCTTGTCAAAAGGCAACGGAAGACCCTTGACAGAATTTTCCGACACGATAAAGTGAGAAGCCTCTAAAATATTTTTTGAAAAATCATGGATTGCCGCACACACCGGGCATCGATTTTCATCGTCCAAATTACTCGTTCTTCGACAGACTACGCATTCACGATCACCTCTATCGGACGAACGGTTCAAGCTAAGAATATCTTCTGCGGTATATCGCCCAGATTTTTTTTCGGCAACGGATTTTGCAATATTCATAAAGACTTCACGATAACTCTCCCCCGTATCGTTTCGAAGATCATTCGCACTGCACGGAGAAGATCCCGTTGCCATATAGAGGGCTATGTCATATTTTTCTAAGAAAAAGCGATGCACCGCTTCTTCACAGTGATTCAAAACGGTTTTAATTTCCTCGGTGTTCGGAAGCAGAAAATAACAATGTCCACCACCGGAATATAGGAGATTTACCCGTGAAAGATCCATAGCGTCCAAAAACTCATCGATGATATGCTCCATTAAAATTTCCAGATAGAAACTTCGAGCTCGCAGAGCCTTTAACGCTCCCTTACTGTGTACGGTATAAATGAACTTTTGAATACCGGAAATATCCATAGAGTAAAGCAAAAACAGTTTCCGAGCATAAATATCGGATATCTTTTCTGCCCACTCTTTTCTCTCCTCCGACTTCTCCGACTCCAAATATCGAAGCATACAAACACTCACTGCACAAGCCGTTCTAGAATGGTCATAGAGAGAAATATCCGACTCTTCTTTCGAATGTGGCACAAAAGTAAAGACTTTCCTCATCACATGGAGGAGTCGCTTCGTCAAAATCTCCCCTTTCAGGTTGTTTTCCAACACATTTCGGATTTCTTTCAGTGCTTTTGTGTAATATGAAGGACCATCTTCCGATTGAAACGATTCGGGATAGTGAATTTTTCCGTCGGATTCCAAAAAACTTCTTCGGTATGCAAGATTTCCCTCTTTTCCATTCAAAAAGTTGAAAACGCTGTACAACGGCTGCGAAAGATCCATTTCCAAAGCATGAGGCAACTTGCCGGAAGCGATAAAATCCGCCAGAAATGAAATATAGGAGACATCTTCCACTGTCAATTTCCTGTTCTCAAAGGATTGCTCGGAAAGGCTTTCCCAATCCTCGGAAACATCTGTTCCTTGGAAAAAAGAAGTCCATTCATAGGACATTTCCTCCCCCATAGAATCCACAATTTTCCGAATTTCTCTTAGCAAACTTAGAAGAACGACTCGAATTTCTTGTTTGTTCAAAGCTTTTTTCCTCCTTTATGTAGCCGAATTCCCCCCATACCCATTGAGGTTTTAATTCCGATGCCGCTATATGTGCCGAACTCAAATAGAATATTTGCCAGATTGATCAACGGTTTCGGAGCGGAAAGCGACAGGCGAAGTTCCCCCACAAAGCCCGGAATGTTGATTCCTTCCAGCGGAAACGGGACGCTCTTTAAGCGATAACCTTTAATGTGTGTGTGCTCTGTCAGATGAAAAAGAGTATCCTCATCTTTAAAGGCAAAATCTTCATCAGTTTCCTCATACTTATTCAAAAGACTTTGATAAATACATCGAATATCCGGCAAAAAGAGATATTTTCCCCTCTGTTTAAACGCCGTCGGCGTACAAAACTCCACCGTAATCTGAGAAGATAAGCACTCTTTATAGAAGTCTTTTAACAAGGTTTTCCTTCCTTGAGATTCCAACATATGTTCTTCCACTTCAATATGAATGCCGTTATGCCTAAGATCGAAGCTATCCAGCCTATCTAATCGATTGAAAATTATCCGATCATAGGCATCTTTCGTCAAAGTCATCAAATTAAGATAGACCTCCTCCTCTTCAAACGACAAATACATCGAATAAGGATTTACCGAAGAACAATGGAGCTTATGGACATACTCCGTATCGAGCATTTCCAAAACGGCTCCATGAAAAAGAGAACTCATCTCACGAGTGATTCGAGATTTTGATTTCAATTTCAACCGAAGTTTTGCAAGCACATTCTCCCTCCTCCAGATCTAATGTCAATATAGGCTATTGTTTTGTGCTTAGCCGAATTTCCGTCCCCTTTCGGGGAGTTCTTAATTATTAGACTGTATTAGAAAAAATAGTCTAAGTTATGAAAAGTTAATTTATTCCGTCCCCTTTCGGGGAGTTCTTAATAAGCCGATCCAGGAGATAAGGCTGGCTATCAAGACCGAAAAAATTTCTTCCGTCCCCTTTCGGGGAGTTCTTAATCTGTGTTGTTGGCAGTATTTGCCGGAGGTATATTGTTGCTTCCGTCCCCTTTCGGGGGGTTTTTAATCATTTTTGACGAAGTACACGCTTACACAAGCTATGAAAAAATTCCGTCCCCTTTCGGGGGGTTTTTAATGACTGTATTTCTGCGATTTTCCCTACCTACAAATCGATTATAACATTTTTTTCTATACTTTCAAGGCAAATATGGAGCGGTAGCATAACAAACGCGCGAAAAATAATACCAACCAAATTCCTATGTCAAATCAAAAAAACATTCTAAATTGAAATAGAAAACAAATATTTTTTTAATTTATATTGCATAGAGCAATATTTTACGGATCCGAGCACAATGGCGGTTTATGGAACTGATGGAGTTATAAATCATTTTTGTGCCATTACGGAAAAAAAGCTTCAGGAATATCTTTCTGAAGAAGACATCTCAAGGATATCGGAGTGAAAAATTTTCCTCAACTATGTTATCTCGGAAGATGACTAAAAAATAAAAAGACAGCTCGCTCAAGCTGTCTTTTTTTGTATGGAATTACAATCAATCATATAATTAAACTCTTTCACCGTTTACAATCCGATAATAAACCGCTTTAGTTCTCATATAGACCAGAATATAAATCACGGAAAAAGCCAAAACGCACACTATATTTGCTTCCAAAAATCCGTTTTCATTCCCAAGCTTAAACATAGATAAGATGAGCTTGGTGATGGGGAAAGCAAATATCAGATGTATTATCGACATTCCAAGAGGCAGGAAGAACATCAGCCTCATCTGCGTTCTAATTGAACTTTTGATATCATCGTCGGTCATTCCCACTTTTTTCATAATGGAAATTTTAGCCCTGTCTTCATAACCCTCCGAAAGTTGTTTATAATAGATTATAATTACAGTCATCATCAGAAAGAGTGAGCTTAAAAAAACTCCCAAGAAGAAGAAAGAACCGAAGAAACTGTAATATGATGCCCTCGTATCATCTTTGGACGATGCATGGAATATAGAAAATTTGTCTTTGAATGATGACACTGCAAAATCGGTTATGTCATTCACAAAAGTTGCTCTGTCGTCCTCGCTCACCCCTGAGTCGAAATCAAAGGCTTGGTTCCATAAAAACATAATGTTTTCATTGAGTGAGGAAAAATCTTCATCATTCAAAATTATCGTTATATATTTATTTCCGGACATTTTGAATAAGTTTTTTTCAGGATATTCTTTGAGAATTTTTTCGATATTGAAAGAATGTCCCCCAAATCTAAAGTTTTCACCGAATTCTCTATCCTCTGACGAATAGATGAAACACGATTCGGACTTTAGGTCAATATCCATTTCGGCAAGTTTTTTATATTCCGAAAGCGGAATGAAAAATAAGCAGTCACCAAAACCCGCATCAGTTTCAAAAACACCCTGTTCATATTTTCCGTAGACGGATTTTGCATAGTAGCTGAAAGAATTTTTGACAGTGATATTTCTTTTTTCCAAAAACTCATCTGTCAAACGGCTCATTTCTTCAGAAAATCTTTCGGCACCTGAAGTTATATTTATATCTCTCGGGCAGAATTCCATAAGCATAGCCTCTCTGTTGAAAAAAAGACCTGATACGGAAGAAACGGTCACAAGCACCATGGTTGAAAGAATACATATTGAGGCAAGACCTGCACCGTGCCGTTTTACTCGGTATAATAGCTGCGATACGGAAACAAAATTTTTTGTTCGGTAATAATATTTTTTGTTTTGTTTCAACTTTTTTCCTATGAATACCGAAGTCGAGATAAACAAAATATATGTTGAAACTATTACTATTAACACTGCTATGAAAAAATTAAAAATCGCCTGATAGGCATTTTCCGTTATAAGTGCAATGGTATATCCCACTGCAAGCAATACCGCTCCCACAGCTGCAAGAAAAGCATTTGATTCGGGTGGTTTCTCTCCTCTTTCTTCACTCCTCAAAAGTACTACCGGCTTGGTTTTCCACACCGACCATAAAGCTTTGAAAAAAACAATTGCGGTAATTATAAAATAGCTTTTTAAGACATTTAAAATCACCCCAATGGAGATATAAATCCCCTTTACAGGATCATTCCCCGTAATCTTAGCCAAAATAACCTCAAAAACCTTGGATAAAAGCATTCCTATTACCATTGCAGCCGCAACCGTAATCAAAAAAGAAATAAGAGTTTCAATCAAAAGCACTAAGGCAATCTTTTTTCTGTCCAACCCGAGCACTTGATATAATCCAAACTCTTTTTGCCGCCTGCGGATAAGAAAGGAATGAGTGTAAATAAAGAATAAGGCGGAAAAGAATATAATAACGAAATATCCCATTCCCATAACCATAATTATGTCATCCGCACCTTTTTTCAAGCTTAAAATACCTGCACTGCAGCTTAACATTCCCAAAACCGTCGCTGCAGTCATCATCACTGTGCAGGCTATGTAATACGGCAAATAAAGCTTGCGATTTTTTTCAATTCCGCTCCAGGCAAGCTTTAAGAAAAATCCCTTTTTCATATCGAAGAACCCTTTGAAAGTCTTGAAAGCTCATCGGAGATTGATTGGTAAAATTCCTGATGATTTTTATTCTCACGATATAGCTGATGTATGACCACTCCGTCTTTTATAAAAAGCACTCTCCCTGCTTTGCTTGCCGCATTTATGCTGTGGGTTACGAGCAGAATCGTCTGACCGGATTTATGAATTTCCGTAAACAGCATAAGCAGTTCGTCGGAAGATTTAGAGTCCAATGCCCCCGTGGGTTCGTCCGCAAGGAGAATCTTCGGGTCGTTAATCAAAGCTCTTGCAACTGCGGCTCTTTGTTTCTGACCTCCGGAAATTTCATAGGGATATTTTTCGAGCAATTCAAAGATACCCAAGCTCTTTGAAATTGAATTGACCTTTTTATCCATTTCTTCCAAGTCCTTTTTTAGAAGCACAAGCGGAAGCAAAATATTATCTCTTACGGAAAAATTATCCAATAGATTAAACTCCTGAAATACAAATCCCAGATTATCCCGTCTAAATTCCGCCGCTTGCGACTCTTTTACCGCAGAAAAATCCATTCCGTCCAAAATAATCTTTCCGCTTGTAGGTTTGTCTATGGCTGCAAGAAGATTGAGCAAAGTGGTTTTTCCCGAACCGCTCTCACCCATTATCGCAACCATTTCACCTCTCTCTACGGAAAAATTCACATCCCGAAGCGCCTCCACTTCATTTCCTCCAAATACGCTCCTATAAATTTTTTTTATATTGGAGACCTCAAGCATAAAGCCACCTCCCTTTAAATTTCTAATAGTATATCAAATCCTTTCTCCTTTGACTTGGAATAATTCCATAAATTTCTTTGAAAACTTTTTGAAATTATTCTTTGGTCTGTTCTCTTTCTCGGTATAAAAAAAAAGCTTTCAGATTTGAAAGCCTTTTTTATGAAAACTCGGTTGTGTTTATTCTTTGGGTATTACATTGTCAACATTGAAAAATTGTGGAACGCTTGAGAAAATATATCCCGAAATTTTCGATGAATTATATACAACCAAATCTTTTGAATAAGAAATTGGAAGATCTATTACATTCTTGATCGTATGACAAGCTCAGCGTGGAATTATTCTATCGTTATTTGACATACACGCATAGCTTCCAGTGCGTTTTTATGAGAAGCCCTGCTCACTCCGGCACAACAACTTTCATCGACTATTACCTCCGCTTCCGGCAAAAAAGCTTTTGTGATGATTGCATTCGAGATTACGCATATGTCGGTGCATAGACCGACAAATGTTATGCTTTTAATTTTTTCTTCCTCATCTAAACTTTTAAGAAAAGCACCGAGTTCAGCCGAACCGAAAGATTTTTTATCAATCGGCTTCGTTTTTCTAAGCTCGTCGATTTCCTTTCTTATCTCCCAACCATCAGTTCCGATTATGCAGTGCTTTATGGGGAGTTTTCTTCCCTCTTGGGTATTGAGATAGTTTTCATCGTGACTGTCTCTTGTGAAAAACACCTTGCCGTCAAAGTTCATTATTTTTTCTCTTACCCTCGGCACTATCTCCAAAGCTTCTTGTGTTCCAAGCACCCCGTCTATAAAATCGTTTTGCATATCTATTACCAATAAAATATCCTGCATACTTCCTCCCGATTTTTGAGGGCTGACAACTAGCCCTCAATCAAAGTATCCACAAATGCCTTTAACCTGTTCTCTATGTCAATTGCCTTTGAATTTGTTTCTCCCGTGCTTTCCAAGTAAAATTTAAGCTTAGGTTCAGTGCCTGAGGGTCTTAGAGAAAGCTTTGCTCCCTCCAAGTTAAAGCACAATACATCAGCTCTCAATTTCTTATCCGAATGATTAAGATAATCGATTGTATTTATAACCGCAAGCCCTCCCGCTTCTTTCGGAGGATTGCTCCTTAGAGAATTCATAATATCCTTAAATCTAAGCTGCCCTTCTTCTCCCTCAAGAATTTTTTGCACCAAAAGATCTCTTGTAAACCCGAATTCTTCATAGATTTCTCCAAGTCTTTTCAAAAAATCAAAGCCTTTAAGTTTTGCATACCCTGCCATAATGGCAATAAGTCTTGCAGCTATTACTGCATCTTTATCTCTTGCGTGGTTTCCGTATAAAAATCCTATGCTTTCTTCAAAACCGAAAATAAATTTCTTTCCGCTTTCTTTTTCAACTTCCATAGCTTTTGCGCAAATGTTTTTAAAGCCCGTGAGTGCGTCATAAAATTCCACTCCTCGACTCTTTGCAATTTTTTCAACCAAGCTGCCTGTAACGATTGATTTAACCATAAAGGACTTTTTCAAAATCTCTTTAGGTAAATGCGAAGTCAGAAAATCAACCATAAGTATTCCTATCTGATTTCCGCTCGGATAGACGAATTTTTCATCGTCAAACAACCCTATCGCCAATCTGTCGCAGTCAGGGTCGGTGGCAATTAGCAAATCGGCTTTGACTTCTTTTGCAAGCTTTTCGGAAAGTTTAAAAGCTTTCGGGTCTTCCGGATTGGGATAACCTACTGTGGTGAAATCCGGGTCGGGAAGTTCCTGCTCAGGTACGACATAGACATTTTTAAATCCCGATTTTTCAAGCACAAACCTCACGGGAAGATTTCCGGTTCCATTTAGGGGAGTGTAGACAATCTTTACGGTGTCATCAAATTGCGCATTGAAATCATAAGACAGAACAGATTTAAAGAAACTTTCTTCAAGCTCTCCTCCGACTCTCGTGATAAAAGCTTCCTGTCCGACTTCAAAGCTTTTGTAAATTCCATATCCTCCAACCCCTTTTATTTTTTGAGAAAGCCCGTCCGAAATTTCAAACGAAATCTGCGCCCCGTCCTCCCAATAAACTTTATATCCGTTATAGTCTTTAGGGTTATGGCTTGCGGTAATCATTATACCCGCCTTGGTTTTAAGATTTAAGACGGAAAAAGAAAGGAGAGGGGTTGTCTTAAAATCATCAAAAAGATAAACTCTAATCCCGTTTGCCGCAAAAATTTCGGCGGAGAGTCTTGCGAACTCTTTCGACTTATGCCTTATATCATAGGCTATTACTATTCCTCTTTGCTTGGCTTCTTCTCCCAACTCGGAGATATAGGAGGCTATGCCCTGCGCCGCTCTTGCAACCGTCATATCGTTCATACGGTTCGTTCCCTCTCCGAGTTTCCCTCTCAGACCTGCCGTGCCGAAAGAAAGCTCTTTGTAAAATCTGTCATTGAGTTCGTCTTTGTCTCCCTTTTCAACCAACGCTTTCGTTTCTTTTTTGTATTCTTCGGGAATATTTTTACTTTCCAGCCATTCATTCAAAAAAGTCATACGTTTAATGCCTCCAAGTACCAACTTCCCATATTCTCGCCAATCACACTTATCTTTGCATTATGCAAAATCAAATTCAAAGAGAGCAGAGGATTTTCAAAAACCGATGAGATAAGCATACTCATAAAGCAGGCGTGAGTGAAACAAAGGATATTCCCCCCCTCGGTTTTCAGTTTATCCCTGAGAAGTATTGCACGATTATAGACCTCCTGCAAGCTTTCAGAGCCGTCAACCTTGGCATTTAGGGGATCTTTTTTCTCCTGCTTATAAAATTCGGAATTAAAATATTCCTCATAGGTCTTCCCCTCAAATCCGGTGCGCTGTTCATGCAAAAGCTCTTCGATTTCATATTTGTCCGTAAAATATTCGCAAGTTTCAACCGCTCTTTTGAAAGGGCTTGAAAGCACCTTATCTATTTTATAATTTTCCAGCCTCTTTGCGCACTCAAATGCCTGCGCTCTTCCCTTTTCAGTAAGGGGGGTATGAGGATATGCCAAAACTTTAGCGGCATTTCCCTCGCTCTCTCCGTGACGAACCAAAATTATTTTCATATGCTACCTCCGCTTTTCATAAGAATAAAAATTAAAAGGGTGAGCGCCTCCGAAATCTCTATAAACGCCCCATATATATCCCCGCTCACCCCTCCGATTTTATTATAAGCCATATTTCTCAAAACAACCATATAAAAAAGCACCGCCAAGAAGCTTACGGCACCAATCGGTTTTTTAATCACAAGCACCGACAGATATAAAACTGCCGGAAAAATTGCATACAAAGGTTTTACGGATTTCTGCTCAAGTGATCCGAGACCTTTATCACTCGGAGATTTTCCTATAACGAAAAAAATCGGAACGGCAAATCTCGCATTTGCCGCAGCAGTTATAAGTGCGACAGGCTCCGAAAGCTTTGCAATAAAAATCAACTTTGACGACAACAAAAAAAATAATGCCAAAACTCCGAAAGTTCCCACTCTTGAATCTTTCATAATGTTATAGCTTTCTTCCTTGGATTTTCCGCAGAAAAAACCGTCCGCCGTGTCGGACACTCCGTCAAGATGAAGTCCTCCGGTAAATCCCGCCATCAGAAAGGTAATCAGCAGTGCTCTAATCCAAGGGTCAAAATCCGACATCAAAAAATAAACCGAAAAATAAATTCCGCCCAAGACCAAACCCACCGCTCCATAGTAAAGATTGGATATTCTATGGTTTTTTTCGTTAAAATCTATTGCAATAGGAATGGGTATCCTTGTGAGGAACTGAAAAGCCAAAATCAATCCGTCAATCATTTAAGCCTCATCGGAGCACCCGACACAACAAAAAAAGCTCCGTCGGATAATGCCTGAGCTTTTTGGTTTATTCTTCCCAAAATATCCGTAAAAGTTCTCCCCACGATATCCATAGAAATCATAGTCATTCCTATCTCGTTTGAAACGGCATAGAGATTTTTATTCAAAGCTCTTATCTTGGAAAAAAAAGTTTCTATTTCCAAAGCCGCTTCGTCTTCGATTTGTCTTATCAAAAGAGGACTAAGCTCTTTATCAAAAGATAATTCATACATAATCCTCGAGACCAGATTGGTTATACAGTCCAAGAGATAATATTTTTCTTCTCCTATCGCCTCGGATAAATTTCTATACCCTTCAAAGGTGCGCCACGAGGAGGGACGACGCTCCCTATGCTTCTTAATTCTATCCTTCATCTCAAAATCTTTATCATCATAATATGCGGTGGCTATATAGCACACATCTTTTCCTGTAAGCTCGGCTTCCGCGAATGCACTCTTGCCGCTTCTCTCTCCGCCCGTTATATAAACTATCATTTTTCAGTTTCCTCACTGCGAAAATCTTTCAAATAACTCCCGTCCACTCTCGAGTTCTCAAATCTGTACATATTCCTATAGAGATAGAGCGCATCTTCCAAAATCGAAAGTGCAAGCGGACAGCCGCTTCCCTCTCCAAGCCGCATATCGAGCTCCAAAAAAGGTTTGAGTGAAAGTTCGCCGATAACGACGTTTGTTCCCCTTTCAGCCGAGCAATGCGAGGAAATCATATAGTCAACCGCATATTCACAAAGTCTTTTGGAGAGGAGTGCCGCAACCGATGAAATGAAACCGTCAAGTATCACAGGCACTTTATTTTTTGCAGCGGAAAGATAAAACCCCGCCATTGCACCTATGTCAAATCCTCCGACTTTTGAAAGCACTTCTATCGGATTTTTTCCGTCAGGCTTGTGAAAGTTCAAAGCATTTTTTATGACCTCTTTTTTATGAATAAGAGCATTATTATTTACGCCTGCACCCCGACCGACTGTTTCATCAACACCGAAAGAAGTCAACGCGGACAATACCGCCGAAGAAGTCGAAGTGTTTCCTATTCCAAGCTCCCCTGCCATAAAAATATTATATCCCTCGTAAAAAAGTTCATCACCCATCTCAATGCCCGCTTCAATCGCACTGACGGCTTCTTCTTTAGTCATAGCCCTTTCTTTTGAGAAATTTCCGGTTCCAAGCGCTACTTTTTTATTCACGAATCTTTCATCAGGATCGCACAAAAGCCCGACATCTACAATATAAAGATCTATGTTATGACGCTTAGCCAAAAGTGCCGCCGCCGTATTTCCGAGTACCATCTGCTCCGCAATCAGAGCCGTCTGATCTTTAGGCTGACAGCTCACTCCCTCGTCAACAATTCCGTTATCCGCACAAAATACACACCAAGCTCTTTTATTCGGATTATAATTCTCATCACCCGTTATGGCGATAACTCTTGAGGAAATTTCCTCAAGCTTCCCAAGACTCCCCACAGGGTGTGCAAGCTCATTCCAACTCCTTAACAAAGCGGAATAATACTCTTTGTCAAAAGGCTGAATTTTTTTTATGGTTTCTTCAAGTTTCATATGGTCTCCGCTTTCTTCAACGCCTCAATCAATCTGTCGTTATCTTCAGCAGTGCGGATAGCAAACCTGAGATATTCACCTCCAAGAATTTTCGGTCCAAAGCTTCTCGCCATTATTTTGCAGTTAAGCAAAAATTGAAAAACCTCATTCGCACTTATTCTTTCCATTTTTAGCAGGTAGAAGTTTGCATCCGTTTTCATCATAGTAAAATCGATTAATTTCTCATAGAGTTTTTCAAGTCTTTCCCTCTCTTCCCTTATTAAAGCTTTTGATTCTGAGATAAACTCATAATCCTTGAAAATCACTTCGCTTATCGGCTCGACCATAGCGTTAAGCGACCAAGGATTTTGCCTTTTTGAAATCATATCCACTCTCTCCTCGCTCATCGCTCCATAGCCGAACCTAAGCCCGGGAAGCCCGAAAAATTTGGTGGCGGCACGAATTATTGCACAAAAATCATAGTTGTATGAGCCGAAAAATTCTATGCTGTCCCTTTCTCTATCCGCAAACTCTATAAAGGTTTCATCCAACACTAAAAACGCCCCGACGGCTCTCACTTTGCAATAAAGTTTTTCAATATCAAGTTCCAAAAGTTTTCCTGTGGGGTTGTTGGGGTTTCCTAAAATCACCATATCGCCTTTTTTCAAAAAACTTTCATCAAGAAGCTCTACAGGAACTCCGTGAATATTTGCCCTATTCCTATATTCGGAAAAGCAAGGCTCCATAATCAAAACTCTTGAGGCATTTTGAATCAACAAATCTATCAGCTCCATAGAGCCGTTTCCAAGTGCCGTAAACTTTTCCTCGACACCCAAATACTCGGAAACATTCTTGCGCACAACCCTGTAATGATAATCGGGATAACTCGAAAGTATTGTAACGTTTTCGATCAGAGTTTTCCCAACTCTTTCAGGATAACCCAAAGGGTTCACATTAACACTGAAATCCAACCCGTCTTTTGGAAAATCGGGATAATCTCCCAATATACCTCCATGTATCAAGCCTCAATTCCCTCTCTTGCCATAACACCTTGCCTGTAATAATGTTTTATCTCCCGCATTTCCGTAACCAAGTCCGCTCTCTCCAAAATTTCATCTTTTGCATACCTTCCCGTTATTATAAGCTCTGTATGCTCGGGTTTACTTTCAATCAAATCTATCACATCTTCAACGGAAATGAGATTATAAAATAGTGCAATATTAAGCTCATCACACACAACCAAATCATATTCTCCTGAGATAAGTTTTTCCTTAATTTCCCTTAGTCCTTCCCTCGCCTTGTCTATATCCTCCTGTATGGGTTTTCCGTGAATAAAAACGGCTCTTCCGTATTGCTTAAGCTCAAAATTTTTCAAAAACTCCGCCGCCTTAAGCTCACTATAATCCATTCCCTTTGTAAACTGACCGTAAAAAACTTTATACCCAGCACACACCGCCCTCAATGAAAGTCCGAGTGAAGCTGTGGTCTTACCTTTTCCGTTTCCGGTGTAAACCTGCACATAGCCTTTATCCTTCATACATCCTCCTCGTCTAAGTCAAAAAGCTTAAACCTGTCGCAATTAACAAAAACAACAGCTCAGAGCGAAACATAATATTCACTGCTCCATGGATATGCTCCGAATTTATCTTATAAATCTCATCTCCTATCACGCCATCATTTTGTTTTTTTCCTCCATATGTCCTCTCTCCTCCGAGAGAAATTCCCAAAAGCCCAGCCATCATCGCCTCGGGCTTTGCACTGTTGGGGCTTTTATGTTTGTTTTTATCTCTAAAGAAAACTTTAATCCCTCGCCCTATGTCATATATTCCCAATGAAGATACAGCCATTAAAAAAGCGGTAAGCCTTGCAGGAATAAAATTCCAAATATCGTCGTTTATAGCCGGAAAAAATCCTAAGTTTTCATACCGCTCATTTTTGTATCCAAGCATTGAGTCCATAGTATTCACCATCTTATAAGCAAAGGCTCCCGGCGCATCAAACAATAAAGCAAAAAAAAGCGGAGCTATCACTCCGTCCGAAGCATTTTCGGCAACGGTTTCAATCGTCGCCTTTAGAACTTCTTCTTCAGATAATTTATCCGTGTCTCTCCCCACGAACATCGCTACAACCCTTCGTCCGTCCTCCACGGATTTCTCCAAAGCTTTTTTTACTGAAACCGCCGCATCTCTCAAAGAACCTGCCGCATCAGATGAAAATAAAATGTAAATTCTTATAAGATGAGCGGGGAGTCCGGAAACGGATTTGAGCAAAAAAAACGAAATCGAAAAAACCGTTACCACATTAAAGAGCGTAATCAAAAATCCCACCGCTTTATACAATATGTGGCTTTTAGGAAACTTTCTTATTATGCTCTCCTCTTTGGATATTATCAAACCGAACAGCTGAACCGGATGATAGAGCCACACGGGATCCCCTATAAAAAAATCCAAAATGCAGGCAACCCACAAATCGATTAAAAAATCTCCCCTGCTAAAAATCCACATCAAGACCTGCCGCTTCCGAAATTTTTTTCATATCTACATTAGATTTCACGACTTGTGCAAGCCTTTCAAGCTCTCTGTCAATCTCCTCGGGAGTTTGCGGATTATAATTACAGAGCTTTTCATAATCCCTAAGGGAATCCTCGTCCGCAAGTTCCAGCCTTGTGTACGGCACAAGCCCCAAAACGGGCTTGGAAGTCAGTTTCTCTATCTGCTTAAAGCCGGATCGGATAAGAGACGGATCACCCCTGAACTTATTTATAATCAATCCTTTAATTCGGGAACGCTCCTTTTCCGGCATAAGCATTACAGTCCCGTAGAGTGCTGCAAACACTCCCCCTCTGTCTATATCTCCCACAAGAAGCACGGAGGAGTCCACCATATTTGCAAGCCCCATATTTACTATATCGTCATCCCACAGGTTAATTTCCGCAGGACTTCCCGCACCCTCGATCAAAACAATATCGTTTTCCCTCTCCAAAGCGTCGAAATCTTCCATAATTATTTTTTTAAGCTCCGTTTTGTAGGCAAAATATTCAGCTGCTTTCATATTCCCATGAGATTTGCCGTTCACCACAACCTCAGAACCTATGTCTGAATTGGGAATTAACAATATGGGATTCATACGAATATCGGGTTCTTTCCTCGCCGCCAACGCTTGAAGGGCTTGAGCCGAACTCATCCTATGTTCTCCCAGTGCGGTAAAAACTCTTGACATATTTTGCGACTTGAAAGGAGCGACCTTCAACCCCGCATTGGAAAAAATTCTCGCAAATGCCGCCACCAATACGGACTTCCCGACAGATGAAGATGTCCCTTGTATCATCAGCCTAGCCATTTTCCACTCCCATTTCTTTAAGCTCCGACTCGTCTAAAAGTATCAAATCACAAACTCCTGCCCTCATCTCGATATGATGGCGAAACTCGTGAGATAAAACTTTTTTTAATTCTTCAAAAATTTCCTTCTCCGACAAGCAGGAAAAAACCTCACGAAAAGAGCCGTAAAAAATCTCTATTGAGTTTCCCAAAATATCCCTTTTATACTGCCCCATAATGTAAACGGGTCTATGTGGAAAAGATTTCGGGTGAAGCTTTGTTTCCGAGGAAAGAGAAATCCCACCGTTTAATTCCTCATAAAACTCTATCGGCATTTCCTCCGCAGCCTTATTCGAAAAAATCTCGACCCTGTCAATATCAGGAAACATTTATCCTCCAAAATTAATTTTTACAATTAACGAATACACACGAATTTTTGCGATCACAAAATAGATATAACCATACTTCTATATGAATAATAGTATAACACTAAAAGACAGTCAAGCATAGTTTTGAAAGCACACACGACAAACGCACGAAAAATAACACCAACCAAATTCCTATATCAAATCAAAAAAACATCATAGATATGAAAAAAATTCTCATTTAATCCGTTGTTAATTGGAATAAAAAAAACAAAACGGTATATAACATCGAGTTGGATTATGCTAAATTAACACATAATAATTCTTTGGAATTGTTGGGGAATACTATAATATTTAGGAGGTTGTTAATAATGACTCAAAAGAAACTTCAGGCGAAAGATTTTATCACGATCGGAATTTTTACTGCAATCCTTTGGGTTGTACAAATGGTCATAATGTATATGGGATTTCTTTCGCCATTTATTGTAGCAGGGTATGCTATACTAATTCCGATTGTTACAGCGATTCCTATGATGCTATACTACGCAAGAATAGAAAAATTTGGTATGTTGACGATTACCTCTGTGATTGTAGCAATATTATTGTTTATCTTCGGAATGGGTTTCACCGGAGCACCGATATGTATTATAGCAGGACTAATTGCCGACTTGGTTGCAAAATCAGGTAATTACAAGAGCCGGAAAAAGACAGTCATTAGTTACGGTGTATTTAGTCTTTGGGTTGTCGCAAGTTATCTTCCGCTTGTGCTCACAGCAGATTCCTACAAACAAAGTCTGTTGAAAGGTGGATATGATTCATCTTTTGTTAATACATTGTTTACGCTTGTAACCCCTAAAACATATCCGATTATTATTGTTATCTGCTTTATAAGCGGTATAATTGGAGCATTTATCGGGAGAGCGGTGGTAAAGAAAAATTTTGAAAAAGCAGGGATAGTATAAATGAAAAAGGTAAACAGAAAAAGAGAGATAACTAGCTTGCTACATCTTGATCCTCGAAGCAAACTTCTTATTTTGGTGTTGTTTTCTGTTGTGGTGATGATTGACGTTGTGGATGGTCCGGCTTACATAGTCCGGATCATCATGACGTTTATTCCTGTTTTTCTTGTATGTTTGGAAGGGAAAATACACATTGGAGCACGTTTTACAATTTTGTTTATCGCAGCATCATTATTACAAAACTATACACAGCAGAATATAGGTGGCATTTCGAGAATGTTAGTTTTATTCTTGTGCTATATGATTACACAATTTGCACCAGTAATGATTACAGTTTGGTACTGCATTTCTACTACAAAAATAAGTGAATTCATGGCAGCAATGAACCGTATGCATGCACCGCAAGGATTGTCAATTTCCATAGCAGTCATGATGCGCTTTTTCCCGACATTAGCAGAGGAATACCGTTCTATTCGGGATGCAATGAAAATGAGAGGAGTTCAGTTTGGAGGTGGTAAGGCGACCAAAATGGTAACATATCGTCTAATTCC
>CAUVKI010000015.1:0-37212 GCA_963552605.1 uncultured Tissierellia bacterium
ATAGTTTAGCATATTTATATTTGATATTCAATAAATTTATAGAATTTTAGTATAAGTATGGCAAATCAATAAAAAAATGCAGCTTGGATTTACGAGCTGCATTTTTTATTGATTTATTCAGATATACCTAAGAATTTTGATGCCTTTTAAAAGAAAATTCACCTTTCCTTAGTACCACCCTTCGATCTCCAAAGTCAAAATTCCTCCAAACTCGGAGCCGAATACGATTGAGGGGTATTTTTCGCTACCGTTGGTACTGATGTCATACTCTCCTTTGAATGTAATTGCGGGTTTCTTATTATTCAGCCCTTTCCACTCTTGTTCGGAAATTTTCTTGTCATCGCCATCTACGTTGCCTGTTTTAAAAAATCCCTCAAAGATCTGCTTGCCGTTCTCTCTTATGATAAGCCTGTAATTCTTGTTTTTTTGAGCTTCCCATTTAATAATCTTAATCTCCGCAGGCTTGGCTTCGACAGCACTACCATCATCAGGAACGAAAATTCCTCCATTCTCGGTGGATTTAATATCAGTATCAGCCGTTGGATTCTGATTGGGAACGATAACAATCAAAACAGGTCTAAGTATCAAACCTTCTCCTGCTATTTTGAATGTTATCTTTGCCGGATTTTCCGGATTGCTACTGCCTTTTATTTGTTTGAAATCTTTAAAGAGCTGTTTTCCGTCAGCTTTCAAGCCTTTCAAATCGTTTATAAGCCCCGTTGCATTGTCAGCTTTTCCATAGGTCTTTGTAAAAAAAGACACAACAGTCGAACCCAATTTCACTTTTACTTCAACCTTGGTTCCCTCTTTTATCGTGCAGTCCTTACCATCGGGATTTCCGTTAGATGTCAAAACCGTATTATCATCGCTGTAATCTTCCCCCGGTCTTGCTTTTTCGAAAGTTGCTTCAAATTTAGGATTATCCGCTTTATCCGAACTGCCGGCAATCTTTAATAAAGTGCCGCTTATCTCAACAGGTTCGCTCTTATCTCCGGGTTTAAGAATGGCTTCCCACTTGGGGTCTTCTATAACAAATCTCAAAGTGTCGGTGTAGTTATTCTTGATTCTAAAAGATTTTTCAAAATATGCAAACCATTTTCCGAGGAAAGAGTCGTACTCCAACTCCGCACCTATAAATTCCAATCCATACTTTATGAAATCATCAACACCGCCCGAAAGTTCAAGTTTCTTTTGCACAATTGGTTTGAAGCGCTTTGAAACTTCATCAATTTTGACTTCCTCTCCCTCTTGGAGTTTTTCTTTGAACTTTAAAGTTGCCGTCTTTCCCTCAACTTTTTCAAAAACTCCCTCGGGCTTCACTTTAATCTTTGCAAGTTCCTCAAGTTTCGCTTTTTTTGAGAGTGAAACCTCCGCAAAAGTGCCTCTTGCACTGAGTTTGAAGTCAACGACTTTAAGCTCATCACCGTCTTTGGGAATTATTCCCTCTACGGATTTCTTAAGAGTTTCGATGTAATTACCACCCGGATTCTCTTTAAAAGCTTTTGCAATATCGTCTGATTTATAGAGAAGTCCGTCAATCTCCGTCAAAAAAACGTCCGGAACATTGATATAAGCTTCAATTGCTTTGCGGTCTGTGAGAAATTCTTTCGCACTCATAAAGAATGTCCCGTCGCTCCTATAAATATCCCCCGATTCCGCAAACACCGGTACCGCCACAAGAAGCAGAACAAATGTCAGCGTTATTACTCTTTTCATAATAAATCCCCTCCTTATGTTTTCTACAAATACAAACTTGACGGACAACTTAAAGTTGATAGCCCGTCGCAATTATACATAACTTTCCTAACAAAGGCAATTAAAAAAGACAAAATTTTACGCCTCATCAACTGTTGTAAAAAAATAAAAAAATTTTATAAAAAGTATTGACACGCTAACATTGTTTATTTATAATATCAGCAATTGCTAATGATAGCGGGAGGTGCAATATGAGTGTAGTAATAGTCGGCGGTAATGAGTGTATGGAGAGAAGATACATAGATCTTTGCGAACAATATAAATGTAAAGCAAAAGTCTTTACGAAGATGAGAGGGTGCTTTAAGAATAAAATAGGTAATCCTGATATCCTTGTACTTTTCACTAACACTATGTCTCACAAAATGCTTCAAAGTGCATTAAACGAAACCGAGAGCGTAAAAAATATGCAGATAAGACGTTCCCATTCAGCTTCTTTATCAGCCTTGAAAGGCATTTTGAACGAGTGCGTACAATAAAAAAAAGAGTCTATGGCATTTGCCGTAGGCTCTTTTTTTTTACAATCTGCTCCGCTGCACATCTCACTCCCTCATTTGCGTCTTTCAAAGCCGTTTTTATGAGATCGGAATATTTTTCAATTTCATTTGCATTGAAAATATTATACAGTGCATTTCTTTTTAGAGTTTGTTTCCCCCTCCAAGAGGACGCAAGCATTCCGTAAGTTCTCTTAAAGTCTTTGTTGGATATGGAAAACAGTTCTTCAATGTCATAGGGCATACTTCCCGTATAGGGCTTGGGGTGATTATAAGGGCAAACCAATTGGCAGGTATCACAGCCGAACAGCCTGTTTCCAAGAAGAGTCCCCTCTCTCAGAGTGAGAACTCCTTTTTTTTGCGTGATAAAAGAAAGACATTTGTTTGCATTTACGCCCTCTCTTGTTATGGCGTGCGCAGGACAGGCTTTAACGCAGAGCATACATTCTCCGCACGAAGTTTCCAAGCGAGGTGTGAATGAAAAATTTGCATCGGTTATAAGCTCGCTTAATAGAATATTTGAGCCGAACTTCGGAGAAATCACCGCACCGTTTTTTCCCTGAAAACCTATTCCCGATTCAACAGCAAGTGTTCTCTCAAGAAGAGCCGTTTGGTCACAGTAAGTCTCAAAGCGAAAACCCGTTTTCTCGGTAAGACGGGAAGAAATTCTTTCAAGTTTTTCTCCTAACATAAGATGATAATCGCTTCCCAGAGCATAGGACGCCACGCAAAATTTCGTGGGAAAGAAAAGCTCATAGGGAAATGCCAAAGTGAGAATTGTCTTTGCCCACGGCATTTCCGAAAGGGGATTGGTGCGTTTGTCAATTGATTGCTCCTCGACGGAACTTTCTCTCCCCAAGGCTCTTCTCTTTATCAGAAATTCACGATACGGCAAAAGGGATTTGGGACTTGCCGCTCCGAAGAATAAAAACCCCTCTTCCTTTGCCATCGATACGAATAAATCCCACATATCGTAATATTTTAATTAAATGACAGTCATTGTGGCATTCTTCAGTCTGAAATACTTTATGGGAGTTCCGTCAGGTCCCTCTCCGCATTCATAGGACTCAAAAACCCCTTGGACTACAATTTCCGCTCCCTCTGAAGGATATTCACTCTCCTTATGTTTTCCGTCGCCCCACACAAATTCAATCCCCTGTTGACAACATTCCATTGCATCTCGAATAAGGCAATATCTGTAAAGTTCTTCCGTTTCGGGATCCATCATAATCGCAAACAATCCTGAGATTTTTATCATACAGCCCTCATATTCCTTGGGGTCGGTTATAAAGCTGAAAACCGTCGCATAGACTACATCTTTGTTCATCTTCGTAAGGTCATAGTCAATCTCTGAACATTCGTCTTTTTTCATAGGCTCGGCTCTCATCTCACCCGTTACAGGATCCGTACTTTTGTTTTTATCGGGTTCGGGTAATTCCACCGCAGCACTTTCTTCCTTATCTTTATCTGAATTTTTATCCGACGCTAATTTATTTTTTGAAAAATCTTTTTCGTTGTCTTCGGCAAGCATTTGATTTTTTATGGTATCCTCAACTTTGTTTGTATTCATGCTCCTCTGCTTTACACTTCCCGAGCAGGAAGTCAGAACCAAAATGATAATTACGGTAAGAATTATTTTCATAGAAAATCCCCTTTCAGTTAAAAAGTTTTCCAATTATAAAGCTAAAAATAAACGTAGTCAAGTCCGAAAGAACTATCGTCGCTCCGATCGGCGTACTCAAAAGAATTGACGCTGTAAGTCCCGCCAATGCGGTTATAACCGAAATAAGCATTGCGCAGGCTATCACCTTTTTGAAGTCGTTAAAGAGCTGCAATGCGGAAAGTGCGGGAAATATCACCAGTGCGGAAATCAAAAGCGAACCCACAAGGTTCATTCCCAACACTATCACTATCGCTATCACGACTGAAATAACCGTATTATACCTATCCACAGGAGCGCCCACCGCACGCCCGAAAGCTTCATCGAAGGTTATGGCAAAGATTTTGTTATAATACAGCAGATAGAAAAGCAAAAGCCCGGCTGAAAGAATAATGGATATAATCACTTCCTCTTTTCTAAGCGTGAGAATTGAAGTGGAGCCGAAAAGCGTTGTGCAGACATCTCCCGAAATATTTCCCGAAGCGGGAAACACATTCATTATCAGATACCCCAATGCAAGGGAAGACACCGAAATCATCGCAAGCTTTGCGTCAGCTTTCACCAAAACCGACTGACTTCTTAAAAGCAAAATCGCCGCCGCTATCGTAAGCGGAAGTATGATAAAAAGGTTTGTGGTCATCTTGAAAATCGTCGCAACCGCCATAGCTCCGAATGCCACATGAGACAATCCGTCGCCTATAAATGAATATCTTTTCATAACCAACACCACTCCCAAAAATGAGGAGCAAAGCGCAATCAAAGTTCCGACTACAAACGCATACTGCACAAACGGATATCTTAGGTAATCAGCAAGAGACATAGAATACCTCAATTATTTTTCCAAAACTCGGTGTAGGGATAATCGGAAATTTTTCCGAAAAATTTTTTTTCATTCCCCAAATGCAAAACATGGGTTGCGTCATCAAGCAAAGTCTCAATATTATGAGTGACCATTACAACGGTTGAGCCGCATTTATGAAGCCCTCTTACAAGGGAATAAAAATCGTCTCTCACTATCTGATCCAATCCCGCAACCGGTTCATCAAGCATCAAAAGTTCCTCCGACGCACAAAGCGCCCTTGCCAGAAGCACTCTTTGCTTCTGCCCTCCGGAAAGCTCTCTGAAACAACTTTTCTTAAGATTGGAGATACCCAGTCGTTCCAAATTTTTCAAAGTCCTCTCCTTATCCTCCTTTCTATAAAAAGGGCGATTTTTAATTCTCAAAATATTTCCTGAAAGCACAATATCCCAAACCAATGCCGGAAAATCTCCTTCAATTTCGGATTGCTGCGGAAGATACCCCAAGGTATCTGCATTGATTTGAAGTTCTCCCTCAAGTTTTGGTATAAACCCGAGGAGAGTTTTCATAAGGGTACTCTTTCCTGCTCCGTTCTCACCGACTATTATTAAAAAATCCCCCTTTTCCAGAGAAAAAGAAATTCCCGAGCAAACCTCTCGAGAATTATAACCTACCCCTAAATTTTCAGCTTTCATAAGCATTTATCAGTCACCTAAAGCTTTTCTAATTTCTTCCAAATTTTTTTCCATTGCGGAAAGATAATTTATTCCCGAAGAAATATCTTCATCAGTCACGGACTGCAAAGAATTAAGCTCCGACACTTTCGCGGAAACCTTTGCGGTATCTATTACCGATTGGGCAATTTTCTTTGAGCTGTGTTCAATCGTAAAAACAACAGGAACTTTAAGTTCTTTCACCTTTTCAGCTAAAAATGCCACGGTTTGAAAACTCGCCTCCGTTTCCGCACTGCAACCGACAAACGCCGCATAATAATCCAACCCGTAATCATTCAAAAGATATCTGAAAGGAAACCTGTCCCCGAAAATCAATGTTTTAAGTTTAGCATTATCCGCCATTTCAGTATAAGCCCTATCCAAAGCGGTAAGTTTTTCCAGATAAGCGTCCGCATTCCTGCCGATTGCCTCAGCATTCTTAGGATCAAACGAAACGACTGCACTCTCAATTTTTTCAATTATAGTCTTTGCTCTTTTTAATGAGAGCCACACATGCTCATCAAGTTCCGTCTCGTGGTCATGATCGTCATCATGGTCATGGTTATGATCTTTATCGTGTTCATGCTCTCCTTTATCGGAATCGTTGTGCGAATGCTCGGGTTTTTGCATACCCTCTTTTATTTCTTCTTCAAGATAGGTATTGCCGATAACCGAAAGCATATTCACAACCTTTCTTCTTTTAGGGTTCTCCTCCAACGCTTTATCCACCCACTCGTCGGATTCTCCTCCCGCAAAAACAACCACATCAGCCTCCGCCAATGCACGAATGTCCTCAACGGAAGGTTTGAAACTATGAGGATCGCCCCCTTTTTCAAGGAGATATTTTATTTCATAATTCTCAAGCCCCTCGGTTAATGCCTTAGCCCAATCAAATCCCGAATAGCTCACCGAAACTACTTTTATATTTTCTCCCTTCTTTTCTGCGGAAGCGCTTTCCTTATCAGTAGGAGATGAAACCCCGTCCGCACCCTTTTTGGAGCAAGCCGCAAAAAGCAACACTGCCGCCAAAATCGCTGCAACTTTAAAAAATACAACCGCTTTTACACTCTTACTTCCTTTTTTCATCATAAACTCCCTCCTCTTTAATAATAAGTATAACACTTGGTTTAATAAAAGTCAAAAATATTTTTAAAATAAACAAGTACTTATTTGTTCATATTATTGCTCGAATAAACGAAGCAAAGTAAATGCTCCGTCAGTAAAAAATTTCCATACAAACCCTTTATACCCGCGCCTGAAAATTTTTATAAAAAACAGCTCTCTCAATATGCTATAATCGATTTATAAAGCTTGGAGGATATATGAGAACCGAAGACTTTAAATTTATGAGAGAAGCGCTTGTTGAAGCAAAAAAAGCTGAACAAAACGGCGAAGTGCCGATAGGTTGTGTGATAGTGAATGAAAAAAAAATAATTTCACGCTCGGGAAATATGGTGGAAGCGCTTTGCCAAGCCTCGGAACACGCAGAGATGAGAGCATTAAAAAAAGCCGCCGAAATTTTAGGCGGCTACAGATTAAAAAACGCAACCTTATATACAACCCTTGAACCCTGCCCTATGTGCGCGGGCGCAATCAAGCTTTACAGAATAAAAAGAGTGGTCTGCGGAGCGAGAGATTATAAGAAAGGTGCGGCAAGCTCCGCATACAGAATAGTTTCGGCGGAATTCGGAGTGCTTGAGGACGAGTGCGAAAAAATTCTTAAGGACTTCTTTAAAAAAATCAGATAGTCAAAAAATAATGTAACGAATTTTCATTATATCATATTTCGGATTAAGGTGTTACAACTATAGTATATCACAACACATTTTTAATAATATTCATATCAACACACTCCTTATCCTTCTAACCATTTGTTATCTATATAGTAAAATCCAAATACTAAACCAGCTATTAAAACAATCCATATCACCCAAAAGATTACCAATTCATATCCTGATTCTAAATAATCAAGTGTTTCTTCGATTGTCATATTCTTATAGAAAGATGTATTGTTTGGAATGGTATTATCTTTTAATTCTGCAAATATCGTACCGATATGCTCAATTCCAACACCATAGTATTTGTATCTAATATGACTGGATTCTTTGATAGTATCAATGTAATCTGATTCAGGCAGATGTATCTTATTACTATCAAAGACTGTATCTAAAAATGAAACCTCTTTACATTTCTTATCTTCACTACCTACCCTATCCCAAGTCCAATAAGTTTCTACTCTTGTATGAGTTTGTCTTGTTTTACCAGAACCAGTTGTATAAGTAACTGTTCTGGTATGCTGAGTATATTTCTCTTTAACCTTTTCAACATACATATACTGACCACCTATCTCAGAATATGTAACTGTATCAACTGCCTGTAATTTACCATAAACGAAAGCATACCCTATATCAGTTCTCATTCCATAAGCAAACTCACTTGAATCCTGTTCGATTTGTAAAGCTGTATCATATTTTTGATTCTTTAGCATTAAATCATTACTTATCTTCCCATGAATCATAAAGCCGATAAGTAACATTACAGCAACAATCGCTATGCTAAAAAGAACTTCTCTTTTGGTTATTTCAAAATCATAGTTGCTATATAAAGCGTTACTATTTCTTTTGTGTCTATATCCATACCCACTATATCTACTCATATGCAATCACCTACTAATCAAACAGATTAGTTGGAGCATCTTCACTAACATCAAAATCTAATTTCTTGTAATCAATAATTTCATATCCAAGAGAATTAAGAATCTGTGCATTTGGGAACTGTCTAACATACTGCTTATACTTTGTAACCCAAGTATTATAACTGCTTATTACATTAGCAATCTTATTCTCTGTAATAGACAGCTCATTCATTAACTCTCTATAATTATCAGATGATTGTAATTCAGGATATGCTTCAGCAACAGCAGCAACCATTATCTGAATCTCACTTACTGCATTATCTGAGGTTGTTCCCCTTGCTTCTACAACTGCCATCAATGTTTCATACTCATGCTTATCATAAGCCTTAACACAATCTACCAGATTAGGAATTAAATCAGCTCTACGCTTTTCCTGTACCTTAATCTCTGACTGAGCTGTTGTAATCTGTTCCTCATAAGCAATCGCTTTATTCTTTACTCCCTGAAACGCAAATACAAACATTCCAATAAGTGCAACTACAATAGCCAAAATAATCAATGGCAACTTAAATGATTTTTGATTCTTACTACTCATAATCTCTACCTCTTTTCTTTGTAATGTATAACCTTATTAGTTAATATTTTATATGTGAGAAGTCTAATACTTCTTTCATACCTAATCCACCTTTATCCCAAGGTTTCAAACAATATTCATACAGTTTTGGATGAGTTTCTTTTAATCGCTGAAATCTATTTGGTTCTGGTTCCAAATGACATCCATACATACAAAATACACAACCAGTTCTACTACATCCAGTAGTTATTAGTTTCCCATCTTTTTCTACAATATCACCATAAACTGAAGCATATTTCAAATTATATTTTTGAATATATTTAAGTATATCTTGTTTAGTCCAGAATGATAAAGGTTGCGAACTAGGTCTTTTACTATCAAAAGCATTACAACCATGTATTTTCCACGATGTTTCTCTTGCTTTACTTTCACAAGCCATAGTTCCAATGATAGGTTTATAACCAGTTTCCTTTTCATATTTCTTTGATGGTTTCTTTTTCATAATATTACAACATTTTGTTGTGGTCAAGCTTTTTTGTAACATTTTTATCCGATTTTTTATTAACTCGGCGAACATATATCCAAGCTGTATAAAACTTATGAAAATCTGACTTCTATAGGTGGTTTGTAGTTATTATATGCATGTGGTCTTCTATGATTATAATGAACATATGCAAAATTCTCTATTGCTGTATTTAACTCTTCATCCGTATGATAATTATAATGATATATAAGCTCATTTTTTAATGTGTTGTAATAACGCTCCATAGGAGCATTATCATAAGGATAGCCTGCTTTGCTCATACTTTGCTTTATATTTACAGATTTGCAAAACTCTGTAAATTCATTAGATGTATACTGGCTACCTTGATCTGAGTGAAGTAATATCCCGTCTCTCTCTGATTTAGGTTGTGATTCCAATGCCTTTTTAAGCGTTCTAATAGCTAAATCACTAGTGATATGTTTATCTGTTATACTTGCTACCACACTTCTATCAAAAACATCCAAAATAGTACAATTATAGCGTTTACGACCATCTGACAGAAATAAGTATGTGAAATCGGTACACCACTTCCTGTTTCTCTTTTCTGCTGTAAAATTTTCATTCTCCATAGGCATAGGGTTGAAGAAATTACCTTCAGCAGAGCTGTAAAAAAGCGGAGCGAAAATATTACCTGAACCCTCGCCCGGAGATGAATTAGGTCAACTGCAAATAAATCAGTTGAATAATTTAGTATCGGAAAGACAAGCACTCTCCCTTTGTTTCAAAAATTTCAGTTCGTTTAACTTAGTTCTGCAATAATGCAATAAGATGACCGCTTTTGGGAGGAGGAGTCATTCCGAAAGAAAACGCTTTTTTTGCAATCAATATTGCTTCTTCACACGCCTTATTGTCATGATACTCTTCCGTGTGAATAAGGAAAATCACATCATCTTCTTTCACATAATCCCCAAATGTTCTCTTTAGTAAAATCCCGCAGGAATAATCAATCTTATCCCCAAGCTTTGCGCGTCCCGCTCCAAGCGTCATAGCCGCCTCTCCTATCAAGCGAGCGTCTACTCCCGAAACAAAGCCCGTACTATCCGAACTTATTGCCACAGTACATATCGCTTCGGGAAGTTTTTCGAGATCCCCTCCCTGAGCTGAAATAAATTCCTTAAACTTTGACAGAGCCTTTCCGTTTCCCAACACTTCTTTGCAAGCCATACCTGCGGACACAACGTCCTTGAATAAACCTGCGGCAATCGCCATTTCTCCCGCCGTACATATCGACAAGTCATAAAGATCCCTTGGCTTTTTGAAATCGGGAGAAAGAAACTCCAATACCTCTTTTATCTCAAGAGAATTTCCAACCGCTCTTCCCAACGGTTCTTCCATTCTCGTAATAAAAGCGGTGGTTTTCTTTCCAAATTTATTACCTATCTTGCACATCAATTCAGCCAGTTTTTTAGCTTCATATTCATTTTTCATAAAAGCTCCGCTTCCGCATTTCACATCCAACACAAAAGCGTCCGCTCCGAAAGCAAGTTTTTTACTCATCACCGACGCCGCTATCAGCGGAAGTGAATCGACAGTAGATGTAACATCTCTTAAAGCATAAAGTTTTTTATCCAGCGGAGTTAAGTTTCCCGATTGAGAAACCAACGCAAGACCTATCCTTTTTACTTGATCAAGAATTTCTTCACGAGATAAATCTACTCTGAAACCGGGAATAGACTCAAGTTTATCTATGGTTCCTCCTGTAAATCCCAAACCTCTGCCGCTCATCTTCACTATCGGAACTCCCAAAGCCGCAGCCATAGGAAGCACAATCAATGTGAGCTTATCCCCGACTCCTCCGGAGGAATGTTTATCAACTTTTATTCCCGGAATTTCGTCCCAAGAAAATTGATCCCCGCTCTTTCTCATAATGTCTGTAAGCAAAAAAGTTTCATTTTCGCTCATTCCCTTAAAATAAACCGCCATCAGAAACGACGCAAGCTGGTAATCAGGTGCTGAGAGAATTTTCAAAAGTTCTTCCTCGTTAAGCTCCTCTCCACGTTTCTTTTTTTCAATTATGTCAACTTCTCTCATCTTTATCACTCCTTAATGAATAATATATGATGCCCTCTTTCACTGAGTACTACAAACTTAGTTGTAATTTACACATCTCCGTATTTTTTTGCAAGCACTTCTTCAAACATTTCTCCGCTATAGAAATAACAAATTTGATCTCCCTCTTTTTTTGGAAAGAACCACTCAAAATTGATTTTTCTATTGATTTCCGCAACATTAGGCGCTCCGTTATCCATAAAATCATATAAACGTCTTTCTTCCTCCACAAATATCCTATGCGTATGATTTATAGTCGTTATTATGTTTTTGTCCTCCAAGAGATCAAAGTATATAAATTTGCTATCATCTACATACTTTTTTATATACTTTGTCATCTTATCATTATCGCTATACAGCAAGAACATATAATCAACGAGCCATTTCGCCAATTCTTCCATTACTGTCATCGTTACATTGAACAAAAAAAATGTCAACTTGGTTTCAAAATTCATCACCTGAAGGCATTTCTTTCCTTCAAAATAAAACAGCTTGGCTCCCCACTCAAATATCGACTTTCCACGCTCTCTTCTCATAACTTCATATACAACCGGTTTCATAGGGTTGGACAGTTCGTGGGGCATCTTTAAAAGATACTTGTCCGCAGTTCTTTGTGTAATATACAAAACCATAATATCCTCCATAAAAATTGTCTATCTTTTTCGTTGATTAACTACTCCCCCAATAGTATAACATATTTATTGTCATTTATTTAAATCAAAAAAAGAAACGAGTGAAATAAATGATGCAGCACAAATTAGACTTAAGAAATCGGGAACAACGAAAAAAACAAAGAAGCAATCGTCCTAAAAAAGTGTATGTATGTAATGGCAATTCACGCTTTGGTTCCGTTGATAAGCGAAAAATATTTCATAAAAAAAACATCTTGGTTTTTCAAGATGTTTTTTTTGTTCCTAGCCCGGAGGCCAGAGGAGTTTTCGTTTTCCCAAAACGTGGAAATGAAGATGTTTAACCGACTGACCGCCGTCCTCTCCTACATTGGTAATCACACGATAGCCGTTCTCAAGCCCTTGCTCTTCTCCAAGTTTTCGTATCACCGAAAAAATTTTTGATAGAAGCTTTGCATTATCTTCACTCAATTTGTCGCACGACTCTATATGACGCTTGGGGATTACCAAAAAATGCACCGGTGCTTGAGGATCCAAGTCCTTGAAAGCCAACACGTCGTCATCTTCATAAAGAGTGTTTGAAGAAAATTCTCCGCTTACAATTTTGCAGAATACACAATCCATATTATCACCTCCCCGATAAGTTATCCTCTTCCCGTCTTTCTATTAAAACATCAAAGAAACTGTTATGACAATCGCCCGAAGATTTGAAAATCACGCTGAGGTAATTGGAAGTATGCCCTAGCCAAAAACCGTTTTCCGTTTCTTTTTCCGCAAGCACACACATCTTTTTCCCTAAAAAACTTTCCATAAAATCATAGCGTAAATTCTTTTCAATCTCGGTTAAAATCTCAACCCGCTCCGTCTTTATTTCATTTGGGACTTGAAGCATTTTTGCTGCAGGAGTGCCTGTCCTTGGAGAAAAAGGAAAGATATGAATTTTGGAAAATTTCACTTCATTCACAAAATTCAAAGTTTCCTGAAATTCCCCATCACTTTCTAGGGGAAATCCCACGATTATATCGGTTGTAATCGCACAGTCGGGAAATACGCTTCTAATCTTTTCCACCTTTTTTCGGTATTCAAAAGGCGTATAATGACGGTTCATTCGTTTAAGAACGGAAGCCGAACCTGATTGCAAGGAAAGGTGAAAGTGATGACAGAATTTTTCATTATACTTAATCCTTTCCAAAAAATCGTCGGAAATGACGGACTGTTCAAGTGAACTCAATCTTATTCTCTCTATTCCCGAAACCTCTGAAACCTTTTCTATCACATCTATAAGCTTTGAATTTTTAAAAGCATAACTTGCCACATGAATTCCCGTAAGCACTACTTCCTTAAAGCCGTTTTGTGCCAAAGAGTCAGCTTCTCTTTTGATATCCTCCAAAGAGCGGCTTCTTATTCTTCCTCTTGCATAGGGAATTATGCAATATGAGCAAAACTGATTGCACCCGTCCTGAATTTTCATCACTGCACGAGTGCGATCGGCGGTATTTGTGATGAAAAGCGGCTCAAAATCCTTAGGCATTTCGGAAACGGCAACTTTTTTTTCCCTAAGCTTTATAAAATCCTCAACCAGCTCGACAATCCTTCCCTTTGAACCCGTGCCCAAAACCAAATCCACTTCGGGCATATTCGGCACATTTTCGGAAACTTGAGAATAGCACCCGACGGCACACACAATCGCTTCTTTATTAAGTCTTTTGGCTCTCCTTAGAGATTTTCCGGATTTGCTTTCCGCAAGAGCCGTAACGGAACAGGTATTGACTATGATAATATCCGCGGCACTTTCGGATTTTACTATCTCATAATTCTTCTCTTCAAAAAGCTCCGCCATAGCTTCCGACTCATACTGATTGACTTTGCAGCCAAGAGTTTTTATAAAGACTTTCATCTATGGTTCATCTCACCATATTCATAAAAAATCAATGCCGCAGCAATCACTCCCGCAGTTTCAGTACGCAAAATCCGATTACCCAATGAAAAAATTTTTGCTCCGAGTGCCTTTAAAGTTGAAATCTCATCCGGAGAAAATCCTCCCTCGGGACCTATAAACAAATTCACAACTTTCGGTTTTTGAATTTCCCTAAGCACTTTTACCGATACAACCCTTTCTTCCTCATATGGAACGAGGATTATATCATCTTTTCCAAAAAATTTTTCCGCTTCAAAAAAAGTTATCGCTTCCCTTACAATCGGCACTATATCTCTTTTTGCCTGTTGTGCTGTTTCCTTGGCAATTTTTTGATAGCGAGAGAGTTTATCATTCTTCGGAAGTTTCGCCACCGATCTGGAGAGCTCCACGGGGATTATTTCCGATATGCCTATCTCCACGGCTTTTTGCACAACCAAATCCAACTTTTGTCCTTTAGGAAGTCCTTGGAATAATCGTATATAAATCTCAGGCTCGTGAGAAACGGTCTGAAGATTCACAGCTTTAACCTTGGCTTCTTTTTGTCCTTTGGAAATCTCCGTAAGCTCGGACAAAAAAACCCCTAAAGGCGTTGCAATCTCCAATTTTTCTCCAACTCTAAGCCTTAATGTGCGTATAATATGAAAGGCATCCCCTCCGGTTATTACGGTTTCTTCTCCGAGAGCCAGTCGGTTTTCAATAAAAAATCTGTCCATACTACACCATGCACCTTGCCGCAAACATTACCCAATCTTTATCTTCTCTGCGTTCAATAATCTCAAATCCGTATTTTTCAAGTCCTTCTCTCATAGTTTCTTCTTTATTTTTTATTATTCCTGAGCTTATAAAGATACCGTTAGGATTTATAATTTTTCTGAAGTCTCTCCCGTCTTTTGAATCGGACAACTCCTCCAACATTCTTAGAAGAACTTCCGCCACAATATTTGACACGAGTAAATCGCAGGGTGCTTTTGAAACTTCCAGCAAATCTCCCTGTAATATCTCCACTTTTTCAGAAAGTCCGTTGATAGAAACATTCTCTCTTGCGACCTTTACTGCCGCAGGATCTATATCCACCCCGACGGCAAATGAAGCTCCGAGAGTTACCGCAGACATTGCCAAAATTCCCGAACCTGTACCTATATCGAGCACTTTTGAGTTCAAGGACACATATTTTTCCAAAGCTTCAAGACAGAGCCTTGTGGTTTCGTGAGTTCCCGTACCGAAAGCCATTCCCGGATCTATCTTTATGGAAAATCTTCCCTTTGGAGCTTTTTCGTCTTCCCATACAGGAGTAATCCAAAGTTTTTCTCCGACCTCAAAGGAGTGATAATATTTTTTCCAGTTTTCCGACCAGTCTTCATCTTTGACATTTACCGTAGATATATCAAAAATATTGCCGTCGGAAAGTTTTGATTTTAATTTTAAGAGAGCTTCTCTCCCCTCATCAGGCTCAAAATATGCCTTTATTGTTACGGAGGAGCTATATTTGAAGTCACTTTCATCAAAAACGCTCCAGCTTTCAGGATCTTTTTTTATCATCTCAATATCCGACGGGTCGTCTATCTCAAGACCGTTTGCTCCCACAGCATAAAATTGAGTAATCACCGTTTCTAAGTATCTCTTATCAGTCTTTACGATAATTCCGAGCCAATCCATCACTCCACCATGTCCTTAAAAGTGTCCTTAACGCCGTCTTTGAGCTTATCAAAAAACGTTTTTTCCTTTTTGTGTTCTGAAACTTCAGGTTTTGTTCCCGAAAATTCCGCTTCAAATTCTTCCAAAAGTTCAGCCTGTCTTTGAGTAAGCTTTGTGGGAATATCGACTTTTACCTTAAACTTGAAATCTCCTCTTCCTTTGCGTTTTAAGAAAGGAACTCCTTTATGTTTCAACGTGAAAACGGTTTCTGATTGAGTGCCTTTGGGAACTGTGAAGGTTTCCACTCCGTCCAAAGTTTCAATCTCTATCGTACTTCCCAAGCAAAGTTGTGCAAAACTCAATATCTTTTCCGTATAGAGCGTTTCTCCTTGTCGTATTATGGAGGAGTGAGGCTCTATATCAAAGTATAAAAGTAAATGTCCGGCAGGACCTCCGTTTTTTCCGGCATTTCCCAGCCCTTCCATTTGTATTATGGAATCCCTGTCTACACCTGAGGGCACATTAACCTTCACAGTCTTTTTTTCATATTTTACTCCATTTCCTTGACATTCCGAGCATTTTTCCTTTATTCTTTTGCCCTTTCCGTGACAATCGGGGCATACGGACTCAGACACAAATGAGCCGAGGAAAGTTTGTCTTGCAGTGCGAACCACACCCGATCCGTTACAGGTTTTGCACGACTCCATTGAAGTGCCGTCTTTTGCGCCGCTTCCATCGCAAGCCTTACATTTTATCACTTTTTGATAACTGACTTCCTTTTGCACTCCGAATACCGCTTCTTCAAAAGTAATTTTAATCTGCTTCTCAATATTGCTTCCCCTCATAGGACGAGAAGCTCTGTTCTGACCGAAACCTCCTCTAAAGAAATCTCCGAAAATATCTCCCAAATCGATATCCGAGAAATCATAATATCCTCCGCCCCCGTTTGAACCTTGGGAGAAAGCCGAATGACCGAAACGGTCATACATCGACCGTCTTTCGTCATCTGAAAGCACTTCATACGCTTCCGTCGCCTCTTTAAATTTCCCCTCAGCCTCTTTATCATTGGGATTAAGATCCGGATGATATTTTTTCGCCATTTTGCGATAAGCTGATTTTATCTCCTGTGCGGAAGAATTTTTTTCAATCTCCAGCACCTCATAATAATCTCTTTTTTCCATATTCACCCATCCTTTATAGCCACCAATTATAGATGTTTTTGTTATGCGTGTCAATTTTCGCATAAAAAAATGCCGCACAGTATCTCTCACGTCGAAGTGTGATATAACGACATAAAAAGAGGCAGCAAAAAGAACTCAAAGAAAAAAACAAGCCGAATAAGAGCAAGATTAAAATACCCGAAGCAACTCTCATAGGAGTTGGCAAATTTTTTTTCTAATCCATAATAATTTGGGAATAGACGATATGCCTGCAAAGCAGGTTTTTAAAAATCCAAAATGTATGAAGATTTTTACGAGCACCTCTTTTCCTCGTTGTGATTTATAAAAAATAATGTTGCTATATTTAAGGTAATTTGATATCATTGACTGCGGAGAATAGATATTTCGGAGCGATATCATTTTTGTTATTGATATGACTATAATAAACATAAGGCACTCTACATTACCCGAGGAAGTATTTCAAATTTGCGGGAAGAGGATTCGAGTGTCGCCAAGTTTGTTACGGAGTGAGGAGTTAGCACCTATGACGCTGATAAGACAGAGCATTGGGGATTGCCTTGAAAATCGCATAAGAAAAACTCCCGATGCAGTCTTTATACGTTATGAGCGGGAAAGCTACAGTTGGAAAGATATGGATCGTTTGTCGGAGAGAGTTGCGGAAGCACTCTCTTCCGAGGGTATAAAAAAACAATCCCGAGTCGGCATTTTCGGAGTGAACTCACCGTCATGGATCGCCACCTTTTTTGCAGTTCAAAAAATCGGCGCGGTAGCAGTTCTCATAAATTCCTACTATAAGGACATTGAGCTTGGAGATTGCATTGAAATTGCGGATGTGGAATATGTTCTCTATACGGGAGGCGATCGAAGTTCCGAAATTGAACAGGTCATAGGAATGATGGACAAGCGGGTGAGAGAAAAGAGCATAGATATTGAGAAAATTTTTGCCGAAGCCTTGGAGAAAAAAACCGATAGGGCGTATAAAAGAGAAACCGTCGATTGTGATGAACTCTGCTGTATCATTTTCACTTCAGGCACGACAGGCAGCTGCAAGGGAGTGCTTTTTAATCACTTTTCACTCGTTAATAATGCAAAAGATGTCGTAAAGAAAATGCATTGGACGGAAGCGGACGGAATGTGTTTAACCGTTCCGCTCTTTCACTGTTTCGGGCTGACTATAAGTCTTATCGCCTCCATAGTCGGAGGAATGTCGATATCCCTTTTGAGCAGATACAGGACAGTGTCGGTCTGCGAAACCGTTCAAAGAGATTCCTGCACAATCCTTAACGGCGTTCCGAGTATGTTTTTGGCACTGATTAAAAATCCCGACAGGAAAAAATATGATCTTTCCGCTTTGAAAAGCGGGATTATAGCAGGTTCTCCAATCTATGAAAATGAGTATCTGGACATTTGTAAAAACCTCAAAAACATAAAACTTCAGCCCTCTTACGGACTTACTGAAGCCTCTCCATGCGTTTCCATAGCCGACTATGAAGATACTGTCGAAAAAAAAGCCTTGTCGGTCGGCAGAGTGATTGATGAAGTTGAGCTTAACATTGTAGATATTTCTACAAAACGCAGGCTTGGGGCAAGAGAAGTCGGTGAAATCCTCGTCAGAGGATATAATGTGACGCAAGGATATCTTATGCTGAAAGGAGAAAGTCTTGACGCAACGGATAAGGATGGTTGGCTGAGCACGGGAGATCTCGGATATCTTGATGAGAAAGGATATCTTTACATTGCCGGTAGAAGAAAAAATCTAATAATTCGAGGAGGAGAAAACATTTATCCCAATGAGATTGAGCATTCCATAAAGGAAGCAACCGAAGGGATCGAAGTTTTCGTATTCGGAATAAAAACCGAAGTCTTGCAGGAGGATATTGCCGCCTGCATTGAGAGCAAAGAGAATCCTGAACTTGAAAAAAAGATACTCTATCATTTAAAAAAACATCTCAGTCATTTTAAAATCCCGAAGTATTTTTTGTTTAAAGAGAATTTTCCCCGCAATTCCACGGGAAAAATCAATCAGAAAGAACTTAAAAATTGGGCAAAAGCTCAATTGTAAGTGTCGGTTGTTCTGCGTTTTTTTGAATTTCGGAAAGAACGCTTGATTAAATTTTAGGAGGGAATGTGATGAGTACTAGAAAAAAACCTTTGGAGGGCGTTAAAGTTATTGAACTTGCAAACTTTATCGCCGCAGCAACTACGGGACGCTTTTTGGCTGACTTGGGAGCTGATGTCATAAAGATCGAGAGCGCCGGAGGAGATCCTCTGCGATACACCGCTCCGACGGAAGGTCGTCCGCTTGATATGTATGAGAATACGACTTGGGAATTGGAAAACGCCAACAAGCGTTGCATCTCTCTGAATATGAAGGATCAAAAAGGCAAGGAGGCTTTCTTTAAGCTTTTGGATAAAGCCGATATTCTGATTACCAATTGGAGAGTGCAGGCACTGCAAAGAGCCGGACTTGATTATGAAACGCTCAAAGTGAAGTATCCGAGCTTGGTTTACGGTATATGCACGGGATATGGAGAATACGGACCCGACAAGGATCTTCCCGGATTTGACTTTACGGCATTTTTTGCAAGGGGCGGATATTTGGAAAACCTTAGACAAAAATCGGATGTACCTATGAATGTTGTTCCGGGTATAGGTGATCACAATGTCGGAATTAACCTTGCAGCAGGAATACTTGCGGCTTTTTATCACGCAAAGATGACCGGAGAAGGCGAAAAAGTTGAAACAAGCCTTTTTGAAAGTGCTGTTTTCAATATGGGAATGATGATACAAGCAGCACAATATCCCGATTACGGAATTAAATATCCTATGAATATTCGTGAGGCGAATAATCCGCTAAATGCGGCGTGGTTTACCAAAGACGGACGATATGTGCAAACCTGTATGCCGGATTATAACACCTACTTCAAAAAGTTTATGGCGGCTCTCGGACTTGATGATATGGTTGAAGACGAAAAGTATTATCCGGTGCAAAACCTTAAGGAAAATAATTTGGGAACAACGGTTTACGACAAGGTTATGGCACGCTTCAAAGAAAAGGATTACAAGGAGTGGGAAGAAATCCTTACAAAAGCCGATATCCCGTTCTCGCTTGCAAAGAGTTGGGAAGAACTCCTTGAGGATAAACAGGCTTGGGCAAATGACTGCTTCTACAAGATGTCTTATCCCAAGGGAGAGAGAATTCTTGTAAAACACCCCGTCAAGTATCAGGAGATGGGACCTACTCCCTACAACAGAGGACCATTCATAGGAGAGCACGGCGTTGAGATTATGAAAGAGCTTGGATACGGAGAGCAGGAAATCAAGGAGATGCTTGAAGCAAAGATTTTATATGTCTGGGAAGACAAAAAATAAAGGGATTTGAGGGCGAATGATGCGGGATTTATATACTATGGGTGTGGATATCGGTTCAACTTCCACCAAATGCGTGATTTTGAAAAACGGAAAGGATATTGCAGCGGAAAGCGTGGTTAATCTCGGCGCAGGTACTAAAGGAGTTTCTCTTGCAATAGATGAGGTTTTGAAAAGGGCTAATTTGACAATGGAAGATATTGACATTACGATATCGACAGGCTACGGAAGAAACAGCTATGAAGATGCGGATAAAACTATGAGCGAGCTTAGCTGCCATGCAAAGGGCGGATATTTCATCTTCGGCGAAGTGCGTTTGATAATTGATATCGGAGGACAGGACATCAAGGTTCTTAAATTGGACGACAAGGGTGTGCTTATGAGCTTTCTGATGAATGACAAGTGCGCTGCGGGTACGGGAAGATTTCTTGAGGTTATGGCTAGGGTCTTGGATGTAGAGCTGTCGGAGATGGGAGATTTGGATAAGCTGGCGACGGAAAAGACTCCTATAAGCTCGACTTGCACGGTATTTGCCGAGTCGGAAGTGATTTCCTGTATGTCAAAAAAAATACCCGTGCCGAATATCCTAAGGGGAATACACGCCTCCGTAGCAACCAGAGTCGGAGGTCTCGCAAAAAGAGCAGGGCTTGCAACACCGATTGCAATGACCGGCGGAGTGACAAAAAATTCGGGGATTGTCCGTGCATTGAGCGATGAGCTTGGCACGGAGATAAAAATCTCCGAGAATTCACAAATGGCGGGTGCAATCGGTGCAGCAATCTATGCTTATGAGGAGTGTCTTAAGGAATAGAAAGGAGAATACCATGAGCAATACAGCTATAATAGAGGAAAAACCGGCTAAGGTTCTGCTGGGTGAGATTGTAGCAAATCACTATAAGGACGCTTGGGACGCAAAAAACCGAGGAGAAAAAGTGGGTTGGTGTGCGTCCAACTTTCCGCAGGAGATATTTGAAACCTTGGATATCAAGGTGGTTTATCCGGAGAACCAAGCAGCAGCGATATCTGCAAAGGGCGGCGGACAGAGAATGTGCGAAATCGCCGAAAACGACGGCTATTCAAACGACATCTGTGCGTATGCGAGAATAAGTCTGGCTTATATGAACGTAAAAGATGCGCCTGAGCTTAATATGCCGCAACCGGATTTTGTTGCCTGTTGCAATAATATTTGCAACTGTATGATCAAATGGTATGAAAACCTTGCAAGAAAGATGAATGTACCGCTGATTCTGATAGATGTGCCCTATAATAATGATTATGAAGCGGGAGACGATCGGGTTGAGTATCTTAAGGGACAGTTTGAGTATGCAATATCTCAGTTGGAGGAACTGACCGGCAAAAAGTGGAATGAAGAGCGTTTCAAAGAAGTTATGGATATTTCCCAACGTACCGGAAGAGCGTGGCTTGATGCGACCGGATATGCAAAATATACCCCCTCTCCCTTCAGCGGCTTTGATGTATTCAACCATATGGCGGTTGCAGTATGTGCCAGAGGCAAAATAGAATCGGCTATTGCATTTGAAAAGTTGGCAGAAGAGTTTGAGGAAAATGTAAGAACAGGTCAATCCACTTTCAAAGGTGAGGAAAAGTATCGCATTCTCTTTGAGGGAATCGCCTGCTGGCCTCATCTTAGACACACTTTCAAACAACTTAAAGACGGCGGAGTGAATGTCTGCGGTACGGTATACGCCGACGCTTTCGGATATATCTACGGCAACACCAATGAACTTATGAAAGCCTACTGCGGCACGCCCAATGCCATTTCCTACGAGAGAGCTACGGATATGCGCTTAAAGCTTGTCAAGGAAAACAACATCGACGGAATGTTAATTCATATCAACAGGAGCTGCAAGCAGTGGAGCGGCATAATGTACGAGATGGAAAGAGAGATAAGGGAAAAGACGGGTATTCCCACAGCCACATTTGACGGAGATCAGGCGGATCCCAGAAACTTCTCGGAAGCGCAGTATGACACGAGAGTACAAGGGTTGATTGAAGTTATGGAAGCCAACAAGGCGGCTAAGGCAAAGGAGGCAAAGTAATGAATAAAATAGCGGAATTGATGGAAAAATTAGCTTTATGCCCGTTAGAACAACTTGATCATTACACCGCAAGCGGAAAAAAGGTGATCGGCTGTGCTCCGGTATATGCTCCGGAAGAACTTGTCTATTCCTTCGGTATGATTCCTATGGGAATTTGGGGAGCGGAGGGAGATGTCTCCCTTGCAAAAGAGTATTTCCCCGCCTTTTATGCAGCTCTAATCCTTCGTCTGCTGGATCTCGGGCTTGAGGGAAAACTGGATAAGATGTCGGCTATGATTATTCCGGGACTTAGCGACGGCTTAAAGGGGCTAAGTCAAAACTGGAAGAAAGCGGTTAAAAATGTTCCCTGCCTCTATATAGGCTACGGACAAAACCGAAAGATTAAAGCGGGTGTTGACTTTAATGAGAAGCAATACGACAAGCTTATCTTAGATCTTGAGAAGATTTCCGGTAAAAAGCTTGACAAAGCCTCGGTGGAATCCGCAATCGTTCTTTACAACAAACATAGAAAGGCGATGCAGGAGTTTAACAGTCTTTGTGCAACACACCTAAATACGATCACACCGAAATTGCGTGCCAAGGTAATGTCCTCAGCCTATTTTATGGATAAGGCGGAACACCTTGAAATCGTTGAAGCAATCAACAAAGAGCTTTCCTCTATGCCGGAGGAAAAATTCTCGGGAAAGAAGATTGTAACGACCGGTGTCATTGCAAACAGCCCGGGTATTCTTGAGATTTTCGAAAAACATCATCTGGGAATAGTTGACGACAATGTTAACCATGAGTCGGGTCAATTCGATTATTTGGTTTCTGAAGGCACGGATAATCCCGTGCGGGCATTGGCGCAGTGGATTTCAGATATCGAGGGAAGCACTCTTCTCTATGATCCGAAAAAGCTTAGAGGTTCGATTATCAAAGACAAGGTAAAAAAACACCGTGCCGACGGTGTCGTGTATTTGCTGACAAAATTCAGTGATTCTGAGGAATTTGATTATCCGATAATTCGAGATGATCTCAACGCACAGAATATCCGTCATATTCTGGTGGAAGTCGATCAGCAGATGACCAACTTTGAACAGGCAAATACAGCTTTGCAAACCTTTGCAGAGATTATTTAATTCAAGGAGGCAAGTATATGATTTTAGAAAAAGAACACGAACTGGTTCGTCAGTTAGCCAGGGAATTCGCTGAAAAAGAAATTAAGCCGACTGCTGAAGAAGTTGACGAAACCGCCGAATTTCCGATGGAAGTCTATAAGAAAATGGCTAAAGCCGGATTTTTGGGAATAAAAATTCCTCAAAAATATGGCGGCTCAGGCGGAGATCACCGCTCATATGTAATTGTTATGGAAGAACTTGCAAAAGCCTCAGGTGTATCGACAATTTGGATCTCTTCACCCAACTCCCTGCAATCCACACCTATCCTTAGAGACGGCACGGAGGAGCAAAAAGAGAAATACCTAAAACCTATGGTGACCGGAGAAAAGCTGTTCTGCTTTGCATTGACAGAGCCGGGAGCGGGCTCCGATGCCGCTTCGATTCTTACGACTGCCGTTGCTGACGGAGATGACTATATCCTAAACGGAAGAAAGACTTTTATCACAGGAGCACCCGTGTCCGACTATATCATCGTATTTGCAAAGACGAGTGAAGAAGTGGGCGCAAAGGGCATTTCCACTTTCGTTGTGGACTCGAAGCTTCCGGGAGTATCTTTCGGAAAAGCCGAGCATAAAATGGGTATGATCGGCTGCCCCACCGGAGATGTGGTGCTTGATAATGTTCGTGTATCTAAAAATGATATGCTCGGAAAAGAGGGCAAAGGATTTATAAATGCGATGAAGACGCTAAGCGTCGGAAGACTCGGAATTGCGGCACAGGCACTCGGACTTGCAACAGGTGCAATGGAAGAGGCAATCAAATATGCAAAGTCCCGTGTACAATTCGGAAAACCTCTCGCTCAATTCCAAAACACTCGATTTATGTTGGCGGAGATGGAAGTTAAGCTTACAGCAATGAGACATTTGACATATGATGCCGCTTATAAGATGGATCAAGGCGACAGTGCGGACAAAGAGGCGTCGATGGCAAAACTCTTTGCTACCGAAGAAGCAAAATGGATAATAGACAGAGCGCTCCAAATTCACGGAGGCTACGGCTATATTCGTGAATATCCTGTGGAGAGAATGTACAGGGATATTCGTGTTACTTCGCTTTACGAAGGAACTTCGGAAGTGCAAAAGATGGTCATTGCATCGAGTCTTTTGAAATAACGGGAGGTAGAATATATGAATATTGTAGTTTGCATAAAACAGGTGCCGGACACGACAGAGGTAAAACTTGATCCGGTAAAGAACACCTTAATTCGTGAGGGAGTGCCGAGCATTATCAATCCTGATGACAAAGCGGGAGTGGAGCTTGCACTGCAAATCAAAGAGCAAGTTGAAGGCAGCAAGGTTACCGTTGTGTCAATGGGACCTCCTCAAGCGGAGGTTGCTCTCAGAGAGGCTCTTTCTATGGGCTGCGATGAGGCGGTGCTTATCTCCGACAGAGCTTTCGGAGGAGCTGACACTTGGGCAACTTCATCAACAATTGCGGGAGCACTTAAAAACATTGATTATGATGTGATAATTGCAGGCAGACAGGCGATAGACGGAGACACTGCTCAAGTGGGACCGCAAATTGCCGAACACCTTCACATTCCGCAAGTATCTTACTGCGAAAAACTCACCGTTGAGGACGGAAAGTTTATTGTAAAGAGACAGTTTGAGGACAGATATCACCTGATTGAGGTCACTCCTCCCTTTCTTATCACAACGCTCAGCGAGGAAATCACGCCCAGATATATGTCAATTGCGGGAATTTTCAATGCTTACCAAAAAGAAGTCAAGGTTTGGGGACTTAAAGATATTGAAGCGAATATTGACATTGCAAATATCGGGTTAAAAGGCTCGCCTACCAATGTAAAAAAATCCTTCCCCAAGCAGGCTAAGGGAAAAGGCGTTAAGCTTGACGGTCTGACTGCGGAAGAAGCGGCAGATGCCATTTTTGCAAAAATGCAGGAGAAATACTTTATATAAATCAGAAAGGGAGATTACCGAATGAGCAAAGATATTTATGTAGTAATTGAACAGGTAGACGGTGTCATTCAAAAAGTCGGAATTGAACTTATCGGTATCGCAAACACTCTTGCGAAAGATCTCGGTCAGGAAGTGGTTGCCGTGTTGATGGGCGATAAAGTAAAGGGGCTTGCGGATACACTTATTCATCACGGGGCGCAAAAGGTCATTTATGTGGAAGATCCTATGCTTAAGGATTATGTGACCGAGCCTTATACAAAGGCGGTAGATGCTATTATCAAAGAGAAGTCACCTGAGATAGTCCTCTACGGAGCAACCTCAATCGGGAGAGATCTTGCGCCGAGAGTGTCCGCAAGAGTGCATACGGGACTTACTGCAGACTGCACAAAGCTTGAGATTGACCCCGAAACAAAACTTCTCCTAATGACCAGACCCGCTTTTGGCGGAAACATTATGGCGACCATTATATGCAAAGAGCATAAACCCCAAATGGCGACAGTTCGTCCGGGCGTGATGAAAGCTTTGCCGAAAGACACTTCAAGAAAAGGGGAAGTGGAAGAATTTAAGGTGGCATTTGAAGCAAAGGATATGAATGTAAAAATTCGTGAAGTCGTAAAGGAAACTCATGCAAAAGTGGATATCACCGAGTCCAAGATTCTGGTTTCCGGAGGACGAGGTATTGGAAGCAAAGATTACTTCAATACCCTTAAAGAATTGGCGGACGACTTGGGAGGACTTGTCACATCTTCAAGAGCGAATGTAGATGCGGGTTGGATAGGAAAGGAAAGACAAGTCGGACAGACGGGAAAAACGGTTCGTCCGGATCTCTATATGGCTTGCGGAATTTCCGGAGCAATCCAGCACCTTGCAGGTATGGAAGATTCCAAGTTCATAATTGCAATCAACAGAGATACTCACGCACCCATCTTTGATGTTGCCGACCTTGGCGTTGTGGGAGATCTTCATAAGATTATACCGCTTTTGATAGAGAAAGTTAGAGCTGCAAAGGCTAAAAACGCAAATATTTAAAATATCCGAAGTGCCGAAGTCTGTCTAACGGCGGACTTCGTGCATTGCGGGCGTAAACTGTCGGTTTTGTGTTTATATTATAAATGGGAGGTAATCATTATGGTTAAGGTCAGAATCACCGCAAACAGGAACTACATTGACAAGTTCGGCGTGGCAAAGCCCGAGGGCTGGGATTTTCAATACATTAAGTATCCCTGCTCCGACGAAGAACTTGCAGAGCAATGCAAGGATGCAGATATCGTCTTTTGCGGACCGGTGGATTTTTTCCGCAAAGAGGTGATAGATAAGCTTGACAAGTGCAAACTCATTCAGTCTTTGGGTGTCGGATTTGACAAGATTGATCTTGCTGCAGCAAAAGCAAAGGGAATTTATGTGTGCAACAACCGTGCAGTAAACGCAATGCCCGTGGCGGAACTCGCCTTGGGACATATGATCGTCTGCCAAAGGAGAATGATGGAGGCGGATCTGATTATAAAGGAAAAAGGCGCAAAGGGATTTGCCGAGAGCTATAAATCCTATCAAGAGAAGGGGCAGAGCGAACTTAGCGCAAGAACGGTAGGGCTTGTCGGGCTTGGAGCAATCGGAAAAGCCGCAGTGGGAATACTCAAGGGTTTCGGCTGCAAGATGTACTACTTCGATATGTTCCGTGCATCGGAAGATTATGAGAAGGAGAATGATCTTACCTTTGTAAGCTATGATGAAATCCTTGAAAAGTGCGATGTCATCTCTTACCACGTTCCCGTAACCGATGAAACAAGAAATATGGTTCGCAAGGAGACGATTGAAAAGATGAAGCAGGACGCAATCATCATAAATGTGGCAAGAGGAGAGATAGTCAATAACGAGGATCTTGCAGAAGCTCTAAACAAAGGAAGAGTATTTGCAGGATTGGATGTTGTGGCACCCGAACCTCCCGCAGAGGATCACCCGCTGTTTAACCTCAATGAAGTTGGAAAAGCAAGACTGTCCATTACTCCGCATATCGCAGGAACCACCAACGACGCTTTCATAAGAATGTCTCAGTGGTCCTATGACAATATGGTCAAAGTGATGAACGGAGAAAAACCCAATAATGTCGTAAACGGTCTCTAAAATAGAGATCGTCTTATGACGAAAATCTCAGCCGGAAGAGAGGTATGTATATGGAAATAAAACGAAAAGATATTTTGGTTTGTGGTTTTGCGCTGTTTGCTATCTTCTTTGGAGCCGGAAATCTGATTTTCCCTCCCTATCTGGGAGTTCTTGCAGGAGACAAATGGTATGAGGCTATGATTGCTTTCCTGCTTTCAGATCCTGTACTTCCTATCCTCGGGGTAATAGTTACGGCAAGGCTTGGAGGAAGAGCTGACGACCTCGGAAAGAGAGTAAGCCCCAAGTTTGCAAAGCTGGTGGGAACGGTGGCTATACTTACAATCGGACCGTTCTTTGCCGTTCCGAGAACCGGAGCAACAACGCACGAAATTTTTATCGCTCCCCTATTCCCACAAGTTCCTCTGTGGGCAACTTGTATAGTATTTTTTGCTCTGACATGGTACATCACGCTCAATCCGGGAAAGGTTATAGACGTTATCGGAAAATACTTAACACCTTGTCTTTTGATAATCTTGGCACTTGTAGTCGGAGTTTCAATCTTTAAGCCGCCGGGTGCTATGGTTTCGACAGGCACTGAAAGATTATTCGTGCTTGGGTTTAAAGAGGGATATCAGACGATGGACGCTCTGGGTTCGGCGCTTATGGCGGGTATCGTCGCCACCGACCTTATCAGACGAGGATACAAGGACAAGGAAGTACAATTCAAAGCCAGCGTTCAGGTCGGTATTGTAGCTTTTATTCTGCTCGCACTTGTGTATGGAAGTTTGACTTATGCCGGAGCGACTGTTGGAGAGCATTTCTCCGCAGACACTGAAAGAACGACTTTGCTTATCGGTATGGTGGAGCTTATGCTCGGAAAGGTCGGAAAGTTGGCGATGGGACTTGCAGTTGCACTCGCTTGCCTCACCACTTCGGTAGGGCTTTCTTCGACCTGCGGAAACTATTTTGAAACAATTTCAAACGGAAAGCTCAAGTACAATGTTGTTGTTACGGTTTCGGTTATAATTGCACTTATTCTTTCCTTAAACGGAGTAACCAAGCTTATCGCAATTGCAGTGCCTATACTTTCTGCAATCTATCCCGTGATGATAGTCCTTATACTTATGTCCATTTTTGATAAAAAGATTAAGTATAATTGGACATATACCGGTGCCGTAATCGGAGCTTTCGCCATAGCATTGATCGAAAGCATAAATCTTGCGTCGGTTATGCGTGGTGGAAATTTGCTGGGAGAGCTGACTGAAAAAATTCAGGGGCTGCCTTTAGCAACTCTCGGGTTCTCGTGGGTTATACCTGCGGTAATCTGCTCCCTTATCTTCACTCTTGTAAGTATGTTCGCCAAGGTTGGAAAGACAATTGACGATCCCGTAGGGGATTAAAAAAAGGAGGTAGTAGTTATGATTTCACAAGATATGGTTAAATTGGGAACTGCAAAATCGGTTATTCGTGAGCTTGCCGCTTTCGGAGCGGAGAGAGCCGCAGTCGTGGGTGCTGAAAATATACTTGATTTCAGTTTGGGAAATCCCAGCGTGCCGGCACCCAAGGAAGTGCAGGACACAATTATAGACATCATTAAAAACAATCCGCCCAAAGTCTATCACGGGTACAGCTCCGGAGCCGGACATAACAATTGCCGAAAGGCAATCGCCGACAATCTCAACAAGAGATTTAATACGGACTACACCATGAATAATCTGCTTATGACTTGCGGAGCGGCGGCATCTTTGAACATTACTTTCCGTGCATTGATTGCATCTAAAGATGACGAGATTATCGCAATGGCTCCTTTCTTCCCCGAGTACACAGTCTTTATTGCAGGACAGGGAGGAAAACAGGTTGTAGTTCCGGCACAGGAAGATATGCAACTTAACCTTGAGGGTGTGAAAGCTGCATTAAGTAAAAACACCAAGGCGATTATCGTAAATTCCCCGAATAACCCTTCAGGAGTTGTGTATTCCGAGAGTGAGATAAAGGCACTTGCAGAACTTCTCAAGGAGAAGTCGAAAGAGTACGGTCATCCCATCTACATTGTGACCGACGAGCCTTATCGTGAACTCATATTTGAAAAGGGACTTGTAGCACCTTTCATTCCGAATTATTATGACAATACGGTTGTTTGCTATTCGTGGTCAAAATCTCTCTCACTTCCCGGCGAGCGTATCGGATATGTTCTCGTGCCGAATAAAGTTGAGGACGAGCTTTTGATGGCGGCGGTAGGAGGAGCGGCAAGAGTGCTCGGGTATGTGTGCGCTCCCACGCTTTTCCAAATGGTTGTTGAAAAATGCGTTGATGTGGAACCCGACCTTACCGTGTATAAGAAAAACAGAGATTTGCTATATGACGGACTTACCAAACTCGGGTATAAGGTTGCAAAACCCTCGGGCGCATTCTATCTGTTTGTTAAAGCTCCGGACGGAGACTCGGAGAAATTCTCGGAGAAAGCTAAGGCAAATGATATGCTTATAGTTCCGGGAACAGGTTTCGGAACGAAGGATTATGCGCGTTTGGCATACTGCGTTGAAACCGAGAAGTGCGAGAGAGCTCTTCCGATTTTCGAAAAGATAATGGCTGAATATAAATAACTTTTATAAACTGTCCGATATTACTCGGACAGTTTTTTTTATTTGAAAAAAATATGAGGTGATGATATGCGCTTAAGAAAAGTGATGGAAAGACTGAATGATTTTTGCCCGTTTGATTGGCAGGACGGATTTGATAACAGCGGACTGCAATTCGGAAGCTTGGACGCTGAATGCAGTAAGGTGCTTTTTTCATTGGATTTAAGTATAGAAGCGATAAAAGAGGCGAGTGAAAAGAAGTGCGATTTGATAATCACACATCACCCGTTTTTCTTTAAGAGTTTAAAACAGATAGATCCGACTGGTTTAAGGGGGAGGGTTATTAAGCTTTTATTTGATGAAAATATAGCTGTCATTTCCTGCCACACAAATTGGGATAAACACCCAAAAGGTGTAAGCTTTGCTCTTTCGGAAGCTCTTTCACTTGAGAACAAAAAAATAATGCTAAAGTTCGGGGAAAATTATGGATACGGATATGTGGGAGAAATTTCAAAGGTAAAGCTTTCAGATTTTATTTCGAAAGTGAAAACCGCCTTGAGTCTGCCAAATGCCAAATTATTGTTCGGAAATCCCGATGCTGAAATAAAAAAAATTGCAGTGCTTGGTGGCAGCGGAGGGGGATTTATAGACGAGGCAAAAAACAGCGGAGCGGATTTATTTATAACCGGTGATCTCGGCTATCACGATGGACAAAGAGCGAGGGAATTGGATATTTCTCTGTTGGATATAGGGCATTTTCATTCGGAGAAGTTTGGAATGAGATATATGATTGAATTTGTTTCGGACTTTCTCCCCAATCCTGAAATGTTTTTTAAACCTCTGTATGAAACTTATTATTTTTAAGATTTTTTATACAAAACGCTTGCTTTCGTGTATAATGGCACATAATAATATTAAATCGGGAGGGATTTTATGAATATAACGATTAAGCATTACGACGAACTGACCAAGGACGAGCTTTATGAAATTCTTTCGGTCAGGGTTCAAGTTTTTGTAGCGGAACAAAAATGCGCCTATTGTGAGGTGGATTATAGAGATCAGAGCGCATTTCATATTTTTTCGAGAGATGATAATGGGAAAATTGTTGCCTATTTGAGAGTGGTTGACAAGGGAATGGGTTATGAAGACGTTATGATTGGGCATATCTTATCTCTGAACAGATTACAAGGATACGCTTCCCGATTGCTTGAAGAGGGAGTGAAAGTTGCCAAAGAAAAGTTTAATGCCGAGAGAGTGGTGGCGGAAGTGCAAACTTATGTGAAAAATATTTTTGAAAAGCAGGGCTTCAAAAAACATTCTCCCATTTACTACATTGACGACATTCAATACCTCCTTATGTGCAAGGAATACGATGAATAGGATAATCTGCAATAAGGAAAAACTGATGAGGTGAATTTTGAATAAACGAAAAATGATAGTGACCGATCTGGACGGAACTTTGCTAAAAGACGATAAGAGTATATCCAAATACACGATTGATGTAATTAGACGCCTGAGAATTGAAGGGCATAAATTTGTTATTGCGACCGGAAGACCGCTTCGGACAGTAAAGGAATTTATGGGCAATATTGATTACGATGCCGCCGTTTGTCATAATGGAGCATTGATTTGTGTTGACGGAGAAGAAGTGAGCGGATTTAAAATTGACAATGCAAAGGAGGTTATAGACGAAATATTATTGAGATGTCCTGAAGCTTCAATTGCGGTGGAAGCTGAAGACGCCTTATATGCCAATTTTGATGCCGGTCTTATTTGGCCCGCGTCAATTTCATATATGAAGAAAAATTTTTTGGAACTGAAAAGTGCTTATAAGATAATCGTGAAAGTTTCTTCCCTTGAGGATATGAAAAGGTATGGGAAACTGCTTCCTCCGGAATTATATATTCAGCTTTCCGAAGGTATAATCGGAATGATTATGAACAGGGGTGCAACAAAAAGCAACGGAATTAAATCTCTTGCAGAAAGATACGGCATAGATACGGAAGATATTATTTCTTTCGGCGACTATTACAATGATATAGATATGCTTGAGTTTTGCGGTCTGGGTATCTGCGTTGAGAATGCGGTTGATGATGCAAAAAGGTCTGCAAATCAAATTTGCGGTACAAACGAAAATGATGGAGTTGCAAAGTGGATTGACGATTTTCTTTTGAGTTTTAACAAAAGTTAGGAAAGGTCAAATAAAAGCATAATTATGGGCAGATATTGAAAAATCAATTCTGCCCATTTTTAGTTACTCACATATCCCATATCAGATTTTTGAGTTTTTTATAAATTTGAAGTGATTTTTGATTAACTTTTCTAAGATTATATTTGATTGTTTGCTTGAACTCTCATTGTATTATTAAAATTATCTGCAAAAATTAATTTCCGCATTTCATATTTTTTTGAAAATTTATTTCGTACTATTGACACAATATATGTATATATATATAATCGTAATTGAAAATGTAAAGCAAAAGACGGACAAAATTATGATTTCGTCGGACTTGATGTTTTATTATTGTATGCTGCTGCGATATAAAACGAAAAATCAAATACTCCATATTGGATTTCTACGGAGTGAGGCGAGCTTATCAATTGCAGTTTATTTTGGGGGTGATGCTTCTTGCTTGGACGGAATAAATATAACCGCAGGTGAAAACTTCTTCACCGGAAGTATGGAAATTTAAAAAAGTGAAAGGAGAGTTTTAATTATGAAACGAAGGTACATGTGTTTATTTTTAGCCCTGATCATGATGCTTCAATTCGTGCCGATCTTAAATGTTTCGGCAAATTCCGATTTTCATGATGTAAAAGGAGAGGATTATTACTCTCAAGCGGCAATCGCTTTGGCTTCCATAAATATCCTAACCGGATATCCGGATGGGAGTTTTGGAGCAAAAAAGAGTATTACACGAGCTGAAATGGCTACAATTATCTGCAAAATGTTAGGGCAAGAAAATCTTTCAAAAACAAAAACGATGTTTCCCGATGTTTTGGAAAGCCATTGGGCAAGCGGATATATTGACTATGCCAATCGAAACGGAATTGTAAACGGATATAAAAATGGAGAATTTCGTCCAAACGATACCGTAAAATTCGAAGAAGCCCTAAAAATGATTGTATCATCCTGTTCCTATGGGAAGAATGTCATTTCACAAAAAAATGATTGGTCGATTTCGTATTTTGAAATAGGGTCTCAATACGGAATTCTAAATGACACAATCGGCAAGAAAGGACAAAGTGCAACTAGAGGCGATATTGCGGTAATGGCATATCACGCACTGCAAAGCGACTTATTCCCTCCGGAAATATCCGTGTTGTCAGGAATCTATGATGAAAAACAAATCGTTTCGTTGACAACTGAGAAACCCTATGTTGAAATTTATTACACAACAGACGGTTCGATACCGTCTTCAAGCAGCAACCGATATACCAAACCTATAATTATCGATAGAAGCTGTACATTAAAGGCGATTTCGGTTTATAAGGGGTTGTTGTCGAGTTCCGTTGCAAAAGCGGATTACACTATTGGATTAACCGCCGGATCAAAAAAGAATCCTGAGCAGAGAAATATTTCCTCTGAGCCGAAAGATAATTATCCTGTTCCTCCAATTTATAACCCCACTCCCAACCCCACTCCCAACCCCACTCCCAACCCTGCTCCTAACCCCGCTCCTCCGAGTGATGACCAAAAAATGGTGGATGCCGATGGGGATAAGGTGGTATTGTGGATTGAAGAATTGTTTGGCAGTTCCGACAATAATGTTGATTCGGACAATGACGGTATTGATGATTATGTGGAAATTATGATTCTCCATTCAAATCCGGCTGTTGCAGATTCGGATGCGGACGCAGATGAAGACGGATTAAGTAACTTTGATGAGGTCAACAAATATCATACCGATCCCGTCCGAAAAGATACTGATGGCGATGGACTGACGGATTCGGAAGAATTAAACAAATACTCTACCGATCCGTTGAAAGAAGATACGGATAATGATAATATTTATGACGGAGAGGAAGTGAAAATGGGTCTTAATCCATTAGTAGCTGACGATCTTAAAAAAATTCCGCAAGTATTGGATAAGAGTGCCATTGATGAGTCACTTTTTGAAGAAAATGAAGCCGTTCCTGAAATCTCCGGAACATCCGACTTGATGTTTAGCCGAAGCATTATATTGGAAGAATCGAAAAACGAAGCACTGGTTGACAATAGAGCAATTGTCGGACGCGGAGTGGAACTTACCGTAGACGGCAATGCGAATTTAAAACTGTCTTTTAAAGTTTCGGATTCTTCACAGTGTGTCATAATGAATCTGACCGAGGAAGAGGGCTGGGTTGCCTTGGACACGACTTTGGAAGACGGAAAAGTATCCGCATCGGTAAGTAATAAGTCGGGAACCTACTGCGTGATGGATTTGGAAGCTCTTCTTTCTTTACTCGGAGTGGATGTTGAGAAGTATTATGAGGAGTTGATGTCCGCCGATAAGGGTTTCGCAGATGAAACTTCCCCGACCACAAAAGATGAAGAGAACAAGGAAAATCTCGCCCAAAATCAGCAATCTGAAAATTCCGGAAACCTTCCTAAAAAACCGATGTTAGATCCTGAAATCGAAGAATGGATGATGAGAGAGCTATCTTTGGAAGAAAGTTTTCCGGAGGAGGATACTTCCGAAAAATTTTTTGAAGGAAGCCCCACTGCGTTAGGACAGGCGGATATTGTATTTGCCATTGATACCACAGCTTCTATGGAAGATGAAATCTCGAATGTGGCAAAAAATGTCATCAACTTTGCACGAACTTTAACATCGAAATATGGAGTTAATGCCAACCTTGCTCTTGTCGACTATAAGGACATCATTGAAGACGGCAAAGACAGCACCAAGGTATTAAGAAACGGCTTTTCCAATTGGTACACAAAAGTGGCAAAATTTGCAAAAACAGTGGCGGAAATGGAAGTGGACGGCGGAGGAGATAATCCGGAAACCGCTGTTGATGCCTTGGAAGTTTCAAGAAGACTGGACTATAGAAGCACGGCAAAGAAATTTATAATTCTTATCACCGATGCGAAATATAAAAATGACAACAACTACGGTATTGTGGATATGGAAGATGAAATTGAAAAACTGAAGCGTGATGGAATCATTGTTTCGGTCGTTTCACCAAGTAGATATCGCTCTCTCTACGAGCCGTTGTATAAGAAAACCGGAGGTATTTTTGCAAATATTTACGGAAATTTCAGCGAAGAATTATTAAAGTTGGCGGATCTCATTGGAAAAGATGTAAATAAGGGCAATTGGATCATCTTGGATGACTATCAGATTGTCTCTTTGGCGGAACCTCTATACACAAAAAATGCGGACACGGACAACGACGGATTAAAGGATTTTGAGGAACTCAAAACTCCGTATAAAAAAAGTGTCAGCGACTTGATCACACTATACTTATCGAGAAAGGGAGTAACGAAGGAAGTCTTAAAAAAAATCATTAAGAGCAAAAAAACCTATGTGTATGTATATCCATACTACTCCAACCCCAGCCTTATTGATACGGATTTTGACGGAATGGACGACAAAGAGGACAGATTCAAAAGAGACAACAAGTTTGCAGAAACTTTAAATTTTCTGTACAAAGGAAAAAAACGAAAATCGAAGGTTGATTTTAAGGTGGATTATCGCCGCTTCTTTAGAAAAAACAATAAGTACAACAAAGATTTGGCAATACTGGGAAGCCTCTATGCCTCAGATGTTTACGATAATATCTACCTTGATTTGGAAGGTCATTCGGGAGAATCAAAGGAGGCTTTTTTCAAAAAATTCGGTCTCAAAGACGTTCGATATGAAAACATTCGAAGCTCAAGCGGGGCAGATCCCAATGATATAACCGATGTTCTCTTCGGACACCATAATGTCATCTACAAGGGAAAAGAAAAGGAAGTTGTCGTGGTTGCCGTTAGAGGCACCAACGGAACGATTGAAGAATGGTCAAGCAATTTTGACCTCGGTGCAGAAAGTGAAGAATACGCCAAGGCTACAGGAACAATTCATTGGGATTGGAAGAGGAGAGAGCACCATAAGGGATTTGATGTTGCGGCAAACAGGGTATTAAAAGCACTCAAATCGTATTTGGACAGCTATGTATCCAACTCAAAAGAAAGGGTATTTTTCGTCGTGGGGCATTCCAGAGGGGCTGCCATTGCAAACCTGTTGGGTGCATATTTGACAGAGGGGGGAAAACAAAACTATACCTATACCTTTGCCGCTCCGAATACGACGACCTCACCAAAGGCTTATGACAATATCTACAATATTGTAAATTCCGATGATTTTGTTCCCTATATGCCGATGAAGAAGTGGGGCTTTGGAAGATATGGGCATACCAAATCCGTTAGTATAAAAGACAATCCGTATTATGAAAAGAGATGGGAAGAATTAACAGGTAAATGGAATTACAATCCAGACACTTTCGGATTGGACAAGACAGTACAGGCTCTTGCCGATATTGCAGCGGATCGTGCAGATTGCTATATATACAGAATGAACGATAATGGGGTTATAAAAGGACCCCATATCAGTACGAAAGATTATCCTAAAAACACAAAGCCCTATTGCTTTGAAAAATGGGTTATAGAAAGACCATTGCCAAGAACGCATATTTACCAATCTCCGGCATTTTTTATGCAGCTGATGGCGGCGGCAAGTGCTAAAGAGATTGGAGAGGGTAAATTTGCCACATTTGATGTTGCAAAGTATTTGGAAGATGCAAAGAAGAAGGTAATTCTTACCAATTTGGGAGGGATAATAGATCCTCATCTGCAGATCACATATTACCTTTCAGCGAAGGTGATAAAATGAAAAGAGGAAAGATTCTGACGAAAAATATAAAAGATATGATAATTCTCCATATTGTGACTTATCTAATTCTCTTTGTAATCTTTCCCCTCTGTTTTCCGTTTGCTCTTATACCGGGAGCTATCGTATTTTTTGCAGTGGCTGTAATTCAAGGAACAGTCTTTTGGAGAGGTCAATATAGGTGGTGGCATAGACTCGTAGGCACACTTTTAATTTGGAGATTAGCATCTTGGTATCACCCTAAAGATGTATTTGATATTTCAGAGGGGGATAGTTTCGGTCTTGATTGGACTTCCGCCTCTTTTGATGCCATGGTGGTTTGCGCTGTGTTTTTCTTTCTTCAAACCGTATTGGTTCTTATCTTAAAAATTATCCGTTGGCTCAAGGAAAAGAAAGAGAATGACACAAATGTAAATGGATAAACTTGTTGAGAGAGGAAGATTCCGATTATTAAGAAGAGAAAAACATCCTTTCTTTTCAGCTTCGAAAAAATCATATTTCGAAAATGGAATGAAGGGATGTTTCTTTTATACTTTTATACTAAAATTCTATAAATTTATTGAATATCAAATATAAATATGCTAAACT
>CAUVKI010000016.1:0-37089 GCA_963552605.1 uncultured Tissierellia bacterium
CAGTATATTATAACCGATTGGTATTGTTTTGAAAAGGTTCTCGAACAGGTCTATTAAAAAGATTGAAAATTGCAGATGTAAATTTTAAACCCCGAGAAAATTATCCTCGGGGTTTTTTGTCCTGTCCTATTTTGTTTTCCAGCTTTTATCGTAGGCATTCAATCACTTTTTTATAGTCATCGTGATTTAATGATAAGTTATCAACCACAACCTCTGAAACATCTCCTCCTGCCAATGAAATTTCTTCTTCCAAAGATATGCGTGATATACGGCAATCCCTCTTAAGTTTTATCGCAAATTCATGATGCCAGTATTCCAACATATTTCCTTGTTGTACATTATAGAAAGAACGATCTTCTATTTCCGCAATTGCACCAACAGGAATTATATAAGTATGCCCACGAAGTCGGCATTCTACCTGAGAGTAGGAAATCAAAAGTTTTCGAAGATTATACTTACAAAATTTCAAATAGAAGAGTTTATAGAGTATTATCAAAGATAGTAACGGCACAATGAAAAAAAACCTAAAAGAAGAGGGTTTATTGAATATCACTGCCGAAGAAAAACATAAAACAATACTCATAATCAAAAAAATAAACTTTTTGGCTATTTGAAAAACTTTGGGCTCATTTACTGTCAATGAATCCGACGATATTACCAAATTATCTTTCAATAAAACCCACCTCCACTTAAGCTTGAGAGCTTTTTAACTTTTCTCGGAGGTATTCAAGCACTTTTTCATGCTCATCATGCAACAGACCCAAGTCATAAATCTTAACCTCTAAGACCCTTTCTCCTGCCAATTCAAATTCCCCCTTCGGAGAAATGTACAGTATACTGCTATCCATCTTGAGTTTTATTGCAAATTCATGATTCCAGTGTGACATCTTATTTCCGTCTCCTTCAACATAAAAAGAATGATCTTCTATTTTTTCAATTGCGTCAATCGGAATTACATAAGTATACCCTTGGAGTGAGAACTCTACTTGAGAATTTGAAATCAAAAGTATTTGAGGACTATATCTGTCAATTTCCAAATAGAAAATTTTATATAATACTATTAAAAATAACAACGGCGCAATGAAAAAAAACCTAAAAGAAGAGGGTTTATTGAATATCACTACTGAAGAAAAACATAAAACAAGGCTTATAATCAAAAAAACAAACTTCATCGCTTTTCGATAAGCTTTAGTTTCGTTCACTACCAATGTATCTTTAGATATTATCAGACTGTCTTCCAAACTCCACCTCCATTAAGCTTGAGAGCTTTTTAACCTTTCTCGGAGGTATTCAAGCATTTTTTTATAGTCGTCGTGACTTAATGATAAGTTATCAACCACAACCTCTGAAACATCCCCTCCTGCCAATAAAACTTTTTCTTCCAAAGATATGCGTGATATACGGCAATCTCTCTTAAGTTTTATCGCAAATTCATGATGCCAATATCCCGAACTTCCACCTTCCGGATCACGGTATTTGGAACGATCCTCTATTCTCGAAACTCCTCCAACAGGGATCAAATAAGTGTACTCCAAGTGTGTGCATTTTATTTGTGAAGCGGAAATCAAAAGTTTTTGAGGGCTATTCTTGTCAATCTCCGAGTAAACAGTCTTGTAGTAAAGAATAATATATAAGAACGGAGTATAAAACATGTACTTAAAGAAATCATGGTTAAACATAAGCACCGAGAAAGCACAGCATAGCGGAATAAAAATCCAAAAAAGATACTTCATGGACGCCCTAAAAGCTTTACTCTCATTGACGAACAATGCATCCGCTGATATTATCAGTTCATCTTTCAAATTCCACCTCCCATCATTTAATGCACAGCAGTGTTTAGCTATGCATTAAATGATTAACCTTGTCTTATTCGTAATATTTTTCCTCAAGTTCCATTTTTTCAAATTCGATCTCCATCGGATCTAAAGTGTCGCCAAACTTGCCTCCTGAACCTTCAAAACCCGCTTTATTGACAGGGGTAATGGTGCGAGTATTTGAATCATACTCAAACACTTCCCAAATTGTGCCGCTAATGGGAGGAACATTGAAAGCATATTCTTTCCCGTCCAAATAAACTTTTACGATCGCGCCGGATTTTCCCAAGGCGTCACTTGTTTTTCTTCCTCTGTTGGTATAGTCATGGACAATAAACCTATACTTACCTGAAAGAACCTTACGGATTGTGGTTGTCTCCGGACCATATGAGGTGGTATCATCAAGATCCAAATCAACCTCCACACCCTCATCTTTATACCTCATATTTCTAAAGTAAATATGGAAAAGTCCGCCTTTTGAAGTTGGTCCGTACATATGAGAATCAAGATCTAGAGGTTGTTTTCCCCAAGTAAGAACCACCCTAAGCTGTTCTTTTGTCAACTCTTTGCTCACCGTAGCATTTTGCTGTCCTATCTTTGTGTTGCCGAGAATTTTAATATTAAAAACACCGGTGACGTACTTTTCTTTAACACCACTTCTCTCATCAACAATTTCTATCGTATAGTGCCCTGCTTCACCCTCAAATAAGTATCCACCCGCAGAATCCGTTTTTAATGTTGCTATAATTTCACCATCTGCATTGTCAATACCCTTGCGAATACGAAGAGTTAAACCGGGAATGCCTTTTCCGGTTACAGCATCAGAAATTAAACCCACAGCCTTACCCACTCCGGAAAACTCCTCAGAAATCTTTTCAATTTCACGGTTATAGCGTTTATTCTCACCGCTCTTTATGATAATTTTCTGCTCAGTAGTCATATATCCACTCTTACTTAATCTGACGGTATAGACTCCCGGAGGCAGATTTTTGATTTCATACATACCACTACTATCCGTTCTCGCCGTTTTTACAACACCGCCACCACTGCGAACGACAACATCAACCCCTTCGAGCGGTTTATTATTTGTTAAATCCGTATCCTTATCGGCAATGGTTATTCTTCCCGTCAAAGTGCAGTCCCCGCCGATTTCATCTTGTTTTTTCAGAAGAATATCAAGATTAAAACTTCCGGATGATAGATCAATTTCTTGTACATAGTCGCCGTAACCGTCTTTGGTAACTTTAAGTTTGTATTTTCCATTAGGAAGTACGAATTCATACCCACCGGAACTGTATGAAATCTTTTTATAGAATTTACTGGGATGGTCTATATTAACCAACTCTATGACCGCATTTGAAATCGGACTCTTATCACCTTCGTCACGGATAAAACCTTTCAAGCAATATATGTTTTGTTCCCAAAATTTAAATTCTTTTTCACACAATGCCTCAATTTTGCCGCCAAATTTACGAACAGTGCCTTTCTTTTCAACTTCAGCAAGAACCCTCGCAGCAAAACTTAATTTAGAATAAAATCCATGCTTTAATGACACATCCACATCCAAGCCGGACCACTCCATCTTAACTCCCTCTTTTTTTGCTCCAGGAAAGAATTTAAGCTCACCTTTCGGTCCAAGCTTTGCCTTCCCCTCTGCATGATAATAGGCTTTACCATCAGCAGTAATGGGAACTACGCCACTTACCATTACGCCAACTCCAACACCACCACCAAGATCCAGGGTTGATTCAATTCCCCCTCTTATACTCGCAGATAAATTACCTCCCTCTGGTTCGTCATCCACACTGTTTAGCGACTGAACATCTCCCGACCGAATTTTACCACCTATTGCAACCTTTTTATTAGCACTGAAAGACAACTCTCCTCCAAGCTCAACTTCGCCCTTTGTATTAAGGTATACAAACACAATTGGCATAACGTCCAACACTGCCTTTTCTGAAGCGTCCTTAATTGTCTTTGTAATAACAGGTTGTTTTTTTAACATGTTGTACCCGATAACGCCTAAAACTATTTTATCTTTAAAAGCCTTCACACCTGAAACGGAGACAGAAAAAAGTTTCCCATTCCACTCAGCTTTATTTTCGTATTTATCATTTCTACCATATTTATTTCTAGCATTTGCCATTTTAACGAATTCTTCTGTGGAAATTTTTTCAATATTTCCTTTTACCTTAGCGGAAATTCCAAGGTCAAATGTGCATTTGGAATAACATCGCGGTTTTTTCCATTTTGCCTTTTCTATGATACCATAATGCCGAATATTTGAAGCTCCTAATTTTCCGGAAAGTGTTACCTGTTTATCTTTCGTATCCTTCTTTCCATCAGCGTCATATATAACAATTTCATCCCAGTCAACGCTTACACTCCCTATATTGTTTTCATCCGATCTAATAGTAGGTCTGGGGATTATATTTTTAAGTAATTCCTCTGGTTGCCAACCCGCCCTAGGGTAGTCTGAAACTGAAACCATATCTTCCTGATAAAGCCCATATGCTCCACTCACATCTATCGCCTTGGGCTGCAAATCAAAAGGCGTTCCGTCCGCTCTGATTGCAAAGGCAATGGGATTTTCAGGATCTATGCTTCCGGATAAATCCAAACTTATATCTCCCTCAAACAGATCAAAAAAGTCAGCATATGAAAAGACGATTTCCTCATATCCGTCATCGGGATATTCCGTAATGGGATAATTTTCTGTACCGACAGGCGCACGATGATATTGATAAACAGCGGTAAAACCGGTCAGAAATAATTCATTTCGCCGGATCGTGTAGATATCACCCTTAGATAAAAGACCCTCTTTAATCTGAGAGAGCAAAAGCGCACTGTCTTTTGCAAGAATAACGATGCTATCATCGCTTCTATCTTCAGTGTTATTATCGTCAACTCTCAAGGAAATAAAATCATCTCTTAGACGACTATAATCCTCTGCATCTGCCACTTTCACCTTATCACTGTATTTTAACTCTTTGTTAATTCTATTGATGTGAACCTCTTTAGTCACAGTTCCTCCGCCAACATCATAGCCCGTGAGAACAACGACATTTGTTCCGATTTTTAAAGGAATTTTCACATGCCAACTGTTAAGCCCCTCGACTTTTCCGGCAGTTAACGGTTCCTCGTACCTGTGATATGTTGCATCAAGCCTTGAGATATTTCCGTTTTCTACAACACCCGTAAGCGTATAGGTGTCATCTTGCGTTATTATACCACTCGTTTCCTCTGAATAGTCAGGATTTGTGATAGAAATTTTAAGCGTGGAATTATCAGCAGGAGGCTGCCAAGGAAACGGATAATAAGGAACACTTGGAGAAGGAACAACTGAAGATTGTTTAGAAACTGCACTTGAAGAAACGCTTTGGTCACTTTCCTTCTTAAACCAATTTGCATAGAGAACAATATCCTCATAGATTGGAGAATTAAGATTGAATTCAACTCCACCTATTTCCTTGGTGTACCAACCGCCGAAAGAATAGCCGCTTATTTCAGGATCCGTAAGTTCCTTAAGAATTGCACCGCTTTGCACGCTTACGGTCTTATATACACCCATATTATTGTGGTTGTATTTGAATGTAACTGTATGATAAGTTGGTGCTGAAAATTTATGAAGCTTCATAAGGGCTGAAGCGACCTGTGCACGGGTAGCACCGCTTTTAGGGGCAAGTTTATTATTGCCGATTGTTGAGATGGAACCCAGACCTATAGCCCAGCTCATAGCTTCGTAAGCGTAAGGACTCACTTGATTTCCATCGGAAAATGAGGATATAGAGCCTCCGATAGCTGTGGAATAGCCCTTATACTGTGCATAGCGGTAGAGTATGGTCACCATTTGTTCACGGGTTATAGTGTCATCAGGACCGAATTTTCCATTTCCATAACCGCCCACTATACCGTTTGCACTAGCCCATTCGACAGCATCCGAATAATACTTGCCCGATGGAACATCTTTAAATTTTCCTGTAAAATTAGGAATTTCCCCCTCAATACGATGAAGGATTGTAACGATCATACCTCTGGTCGTTGTGGCATCGGGAGAAAATAAATTCATTCCCGTACCCGACATCATTCCGTTTTCATGCACATACTTGACTGCATCGTAATACAAATCTGTTTCTTTCACATCAGTGAAAGGCATACTGCCTGCTGCAAACAAATTTGTGGGAAGTGCCTCAAAGATTATGCACAACACGAGCAGCATGCTTAAAAAACGCTTCTTCTTCATAATCTCACTCCTTGTTTTTTTATTTTAGAGTCACGCCAACTCCACTAGAATTATATTATAATATTGATAGCAAATAAAGCAAAATAAAAAAAAAAAAAACGAATCATCTTATTGCGATAAAAACACCTCCTTCATAATGATGGAAATGTTTTTCATAGCAAAGGTCAGGTTTTGAGAAACTCTCCACTATGGGTTAAGAATAAGAATGTGTAGGGATTATTTTATTTTGCGGGGCGTACAATATTAAGATATAAGGTGTTTTATACAACCAAAAAGAACAAATACAAGTGGCAAAAAATTCATAAAGCAGTGAATTGAACCTCCTTCGAGCTTCGGGTAAAATGCTCTCAAGCTTGGAGGAGGTTTTATTATGGCAGGCTTTTATAAAAAGGAGAATTTAATACAATCGCTTTTGAAATTTTCAATCCCGATTATGCTTTCCTATTTTGTGAGTGAACTTTACGGAACTATTGATACTCTTATGGTGGGGCATTTTGTGGGAGATATGGCGACCGCTTCGGTGAGTGTCGTATATCCTTTGCAAAAAATTTTGATAGCTTTGGGGGTTATGACCTCGGTGGGAACTGCCACCGCCCTTTCTCGCGCAGTGGGAGAGCGGGATAAGAGAAGCACGGAAAAAATATTGGCGGTAGGTTTAAGATTTGAAATTCTCCTAATTGCGGGTATTTCGCTTTTTGTATTTTTATTTAGGAATTCGTTGCTCTCTTTAGCCGGAGCGACTTCTATAATTCTTCCCGATGCGAGTCGTTATCTTACAAATATCCTAATCGGAATGGTCTTTCTCACCACCACCGGATTTATGGGAACGGTCTTGCTTTCGTACGGAGAAAGCAGTGTGGCGCTTTTTTCAAATATAATAGGCGCATTGGTGAATTTGGCTTTGGATTATCTGTTGGTTTCAAAGTTTAAGATGGGAGTAAACGGTGCGGGAGTTGCCACCCTTTGCTCACAGGTTGTAGCATTTTCCTATGCCGTTTGGAAATTTAGAAAGGTTTTGAAAAAACAGGGTCTTGATTTGAATTCGAAAATGAGCTGGAAAATACTTATTGCGATTGTGGCTGTCGGAGTATCCGCATTTTTGGTTGAATCGGTGGACGGTTGGGTTGGAACGATTTTTAACGGTTTCATATCAAAAATTGCAGGTGAACGAGGAGTTTTGATGTTGGGGGTAAGTCAGAGAATATATATGTATATATTCCTTGCGAATTTTGCGGTTGGAGCTGCAATGCAGCCGATTGCTTCATATGCTTTCGGAGCGGGAGACGGTGAACTTTTGATTAAATCGGTAAAGTCGGCGAATAAACTCGCTTTTGTCGTGGTAATGGTCAGTTGGGCTTTTTGTATGATTTTTGCGAGGTCTATGGTTTCTTTCTTTACGAACGACACTGAGATTATATCGGAGCTTACAACCGCTTTCAGAATAATGATTTCGCTCGTTCCGATTTCGAGTTCTTACTATATCTTAACCTTCTATTATCAGGCATCAAAGAATGTCACGCTTTCACTGGTGCTTTCAGTATTCAGGCACTTCGGGGCTATGCTTCCTGCGGCTTTGATTTTGACTAAGGTTTTCAATCTGGGTATTATGGGGATTTGGATTTCATATCCGATTGCGGATTTGATTGTAGGATTGCTCTCATTTGTGCTTTTCAGACGGGAAAAGAGGATATTGTGCAAAGCTTCTTTAAGTTTTCAGGGAATATGAAAAACTTCGGCGTTTTAAGCCGAAGTTTTTTTGTCCTCTTTTTTCAGTTTTATTTGAGATAATATCACAGCCGAGAAAAGCAGAATTGAACCCAAAAGCTCTTTCGGGAGCATCTTCTCGTGTAGGAGTATAGCTCCCGCAATTGCTCCGAAAGCGGCTTCAAGCGACATTATTATGGAAGCCACGACAGGTTCCGCATCTTTTTGCCCGAGGATTTGAAAAGTAAAGCCCAAACCTCCGGAAAAAATTCCTGAATATATAATCGGTATCGCAGCTTCTTTCAGCCCATCAATGGAGGGTTTTTCAAACAAGAATGTAAAAACGAAACTTACCGAAAAAATTACAAGCATTTGCCCGAAACTTAATTTCAGAGGATCTACCCCTTTGGATAAAAAGTGATCGACGGACAGAATGTGAAACGCCCAAAAGAACGCACCTATCAGGATAACAAAATCCCCCCTTTGTATGGTAAATCCTTCTTTCATAGTCAACAGATACAGCCCGACAGCTCCCAAAACTACCGAAAACGAAGTCTGCTTGGTGCATTTTTTGCCGAAAAAAATTCCTATTACCGGAAGAAGCAATATGTACATAGTGGTTATAAAAGCCGCCTTTCCGGCTGTTGTAAACACCAATCCGAATTGCTGAAGAAGCGCACCGCAGGTAAGACAAAACCCGCAGCATAACGAAGCTTTTATGACTAAGTGCTTATCTTCAGACTGTTTTTCCTCGGCGGTCTTTTTTTTTCTAATAAAGAGCAAAATATATAGGAAAACGGAGGATAAAAAATATCTGCTCGCCACAAAAGTGAATGGTCCTACCGCCTCCATTCCCTTTCTCTGAGACACAAACGCTATGCCCCAGATAAAAGCCGTCATAAAGAGAAAAAAATTAGATAAAAGTCTTTTATTTTTCATAATATCCCTTCCTTAATTGTTTATTTTTACTATCAACCGTATTATAACTTATTGAAAGCGTTTTTAAAAGGTTATCGTGGAGAAGTTATCAAGCCGATTCGGTGAAGGTAAGGGGCTGTTATCTAAAGCTCTTTCTTTTATCTCTTTTATGGAAGATATTTTTTAACGGCAAAAAAAATTCCACAACCTTATATTTTTCAAAAGGCTGCGGAATTTTTTATAACTCAATTCGCAGTTTTTGTGATGATGACTTTCATAAAATCAATCACGGTGTCAATATCCTCCCTGTCGAGATCATTATGGGCGACGAAACGGAACAGTCCGCATTCTTCAGGATTGATTTTGATGCCGTTTTCATAAAAGTTTTTCTCCGTCATATTGATTTTCAATTGCTCATCGGTGACACGGAAAAACACCATATTTATGTCTAAGCAATCCCATTCCACTTCGATGCCGGGAATTTCAGATAATTTCTTTGCAAGATACTTTGCGTTCTCATGGTCTTCCGAAAGCCTTTCTCTCATCTCTTTCAGCGCAATCAATCCCGCACTTGCCAAGATGCCTACCTGTCGCATACCTCCGCCCATGAGCTTCCTCTTTTTACGCGCCCGATGAATAAAGTCCTTGCTCCCGACGAGCATCGAGCCTATCGGAGCGCAAAGCCCCTTTGAAAGACAAAACATTGCCGAATCCGTAAACCGCAGCAATTCTTTCGGCTCAAGATTTAAACTCAATGCAGCATTAAAAAGTCGTGCACCGTCCGTATGCACCGGTATTCGATATTCTTTCGCTTTTTCAAACACCGCTTTGATCGCATCAAGTGAAACAACTGTTCCGTCCGAGTATGCATTTTCCATACAAATAAGTCCCGTTTCGGGATAATGGATATCCTCGGTTCGAATCGTCGCCTCAACCTCTTTTGCATTCATCGCTCCGTGAACGGCAGACATAGTCCGAAGTTGTACTCCCGCAATGACTGACGACGCTCCCACTTCATGTAGAACAATATGACAATCCCAAGGCAAAATCACTTCGTCTCCACGCTTACAATGGGTAAAAATCGCCAATTGATTGGCGAAAGTTCCGCTCGGAGTAAAAAGAGCCGCTTCTTTCCCGGAAAGAAACGCCGCATACTCCTCTAATTCCCGCATAGTCGGATCATCTTCATACACATCGTCCCCGACCGACGCCTTTGCCATCGCCTCCCGCATTGCATCAGTCGGCATCGTCACCGTATCACTTCTCAAATCAATCCACTTCATAATGCGTCCCCCCTCCAAGTATATATCTCGTAATAAAAATAAGAATTTTATTTCAAAGAACATAATCACCTTTATGTTTTACCTGTGCAACAGTATATCACATTTCTATTCAAAGATAAAATAGAAAATGAGATATATGAAAAAATACCTGCACCTCAAACGGAAATTCATCTAAGGCAAAATTTATAAAAAATTTGACTTTTTTAAATGACAGTGCTAAAATGACGCAGGGAACAGAAGATATGGTGTTGTTTTATGGGGGGATAAAAATGTTACGAATGGATTCGTATCCGGTATACTACTACCAAAATCAGTTCAACAGCAGAAAAGGGGATAAGGAGTTATCGCAGCAAAAAGAAATTATCAGAGGGCAGATGGCAAGGATTGCCGAGTCGGACACTTTGAGTGATGCTGAAAAGACGCAAAGGCTTGAAAAATTCGGGAAGATTTTGAGTACCATTGACGAAAAAATCGAAACCGGAACGGTTAAGAATCCTTATACTTCCGAGAGAGTTCATGTGGATAAGCATGATATACCTGTGGCGTTGGGGCTTAGGGGCGATTACGGATATAAAAAGGGTAAGCCTTTACTTAGGCTCTTGCAAGGTGTGAGGTCGGATTTTCTCTCTCAAGTGGAATTTCTTGATGTACACAAAAGAGATATCTCCAATGAAGAAAGAATTGACCGTTTGCTCGAACAGGCTGCGGCTGAGTTCGGTCAGGCGGAGTCATCGGAAAGTCTTAAGGACGGGGGCTCAAATATACTAAGAGCCGACACGGCGGAGAAAATTCTTTCGTACAGCGATATGGACAAAGACGGGAACGACAAGAAGGCTCGGGGAAGGAAACGACCGACACCGAGAATGACTCAAAAGCTTTCTACATACAATTATTTTGATGTGAGAAATGTGGAGAGGATACTTCCGAATGTGAGAAATCCTAAGATAAAATATAGAATGTTGGATTTGTTGTTATAAACTTGGATATGATTGGCAGATAAGGCGTTTGTATGAGAATTTGATACAAACGCTTTTTTTATGTTCACCGAAGTCCAAATCCAATCTCCAAATTTTGAAAACGCTTAGAAAGTTTAATGAAAAAAATATAATGCCTCAAGATAAAAAAGATGATATCATAGGTTGCAGCAAATTTTTATGAAAAATAATGAGTGAGGGAAAGGCGGAGTGAAGATGCAAGAGAAAAATGAAGTTCTCTACTATACCCAGAGTGCTAAGGAGGTGCTTTCAAAATTCAATACGGATCCTTCAAGGGGACTTTCCGAAGAAGAGGTTCTGAAGCGGCTTGAGCAGTATGGAGAGAACAGCTTAAAAGAGGCTGAAAAAATTCCTCTGTATGAAAAGATTATTGAGCAGTTCAAAGATGTTATGGTGATAATTCTGATTATTGCCGCACTGCTCTCGGGAATTTTGGGGGATATGGTGGAGGCCGTTATTATTATCGCCATAGTTATAGTTAATGCAATTTTGGGAGTCTATCAGGAGGGGAAAGCCGAGGAGTCCGTGGCGGCTTTACAAAAGATGAGCGCTCCCGAAGCAAGGGTGCTTAGGGACGGCAATCAGCAAATGGTTGATGCGGCAAGATTGGTTCCGGGGGATATAGTGATTTTGGAGGCGGGGGATATCATACCTGCGGATTGTCGTATCCTTGAGGGCACCAATATGAAAGCGGAAGAAGCGGCTCTTACCGGAGAGTCGGTGCCGGTTGAAAAAAATGCCGATTTTATTTCCGATAAAAGTTTGGGAATAGGCGACAGACATAATATGCTTTTCAGTTCCACGGCTCTTACCTATGGGAGAGGACGCGCGGTAGTATGCACGACGGGCGAGGCTACGGAGATGGGAAAAATCGCCCTCAGAATAAGTTCTATGGTAAGCGAGCTTACCCCTTTGCAAATTTCTATGAACTCACTTGGAAAGTTTCTTGCAATCTTTTGCATAGCGGTAGTTGCGATAACTTTTGTAGTGGGGATGATTGAGGGGGGAGATCCCTTCGATCTGTTTATGACCAGCGTGAGTTTGGCGGTGGCTGCTATCCCTGAGGGCTTGACCGCCGTTATAACCATAGTGCTTTCACTTGGAATGAACAGAATGGCAAAGAAAAACGCCATAGTCAAAAAGCTTTTGGCAGTGGAAACTTTGGGAAGCGTAAATGTAATCTGCACGGATAAGACCGGCACGCTCACCCAAAATGAAATGACCGTGGTGAAAATTTTTGCGGACTCCGTCGTTTACGATGTGTCGGGAACGGGTTATTCACCGGAGGGAGAAATTTCTTCAACTTCGGGAGTGAAAGATGAAAGTGCTTTGAACAGACTCTTGCAAATCGGAGTTCTTTGCAATGAGGCAAAGCTTATAAGGCGTGAGGATAACTCTTGGCAGATTTTGGGGGATCCCACCGAGGGTGCAATGCTTACCGTAGGGGCGAAAAAAAATTTCAACTCCGAGGAACTTTTAAAAAAATTTCCGAGACTTGGAGATTTGCCTTTTGACTCCGAGAGAAAAATGATGTCCGTATTCCATGCGGAGTTTCCCGAGGGAAAGCTTTCTCTCACAAAAGGTGCTCCCGATATCGTGCTTAATCGCTGCACTTCCATTTTGACTTCAGGCGGAGTGAGAAAACTTACCGATTCGGATAGGGCGAACATATTGAAGGAAAACAGTTCCTTTGCCACTTCCGCACTCCGTGTATTGGCTTTTGCTTATAAAATTCACCAAGGCGAGGGCTTTGATGATGCGGAGAATGAGATGATTTTCGTTGGACTTATGGGAATGATAGATCCTCCAAGAACCGAAGCGAGAGATGCAATCTCCGTCTGCAAAAAAGCCGGTATAAGAGCCGTGATGATTACCGGAGATTATCAGGATACGGCTGTTGCAATCGCAAAGGATCTCGGGTTAATGAGAGAGGGAGACGGCGTGCTTTCCGGCGGAGAGCTTGAAAAGATGTCAAAGCAGGATTTGGAAAACGCCGTGGGAAGTACCGCCGTCTATGCAAGGGTTTCTCCCGAGCACAAGGTAAAGATAGTGGAAGCGCTTCAAGCGAAGGGAAATATCGCCTCAATGACCGGAGACGGGGTGAACGATGCGCCTGCTCTGAAGAGAGCGGATATCGGTGTGGCTATGGGAATCACGGGAACCGAAGTTGCAAAGGGTGCTTCCGATATGATTTTGACCGATGATAATTTCTCCACGATAGTTTCCGCCGTTTCGGAAGGGAGAGTAATCTATTCAAACATCAGAAAATTTGTAAACTTTCTGCTCTCATGCAATGTTGCCGAAATTTTTATAATATTTCTTACGATGCTCTTTTTGGGACCCAATATGATTCCTTTGATGCCCATTCAGCTTTTGTGGTTGAATTTGGTCACGGATTCTTTCCCTGCACTTGCCCTCGGACAGGAAGCGGGAGAACCAGACATAATGAACTATCCTCCCCGAAAGAAAACGGACAGGATAATGGACTCCTATATGATTTGCTCCGTGTTGGTTCGCTCCGTGGCAATATTTATATCCGTGTACGTAGCTTTCCTCGTCGGGATTTCACGCTATGGAATAAGAGACTCCGAGCTTGAGAGCAAAAATCACGAAAGACAGTTCATCTATGTGGAGGACGCAAAGGGAAAGGATTTGGAAAATGTAGATAATTTTGAGCTAAGATACGCTGACGAAAGAGATTTAATAGATGTGAGAAGTGGAGAAATTTTGAAACAATCAGATAACTACGGCGGAATGAAAACCGCCCCCTCTTACGGAGCTATGACCTATGCCTTTGTGGCTTTGATTTTGATTGAACTCATAAAAGCCTACTCCGCAAGGAGCGAGCATGTAAGTCCGTTTAAGCTCGGGTTGTTTTCAAATTCGGTTCTTAACAAGGCGACCCTTGCCTGCATCGCTTTGACTCTTATTGTAATCTATGTTCCCGCACTTGATGTGATTTTTAATACCGTTCCTTTCGGGTTCAGAGATTGGGCGGTAATTCTTCCTCTTTCAATAATTCCTTTCATAGTGGGAGAAGTTTTTAAGGCAATCTACTATCATGCGGTGACCATAAAAAAAAGTTTGGTTCAATAAAAATAAGTATTTTAGAAAAATCGGAAAAATAAAACAGCTAAACTTCAACATTTTATTTGTTGGGTTTAGCCGTTTGTTTTGCTCTTACAGGTCTTTTTAGTCAGCCTATTTTTGTTATAGAAATAAACTATTTCGACTTGCAATTTTTCTGATAAGCCCTAAATTTTTTCATAGCCCAATCATAGTGTTTGACAAAAACTCACCCCTCAATGTCCTTTCTTTGAATACATTAAAAAATCCCCACAAAGGGGATTTTTGTTTACTCACGATTATCAAGTCTCGTTGCCATAAAACCTTTTCTTCCGAGCTTATCCATAATTTTAGGGAGATCGTCGGTTTCAACGGTGAGAATGACCTGCTGGATATTCAAAATTCCGGGGTTATATACCAAAAGACTCGCTATATTTACGCTCTCCTTTTCAAAAATGTCCGTAAGCTTTGCAAGCTGTCCCGGCTCGTCGGATATCCTCACGAGTATTCGCTCTCCCTTTCCAAATCCGAACAGCTTAAAAAAAGCGTCAAAAATAGCATCGTGGGTAACAATTCCCACAAATTTTTCTTCGGAGTTGAATACCGGAAGAAAAGGTGTGTTGAATGAGCGCAACATAAACGAAGCCTTTTCTATATAGTCATCGTCGTGCATGGATTTGTAGTTGTCCGTGTAAATGTCTCTCACTTTGGTTTTAGTGAGAAAATCTCCCCGAGGCATACTTTCCCACTCGTAGAATTTTCTATAAATTGCCTCTTTCATCAAAATTCCTTCAAAATTTTTCCCGTCTTCGGAGAGCACGGGCAAAGAGAGAAAGTTTCCCGCTTTAATTTTTTCTATTGCGCTTTTCAATGTTTCATCAAGCGAAACGGTGGTGAGCTTGTCTTTAAGCATTAAATGATTTTTGATGTACATAAAATCCCTCCTTATGAAATTATATCTTTGCACATTATATGGCAAAAATTATATTCCCGCTATTATTTTTAATATGAACAGCGCTGCCAGCACATATAGTACGGGGGAGACTCCCTTTGCTCTGCCTGAAAAAATTTTCAAAGCGACATAACTTATAATCCCGAACACTATTCCCTGAGCTATCGAATATCCGAAGGGCATAATTATCATAGTTAAAAATGCGGGAAGAGCTTCCGTCCAGTCCTCCAAATCTATATTTTTAATCGGAGCCATCATATAAAGCCCCACTACAACGAGTGCGGGAGTGGTGGCTGCGGTGGGAATACTCAAAAATATCGGAGAAAAAATAAGAGCGATAAGAAAGAATACTCCGGTGGACAGAGCCGTAAGCCCCGTGCGACCTCCCTGACTCACTCCCGAAGCACTTTCCACATAGACGGTTACGGTTGAAGTCCCTAAAATCGCACCCGCAGTCGTACCCAAAGCGTCGGCAAGAAGCGCCTCTCTTGCTTTAGGAATATTGCCGTTCTTATCAAGCATATTCGCCTTGGCTGAAACTCCGACCAAAGTACCTATCGTATCAAACATATCCACGAAAAGAAAGGTCATCATCACAATCAACATATCGGCTGAAAATATATTGTTCCACTCAAATTTCATAAAAATGGGAGCGATGGACGGGGGCATAGATATGATTGAAGATGGAAGTTTCGTTACTCCGAATAAAAATCCGAGAACCGTGCTTGCAAGAATTCCGATTAGAATTGCGGCATTCACTTTTTTTATCACAAGGACGGCGGTGATAATTATTCCCAAAACCGCAACAATTGCATTGGGTTCCAAGAGATTTCCCAAGGTTATCGGAACTCCGTCTCCCTGAACTATAATTCCCGACCCGAAAAGTCCTATGAAAGCTATAAAAAAACCTATCCCCACGGATATGGAATTTTTTATTGAAACGGGGATTGCATTTACTATAATTTCCCTCACCCGAGTGAGAGTCAGGAGTATAAATAAAAGTCCTTCAAGAAATACGGCGGTCAATGCAAACTGCCAGCTTGCTCCCATATCCATTACCACCGTGTAAGTAAAAAAAGCGTTAAGTCCCATTCCGGGAGCAAGCGCAAAGGGTAAGTTTGCAATAAACGCCATACACGCCGTGCCGACAAACGCCGCAACTGCGGTTGAAGTAAAAAGCGCTCCCTGATCCATTCCGGTCTGTGAGAGGATATTCGGATTGACTGCGAGGATATACGCCATTGTGACAAAGGTCGTGAGCCCCGCAAGAATTTCGGTTCGCACCGAGGTTTGATTTTCCCTAAGCTTAAAAAGCTTTTCGATTGACATCATTAAAGTCCCCCTTCTGTCTTAAAGTAGTGCCCCTATTTTATAACAGCGGATTAAAACTCACAATAAAAATAAATTTTCCGTCTTAAGAAAGCTGTTGAATGATTTTCCATTAAAAAAAGGGTTGTTTGGCAAAAAAATACGAAGAGCAAAATTGTCAAACAATTTGTCGCCCTTCGTGTTTTTTAGTTTTGGATAAGCCTTTTTTATGAAAGCACCAATTCCAAATGCACTTTCTTTCCCTTTCTTATCATAAGTTTTCCGTCCGTGAAATCCTCAAGGGTGATTATTTTTTTTGAATCTTCAACCAAGACTTCATCTAAGAAAATTCCTCCCTGCTCTATAAGTCTTCTTGCTTCCGCATTGGATTTGGTAAGTCCCGTTTCGGTAAGGACACTTAGAAGTCCCAAGCCTTCCTCAAACTTTTCCCTCGACATCTCTTTTCTTGGAATATTCTCAAAATTCGCTTCTCCGCCGAAAAGTGCATGAGAGGCTTCAAGAGCTTTCTTGGCTTCCTCTTCTCCATGCACATCTTTTACCACTTCGTATGCCAAGACTTCTTTTGCCTCGTTTATCTCTTTGTCCTTAAGCGCACCCAAGCGTTTCACTTCTTCCGTGGGAAGCATAGTGAGCAGAGATAAAAATTTTTCGACATCACGGTCATCGCAATTTCTAAGGTACTGGAACAATTCATAAGGAGGAGTTTTCTTTCCGTCCAAAAATATTGCGCCTTTCATAGACTTGCCCATTTTTTGTCCGTTCGCAAGAGAAAGAAGCTTAAAGGTGAAAGAGTATACCTTCTCTCCCTCAACTTTTTCGACAAGTTCCGTACCGTAAAGCATATTAGCCCATTGGTCAGAACCTCCCATCTGAAGTCTTACTCCATGACGGCGGTATAATTCCAAAAAGTCGTAGGACTGCATAAGCATATAAGCCATTTCAAAAAATGTAAGACCGTCCTCCATACGGTTCTTATATATGTCGAAAGTGAGCATACGATTGACATTGAAGTATATTCCTATCTCCCGCATAAACTTGACGAAGTTCAAATCCAAGAGCCAGTTTTTGTTGTTGTCCATAAGAGCTTTGCCGTCTTCAAAATCTATGAAGCGACGCATCTGCCCCATAAAACACTGAATATTCGCCTCAATCATTTCCTCCGTCATAAGCTTTCTCATATCGTTTCTGCCGGAGGGATCTCCAATCATAGTGGTTCCTCCGCCCATAAGCACCACCGGAATATGTCCGTGCTTTTGCATTCTCTTCATAGCCATAATCGTGAGATAGTGTCCGAGAGTAAGACTGTCCGCCGTTGCGTCAAATCCTATATAAAATTTTACTCTCTCTTTGCCCAAAAGCTCTCTCAGCTCCTCCGCAAATGTGGCGTTATCCATATAGCCCCGATCCTTCAGTTCATCAAAAACATTTGTGTATTCCATGTTTTTTCCTCCCAATCATTTTTATTGTAACAAAAAAAGCTCTCCCGCAAAGGACGAGAGAACTCGTGGTACCACCTTAATTATACTCTTCCGTAATAACCTACGGCGGGCTTGCGGCTCGGAGGGCGTAATTCGCAAACGGGCTTTCACCTTATCCCCGCTCTCTTTTTGATTGCTACTGAAACCTCTTCATCGCCACTATTTTTCTAGGCATTTTACCCGAGAGTACAAACATTGTCAAGGATTTTTTTGCATGTCGAAATTATATTTTTTCTTATATTCATCATATCGTTCTCTTACGCTCTTGGAGTCATTTTCTTTGATTTTTGCAATCTTTGCGTGAAGTTCGTCGTCCTGCCCCTTGTTTTTTATGATGATTGCAATTTTTTTGCAGTTGTCTGAAATCTTTTCGAGCTCCTTAATCATATCGGACCACAAGAAACCCACATCGACGGCACACTGATCATTCATAAGCCTCTTTATGTGTCTGTCGTCCATACTGTTGGAGAGATCGTCCACAATCTCCTCAAGCGCCATTATATTGTGCAGCTCGTCATTCTTCTCATCAATAAACATTTCGTATGAAAGCTGCGTTATTTCAAGGATTGCTTCTTTATAAATCTCAAGCTCGAAATTCGCTTCATCGGAAAAGGAATATTTGCTCTCGGAAAGTTCTTTTGCATTCTTTGCCGCGTGAAATGCCTGATCTCCCATTCTTTCAAAGTAGCCGAGCAAATGAAAAATCATATATACTTCCGAGCTTTGTGCGGGATTTAATTTTCTTCCCGAAAGTTTTACCAAGTAGGAGGAAATCGTGTCGTCATACTTATCAATCATTCTTTCAACATTTGCCAGGTGCAAAAAATCCTGTTCATCATATCCTCCAATCAAGGCAAGAGCTTTTTGCACATTATTTCTTGAGAGAGTAAACATCATCCTAAGCACTTCCTTGGCTCTCTCTATTGCAAAGGAAGGAGTTTCCAAAAAGAGTTCGTCCAACTCCTTAAGTTTTTTACGGTATTCCTGAAATTCTTCATCATAGTCTTTTCTTTTGGGATGTTTATCGGGAACGGTTCTTATTGCAAGATTTTTGAGTAGTGACCTGAAAGGAAATAAAACCGCGACTGCAAAAATATTAAATACGGAGTGTATTATCGCAATTGAAACCGGAGATGCCGCCCGATTTAAAAACGAAAACTTAAAGACGGCATTAAGCGAGAAGAAAAACACTATAAAAATCAGAGTGCCTATCACATTGAAATAAAGATGAATAAATGCCGCTCTCTTTCCGTGCTTTCCGGTATTAAGGGAAGAAATCATAGCCGTAATGCAGGTGCCTATATTTTGTCCCATTATGATTGAAACGGCGGACGCCATACTCACCGCACCGGTTGCGGAAAGCGCTTGTAATATACCCATAGCGGCAGACGACGACTGCAAAATCGCCGCAAGTAAAATTCCCGCCAGCATACCCAATAGAGGGTTCTCAAGCATAAGAAAAACATTTTGAAAAGAGGGTGCTTTTTGGAGAGGTGCAACGGCGGACGACATATCCTGCATTCCGAACATAAGGATCGCAAAGCCTGCTAAAAACTTTCCTATGCTTTTATATTTCTCGGATTTGGAAAATAAATTCAGTCCCACCCCTACAACCGCCACAATAGGGCAAAAATTGGCGGGATTAAGCATCATTATAAACGGATTTTCGCTTGAAATACCGGTAAGGCTCAAAATCCAGCTTGTAATCGTGGTTCCGACATTCGCACCCATTATCACGCCTATTGCCTGTTCAAGCTTCATAATTCCGGAATTGACAAGCCCCACCACCATTACGGTTGCGGCGGAAGAGGATTGAATGACGGCTGTCACTCCCATTCCGAGCAATACCGCTCTCACAGGTCCCGAGGTGAGTTTTCCCAAAATCGCTTCAAGTTTTCCTCCGGCTATTCTTTGAAGTCCATCACCCAGCATATCCATTCCATATAGAAACAGTGCAAGTCCGCCAAGCAGACCCAAAAAATCAAAAAAATCCAAAAACTACACCCCTTTTATCCGAGAAGTAATCACCCGTACAATTATAACAGAATTTTTATCTTGCAATCAGTTTTTCCGCTGTAATTTTTGGATTGAGATTTATTTCCTCCCTAATAAAATCGCTATGCTTTTTATAAGCGGCATCGTAATAGAAAAGCATAAGTTCCCTAATAACTTCCTCAGATCTGTTCTCAATAATCAAGGTTTTGTATTCTTCGAGTCTTTTTTCCGATATATGAGGCTTTAGAAGATTTAGTGCAAAAAGCACTTCATCTTTCTCCCCGACATATTCCCTCTTAATATTTTCTATTCTCAATTCAATCGGTGCATCGATAAGAATTTTTTCGGATTTCACCAAGTGGTCATAAATTTTTGAAGGAAGAATAATCTTTCCTATTCTCTTGCTCTCTCCCTCAATAAAAAAATGCTCTCCCCTATGCTTTTCAATCAGGTTAAAAAGATTTGCTTCAAAATTTTTTTGCGTCGTCTGCTCAAAAATTCCTATTGAACCCAAAAGAGAACCTCTATGACAGGCAATTTCCTCAAGGTCTATAACATTCGCTCCCAATTTTTTGAGTTCTTTAAGTATTTGAGTTTTTCCCACGCCGGTTTTTCCGTAGAGCACAGTAAGTTTCAAAGAAGAAAAATATTCCTCAAGGTGAGAGTTTACATACTTGCGATAAGCTTTATATCCCCCGTCAAGCTTTGAAACATTTTCTCCTATCGCCCGAAGAAGTGAAACTATCACCCCCGAACGATATCCTCCCCTGCTGCAAAGTCCGACCAGAGGTTTATCCCTCGCCATAAGGGAAAGCTCATCATAGAGCACTGGAAGTCTTTTTGATACAAAAGTTATTGCAAGACTTTTTGCTTCTCTAATTTTTCCCTCGTTATAGAGAATGCTCACCTCTCTATGTTCATTTGCATAAAGAATGGGAATGTTTGTGGAATTGGGAATACTTGCACCTGAAAATTCTTCTTTTGTACGAAAATCCACAGCCGCCACTTCATCTCTTATTTTAAAAAAATCTTCCACGCTAAGCTTCTCAAGCATCATACCCTCCATAAGATAAATTTAAGAAACGACTGTTACTATATCACAGTTTCCCACAAAAAAAGACAGCTCCAAGCTGTCTTTTACATATCTGTAATATCACATACTATATGATGGTTGCCGCAATTTTTGAAAGCGTCTCCAAAACTTTCACATCTTCCATAGTGAAAGCACGCTTTGTGTATTGTGCACGAAGATAAATCACTCCCTTTGTAATTCCCCCAATCTCTATGAGAGCGCCTACAAAAGATTTCCATTCCGGAAGCTTTGTAAGAGGATCCCTCTTTTCATAATTATCCCAGTCAACCATATGTGCGCTTCCCCTTTGCAAAACCTCCATAAACTCATCTTCGCTTATAAGCGATGCGTTGGTAAGTTGGTTATCGGATTTGAGTTTGCTGTAATATGTCCTTTTTTCATCTTCTATTACCACAACTCCGCCGTCGTCCGCCTCCATAACCGATATAACCCGTTTGAGCAAAATCAAAATCTTATCCTCCAAAGGATAGCTCTTCGATTTAAGAAGCAATGTTCCTACCAACAGATCAAAAATCCTTGTATCATCACCGTTTGTTATAGTAATGTGAGTGGGCATAACTTGAGAGGAGTTTTTCATAACGGAAGGATTATATACTATGGAGCGGTTTCTTCCCGACTGCTTGGCAGTATAGAGAGCGGTGTCCGCCATTTTTATAATCTCTTTGGTAGAAAAATCTTCCCCCCCTGAAAAAACGGCAATTCCTATTGAAACGGTAATTGAAAGCTCGGCATAGCCGTGAAATTTTATTTTTTCGACAGTCTTTCTAATAGTTTCTGAAAAATCAAATGCATCATCTGATGACGCTTCAGGGTAAACCACCGCAAATTCCTCTCCGCCGTATCTTCCGACCAATGCCGCTCCGTCTGAAATTTTTAGTACCTCTTCAATTACAGTTGATAAGACCAGATCTCCTGCTTGGTGACCGTAAGTATCATTGACATTTTTGAACTTATCCAAATCCAAAATCATTACCGCCCCCTGCCTTCCGTTCTTTACGGAGCGTGAAAACTTCAACAGCTCCTCGTCAAGATATGCTCTTGTCAAAGCTCCGGTCAGAGAGTCAACCGAAACCGAAGTCTTTAGAATATATCCTGAGAGCAGATTGGTCATCAGCACTCCCTCTATAAACTGATAATTATTGGCAAGCTCGGAAAAACGATTTATCACAAAGTCGGAAACAAATATCATATAGTAATAATCGCTCCCCTTTCTCCTTCCAAGGGAAGCATCTATGGGGTAGCTTATGAGATCGTGTATTTCCGGATATTCGGGTATGATTTCTTCTCCGCTCATCACAGTTATTCCGTATCTGTTTATTGAACGCATAAGAACCTGAATGTTGAGCATTTTTGTTCTTTCCTTCTCATAATCAAATGAGTATCTTGCCGCCACGGAAGTATGTTCATTGCAATATGAAAAGATTTCCAAGGCTCCTCCGCTTTTTCCGCAAATTAAATACGCTTCGGACGCCAAGAGCTTTATCATAAAAAATCTAAGAAGAATATCTATATTCCTCTTACGCCTGCTGTCAAAGAGTTTTACTATATCTTCAGCATTGTTTGAATAATCAAGCTGGCTTAGTCTGAATTTCGCCACATTACTCAAAAATTCTTTGTTTTGAACCAACTGCATTTCCATATCGTTAAGCACATTAAAGAGCTGCTTGGAAACAATCGGATCGCTCTTCTTTCTATTTAGCACATTTTTATCTTCAAGTATATAAATCCTGCAATAAAAAAACAGCTCCTGAAGTCCGTAGGTGTTAACAAAAGAAACTCTGTATTTCACCGGCACATGTCTTAACATATGAAAGACTTCGGATAACGCCTCAAGCAATTGGTGAATTGCGTGCATTTTATGACCGAATGAAATTAAAATCTTTGCGGTCTCAAGCTGAATCATCAGGAAAACGGGGTGTCTTCTTATGGTCATTTTTATTTCCGTATATGATTGAGCATATGCCGCATTTACATTATAGAACTTGATCTTTTTTTCTTTCTCTTTCATCAGAGCTTTTTGGAGATAAAATAATCTCCTCTCCAAATTGTCGGGATAGAGGAGAGCTTTGAAAAAATAAGCGTAGCTTTGAAACAAGTCCGTCATAGGACGATTTAAGAGAGCCAGAATCTTATCTATCGCCATTGCAAGTTCCGAGTGCTTAAGCCTTGAAATAAGCCTCAAAGTTATATTGCAGGCTATTCTTAGAAACGGTTGGTTTACAAATGGAGTCGGCATCTTCCTGCTGATAAAATCCAAATAGCTTATAAGTCTATATACATCAAATTCCCTCTGCCCCAGAGATTTCATCATAGCATATCTCAAAAATCTCTCTTCCTCATAAATTCCCCCAACATTGGAATTTGTAATTCTCATAGCCTTGTAAATGCAATTTTGACTTCTGCCGAAATTTCCTAAAAAAAGATAATAATTGGCAAGCAAATCATGTATAAGCTGCCCTAAAACCGGCTCATTTTCATTCCTATCAAATTCGACTTTATTTGCATTATAAAAATCTCTGAACTCTACAAAATATCCCGCACTCAAATATGTTATCAAAATATTCTGGTGAATTTCGGGACGCATCCAGGAAATCCCCAACATATCGGTCTTTCGATTTGCTATGTTAAGATGTAATATGGCTTTTTCAAAATCTCTCATATAGTTATAGGCATCTGAAATTTCTCTGTGAAGCAGTGCTTCAAAACTTGCAACTCCCGATTTTCCCGCTCTCAAAATCAGTTCTTCAAGAAGTTCTATCGCTTTTTTATATTCGTACTTCGTATCTCTATATACCGCAGCCACATCGAGTGCGGAAGAATACGCCCCCCTCATATCCTTAACCTTTGAGCAACATTTTATGGACTCAACGAAATACCTTATCACGGCTTGACAATCAGCCTCGTTGTGTGCGTCTTTTCTCTCAAGTTCCAATGCGTAAAATCTGAACACATCGCCTATAACCAAATCGTAATCCTTGTTTCCTCTGTGCTTTTTTATAATATCCTCATAGATGGCAAGCCCCGAGTCGATTTCTCCCAAGGTTATGTGATAATTCGCCTGTATATAATTCAAAAAAACTTCATAGCGTGAAGTGCGTTCCTTTTGAGGAATATCTTTGAAACCGCGAATTATATAACGCTGTCTGGAAGAAGTGTCCATCTTATAGAAAAGATATTGAGCGATCCTAAAGAGCATAAGCTCTTTAAGTCCGGGACGCTTAACCACGGAATAGAGATATTTTTTCTCCTCAAGTAATGCCAACGCCTCCTCAAGCATCTGAAACAGAGCATAAACATTTGCCATTTCAAGCACGAGTGCAAGTTTATCGTCAGCTGACGCTCCTTTCATAAGCTTTATAACTTTGTCATAGTATGCCATAGTTTTTTTCAAATCTTTTTCTCTATAACGTCCTATAAGTATGTGAATATTATCTATAGCCCTGGAATGATCTCCAAGTTTCTCAAGCTGTGAAATAGACTCTATCAGATTGTCCTCATCGGATATATCTAAAGATTCAAGAATTTTTTCGTGAGTTTTATTGCGAACGCTTTCAGGTACTTCTTTCATAACCTGCTCTCTAACTTCCTCGGAGCGGATCTTGAAAAATCTCCTAAATCCGTCAAATCGCATATCTATAAAGTAGCCGTCACTCAAACGGTCGGTATATGAAAAAAGAGTGCTGTCGTTAATTCTCAATATGGAGCATAATTTTTTCCCCTCAATCTCTCCCTCCACGGACGCTATCACAAAAAGAGTAACTCTCTCTCTGTCTGAGAGCTCCTCAAGTTGCAATCTTATACTTTCCCCTTCAAAGAAACCTTTTTTTTCTACAGTTGTATTTGAAAAATACCATCTGCCGGTAGTTTCGTCCATATAGAGCGAGCCGTTAAGCAGGCATCTGTTTAGGAATGTCACGATTTTTTGAGGGTTTCCGGAAGTATGTTTCCACACGGCGTCATAAAGCTCCGTATTTTGATGCACGTTCGCAAGGAGCGCACTCATAAATATTTTGAAATATTTCTCGCTTAATTCTGTGAAGTTAATACTCAAAACTTCACTCATCTGCTTTATGGTATGCAAAAATCTTCTTAAGTCCAAATTGCTGAACTCATCTCCGTCATTAACCACGCACACAAAAAGGGAGCGGGTGCTTAACACCCTGTCTTGGAGCATTGTAACCATAAATTCCATTATTTCGGAATTTGCACTTCCGAAATCATCCAGCAGGAAAACCAATCTTCCCCGTCCCAAAAGCTCCGTAAGCAAAAGAAGAACCTTTCTGATGGCTTCAATGAAATCATCTTCCTGATTGCCTCGTCTTATCTCCTCCAACTGTTCTCTTAAATAAATCAGTCTTTGATAATTTCCCCGTCTTCTTTCCATCAGAGACGCCTCTTGAACGATTTCAAGAAGTCCACCCAAAAGTTTGCCGTTAAAAAGATCTGAGGTCGGGCTTGAAAGTACCCAAGCCCCTCTAAGATCAAGTCTTTTTTTTATTTCATTTAAAAATCGGGTTTTTCCGACCCCCAAAGCCCCGTGCAGAATTATTGCGGGAACATTCTCGGATTTTTCAGAACCTAAAGCTTGGGACATAACCTTATTTAATTCATTTCGTCTTCCGATTAGAGGCAAAAAGGCATTTAAAGACAGTTTTTCTCTACGCATCGGTGTGGATTGCTTAAGACCTAAAGACTGACTGAAATAGGTTATTATTTTATGAAAATTTATGTACTCGGGATCGAAATAACCGTAATGGAGCTTATCCAAAAAATCCAAAATTCTCATATGATCCACAAGATTTTTATTCTTTTTTGCAAAGTCCAGCCTGCTGCGATAACTGCCAAGCCTTGCAAGCAAATCTCCGAACTCCACCTCCTGTTTTCTCTCAACTATTGAAAGAAACATAGCTGCAAGCTTATGGAAATCTATCTTATCCGGAATTTTTTTTAGGGAAAAATTACGAAAATATTCTGAAGTTGTTTCTCCCGCACTAAGGAGTATTACTATTTCGGAGCTGATTATGTCATTATGATAAAATTTAAATCCCTTATCGTTTACAGCTATGATATTTGAAAAACTGAAAGCATAGTATTCAAACCCATAAAACAAAGCGTCCTGAAAACCTTTTAATAGAGCAAGAATGGCTATGGCAATATCCGAAATACTTCTTTCCTTAATCCACTCCGAAAAACTCTCCCCATTTTCCTTAACCTCGGTGGTATAGAGCAAAAATTCATTAAATTCCCTAGCATGATCAACACTTTTAACTCTTTCAAGGCTTATAGGGCGAAGAAAAAAATTTGGGGATAGTTTCGCCAGATATGGAAAAATCCCCAAAAGCGATTGATATGCTTCAGAATTAAAAAGTTTTCCGTCTATAAAGTTTAACATAAGTCGCCTATTTGCCACATATGTATCCTCGACCAAGCATCGGGAAATCAATTCCTTTCTGCTCGGATATTCTTCTATCACATTATAGCGGTCATTTACATTCTCCATCACTACCCCCTTATTTCAGATTTTTAAAAACTATAATAGCTCAATCGGAGCACGAGAAAGTCCCGTTGCTGTCATTACCTGCTCATTCCAAATCCCCTATTCAGGAATAGCATTTTTCTTCATTAACCCAAATACCAAATCTTTGGAAAGCCCCGTAAGTGTCACTATTTGTTCAACTGAAATACCCATTTTCAAAGCTCGTTTTGCAACCTCAGTTTTTCCTTCGGCTTTTCCTTCAGCTTTTCCCTTGACCATTCCTTCGGCTTTTCCTTTGTTGAAATATTCGTCCAGTATGCTCATTCCAAATCCCCTATTCAGGAATAGCATTTTTCTTCATTAAATCAAATACCAAATCTTTGGAAAGCCCCGTAAGCATTACTATTTGTTCAACTGAAATGCCCATTTTCAAAGCCTGTTTTGCAACCTCAGCTTTTCCCTTGACCATTCCTTCGGCTTTTCCTTTGTTGAAGTATTCGTCCAGTATGCTCATTCCAAATCCCCTCCCTATCTTGTTATGCTCCGTAATGTTTTCTACTACCTTGCTCCTGTTTTCATCTGTAAGTGTTGAGGGCGTCGTGAGAGTGTATTCCAAGTATGCTCTGAAAAATTCTTCATCGTCTTTTGTGAAGTTTATTTCATCAAGCATTTCATTGGTGCTTTTGATTATGTGGTTGTATAACTTCGACTCGTCTTTTTCGCTTATATTTTTCATTATCTCGAAAGCGTGGCGAAGATTTTTCTCTCCCGTCACTTCTTTAAGCCGATTTATGTCCACTATGAAAAATTCAAAATCCGGTATGAATTTTTTCATTCCCTCCGTTATTCCTTCCACATTGTCTGAAAGTCTTATGTTGGTCCATTCCTTTTCCCCTTGGTATATGAGTATCGGAAAGACAAAACGATATCCCTTTTCCTTTCTCCATATTGATACTATATATATGAGAAACTGCATAAAGATATCCTTATCCGAATAGCTTTTGTGCTCAAAAAGGAGAAAGATATAAGAGTCTTTTCCCTTGTATTTTATCTTGTAGATGAAATCAGCACTTATTTCATTTTGCCAAGGGTTCATAAAATTTTTTGCCTGTTCTTCAAGTGTGTTAAATTCCAAGTATTTTGTTATCTCGCTTGGGAGATAATTTAAAATAAAACTCTTAACCAACACTTCAATTGAGAACACCTGCTTGAAGAATTTGTCATGCCATGCGTTTTCCATAGTCTACTCAACAACTTTCTTTAATTTTTCAATAAAAATCTTTCTGATTTCCTCAAATTCCAAAAGTCCTTTCGCATCTCCCTCAACTTCATATCCGAGCAGATGAAAACTTGAGGCTATTGAATTATCCTCTGCAAATAAATCATTTTTCACATGATCTCCCGCAATCAGGAATAAGGGAATAATTCTCACTCTTCTGTATTCGTGCATTTCCTTATGAAGTTCATCGACGGTCTTCTTTCCGTGAAGAGTTTTCATAAATACATTCGGGAGCTTTATCTTATCAAAAAACTTTCCGTATTCCTCGTTCGCGGCATGGCTCGTTCCATGACCTATCAGAAGTAATGCCCTGTCTTTCTCCTCCTTTATGCTCAGAGCATTTGAAAGTCTTTCATAATAAGCTTCTTCCGAGAGCAAAGGTTCGGAAAGAGGAACACCCAAAGCCTTGACCTTATGGTATTCAATACCGCTCGTCGCAAAAAGAGAAAGTGCATAAATCTCGTCCGCTTTTTCCTTAAGCGAATTGTACGCTTCCTCGTAGCTCGGATTTACGGGCTTACCTTTTCTCTCCAAATGTTTCATCATATCGGGGCTAAAGCCTTCCTTGACCGGAAAGGCGAACTCTCTCTTCACCTCTTCAATGAATGAAGTGAATGCCTTGTCATAATAAGAAGAACCGAAACTCGCAATCAATATGCCTTTCACTATAACTCCACCTCCGGATATAATAACTCAAAGAGCATCTTATAAGCGTCCGCGTATTCCTTATTCGGACGGTTGTGAAAAAGTTTCTTGGGCAAAAAGTGAACTCTGCCGCTTTTAACTGCACTCAATTCATTCCAAACGGGATTAGACGCCAAACTCTCATCCAAAAATTTTTTTACAAATGCCTCGCTCTGCTGTACCTGAATTAAAATAACTTCCGGATTTGCCTGATAAATTTGCTCAATGTTGACTTCGACCCTTGAAGCATTAAGTTCCTTGCCGAACGAATCCGCCACATTTACGGCTTTGAGATCCGAAAGCATTTCGCCTATGTTGGAGTTTAGGAGATTTGCCTTTACCGCCTTTGCATTCGGCAGGAGAGATAAAGCTCTGACTTTCTTATCCTTGGGCACTTTGTCTATTATCTCCGAAACCTTTCTTGCAACATCGGTCGCCGTTTCTTCAAACAGGTTTTCACTGTCATTTATTGCGGTAAATACCTTGAACCACTTCAAATAATCCCTTATTCCGTTGTAGTCAAGTGCAATTACGGGAATTTGCATCTGCTTTGCAGGTTCCGAAATAGTCTGATATCCTTTCATCGCAGTTGAACAGATTATTAAATCAGGATATTCCGCCAGTATCTTCTCAACATCCCATGTCGTAGCTGCGGAAGATTGTGCAACCTCAACAAAGCCTTCATCTTTTGTAATATCTCTCCCAAGCTGTTCTTCATAAAGCTCTGTTGCAAAGTCTCCCCCCACTCCGACCGAAACTCTTCCGCCGGACTCTATCCAAAGCGCACCAAGGCTCCCATAAAGCACCGCCGTCTTCTTGGGATTTTTCTTTATCTTGAGTGCTTCAGCCCTCCCGGAATCATCGGTGAAAGTTACGAAATCTTCCGAAATCTCGACTTTTTCCGCCTCGCTCATCAGGAAAGTGAAAGTATCCTCCGCCTTTTCTATCCCCTCACTTGCCTCCAAGGGTAAGGATTTTTCAGAAGAATTTGCACAAGCGGATAAAACCGAAACTAAAAAGACCAAAGCTACCAATACTTTTTTCATAACCGCCTCCGACATCAATTATTCAAAGCCTCGGGTATAATCATCGGGCATTTGTGTATCTTGTCAAAAACTATTTCAGCTCCGACCCCGTATACATCTTCCATCATCTTTCCCGTCAAAATCTTTTCAGGCACATCGGTTGAAATAACCGCACCGTTCTTGATCACAGCCAAAAGATCGGAATACCTTGCGGACAGGTTTATATCATGAAGCACCATTAGAACCGTAAGCCCTTCTTTTTTTCCGATCTTTCTTATAAGCTCTAAAATCTCCACCTGATGACCTATATCAAGATAAGTGATGGGCTCATCCAATATCAAAATCTCAGGTTTCTGGGCAAGGATTGCGGCTATCCATACAAGTTTTCTCTCCCCTCCTGAAAGGGTATGGAACAATCTGCCCGAAAAACTTGAAAGTCCGCACTGAGAAAGTGTTTCATCCACCACTTTCATATCATAATCGCTAAGACTTCCGAAATGTTTCCTGTGAGGAAATCTGCCATATGAAACCAACGTTCTCACATCTATGTCTTCAGGAGTGTAGTTGATTTGCGGAAGATAGCCTATCTTTTTTGCAATCTCTTTCCTTGAATAATCTCTAAGGGATTTATCTTCCAAAATCACATCTCCGCTTCTCTTAGTTACAACCCCCGGCACGGTCTTGAGCAAAGTGGATTTGCCTGACCCGTTTGCTCCCAAAATCGTGGTTATTGAGCCCTTTTTAAACTCCAAATTCAGATTTTTCAGCACGCTCTTCTTCCCATAGTCCACCGATATATTTCTAAACCCGAAGTACATCAAACTCTCCTTTTTTTGCGTCTGAGCAAGTACAAAAAAAACAGTGCGCCCATAAAGGAAATCAAAACGCTTGCGGACACCTCCCCCACGGGAAGAACCGTTCTTCCGACCACGTCAGAAACCACCACCAACAAGACCCCAATCCCGATACTCGCCGGCATTAAATATCGGTAATCGCTCCCAACCAAAAGTCTTGCAAGGTGAGGCACAATAAGCCCCACAAAGTTTATAAGTCCTGCGGTTGCAATAGCTGCACCTGAGAGCAGCGAAGAAATTACAATCAATATAAACCGAAACCTCTCCGTATGAAGCCCCAGGGAGTTGCTCATCTCATCTCCGAGCAAAAGAATATTAAGCTTTGACGGTAAGAACAAACAGCTTATTATTCCCGCAAAGGCATAGGGAGCAATCAACTTCAAATGTTCCCAAGAAACCCCGTTAAAACTTCCAACCAAAAAGCCCACCACATTATGTAAATGATCCGCAAAAAAACTTTTTATCACATCACTGAACGCACCGAATATGGAACTCACCGCCATTCCCGAAAGAATCATCGTCAAAGGCAGGATACCCTTATCATAGGAGATTACATAAATTATCATCGTCGTAATAAAAGCTCCGAGAATTGCCGCCATAGGGAAATAATGACTGAACTCCGGATGAAAAACCAATGTCGTGTACGCAACAAAACTCGCTCCGCTAGTAACTCCTATTGTAGAAGGAGATGCCATATCGTTTCTCATCACTCCCTGCAAAAGACAGCCCGCAAGAGAAAGACAAACTCCCACCATTGCCGCACCCAAAGTTCTCGGAAGCCTCACATTCCAAATGAACAGTCCCGCGGAAGTATTTTTATCACAAAAAAAACCTTCATAAATTTCAGCCGGAGAGAACTTAACCGAACCCGAACTTATGGAAAAAGCCATCGCAACAATCGCCAAAAAAATAATGCCGAAAATCAAAAATATTTTTCCGACATTAAACCTCTTTAGCTTATCCATAAATTCCCCCCATTAAAAGACACACTCAGCAAAACTCTTTACGAAAATCCTATCATAAAGCAAAAATCCCGTCAACAGAAAACCGTGGACGCAATGGTTTATGTTATGAGCCTATAAAATTAAATAATAAAATTTTGATAGGAATGGTAGACAAATTAGTTTGCCGATAGTATAATTGCTCCGAGAGTGAGATAAGACAAACCAATAAGGGTTTGTCCGAATCCGCTGAAAATAAAAAAGGAGATGGTACCAATGGCAGAAACATTAAATCCGTTTGAGAGTGCTCAGAAATTAGTTAAGGACGCTTGCGATACTCTAAAACTTGACGCAGCTGTTTATGAGCTTTTAAAAGAACCGCAAAGAGTTATTGAACTGAGCATTCCCGTGAAAATGGATGACGGATCGATGAAAGTGTTTAAGGGCTGGAGATCCTTACACAATTCGGCAATAGGACCCGGAAAGGGAGGAATCAGATTCCACCAAAACGTTAATATGGATGAGGTGAAAGCTCTCTCAGTGTGGATGACTTTCAAATGCTGCATTGTCGGAATTCCTTATGGCGGAGGAAAAGGCGGGGTTATAGTGGATCCCTCAAAGCTTTCCGATCGTGAGCTTGAGCAATTGGCAAGAGGTTATGTGAGAGGACTTCATAAGTATATCGGAGAAAAAATTGATGTGCCCGCACCCGATGTGGGAACCAACGGCAAGATTATGTCGTGGATGATTGATGAATACATTAAGCTAAACGGAGACTCAAGCACCTTGGGAGTATTCACAGGAAAGGACACTCGCTGGGGCGGATCATTGGGAAGAAATGAGGCTACGGGATTCGGAGTGGCTGTTATCGCAAGAGAAGCTGCAAAGAAGCTCGGCTTTGATCTCAAAGGAGCTCGCACAATCGTTCAAGGTTTCGGAAATGTCGGAAGATTTACCGTGAAAAATCTTGCAGTGAGAATGGGTGCAAAGATAATTGCGTTGGCTGAATGGGATCATGAGCATAACACTTATGCAATCTTCAACGAGGACGGTCTTGACTACAACGAGATGGCTAAGTATATGGACGAGCATAGAACCCTGTACGGTTTCCCCAAGGCAAAAGCTATATCGCTTGATGAGTTCTGGAAGACGGATTGTGATGTGTGCGTGCCGGCGGCTCTTGAGAATGCAGTTAGTGCGGATGTGGCTAAAGGACTTAATTGCAAACTCCTCTGCGAAGCTGCAAACGGTCCTGTAACTCCTGAAGCTGCAGCGGTTCTTAAAGACAGAGGCATTACGGATACCCCCGATATAGGAACCAACTCCGGAGGAGTTCTTGTTTCCTATTATGAGTGGGTGCAAAATCTTTACGGATATTATTGGACTGAAGAAGAAGTTCAAGATAAGCAGGAAAAGGATATGGTTAAGTCTTTCGGAGAAATTTGGAAGATTAAGGAAGAGTACAACTGCACAGTGAAAGAAGCTGCATATCTTCATTCCGTTAAGAAAGTTGCGGAAGTAATGAAGTTAAGAGGCTGGTATTAAAAATAGGAGTATTAAAAAAACCACAGAAATTCTGTGGTTTTTTTGTTATCAGTAAGCGGAGTTTATATAGTCGGAAATCAAAGACTCTCTCCTCTCGTGAGAGAACAATCCTCTGGAAATCAGAGTTTCCTTTATCGCTTCACTTTTTGAATGTAAAATCACTCTCTCCTTAGCATGGAAATCTATCTCATACAAAACCCCCGAAAGCCTGTCTGAAACTGTATTGACATAATAAGCCGAAACCTCCGAGTCCTTTGAAAAAAAAAGCATTAAAAGAATCGCCCGATCCTTTTCCCTGTAAAAATTACCAATTTTATTATCAATTGAAATTATCTTGGAATGATTTTTCTTTCCTTTAGCCATACTTGAGCGTTTTATCAGATGATATTTCGCCATTATGTTATAGTATTCATAACGATAGAGCGCATCTGAAAAAGTTTTGCAATTTTCCGCCGATACCGGACGATTACACGAGCAAAGCCTGTAACTTTCCTCAATAAACTCCCGCTTTGTGAGCTTTCCCTTTTCAAGACAATCTATAAGCCTTAGACGATTGCAGACAAAATCTCCGCCAAAGCGAAGCACATACATCTATTTTTTAAGCTCTGTGGTTTTCTTGGTGAGAATTTCCGGCATATCCTCCATAGAAAGATCGGCGTTGATAAAGAATTCCACCTCACGCCTTGCGCCAACCGCTTCGAGTTTCTCATCAAGTGTTGTGAGTTCTTCCTTTGTCAAAGGAAAAATTTTATAGATGCTGTCTATATAAATTTTTTCAACATCGTAATCCATGGAAAGTATTCCGCACAGGAAACCGTAAAAAGCCTCAAGACTTTCGGGTTTATAATCCATCGCATTGATAAGTCTTACATTATAGTCCAAGGAATAGATGTGGTCATCCTCAACATCTATGAAGATTACATTTCCGTTTCCGCTTTTCATATCTTCATTTGCTCTGTCAATAAGCCACTTGGTCTTTCCTGAACCCTTTTCTCCTAAAACATAGTGCACCATATCTTGTCCTCCTTATTATTTATTCACAGCCACAAGAGCAGCCTCCATCATGGTGATGGTGATGATGTTCATGCTCGTGATGTTCGTGATGGTGATGATGTTCATGGTCGTGATCGTGGTGATGTTCACCGCAGCCGCAACCACAGTCGCATTCATGTTCAAACAAAGATTCAAAAGCTTCCGATACCTTTTCCATTTCAAGGTCGTCCTCAATCGGAATCAATTCAAATTCCCCATCCTCATCTTCCTTATAACCGTAAAGCAAAACATCACACGAATCGTCCACTTCAAGCGCAACATACTCATGATCTGAAAGCTTGGGGTCGTCAACGGAAAATACCGTAATGACATGGCACACAACTTCCGTATCATCTTCCAAAGTGAGGACTATTTCCAAATCCTCATCAAAGTCGTTAACTTCAAAATCTTCTTTCATAAAATACCTCCATTTTTCTGATTTTTTTCATTATATCATAGAATTTCATTAGTGAGTCAAGAATATTCATTATTATTAGAGATAGTTGACATTTTTAATTTTCCCCCTTTAACTTGACACAAATTTTATTTTTCTACATAATAGCGCGGGAGGGGTTTTATGGAAACTAAACAGGAACAATCTGAAAGACGCACGAGAGAACTCGGAGAAGAACCCATAAAGAAGCTGCTTTTAAAATTTTCAATTCCCGCCATTGTCGGAATGTTGGTTCAAGCACTATATAGTGCGGTGGATCAGATTTTTGTGGGGAAATATGTAGGACATTTGGCTGTCGGAGGTATAGCCACTATGATGCCTATGACTTTTATTCTCGTCGCCTTTGCTATGCTTATAGGAGTCGGAGGAACCGCAATCGTTTCAATTCGGTTGGGGCAAAAGAGAAAAGCCGAAGCCGACAAAGTATGTGCAAACACTTTAGGTTTTGCAATAATATTGGGTTCACTTATCTCGCTTGCGGCATTTATATTTTTGAACAAACTTCCATATATTTTCGGAGCATCGGATAAGAATTTTATCTTCGCAAGAGATTATATTTCCGTGGTCTTATTCGGCTACCCGATTGCAATTGTTTCTTATGCAATGAACGGCTATATCCGGAGTGAGGGAAATCCGAACAAGGCTATGAGTACTTTATTGATTGGTGCTGCGGCAAACATTTTTTTGGATTATCTTTGTGTCGGAGTTTTTAAGATGGGCGTTAAGGGTGCGGCGGCTGCCACAGTGATAAGTCAAACAATCTCTATGGTTTGGGTCTTGTCTTATTTCTTTTCTGGGAGAAGCAATCTCTCAGTCAACAAAGAGTCCGCAAAATTGGAGTTTGAAATTTTCATTCAGGTTATACAAATGGGATTTTCTCCGTTTGTAATGCAGATTATTACAAGTTTCGTTATTACGATTACTACCCGCTCTCTTCTGTATTACGGAGGAGAAGACGCGGTTTCCGCTATGGCTATTATAAATTCCTTCTCCGGCATAATCTTTATGCCCATAATAGGAGTAAATCAGGGTGCGCAACCTATTATCGGATATAATTTCGGAGCGAAGCTTTATGAAAGAGTAAAAGAAGCTTGCAAGTATGCAATACTTATTTCCACTTTGATTGCCACCTTGGGATTTATTCTTTCAGAATTTTTTCCGAGGGCAATTTTCAGAATTTACTTAAGTCACAGCGAGAACCTTGAAACTTTTCTAAACTTTGCAGCTCCGGCAAATCAAATCTATAATGCCGCATTTTTTATGGTGGGATTGGCAGTGGTCGGAGGAGGATATTTTCAATCTACCGGACAGCCCAAGCTTGCGCTTTTTCTTTCTCTTTCAAGACAACTTATATTTTTACTTCCGATGTTGATTATAATGCCGAAGTTTTTGGGTGTATGGGGAGTGTTTGCGGCAATGCCCGTTTCGGATTTTTTGGCATCAGTGCTTTCCTTATCTATGATGAAGCGAGATTTTAAAAAATATGAATAGGAGATTATTATGATGACGCAAAAAAAAATAAAAAAAATCAAAAAAAACTCTTGACAAGATAATACGAAAACCGTATAATAATATCAGTCAGGCGGGAGACGGTATTACCGCCGTAGGTAAGAAGAAAATTAGAAAAAGTTTTCAAAAAGTGCTAAAGTTTGTTCCGATGTATTCCGATTATATGTGCAGAGAGTGAGTTGGAACTCCAAATTATGAAAATTATGTCTATGCAAAGGATTTGCGAAAAGTTGCAAGAGGCAGACATAGATGTTAATTTTATAAAAAATACTCAAGAAAAAAAAAGGAGGCAGAAAAATGTACAAATTTTTCTCAAAGAATCTCAGCAAGAAGCGCAAAGGTTTCACACTTATCGAGTTGCTCGTAGTTATTGCGATTATCGCAATCTTGGTTGCTATCGCAGCTATCGCTTTCGGTAAGGTAACAACGAAGGCAGCTATTTCAGCTCACAACGCAAACGTAAGAACACTTCAATCAGTATCGGCACTCTTCTTGGTAGAGAACGATCCTGCTAGTCTCAATGTTGGAGCTCTTAAGACAAAGGGTTTCTTACAAGAAGAACCTGTAGTTCCGAAGAGCTTGAAGGGATACACTGCTACCGGTTTCACTTATGCTGAGAAGTATACAGTTACGGCTAAGCCTGCTACCGGAGAAATTACTGTTACTCCTGCAGCTATCAAGCAATAATTTAAGATGCAATCCCCTCTTAAGAGGGGATTTTTTTTGCTTCATAAAAAAAGACAGCCTCAAGGCTGCCCTTAGAGCTGCGATTTTAATATTTTTTCTATTGAAAGCCCCGTTCCCTTGGCTACATCTTGCACATTGAAGAAGCACCGCCTCTTTATACGCCTTTTCCGCCCTTTCCATTGAAAGACCAAATCCTTAACTACATTTTCAATCGATCCTCCCTATTTTCTTCCATCTTTTACCCTTTCTATGGGAAGTCCTGTGCCTCTTGCCACATCTTCAATCGACAACCCCATCTTTAAGAAGTTTATCGCCGATTTAAAAATTATTTCTCTCTTTCCCTCTTCTTTGCCTTACTTTTGTTTGAAGTTCCATAGCACTTAAAACGCCGCTTTCAGTTCATTTATCTTTTCTATGGAAAGCCCTGTGACTCTTTGTGCGTCTTCAACCGAAAATCCTAGTTTTAATAAGTTTATAGCCGATTGAAAGAAACCTTCTTCTCTGCCCTGTTCTCTACCTTCTTCCCTGCCTTGCTCTCTACCTTTTTCAATGCCCTGCTGAATGCCTTCTTCTCTACCTTCTTCTCTACCTTCCTCTCTGCCTATCTCAATTCCCTCAGCCAAACCTTCTTCTCTGCTTTTTGCCTCACGCAGTTGGGCTTCTTTGCGCATTTCTTCTGTGAAAAACTTAATCATTTCTCTGTCCTCCTTTTCAGTGGAGCTCTTTATGTGTC
>CAUVKI010000017.1:0-36116 GCA_963552605.1 uncultured Tissierellia bacterium
AAAAGAGAATTGATGATAACACCAAACTTATAGACCAAGCAGAAAAATATTTGAATCATAAAGACACCTACAAAGCCTATACCAAGTTAAAGAAAAACAAACAAGATATTTTTTATAACGAGCATACGGCAGAGATTATTTTATTTGAAAGTGCAAAGAAATATCTGAAAGAGAATTTAGGAGAAAGCAAGACCATAAATATATCTAAATGGAAATCAGAAATAGGCACTTTGAGGAATGAAAAAGATAGTCTATATTCTCAAATAATAGACATACGAAAAGAAGTGGCACAGGCTGAAAAAGTTAAGACCTGTATAGAGCAGTTACAGGAACAAGAAAAGCGACTATCACAGGTTAAGAGGAACGAGTTAGACCTATAAAATTTGGCTTAAATGTGGTATAATATTATGGATATAGAGTGAAACAAATTAGAATTTATTGAGGAGATGACTATGAAAAAGATTTTTGTAATGGCCATTTGCATTGTATTGATGTTTGCACTTGTAGGTTGTGAAAATGGTAAAACTGCAAATGTGGTTATTGATTATGGCACTTCTTCTATCTACACAAAAGCGGATATGAACGCTGCGATAGAGGTTATAAAAAAGCAATTTAATTCGATGGATGGTTGCGAATTGCATAGCCTTTCCTATTCGTCCGATGATGATTGTAATAATTCTGAATGCATCAAATGGATGAACGATTTGGAAGAAGCAAATGACAACAAAGAAGTTTTTACGCAATGTATTATGTTTAACAGCAGTTTCCGTTCTCCTAAAAATGGTGGCGGAGCTTGGGAAGCCAATGAAGAATATACTTGGTCGTGGTGGTTGGCTCGCAGTGAAGGCGGAGCTTGGAAATTAATGACCTGGGGATATTGATGCCACTTGAACAGCTGAATCCCAGTTTGCTTAATTGAATATAAGAATTTGAGGAACAGTAAATCAAAAAAAGTTTACTGTTTTTTCTTTGTCTAAAAGCGGAAAGGAGGACTTATGGAAGAAAAAAGAGATATAAAAGCACCACCACATAAACAGTTGATAATGGATATTGGAAAGACAAAATATACTGTAAACCTACATTTCAAGCAAGGTACAGGGGAAACATATAAGGATAAAATACTAAAGTTAATCAAGAGAGAAACAGAGAAGATATAAATTTATCAAAGAAATTTTGTTTATGTCCTTGACAAATATTCCCAAAAGGAACGATAGTCCTTGAGTGCGGTAAGATGCTTGAAGATAATGGCTATGAGATAAAAATCTTAAATACCATTAACTTCAAAAAGAGTATGAAATACAATCCATTTGCCTATATCCGTTCTGAGAAAGATATTTTAAAACTGGTTCAGACAATCATTGCAAATACAAAAGGTGAAGGAGAAAAAGCAGGTGAAGATTTTTGGGTGAAAGCCGAAAAACTCTACTATACAGCCCTTATCGGATATATCTTCTACGAAGCACCAAGAGAGGAAAAGAACTTTGCAACACTCCTTGATATGATTGATGCTTCAGAAGTCAGAGAAGATGACGAAACATACATGAATCCGATAGACAGACTCTTTGAAGCATTGGAAAAGAAAGAGCCTACGCACTTTGCAGTCAAGCAATATAAAAAGTACAAACTGGCTGCTGGAGTTATAGAATTAAGAAGAATACTTCATCATTATTTTAGTGAAAGATGTTTTGCTTAATTCTTTTTTATTGAAGAATTTGAGCGAAAGGAGGTAATCATGAGAAGTTATGAGAAAATAACCGCCTTGTATGAGAGGTTAAGCCGAGATGATGAACTTCAAGGAGAAAGTAATTCTATCATGAATCAAAAGAAAATCTTGGAAGAATACGCAAAGAAAAATCATTTGGAGAACATCGTTCATTTTACCGATGACGGAATCAGCGGAACAAAGACAAGGACGATAAAAATCAGTGGATTATAGACGAAAAAGCGGCAGAGGTTGTCCGAAGAATATTCCATCTGACAATGGACGGAAAAGGACCCTATGCCATTGCAAGGATATTAGAAGCCGACAAGATAGATATACCCGCCTATCATCAGCAGAAATTGGGATATGGACTACATCAAAGCAAAGTGTTTGAATATCCGTATCGTTGGTGCAGTTCCACGATTGCAAGTATCTTAAAAAAACAAGAGTATTTAGGGCATACAGTCAACTTCAAAACCAGAAAGCATTTCAAAGATAAGAAAAGTAAATATGTATCCGAAGATAACTGGCTCATCTTTGAAAACACCCACGAGCCGATTATCGACCAAGAAACCTTTGATAATGTGCAGAGAATACGAGGAAATGTGAAACGCTATCCTGACGGTTGGGGCGAATATCACCCCCTTACAGGACTGATGTATTGTGCCGATTGTGGCAGTAAAATGTATGTTCACAGAACGAGCAACTACAAGAATATCCCCTATTATACTTGCAGTGCCTACACAAAAGTACCTTGTGGAACACTTTGTCTATCTGCTCACAGGATAAAAGCAGAAGTAGTCTTAAAGCTCATTCAAAGCACCCTACAAGACATTAAGAAAAGCCTTGATGAAGATAACGAAGCCTTTCTCCATTCCATTCAAAACGAAATGGAAGAAAGCGAAAAAATGGAAATGGAAAAGAAAAAGACAAGGCTCACAGATAGTAAAAACAGACTTCAGGAACTGGAACGCTTAATGTGTCGGATATACGAAGATATGATATTGGAGAAAATACCGAATACCCGATATGAAATCTTAAACAATCAGTATGAAACCGAGCAAAGGGAACTTAGCAAAGAAATCGATGGGTTGGAAAAAGCCATCAAGCGATACGAAAAAGAAACCGACAGAGCCAAAAAGTTTATCCGGTTGATTGAACGCTATGATAACTTTGACGAACTGACACCGACCATCATCAACGAGTTTGTAGAAAAAATCTTAATACACGAACGAGATCGAAAAGGCAGTCAAACCGCCAATCAGAAAGTCGAAATCTACTTCAACTTTATCGGCAACTATGAACCGCCGAAAGAAGAATTATCCGAAGAAGAAATGCAGAAATTAAGGGAGGATGAGGAAGAAAAAGAACGAGCAAGAAAAGACAGGCTTCATCAAAACTACCTCAAGCGTAAAGCAAACGGCAAGCAAAAAGAATATGAGGAAAGATATAAGGCAAGGAGAGAGGAGAAAAAACAGGAGAAGCTAAAGAGTTTGAAAAGAGCAGGGATACCGGTAAAGGATTTTCAACAAGAGATTGTAGATTGACTTTACGATTGGATTATGTTAATATATAATTATTGAACGAGTGTCGGTCAATTAAGATGGGTGGTGATAATTTGGCAAGCAGAATATCAAAAGCTCCAGAGGAAAGAAAACAAGAACTAATAGACATAGCAACTAAACTTTTTGAATTAAAAGGCTATGAAAAAGTTTCGGTGAGAGACATTCTTTCAGAGGTTAATGGTGCTCCAGGGATGTTTTATTACTACTTTAAGTCTAAAGAAGATATTTTTTTAGCTTGTATGGAATGTTATTTTTCAGAGAGACTTAAAGTTAAAGTAGATATATTAAAAAATAAGGAAATAGAGTATGAAGTAAGAATAAAAACTTTGAGAGAGATTATTGTAAACGACATCAGCCAATTTACGAAAAGATTCGATTTTTCAGCAGATGATTCGATAACGGATAATTCATATAGGCTTTGGGAATTAACTCATTATATCGGACGATTTGTAGAAGCTTATGCTGATTTCATTATTGAAGGCGTTGAAATGAAAAAAATAAAAAATCACATTGGTGTTACGACAGAAAATGCGAGGAATATAGCTGCATTCATTCTTTATGGGGCAGTCGGAACAATCTACAGTGATTCAATAAACGGAATAAAAGAGGTGAATTGTCCTGATGGTGCATTTGATATTATCAGCAAGATTTTCACTTGAAATAGTAAAATTTAAAAATAAATATAATTGTCTATTGAAACAAGGAAAACATGTAAAATGGTTTTCCTTGTGTTTATTTTAGGGACATTGAACGAACTCGTTCGGTATGAAAAGGAGGTTATCTTTATGAAAGGAAAAAAGAAGTCTATAGGAGACATTGTTTCTTATAGTGATACTAAAAAAGGATTTCTAATAATAGGAATTTTGTTTGTTAGTATCGGTATGATTTTCAGTATTGTCCCTATTGTAGCTATATACAATGTTATCAAGATATTGCTTTCTACAAATATTTTAAGTAAAAGCATAATTACCTACTCTTTGTATGGAATAGTAGCGGTAATTATTGCATATATTTTTATATACATTGGAAGCGTTTTGTGTCATAAGTTTTCGTATATGTTAATTGCCAATTTAAAGAAAAAAATAGCTTCACATATTGGTTCATTACCACTTGGCTATTTTACAGGAAATAGTAAGGCTAAGATACGACAGGTTTTGGGGACAGATATGAATCAAATTGAGGGATATTTTTCTCATCAATTGCCAAACCTTATTTCCACACTTGTTCTTATTTTAGTGATGTTAATTTATATGTTCAAAATGAATATTACATTAGCTTTTGTAACACTGGGTGCTGTCGCTGTCGGATTAGCAATTCAAATTGTAATTATGATTAAAATTGTAAAATCAGGAGGACTGACTGAAAATTTTAAGATTCTTGATAGTATCAATTCTGCTACAAGTGAATATGTCAAAGGAATGCCGGAAGTAAAAATTTTTGGCAACGCAAACACATCTTTTAAGAATTTTGAAAAAGCAGCAAATAAGTATAGAAATTTTACAAGTTCAATGACAGCTAAAATCAGACCGGGATTCGTATCCTTTAGAGTTTTTATTCTTTCTGTAGCCACTTTTATAGTACCAGTAGGGATTTATCTGATTTCAAAAAATCATAATCATATAGAGTTCGTAACTACTTTTCTTTTCTTTTTAATTGCAGCACCTGCTATTAGTGTTCCGTGCTTAAAACTTAGAGACTTTGCTGAAGGAATGAATTTGCTGGAGGAAGTTGTTCAAAGGATTTTGGAAATTATTGGAGAAAAAGAAATAGCGGATGGAGATTTTTCAGGAAACTTGAAACATTATGATATTGAATTTGAAAATGTGGACTTTTCCTACGACAAGGATCAGGTATTAAAGAGCGTAAGCTTTAAATCTAAGCAAGGAGAAGTTACAGCTTTAGTTGGAACTTCGGGAGCAGGAAAGTCAACTATCGGGATACTAATTCCAAGATTCTATGAACCAACAAATGGAACCATTAAAATCGGTGGAATAGATATTAAAGAAATGACATTTAATTATTTGATGGAAAATATTTCTTTTGTCTTTCAGGACAATGATCTGATTTCAGATACGATTTTTAATAACATCGCTATGGCAAAAAAAGATTGTAAAAAGGAAGATGTAATTGAAGCTGCTAAAAAAGCAAGATGCCATGATTTTATTATGAACCTTGAAAAAGGATATGAAACAATTTTAGGAAAAGGAGTTTATTTATCTGGCGGAGAAAAACAAAGAATAGCAGTAGCAAGAGCTATTCTAAAGGATGCACCTGTTTTAATCTTAGATGAAGCTACAAGCTACGCAGATGCTGAAAATGAATATCTCATGCAAGCGGCATTGTCAGAGTTAGTAAAAAATAAAACGGTCATTATGATTGCTCACAGACTTGGAACGATCAGAAATGCACATCAAATTTTAGTTGTGTCAGACGGAAATATTGTTGAAAAAGGCACTCATAAAACTTTAACGGAAGCAGATGGAGTTTATAATAGAATGTTTGAAATTTTTGACAAAGCAAATGTTTGGAAAATAAATAATGAAAGGGGGATGGCGTAGTGATAAAAAATATCACTTTAGGTAATTCTAAAAGTATATTAAGGTCTATTATTCTAAATACCTTAGCTTCAATTTCAAATTTAATACCATTTATTGCGTTGGCGAAGATTGTGGAAAAAGTCTATACAGGAAGTAAAGCTGGAAATATAGACATAGGAGTGTTGTGGAAATATTTTGGAGTAATGACGTTGTTTTTCCTTGTTACATTATTCTTTGAAAATCTGGCAACCAAGTATACCTATGAAATTGGCTATCAAAGAAGTGCGGAAGGACGAATTGGACTTGCAGGACATATCAGAAAGTTACCAATAGGCTTTATCTCCGGTAAAAGTTCATCTGAAATTTTAGACACACTAATGAATGATTTTGCTAAGGTTGAAATTGCTACAACGCATCACCTTCCACAATTTTTCAGTTCGATTTTTGTGGCACTATTATGTGGAATATTCTTTTTGATTATTGATATAAAAATGGGAATAGCAACTTTAATAGGATTTCCTGTTGCGATGCTGTTTTTAAGGTTAATGAATCGTTTTCAAAAAAATATGTATTCCAAAACTGATGAAGCCAAGATAAAAGAACAAGAAGATTTGGAAGAATATCTGAATAACATAAAAACTTTGAAAGCCTGCAACTTTGTTACAGCCACATTAGAAAAAGTAGATGACGATATTGAACAGGTAAAAACAGAAGATATAAAAAATGAGAGAGGTATAGGCTCTTTAACAACAATAGCCAGTATGGTTTTAAGAATAGGACTTCCTTTGATGAGTTTGGTTGGGACGTATTTGTTATTAAATGGCAGCCTTGATATTAAAACTTTTCTGATGTTTTTATTTGTTGGTACAAGAATACTTGATCCTTTAGATCTTGCACTTACAAATTATTCAGCTTTACAAATGGCTTCTGTTTCAGGGGAAAGAATACTTAAGCTATTAGAAATGAAACCTATGACAGGGAAAGACATGTTGAATGGCAAAAATGATATAGAACTTACAAATGTTTCGTTTGCTTATGATGAAAAAAATGTAATTGAGGATATGTCTTTAAAAATAAAAGAAAACGAATTAACAGCGTTCGTCGGTCCTTCTGGTTCGGGGAAATCTACACTGCTTAAACTTTTACCACGATTTTATGATTTGGCAGGAGGCAATATAAAGATTGGAAATGTTGATATTTCAAAAGTTTCACCGGAAGAAATAATTAGCAAGTTCTCGATTGTATTTCAAGATGTATATCTTTTTAGGGATACCATTTTTAACAACATTAAATTTGGTAAAGAAACTGCAAGCAAAGAGGAAGTTATAAAAGCTGCAAAAATGGCAGGAGCGTATGACTTTATTGTTAAGAAGGAAAATGGCTTTGAAACTATGGTAGGAGAAGGAGGTTCAACTTTATCAGGAGGAGAAAAGCAGAGAATTTCTATAGCAAGAGCTATTTTAAAGGATGCACCAATCATATTACTGGACGAGGCTACCGCATCGCTTGATCCTGAGAATGAAGTATATGTTCAAAATGCCATTTCAAACCTAATAAAAAACAAGACCGTTATAGTTGTTGCCCAAAAGTTAAAAAATGTTGTGAGTGCAGACAAAATATTTGTTTTAAGTAACGGTAAAATTGCAGAGCAAGGCAAGCACGAAGAATTATTGTCAAAGGGTGAAATGTATAAAACCCTTTGGGACTATCAAGAAAAATCAAAAAAATGGCAAATTGCCGATGAATTTAATTAAATTATTGGAGGAAATTATGAAAACAAAGAAAAAATCATCAAAAAATGCAATCACAGCAGGAGTTCTTATTACTCTCTATATGGTAACTTATATAGTAATAGGTGCTATTTCAATGCCTATACCGGTATTATTTTTGTTAATGCCTATGTTGGTAGCTTTATTTGCAGCACCGACTTATCATATGTTACTTGCAAAAACAAAATCAAGTACAGCTATTTTTATAGCGGCAGTGCTACCAAGTATTCTGCTTGTAGCAACAGGACATATTCCTATTGCTCCGGCAGTAGCAATTCCGGCAGGAATAATAGCTTTATTGATTGCTAAAAGAGGTAACTATGAAGATTTTAAGAAAAATGCTATCAGCCATTTATTCTTTTCGCTTAATCTTTTCGGTGGTTTTATACCAATTTGGGTTATGAGAGAGGCATTTTTTAAGAGTGTAATGCATGGAGGATTAGACCAAAGTTTTTGTGATACAGTGAGAGCTTTAACACCGCTTTGGATGTTGCCTGTTATGATTATTGGAACATTCATATTTTCTTTAGTTGGTTCTTATTTAACAAAGAAAGTGCTAAATAAAAAATTAGAGTCAGCAGGAGTTTTGTAATGGATGGAAAAAAGTTTGTTCTGAGGCATACATATGACCTCAGAACAAAACTTATCCTATTGCTTGGAGCAAACATTTTAATATTTCTTGGCAACAGTATAATGTATGAGAGCGTTTTAACATTGCTTTGTTTAATGCTCATTATAAGCGGTGGATATGTAAAATCGGCTTTAAAATATATTTTATTTTTTGCCTTTAGTGTTGCTGTGGAAATAATAGTAATAAGTTTAGATATTCACTTTTTGGCGAATTTGGTTTTATTTATTGTAGCAATTATCAGAAAGTTTTTACCTTGTATTATTGTTGGAAAATGGCTTCTAATCTCTACAAGTTCATCTTTGGCTGTTGCAACTTTACAAAAAATGAGATTGCCAAAAGATGCTCTTATTATGATTTCAGTTATATTTAGATGTTTCCCTACTATTAAGGATGAGTGGTCGCATATAAATATGGCTATGAAAACAAGAGGGATTAGCTTTAGTCTTTATAACTTAGTTCATAGACCTGCTGCGACAATAGAATATTTTTTTGTACCATTATTTGTAAGTGTTATAGAAATTGGTGATGAATTGTCTCAATCTGCAATTGTAAGAGGTTTAGACGCTCCTGTTATAAAAACTAGTAGGTATGGTATCAAATTGAAAATGAACGATTACATAACTTTGGTTTCATTATCAACTGTGATATGTATGGTCGTTTTAATAAGACTATGGGGGTATCAGCTATGATTGAAATTAAAAATTTAAGTTTCAAATACAGTAAGGATGATAACTATACACTGAAAAATATAAAATTATATGTTCGTAGAGGTGAGTGTGTACTTTTGTGTGGGAAAAGCGGTTGTGGAAAATCTACGCTGCTAAGAACAATAAATGGTATCATTCCGGAATTTTGCGATGGAAAGATAGATGGCTGTATAAAGGTATGTGGCATGAATACACTTGAAACAGAAATATATAAACTTTCTGAAAAAGTAGGTTCCGTTTTCCAAAACCCTAAGACACAGTTTTACACAACAAACACCACAGATGAAATTGCTTTTGGCTTGGAAAATTACGGATTAGAAAGGACGAGGATAAATAAAAGGATTGAAGAGGTTAAATATGATTTAAACATTGCATCATTGATGAATAGAAATATATTTGAGCTTTCAGGTGGAGAAAAGCAAAAAATAGCCATTGCAAGTGCGTATGCTTTAGATCCGGAGATATTTATTTTTGATGAACCTTCTTCCAGTCTGGATATTGCTTCAATGCAAGAACTTACCAAAATAATAGAAAAATTAAAGGCAGTAGGAAAAACAATAGTCATTGCCGAGCATAGGCTATGGTATTTGAAAGATGTGGCTGATAGAGCAATATATTTGGAAGATGGAGAAATCACAAAAGAATACAGTATGAAAGAAATTCAAAATTTAGGTGAAGAAGAAAGATTAAAAACAGGACTTAGACATACTGAATTTTATAGTGGTAACTTTAATAGAAAATCAAATTCTTTGCAAAATGCAATTGAATTAGAAATAAACAACTTACTGTACAAAAGAAATAAGCAAACAATTTTGAAAATAGATAATCTAAAGTTTGGATATAGAAATATTGTAGGCATAGTTGGAAATAATGGAATAGGAAAGTCTACATTTGCGAAAGTTGTTTGCGGTCTCGAAAAACAATCTTCAGGGACAATTTGCAAAAATGGCAAAAAGCTATGCTCCAAGGAGAGAATTAGAAATAGCCTGTTGGTTATGCAAGAAATAAATAACCAGTTATTTACGGATACAGTTTATGACGAAATAAGATTGACATCGGATGTAAGTGAAGAAAACAAAACAAATATTTACATGAAAGATATGCAAATTGATAAGTTAAAGCAAAAAAACCCGCACACTTTATCGGGTGGTCAAAAACAGAGAGTGGTTATTTTAGCTGCTTTGCTCTCAAATAAAAATATATTGTTTTTTGATGAGCCGACAAGTGGGTTGGATTATGCGAGTATGAAAGTAGTCGCTGAAAATATAAAAAAATTCAAAGAAAAAAAGAAGTTGATTTTGGTAATTTCCCATGACTTTGAATTTTTAGAAGCAGTATGTGATGAAGTTATAAATTTCTCGTAATTGATGCAGAACGTTAAGCGGAATATTAAAAAGCGTTAAGGAAATACGGCAATTTTAAAAGAAGGATATTTTCAAAATGTAGGAACATATGGAGAGATAAATAATGAGAATACTAAATTCTATTATTCGAATAAGATACATTTATCCTTTTTTATGCTTGGAATTGCTTAAACATAGCAATAACACTTTATAATAAACAACAAAATAGAAAATCATATAAAATATTAGTTTTTAAGCCGAGAGGACTTTTTACGCCAAAGTGTAGAAGTCCTCCTTTTTTATGCTCAAAAACCAAAACCAGAGAGCAGAAAAAGGAGGATTACACAATGGACAAAAAAGAATATTTCCTTTATGTCAAAGGAAAAGCGGTTAATATTATTCTTCAATAGAAGTATGGTTATATCTATTTTTCGACCACAAAAATTCGTGTATCTTCTGCGGACTACAAATTGTTTATATCCATAATTCAAAGAAATAATAGTATAAGGTCGATGATTGAAAAACTGTCAAGATATATCAAGAGTACCGGAAAGACATATCAAGACCACTATGTAACTATCCTTAATTGGTATGAGCAAGACAAGGATAAACTATCACAGAAAAAGAACGGCAAGATTCCAACTTTTGAAGATTATGACAAGGGGGAACATTTATAGCTATCATACAAGGCGGTGTAAAGGCATTTTTAGAGCGTTAAGACTAAAAGAGGTATCAAAGCATGTCTATGGATAAAATCAGTCTTAAACCTCAATTTGAAGAAAATTAGCAGATGAAAAATATTGATAAATTTGGTATAATTAAATATTATTACGAGTAAGGAGGTATGACCTTTGGATAATAAAGAGCTGTCTATCACAAGTGATAGTGAGTATAAAAAACTATTGTCAGAGTTAAAAGAGAAAGTAAGAAGTAGTCAACTTAAAGCTGCAATAAAGGTAAATTATGAGCTGTTAGATTTGTATTGGACTTTGGGAGAATACATTGTAAAAAATCAAGAACAATATTCATGGGGAGATGCCTTTATAAAATCATTAGCTAAAGATTTACAAAAAGAGTTTCCTGATATGAAAGGTTTTTCCGAAACAAATATTAAGTATATCAGAAGATGGTATTCATTTTATATGAAAGGGCTACAGGCTGTAGCCCAATTTGATGAAAGAGTGATTAACCATATTAAACAGATACCATGGGGACATAATCAAAGAATAATAAATAAGTGCAAGACCATTGATGAAGCCATCTATTATGTTAATAAAACCATTGAGAACGGGTGGAGCAGGAATGTACTTGAACATCAAATGGAAAGCGGATTATATGGCAGAGAGAGAACTACAAAAAGAACTGGTTGACAAGATTTCTGATTTTTTGCTTGAACTTGGCGAGGGATTTGCTTATATCGGCAAAGAATATCACATAAATATAAATGGGGATGATTTTTATATTGATTTGCTGTTCTACAATTTGAAACTCCATTCTTACATTGTTATAGAACTGAAAGCGGAGAAGTTTAAGCCGGAACATTTAGGACAGCTTAATTTCTATGTAACAGCAGTGAATAGAGAGCTAAAAACTGATAGAGATAATGCTACGATTGGACTTCTTATTTGCAAAGATAAAAACGATGTCGTTTGTGAATATTCATTAGAACAAATATCACAACCTATAGGTATAAGCAAATATGAGATTACTAAGCTGCTTGAAGCGGAATATAAGAGCAGTTTGCCAAGTATTGAAGAAATAGAGAAAAAGATTAAGGAAATAGATACGGATAATTAAAAATAGAAAAGAAATGAATGGATATTAGCTAATGACGATTGGAGAAAAACACGAATCGTCATTTTTTATTGCAATGAAAGGAGAGCATATGCAAGAAAAAAGAAATGAACAAAATACAGGAACAAAGACAACAAAGAAGATTGGAAAGACCAGTTATGAGGTGATTGTCCATTTTAATGATAAAAGCAGTGAAACTATGCAGGATAAACTAAAAAGGATCATGCTGATGGAATTGCGGAGAAAATCGGACGAAAAAAAAGATGATTTTGATTAAAAAGTCCTCGACAAGTTGCAGACGGACGGACGGCTTTTTATAGGTTGTCCGTCTTTTTTTAACAAAAAAAAGCCCCCAATTTGGGGAAGCTTTTTAGAATGTGTCATTGACCTTTAGACCTTTAAGTCCTTCTTTATAGCTGTCATCTTTTTTTGCATAGGGATTTGAATACTGAATTGTTGTCCTTGTAACTCCTCCTGCGACATATACTCTTCCGCATTCGGGGCAAACCGCCGTATGAAGCTGAACCGAGGCTCTCAGCAATTTGTTTCCCTCTTCCGAGCCTTGCCTTTCGGCTTCCGACACATGCTCCTTTTCGTGAGATGACACTGCGGCAAAGGATTGAGCGGGGTCAACATGCTGAGGGGTTTTGAACGATACATCGGGATCATCTGAGCCGTCCACATATACTCGGTTCTTGCAGGTTTGGCATTCATCATCAACTTTTTTTCCCTTTTCATTTTTGGAAACTGCCGTTTCAAGCTCTTTATTTTCGGGCTTTATCAGTTTCGACACCTCGTCCTGTTTCATCGCCACCGCTTCCGGACGAATTGTTTCCATAGCTTTGTTGATACCTTCTATCATAATCCTTACCTCCTTGGATAAAAAATCTCCGCCTTACTCGTCTAAGTCTACCCATTCCGTTAAATTCCCGGGGAAATCAATTTTTACAAACGACCTCAAGAAGACGGGAAGAGTCAAGTAAGCAATCCGGCATAATCTTAGAAAATGACAGACTTAAATTATCCTGAACTGTCTTATATTCTATTCGGAAATAGTCTTCCTCAAAGCGTACATTAAGAAGCCAATGCATACTTTCTACTCCCCATTATTCTTCTTACCTGTTGAGAAACGAGGTTATAATCGGCAATAAAACTCCTATGATTGAGAGTATTAAATATTTTTCCGCTTTCTCTTCGGAAAAATAATATCCCAACCCTCCGCAAATCGAAATCAAAGCGGGAAAAACTACAGCCATTGCTTTAGGAATTGTATTTGACGGGTTTCCCGAGAAATCTACCTGTACGACTACCGTTTCCGGCAACACCATATGATTGTAAATGCCCAACGCAATTGATACAGCAACTATTATTCCCACTAAAACTTTCTTCTTCGTATTCATATTAGTTACACCCCTCTTCCTTTATCCGAGTTTTCACATCGACATAAAGGCTATCTCCGCCTTTTTAAGCACCCATCAAAACATTGCCCCCTATGATACTGCGTATGGTCGGAAATTGCAAACGTGTTTTAAATAAATCTCCGTCGATTTCGATCTGCATAGTTGCTCCTTGAAGCTCCAACAGGCTCTTGGCTATTGCAAGACCCAATCCCGAACCTTCGGTGCGGCGGGAACTGTCCCCTCTGGTAAAACGGTTTGTAAGCTCTTCGGGATTTACTTTCATCTCATAGTTTGCAACATTCTTAAAAACGAAACTCATACGGTTTCTCACCGGATCATATGAGAGATCAATATAAATTCTTGTGCTGTTAAGAGCATATTTCTCCAAATTTCCAAAGATATTATCAAACACCCGAAAAGTTTTTTCTCCATCAAGCTCCGCATAAATCACACCTGAAAAATCCGACACCACCACTTCCAAATTTTTTTCCGACAGTGTTTCCCTATGCTCTGCAAGCGACTGCATAAATAATTCTAAAAGGTTAAGAGGAGTCTTATGCAGTTCAATATTTCCGGCGGTCATTTTTGTCATTTCAAATAAATCGTCAATCAAGGTCTTAAGTCTTAAGGATTTTTGGTGAATAATCTCCGCATATTTTTTTATCTTATCCTCCGATATATCCTCTCTTGTGATTAAGTCCGAGTAGCTTAATATACTTGTGAGAGGAGTCTTAAGGTCGTGAGAGATATTGGTTATGAGTTCGGTTTTACTCTTTGTGCTTTTCACTTCCTCCGCAACTGCGTGTTTCAATCCCTCCTGAATTTGATTTATGCTCTCCGCCAAGGGATTTAGCATACCCAAGTTCTTATCTATTGAGGCTTTATAATCTCCCATAACAATCCTTTCAGTCTCCCTCTTTAAAAAATCCGCCCTCTGCCTTAGAATTAGAGATTTTAAATATAGAAAAAGGGTAATTGCCGAAAGTATAACCATTGATAAATAAGCTTGTTTAAAAACTCCTCGTATCAAAAACAGCAAAAAGATTCCGCCCATAAGATAGAAAATATAGGTGCCGTTTGAAAGTCTCCCAAGTTCTCTTGAGTCAAAAAACCTCCTTATCCTCTGACTGATAAACAATACAAAGTTCCCGAATAATGTTTTGGCAAAGAGAGTTTCAATAAATCCCTCTTTCAGAGCCGTCTTAACGCTGAATGCCGCAAGGTGCAAATACAGCACGGACAAAAAACACATGGGAAACACTATAAAATAATACTCCAAAGAGTACGGCCAATTGACAATGGGAGTTATTGCGTCAACATTGGTGGGATGCATAAGATAATAAAGATTGAGAATAAGAATCATCGCCCCAAAGATAATTGCGGGAAAAACTATATAGCGAATTTCAAAATGGAATGAATTAAACTTGCGATAGAGTTTTAGCGAACGATTTTTGAAATACGATGCAAAAAAACCCGACAGCACGGAAACTCCCGCACTTCCCAACCCTATCATAAGTCCCGCTTCCATAACATATTCAAAACTTGAATACATATCCTCATCGGGAGAAGCTGAATTAAGCATAAATCTTACTACCAAAGAATATATCAGGACAGTTGCGAATGAAATAGCCAGAGAAAAAAATATAATCCGCTTGCTGTCCGGATGAAAAAAAGTATACTCGGAAAGATCCGGCTTTTTCATTGTAATCCGTCCTCAAGCTTATATCCAAGTCCCCACACCACTTTTAGGAGCTTCGGCTCTTTAGGATTTAGTTCAATCTTTTCTCTAAGCCTTCTGATGTGAACGGCAACAGTCTCGGTATTAAAACTTTCCTCCCCCCAGACATTTTTATAAATCTCATCCGAATTGAAAACTTTTCCCGGATTATCCATAAAAAATTTGAGTATGGACCATTCACGAGCCGTGAGACTTACAGATCTTTCATAGGAGAACGCCTCCTTGGTTTCAAGATTTAGCCTTAGTTGCCCGACAATCAACTCCGAAGAATTTTCTTTAAAATTATCCGCACGACGAAGTATGGCACTAACCCTTGCTGTAAGCTCCATTGGATTAAAAGGCTTGGTTATATAGTCGTCCGAACCTATGTTAAGCCCGTGAATTTTATCTATATCGTCGCTCTTTGCCGAGAGCATAATTATAGGGACATTGGAAAATTCTCTTATGGCTTTCGTAGCTTCAATTCCGTCCATCACCGGCATCATTATGTCCATTATGATCAGGTCTGAAGGACTTTCTTTAAAGGTCTCAACTGCAATTTTTCCGTTTTCACATATCGTTGAAGAGTGTCCTGCACTCTCCAAATAAATTTGCACAGCCTCAGCAATATCCGAGTCATCCTCGGCAATTAAAATCCTCTTCATAAAACTCACCTCCATAAGATTTTAACACCTAAATATGCGAAAAATAATAAAAAATATCTAAAATAAATACAAAAAAATACCGCATTTTGTATAGATCTTGTGTATTTAAATTTTTGAGTTTCCAAGTTGGAACAAATTTGGCAGTCTTTCTTATATTGCTCATTGAAAAGCTATTGATATCGTGTATCCTAATTACTCCTTATCGCATCAAGAGCGGAAAGTTTTGTGGCACGCCTTGCAGGGAAATATCCTGCGATTATTCCCACCAATGCGGTCATCGCCACAGCCGCGACAACCAACCACAAAGGCACATAGCTCAAACTTTTAAGCTTCTCTCCATTGAAACTGAATTGTTCGGCAATAGGTGAATTTTCAAGCAGCTTGCTTATAAAAAAACTTGCGCCGAAAGAAATGACCGCTCCTATAAAACCTCCCAAAGCTCCTATAAACGCCGCTTCAAACAAAAACAGGTTTCTGATATCCTGAATGCTCGCCCCTATAACTTTCATAACACCTATTTCTTTGGTGCGCTCATAGATACTCATAATCATAGTGTTCGTTATTCCTATGGCGGCTACTATCAATGAAATCGCTCCTATCCCTCCAAGCACCAATTGTATTACATTGGTAAATTTATTGAAGCTTTTTAGCTGATCCAATGCGGATTCTGTTCTAAAGTCTTCCGCTTTTATGCTCTCATTTACGGAGTCCACCAATTCAGGCTCTTTCACTTTTACGGAAACATAGCTGTATTTATTCTTATTTCTGGATCTCCTCGAATCTTCCGAAGAAGATTCTTGAGAACCCTTTTCCGCTTTTTCCTTTGCCTTGCGATAGGCTTCAAATGATTTAATGGGAAAGAATGCCGAATAAGCCGATTCATAATCTTCAGATTGTTTAAGAATTCCGACCACCTTTATCCTATGCTGGGGAAGCTTCTTTTCCTGACCGCCATCACTCCACGGATCTTTAGACTCCTGATGACCGTAGGAGTAGTCATAGGTAAATATAAAGGGTTTGTTTATATCCACCGCTTTTCCGTCGTTTTCCCAAATTCCCTGTCGCAGTGCGGCTATACTTCTGAAAGCTCTTGCCGCCTCATAACCCAAGACCACGCAGTCCTTATCCCCCTCCTGAAGAAATCTTCCCTCATCCAACTTAAGCCCCATATCTTTCATATCTGAGGGATTAACAGCTTTTATATCGGCATATAAAACATTTTTTCCCGTCGCTATAATTCCGTCATCTCGAATGACGGGAATGACAGATGAGACATCAGGTCTTCTCCTTAAATTTTTCACAAAATTATCATCAAGGATGGGGATTTTTCTGTTCATACCTCCCGTGCGAGCCTCATAACCTTCGCTCATGTTAGAGGGCATAACTTTTATCACGCTTAGATCTGCGGTGGAGGAGAGCATCTCACGAAAAGATTTTTTTAATCCCAACCCTAGACTGAGCATTAGGACAATTGAGGAAGAACCGATTATGACGGACAGAACGGCAAGAAAGGTCCGAAGCTTTCTTCTCCACAAATTTCTCCCGCTCATTATAAAGAGATCTTTAAATTTCATTATTTATCTCCGTCTTTATCCAAATCGTCAATGGTGAGTTCGCTCGCTTCCTTTTTTCTTCTAATCTTCTTTATTACAAAAATGATGACACCTATTATCACCAAAACAATTACTATCATAAGAATCGGTTTTTTCAGCTTATTATCAGGTTTTTTCATATCGGGATAGATAGGGTTTCCGTCCTTATCAAGCGGGAGAGGATTTCCGTTTTCGTCAGTCGGAACGGAGGGAATCGATTCATCTACACGCATTTTAAATTCCTTCTCCACTTTTTTTATCTGACCCGTTTGATCCTCATAAGTAAAGACGAGCTTTCCTTTTTGTTCTCCCGCTTCTGTGGGGAAAAGAGAAGTGTCAAACCTTTCGGTTGCTCCGCTCTTAAAATTTCCCACATAGTATTCGCCGGTGGGAGAGTTAAAATCTCCCTCAAGTTTTACCATCATATTATATAAGGTAACTTTCCCCGTATTATAGAACGGCACTGAGAAAGGAACTTCCTCACCCACAAAACCGTCCTCCGGCAATGTAAGTTCTCCAACCTGAAGTCTTGCCTGCTGAACTACCGGCACTCCTATAAGCTCCTTTGCGGTGTAGGGGTTATTTGCCATATCCTCGTACTCGAAATTCGCCTCCAGTATGTGAGTTTTCGCCATTGCGTCGGGTATGGTAAACATTGTGATATGTTTTTCCACTTTGCCCTTTGGAGGAATTTTGTCTATATAAAAAGTGTTTGAACTGTCAACCGGTGTGAATACGGAGGAATTTTGAGTTTCCTGTGCTCCCGTGGCGGAACTTGATGCGGGACTTGTGAGAAATATTTTTATATTCTTCACGGCTTTTTCCGAATTGGTATTGAAAAAGGTGAGGTTCATTGCAAAATTTTGCCCCGCCTCGACCAACGAGGGTTCAAAAGAATACTTTTCAATAATCAATTTCGGGGTGGAAAGCTTCCCCTCTTCCCCTTTTTTGTCAATTCCCTTTATGAAAATTCCTATAAACTGATTTACTACCACCGCACTTTCGGGTTTTGAGGGGTCTTCATTCATTGAAACCGAAATTTCCACAGGGTAATTATTCGTGGCTGCTGCGGGAGACGCCATAAATTCAAATTTCAAACTCTTTATCTCTCCCGGATATATGGACGGAAAAATAACCGTTGAAACCGTTTTTGATATCAATCCGCTCTGATCCGAGGGAGCGGCTTTTACTTTGACATCTCTTGCCTCGGTGTTGCCCTGATTTCTCACATCAAAAGTCAATACGGCGGTCTTTCCGAGTACCAAAGTGCCGCTTGGAGCTTTGAGATTTTCTATCACCAAACTTGCATTTTGATTGTAGCCTTTCTTTATGGTGAAGAAAAGCGAACTTTCATTTGATACGGTCTGCCCTTCGGGGGTTGTGTAGGAAAGAGTATATTTAAGCTCTCTCGACCCGGTTTTTGCATTTTGTTCGGCTTGAAGATAAAAAGTTACAAATTGCCTTTCTCCGGGAGAGAGCTTGGAAATACTCTCGCTTGAAAGTCCTCTGGAAAGATAAACTTCGCTATCCTTAAGTCCTCCGAGAGAAAGAGAAATATTTCTCGCAGGGTCGATTCCGTCATTCGCCACTTCAAAAGTTACTATAAAAGCTTGACCCGACATAATATCCGATGACGGAGCAATTTTTACATCGGTGGTGGTAAGTACATTTGAGCGATCCCTCTTTGCCACATTCACTATAATATTCACTGTAAGTTTTTGCATTGAGCCGTTTTTTCCGTCATAGGACTGATAGTCGATAGTCATAGGAAGAATTTTTGTGCCGGGAGTTGCGGAATCTGAAACTCCCAATTTAAAATTCACCGTATCCGAACCGTTTATGGGAATTATATGTCTTGTAAAGTTTGTGGTTTCATCAAGCGGATATACGGAGCCGTCTGAAGACGGCGCAAGGGTTGAGTTGATATTTATTGCATTTCCGTTTCCCACATTGTTGATGGAGAAAGAAACCGAAACGGTTTCCCCGGGATTTGCCTGATACATAGTCTTTCCGCTTGCGGTAAGCCTTGCCAGTCCGAAATTGATTTCAGATGAAGTTCCGCTACCTTCCGCATAAACCGAAACACTTGAAAACAAAATAAGTAATGCCGTTATTAAGCTTGTAATCTTAGTTTTCATTAAATCCTCCTTGAGGTGATTTTTCTTCTACTCTTTCAACCAACCCGTCTCTTATATGCACCACACGATCCGCATAATCTTTGAGTTCATTGTTATGGGTTACGATAATCAGAGTCTGATGATATTTCGATGCCATACCCGTAATAAGATTCATTATTTCTTCCGTAGTCTTGGTATCCAAATTTCCCGTGGGCTCATCGCAAAATACTATCTTAGGCTTATCCACGAAAGCCCTCGCTATGGAAACACGCTGTTGCTGTCCTCCGCTCATCTCCTGCGGTTTATGATATAGCCTCTCCCCAAGCCCCACGGCATTGAGGATTTCTTTCGCCTGCTGCTCTCGTTGTTTTTTGGGAACTCCCCGAAAAGTAAGTCCCAAAAAAACATTTTCCATTGCATTAAGAGTGGGGATAAGATTATAGGATTGGAATACAAACCCGACATTTAACTGTCTGAATTTGGTGATCTTCTCCTCGCTGAAATTTTGTATTCCCTTTCCGGCAATCAAAATTTCACCGCTTGTAGGTTTCTCAAGTCCCGCCATCATATTAAGCAGGGTGGACTTTCCCGAACCTGAAGGACCGAGGAGCATAACGCACTCGTCCTTCTCTATCCCGAAAGATACCCCTCTCAAAGCCGAAACCTTTTCCTTTCCCATACGATAAATTTTTACTACATTCTTTAATTCAATAAAAGATGACATAGCCCCTCCCTTCTTAATTAAAAACAAATCAAGTATAACATACAGAATAAAAAATAATCTTACGAAAATCAAAAATGTTAATTAAGCAAGCCCTTAGAGAGAAGAATATATGCAGCCTATAAATTTTTAAAGAGGCTAAATCAAAAGCTCCAAGCGAAAAATCCTATATTGCAAATTGGGTTTTTAAATGTCAATATTTTCAAACAAGTTTTTATTATTTGACTTGATTAAAAATTTATGCTAAAATCTTTCCCGAGAAAGGAGGAGAGAAGATGTTGAAAGTGGGAGATAAAGTGGTCTATCCGATGCACGGCGCGGGTATTATCAAAAAAATCGAGACAAAGGAAATGGGAGATGAAACTGCTGAATATGTTGTGATAGAATTTACCGGAGGGCTTAAACTCATGGTTCCCGAAAAAAATGCAACTGCCGTGGGATTAAGAGGACTATCTTCCGAAGAGGATCTGAAAAGAGTATATGAAATTCTCTCCGAGAGTATTTCCAGTATGCCCCCGAATTGGAATAAGAGATATAGAGAAAATATGGAGCGTATAAAGAGCGGAGATATCTGCAAGGTTGCGGAGGTCGTAAAAAATCTTATGATTTTGGACGCAAAAAAACCCCTCTCAACAGGAGAGAGAAAACTTCTCAATTCCGCAAGAAACACCCTTATTTCCGAGATGGCTATGATAAGCGACAGAGAATATTCGGAGGTTTTAAAAGAGGTAGAAGGTATAGTTTCAGGTTCAAAATAAAAATTCAATCTCGCACTTGTTTGAAAGATCCCGCCCCAAGGCGGTTTCTCTGAAAAAAGTTTTGTCCTCTTCCGCCAAACCTTGGCGGATTAATTTTTTTCTCGCCAAGTTGTAGACCTCATCGAAATCCTCGGAAAATTTTTCTTTGAATGCTTTTTTTGAAATTCCCTCCGTCTTTCTAAGCCCGAAAATTGCAAAGTCCTCCATCTCGTCTTTTTCACTCTGAAATTCTCCGACAACGCTCGGTGAGTTGGAAAAAGCGATATATTCTTTAAGAGAAGAAGTATTTTTCTTTCTGATGTGATTAAAATAAGAAGAAGCTCCCGCCCCCAGTCCCAAGTATTCACCAAGCTCCCAATATTTTAAATTATGCCGACAGTGAAAGCTCTCTCTTTCAAAATTTGAAATTTCATACTGCAAAAAACCCTCACGTTTTAGAGAATTGCAGATATAATGATACATCTCCCGATCCGTTTCTTCAGAGGGAAACGCCTCGGGATTTTTTTTTGCGAACTCGGAAATCAAAGTTCCCTCTTCCAAAATCAAACTGTAATATGAAATGTGCTTGGGATAAAAAGAAAGAAGGATTTCCAAATCCTTCTTCAAATCTTCCATAGACTGATTGGGCAAAGCCATCATCATATCAATGTTATAATTATCCGCCCTCGAGCTTAGGAGCTTTATTGCGGACTTCGCTTCGGAGCTGTCGTGAACACGCCCTATAAGTTTCAACTTCTCATCATCAAAGCTTTGCACACCCAGACTGAAACGATTTATTCCGCTTTTGACATACTCCGAAAGTTTTCTTTCATCTAAAGAATCGGGATTTATCTCAATTGAAATTTCCGCATTATCTTCAACACCAAAACAATCTCGCAGTAAGCTAAGCGTGTCGGTTATCTCCTTTGCGTCCGCAATCGAGGGAGTGCCTCCTCCGATAAATACAGTATCCACATTTCTATGGGAAAGAAACTCGCCCATAAAAACTATTTCCCTTTTCAATGCTGAAAAATACTCTTCTATATCCCCACTCTCATAGGACAAAAAATCACAATAGCCGCATTTCTTTCTGCAAAAGGGAATGTGAATATATATCCCCAGCGAATTATTTAGGCTCTTCATATTTCAACACGGATATGAAAGCGTCCTGCGGAACCTCAACTTTTCCTATGGAGCGCATTCTCTTCTTTCCCGCTTTTTGCTTTTCAAGGAGTTTTTTCTTTCTTGAGATATCTCCTCCATAACATTTTGCAAGCACATCTTTTCTTAAAGCTCTCACCGTTTCTCTTGCGATAATCTTTGAACCTATGGTGGCTTGAATGGGAATGGCAAATTGATGACGGGGGATTTCTTCGACCAATCTCTCGCAGATCATTCTCCCCCTCTCATATGCCTTATCCTTATGCACAATCAGAGAAAAAGCGTCAACGGCTTCGCCGTTTACCAGTATGTCGAGCTTCACAAGTTCCGCCTCTCTATATCCCGTAAGATCGTAATCAAGCGACGCATATCCTCTGGTTTTAGATTTCAAAGCGTCAAAGAAATCGTAAATCACCTCATTAAGAGGCATTTCAAAGTGCATAGTAAGCCTGTTTACATCAAGGTATTCCATATTCAAAAAAGTGCCTCGCTTGTTGTTTGTCAGATCCATAATCGTTCCGACATATTCCTTAGGGGTTATGATATCCGCTTTGACTATCGGCTCTTCCATAAGGAGAATTTCACTCTCCGGCGGCATATTCGAGGGGTTTTGCACCTCAAGTTTCGAGCCGTTGGTCTTTGTTATGTGATATATAACCGAGGGAGCGGTCGAGATTAATGACAAATCAAATTCCCGACTAAGCCTTTCAAGAATTATTTCCATATGCAAAAGTCCAAGAAATCCGCATCTGAAGCCATATCCCAAAGCTTGAGAAGATTCTTTTTCAAATACCAAAGAAGCATCGCTGACTTTAAGTTTCTCCAAGGCATCTCTCACTTCGGAATATTCCTCTCCCTCTGCGGGATATATTCCGGAATAAACCATAGGAAGCACTTCCTTATATCCGGGGCAGGGGCTTTCGGTAGGATTTTCCACATCCGTAATAGTATCTCCCACTCTTGCATCTTTCACATCTTTTATGCTTGCACAAAGATATCCCACATCTCCCGCCGCTAAAATTTCCGTCGAGTTATGCCTGCGGGTTACAAAACCCACCTCGTCCACTTCGTATTCCTTTCCCGACGCCATCATTTTTATAATCGAGCCTTTTTTGACCGCTCCGTCATAAACTCTTATGAAACATACAACTCCTCTGTAAGCATCATATGAAGAGTCAAAAATAAGTGCCTTAAGCGGTTTTTCTCTGTCGCCCTTCGGAGCGGGGATTTGTGTGACTATCGCCTCAAGCACTTGGTCTATATTAAGTCCCTCTTTTGCGGAAATAAGGGGAGCTTTTTCGGTGTCAAGCCCTATTATATCTTCTATCTCGTTCTTTACCGCCTCCGTATCGGCACTGGGGAGGTCGATCTTGTTTATGACCGGAACTATTTCCAAATCCTGCTCCAAAGCCAGATATACATTTGAAAGGGTTTGAGCTTCAACTCCCTGAGTTGCGTCCACCACAAGCACAGCTCCCTCGCACGCCGCAAGAGATCTTGATACCTCATAGGTGAAATCGACATGCCCCGGAGTGTCTATAAGATTTATCTCATAATCCTTTCCGTCTTTCGCTTTATAATTAAGACGGATTGCTTTAAGCTTGATAGTAATTCCTCTCTCTCTCTCAAGCTCCATACTGTCAAGCACCTGTTCTTTCATCTCTCTCTTTTCAATTGCATTCGTAGCTTCTATCAATCTGTCCGCAAGAGTTGATTTTCCGTGGTCGATATGCGCAATAATGCTGAAATTTCTTATATTTTTATTCACTCATTAAATCTCCTCTTAAAAATTTCTTATTCTGGTAAAGGGAAAAAATCTGAACATCGCAATGCTCACTATACTGTTTTCATCAATCGGTCCCAATATCCTGCTATCGGTAGAGCCTCCGGGATTTCTGTTATCCCCCAAAACAAACACAAATCCTTTGGGAACCTCATAATAGCTTTGAAGTCCGCTGTCCGTATAGACTCCCGGGTCTATATAATTTTCATCAAGCTCTTTGTCGTTTACAAGCACTTTTCCGTCAACAAATTCCACGGTGTCCCCCGAAAGTGCTATCACCCGCTTTATAAAGTCCTTATTGGAGTTTGGAGCGTGAAATGTGATAATCTCTCCTCTTTCAGGTTTTCTCATTCTCAGCACTATCTTATTCACAATAAGTCTGTCTCCGTTGCTTAAAGTGGGAGCCATCGAAGTTCCGTCTATTGTCGTCGAATCAAACAAAAAAGACTTGATTATCAATGCTAAAACGATTGCAACGGCAAAGCTCTTAACCCATTCTAAGGCTTCCTCTTTCATATCCTTGTTCTCCTTGCTCATCATATACCGCCCTTTTGATTCAATCCGCCATTTCCTTTACTAATTGCCACTGATCCCTCACCAAGTCGAGAAGCCCCTGATCGCTTCTGATAAATTCATCTTTCATCGCCATACCCATATAGGTGGACGCAGTTTTCTTATCTCCCAATTCCCTTGAAAGTTCTCCTATGAGATAGCAAAGCTCCCCTTCGTGAACGGAATCGGGAATTGCTCCCTCGCCCTCCATATAGCAGGTGATAAATCCATCTCTTGCAGTTTTCAAAAACCTTTGAGCTTCATTGCCGTTTCCCTCTTCCTCAAAAAATCTTGCTATATTCATAGCAAGATTTGCTTTTTCATAGGTTTTAAAATCCGCAATCTGAGCCGTGGCAAGTCCGAGCATAAGGGTTTGAAAAGCTTCTTTGAAAGTCCTTTCTCCTCCGTAGTTGCGTTTCACCCAAGTGGTAAGCATTGCGTCCTTTAGCCGTTTTTTTTGTGCGGGTTTCACCCTTTCCATATTCTTTTCCGTTGCCGAATATCCGCAGTTGGGGCAGACCAAAACCGAATAATAAACCGGATTGAAATCCTTAAAAATAACCCTGAGATCCGACGCCCTGCGCTCTATCTTAAGCTTGCTCATTTTGACCTTCATCGACGAAAACTTCAGTCCGCATATCGGGCATACAAATTCTTTTGAATATAAAACATCATTTCCCATATCTATCTCCTTTCCAATCTAGTATCCGTCCGGCACATTGGGATCGCTTTTATTATTGGGGTCATAGGGATTCACTTCAGGCGCTTCCGAACTCTCGGATTCGTTCTTATTGCCTCCGCCGTTATTTGAGGGTTTGGGTCTTTGAGCTTTGGGACCCACTTTATAGACACCGTCTATCTTTGGATATTCGCTCTTTGAGAAAACTTCTTTTTCTCCGGCATTTCCCGAAGCGTCAAGCTTTGAGCGATAGACGGTTATGGAAATTCCGTCATGCCCCTCTTTCTCAAGCACCCGTGCGTTGCTTGGCAATTCCTCGTCATAAACCTCCTTGTTTCTGGAACGAATGCGTTTATCTTCCGTTGCCGTGAAGGAATATTTTTCAGCCAAATGCTGATCGCCATAGATAAAAAATTTTACAGTCGCTTCACCCACATAAGAACGAATAAATATCGGATAATCGAAAGGATTTTTGAATTTCAAATCCAAATTCGAGTCGTTCACAGCCGCATCAAATCCCGCATCAATATACGATACAGGGATTGAATGGTTATGCCTTTCCGTTATCTCAACACCCGCTCTTATCAGAGCATTATATAGAGTGGTCGAAACCTGACAAACTCCTCCTCCGAGTCCGTCCTCAAACTTGCCGTCCCTTATTACGGAGGCGGTTTTATAGCCGTTTGATGTCGTCCTCAATCCGGTTTCTTCATTAAAAGACACAACCCCTTTAGGCTCAATCAACAAATTATTCAAAGCTTTTGCGGCGATTTCCACATTATGCACCCTATCCTCGCCGCTTCCCTCAAGACTTGTGGAAAACTCCGAGATGATTCCGTTTATTTTGGAATAGTCCGTGTCGCTGTTGGGCTTTTCCTCCCTGACATTGACTTTCGCTTTCAAAACATTCTGGCTTTGAAAAATCTGCGTCTGAATATAATCCGTAAGCTTTGCCTTTAAGTCCGCTTCATCAACGGAGTAGCCCGCCTCTCCCCGAGTGGTGAAAATTTTTCCCTGCTTCAGTTCAAAACTCCCCTCCGTGGGTTCCTTATTCAGAGCGGAGGCTACCTCTTTTACCACTTCCTCTATCTTTTGATTATCATAGGTATATTTTACGGGAAAATCCATTCCCCTTTTTATTTTAAGAAATTCTCCCACTCTCTCGATAATGTTTCCGCTTCTTGCCACTGCATAAGCCTTATCCACCGCCTCGTCAACCATAGGCTTAAAGCCGAGCTGATCGGGTGTAAGCTCAACTTGATACATATCAGCCTCAAGGACAAGTCTTTTGCTGCTGAAATTTCCCATCAATGCCGTTTCAACTTTGTTCTTTGCATAATCTTTTTTAAGACCGTACACATCTTCTCCGGCAATGGTGGTTCCTTCATAAAAGGTATCAACATTCATCACATCTTCATACACCGTTTTCAGAAAGAACAAAAAAGTTCCCAAGAATATGGAGAGCAAAAGTATAATAAAAATTATTTTCAGACCTTTTTTTCTCTTAGACTTCTTAGCCACAGCCTACTCCCATCTGGCATCCACCTTATCTCCGTTATGAAGTTCCATCATATAATCCGCACTCTCTCCGTTCACTTTCAATATAAGTTCTCCCTGTGTTCTTGAAAGATCTATATCTATATAATCAAATAAATCCACAAACACAAATCTATCCTTGCTGTAAGTATAAGAAAAAGCTTCACCGTTCACGGTGAGGTTAATCGTCTTTGAAGATTTTTCCGATTTTTCAAAAACGGGAGTCTTTAGCGGAGAGTCTGAACTCGAAATTTTAATAACCGCTATGCTCTCCCCGTCTTGGATAATCTCGTTGTTTTCCCTCAAAATTCCGTTTGCTCTACATCCGTATTCCTTGGGATTAAAACCCGTTACCTCCAGAAAATCTCCATAGGACGAAAGCTCCGCCACCTGCACTTTGTCTCCCGCACTTACAATGGTATCCGGAAAAGCTTCTCCTCCGTTTATGCTCACCGACCTAACCGTTTGATATTCCTCCCCCTCATAATAAACCTTGCGGTTGAAATCCACAACATCTTTTAGAAAAGTCGGAGGCGTTTCTTTTTCTTCCTCTATCTCTATTTCATCTCCCGTAAGGAGCATTGTCCGTATATTCGCCTCTTTTCCGTTTACGGAAATCTTTGCTTGAGTTCTCTTAAAGCCTAGGTATCTCTTTCTGTCGTTCAAATAAAACACGAACTCGTCCGAATGTTTGGGCAAAAGAGATGAGATATCATATCCCACAAGAAGCATCACATCGGAAACCTGCACCTTGTCGGTATTAAAGAGTCTTACTTCCTTGCCGTTAAATTTTACCTCGATAAAACTCTTATACTTTTCCTTTGCACCCTCTATCGCAATTCCCACGGGAGTTATAAAATCGGGAGTATGAACTTCAATTCCCTTGACGAAATCAATTGCGCTCAAATCCCTTATTACCACTCTTTCCCTTTGAAGTTCCAACTTCTCGGAAATCATGTCTGCAAGTTTCGGGAACTGACTGCTTCCTCCAACCAAAAAAACCGCACTCGGAGGCTTTTCGTTAAGCTCAAGAATTTTATCCGCAATGCCCTGACAAAGTGCGTCCACGACCGAATTGAGCTTCTCCAATATCTCCTCGGTGCTAAGCTTAAACTCTATCCCCAAGATATTTTTAAAAGTATGCTCGCTCTCCTGATTTAATGAAACTTTCAATTTCTCCGCATCTTTAAAATCAAGGAGAAATTGTTTTGAAAGCTCTTCCGTAAGTTCATCTCCTGCGGTTTGAGTCATTGCATATGCCACAATCTCCCCCTCACGGGTGATTGCAATATCCGAAGTGCCCGCCCCTATATCGACCAACGCAAGATTTAATATCCTCAAATCGTTTTTTATTGCCACATTTATCGCCGCAATAGGCTCAAGCGTCATAGAGCCGACTTCAAGTCCGACACGGTGAACTACCGTATATAGACTCTCCACCACACCTCTTGGAAGAAATGTTGCAATAATCTCCACTCCCAAGGTTTTTCCGATATGCCCCTCAAGAGAGTCTATGGACTCTCCCTCAAGGAAATATTTTGAAACCGAATACCCCACGTTATAATACTTTTGAGATTCCCCTTTCACATCTTCATTAAGAGCCGCTTCCGCACTCTGCACTGCCCTGAGTTCCAAAGCGTCCACCTGATTTCTGTTAAACTCCATTCTGTCGGGAAGATCTATCTCGGCATAGGTTTTTTGAGTTTTTAAGGCACGCCCTGCGGCTGCAATGGAAACGGTAGTAAAAGAAACTCCGAGATCCTTCTCAAGCGCGGATACGATTTCTTTTACCGTCTTTGCCACGCCCTCTATGTCGTGAATTTGCCCGTCGTGCATAAGACGCTTTTTATGCTCAAGCTTTACATGTGAGTGTACAATCAGTTCTTCTTCTTCCGTATATTCCGCCGCAATGCCTATTACGGTTCTTGTACCTATGTCCAACGCCAATATCAAATCTTTATCCTTGACTTCTTTCATAATCGCACCTCAAATTATTTTCATACACTCATTATTTACCGGACAGCTTTCGCAGTTCGGTTTTCTCGACTTGCACACACGACGCCCCAAAAAGATCAAAAGGTGATGAGCTTTTGACCAACGGGATTTTTTTATGCACTTCATAAGTCCTCTCTCGGTTTCATCGGGATTTTTACCTTTCACCATACCGAGTCGGTTTGAAACTCTTTGCACATGAGTATCCACTGCAATCGCCGGCACTCCGAACGCCACGCTCAAAACCACATTCGCAGTCTTTCTTCCCACTCCCGGAAGAGACATAATCTCTTCCATATTGTCGGGAATTTTTCCCTCGAAATCCTCAATTATTTTTCGGCTCGCCCCGATTATGTTTTTAGCTTTGTTATGATAAAATCCGCACGAGCGGATTTCATTCTCAAGAGCGGTCTCGCCCAGCGACAATATCCCCTCGGGAGTATTCGCCTTTTTAAAAAGCTCCTCTGTAACTTTATTCACCCGTACATCCGTACACTGTGCGGATAAAATCACCGCCACCAAAAGTTCAAAAGGGGTCTTAAAAATAAGTTCGGGTTTTGCATCGGGAAAAGCCAAATCCAATTTATCCAAAATTATATCAACCGTGTCTTTCGATAAAATCTTTTTCATTCAATCCTCTCTCAATACGATAGCAATTATACCACAAAGTGTGGAAATACAGTTATCAATATTGCAGGCTATTTTGTCCGCAGGAGTTTTATCGAAATTTTTTTTGAAAAAATTATAAAGACTAAAAAAAAATTTACAGTCAAAGGAGAAACCAAAATGAAAATTGAATTAATGAGATATGAAAATGACGATAAGGAAATCGCCTGCGAGCTTATAAAAAATTTTTGGAAAGAGCATAACGGAATAGAAATTGACGCTGAATCTTTCTTGGAAGAATGGATTTCAGAAGGAATTTTTTATTTGATTGAGTGCGACGAAAAAAAATCCGGGTTTGTCTGCCTCGGAGAAAGAGGAGGAGATATAAATTGGCTGGAATACCTTTTCATAATCCCCTCTCTTCAGAATAAGGGAATCGGGAAAAAAGTTTTAAAGCTGCTGGAGGAAATCGTCTCGGAATATTCCGACTCCCTATATCTCGAAGTTGCCGCAAGAAATCTTAAAGCCCTAAAGCTCTACAAGGAAACGGGCTATAACTCATTAAACACCATCACGCTCAGAAAAGATTTCAGCGAAGAAGATTTTGACGTCATAAGCAGAGAAAAAATTTCAGGCTATGAGTTTGAAATAAGAAGAAAAAAATTTTAAAATAAAATGGCTAAGCTTCAACGTCTTGTCTGTTGAGCTCAGCCATTTTATCTTTATGCATTCAATTTGATTTTGCGCTTCTCCGCCAATCTTATCGGTTTAGCTTTTACAAATCTTACTCCGTACCCTATTTTTATTTTCTTTTTTCACATCAATGCTCCAATCTATACACCTCCTTGAAAATTGATTTATATCAAAACCCCTAAACTCATATAACTAATCGGATTGTTTTTCTATAACTTCATAGAGAAAATGAAAAAATTGGGACTGCACAGACAGTCCCTTTTTTGTTGTCATTTATAAAAAAAACATATAGGCGATTCTTGCAATGACAAAAATTTTGCTGTATGTTATGATTGCATCGTTTTGGAAAGCAAGGTGAAAACAATAAACAAAAGGAGGAGCATTTATGAAAAGAAATGAAGTTGCACTTGAAGAAAAATGGGATCTCACCCTTCTTTATAAATCCGAGGAGGATTATCAAAAGGCGATTGAAAGCACCGATGTTTCGATTTCAAATTTCATATCTTCCTATGCGGGAAAGATTGAAACCTCAAAGGAATTAAAAAAAGCTTTGGACGACTATTCTCTCATTCTGGAAAGCCTTCGCAAACTTAACGACTATGTTTCGTTTGCTTACTCTTCCGATGTGACAGATATCAAAGCAAGCGAAAGAATGGGAAAGCTTTTTAACTCCATTGCAAATTGGGAAGGTGTTCTCGCTTTTTTTGAAAGCACCATAAGAGAACTTCCCGAAGAAATTTTATCCGAACTCGATGACACACCCTATAGGCACTATCTCAAAAAAATAATCGACAAAAAGCCCTATGCTCTTGGCAAAGAGTCGGAGTCGCTTCTCTCGACTCTGATGAATGTTCTAAACTTACCCTACTCCATATATGATACGGCAAAACTTAGGGATACGGTTTTTCCCGACTTTGAAGTGAACGGAAAAATATATTCTTTGGATTACAACATCTTTGAGAACCATATGGAATACGAAAAAGACACAGATCTAAGACGAAAAGCCTTTGAAGTCTTTTCGGAGGGAATTGGAAGATTGCGCCACACCATAGCCGAAACCTACTTCGGAGAACTTAAGAAACAAAAAGCAATTTCCGATTTCAGGGGATATAAAAACGTATTCGAATATCTGCTGTTTGAACAGGAAATTCCTCGGGAGGTATATGAAAATCAAATTGACACCATAATGGAAGATTTGCCTGAGCATATGCGCCGATACACTAGAATTTTGAAAAAAGTGAGAGGGCTTGACGAGGTACACTATTCGGATTTGAGAGCGGATATCGACCCCTCCTACTCAAGGAGAATATCCTTTGACGAAGCCAAGGAAATTATCTTGGAAGGAGTCGCTCCTTTCGGAGAAGAATATATAGAAGAGTGTAGAAAGATGTTTGATGAAAGAAGAATCGACTATGCGGAGAACGAGGGAAAGGAAACCGGAGCATACTGCGCCTCGGTCTACGGGTCGGGTTCCTTTATCTTCACAAGCTTTAATCATCAGATAAGCGAAACTATGACTCTTGCACATGAACTCGGGCACAGCGTGCAGGGAAACCTTGCTATGAGAAATCAAAACATTCTCTCCTGCGAGCCGTCTTTGTATATCATTGAAGCACCGTCAACAGCCGGTGAACTTATTGTGGGAAAAAGTCTTATAGATAAAGCAAAAGATGATCTTAGATTTAAGAGATGGGTGCTTTCACAGCAGCTTTCAAAAACCTACTATCATAATTTCGTAACACACTACTTGGAGGCAGTCTATCAAAGGGAAGTCTATCGCCTGATTGACAATGGAGAAACCGTAGATGCGGACACCTTGGATTCTCTATACAAACAAGCTTTGGAAAAATTCTGGGGAGATTCCATAATATACGATAAGGGCTGCGAAAGAACTTGGATGAGACAACCTCATTACTATATGGGACTTTACAGCTACACCTATTCCGCCGGTCTTACAATCGGCACAATCCTTGCCCTTGAGATTGCAAAAAATCCCTCCTTTGCAAAAAAATGGATGGAGGTATTAAAATGCGGCGGCTCAAAGAGTCCTATTGAACTCGCAAAGATGGTCGGAATAGACATCAAAAAAACCGACGCACTCAAAAAAGCAATTGCCCACATAGGGGAAATCGTCGAAGAGATAGAAAAAATTTCAATTGAGCTTGGAGAGATGTAAAACCATAAATTTTTTCCACACAAAAAAACTGCTTACTTAATCGCAAGCAGTTTTTTTTACGCCTATACATCTACTCATAAAACTCATATTTCCTTACAATTCCTCTTAGAATAATAAAACCAACCACGCAATATATAAGACTGACGAAGCAGTGTGTCAATAAGGTGGAATTTATTTTGGGAACTTCATTGTAAAAAATCGAAAGAACGCCTATGGGTGAAAACCAATGGGCGTCAGTCATCGTATCCAACATTCCCAAAACCAATACGGCAAGCAAGCCTATACCCATAACCGCTTTATACGAAGTGTGTATCTGTGAAAGCAATGCTATAAGCATCGCCGTCGAAACTCCCGGAAGAATAGAACATAAACCGATTCCAGCATATTCTATAATCTGATTCAAGTCACTTGTTTTACCAAAAAAAAACATTCCGACGAGTAATGAAAGAACCATATTGAAAAAAACAACTGACACTATTTTTAACACAATGAACAAAAGCTTCCCATATAGCAGCGTTTCTCGTTCTACACCGGTCAGCAGTGAAAACTTCATTGTTCCGTTTTCACGATCGAGAGAAAATAGATGGACTGTATTAGTCACTATGAAGATTAAAAAAAACGAAAAATAACTCTTATAGATATAGTCCGTCAAAAACAGCGTCGAAAAAACAGTTCCGTTCAGATTCAACAAGGCATTTTTAATCTCTTCGGAAAGTGATTGAGCTTTGGGAAGATTTTTTATTACCGTTTCCGCCATATCCTTATATGCAACGACTGCCAATGCACAAAGACCTACCATAAACAAAACTTCAAAAATAAAAGCTTTGTTATAAAAAAATTTTCTAAACTCATTTTTTATGATTTTTACCATTCTATCTCACCTTTCCCACACAACTATTGCCAGATGTCCTTTTTATTAAGAGCAATAAACCCGATAAAGGTAAACACAATTGTATATATTGCCAACACAATAAAAGCCGCGCCGCTGATTTTAGAATTGTATATAGCGGAGCCGTGACTTAAAAAGTAAGTCGGAGTCATATAATTATTTTCAAATACAGTATCCAAACTCAATGATAAAAACAATAAAACAAAACCGAAAGATATTCCCTTTTGAAAATCTCCAAATAATATGGAAGCAATCGTAGTCAATAAAATGATTGGCAATAAGCCAACCGATATCACTGCGTATACGTTTGCCGTCATTAAGATTGCGTTGAAAGAAATGGAGCCAACTTCGCATCTAAAAACACAGATCACCGTAAAAGCAACGAACGCAACTGCAAATGATATAGCGGAAGAAATTAGCAAAAAAACGAATTTACCCGCAAACATCTCCGTTTTACCGACATTGCAAAGTAGAAACGATTTAATCATTCCATTGGCATACTCTCCACCCCACACGGAAGCAACCAAAAGCAGTACGAGAATAGGTATGAAAATTTTGATAACTGCGAAAGTTGCATTGTAAAGCATAAAATTGATGTAGAAGGTTTCTCCTGTGCCGAATTGGACATAATTAAATTCAACAAGCGATACGCCAATGCAGGAAAAAGCAATAAGTAAAATTCCAATCGGCAACGCCTTTGAACTATTCAACACTCCCAATTCCATACGAAGAAGTTTAAACATTTTTTGAAAGTCCCAGCGCACCTAGATAATACTCTTCCAATGTATTACTGCCGTTTAGTTCCATAAGTTCTTTTAATGAGCCGTATGCAATTTTTTCTCCTCGGTTGATGATTAAAATTTTATTGCACATCGCTTCAATTTCACCCAAGATGTGTGAACATATAATAAATGTGATACCTTGTGTTTCCGAAAGATTTTTAATGATGTTCCTAATCTCAATAATTCCCACCGGATCAAGTCCGTTTGTCGGTTCGTCCAGAATGATTAACGAGGGAGAGTTCAAAAAAGCTCTGGCAATACCGAGCCTTTGTTTCATTCCCATGGAGTATTTACTCACCTTTTTATTTTTATCATTCGACAACTGCACGAAACTGAGAACTTCGTCAACACGCTCCTGCCCGACGCCGTAAAGTTCAGCATATAGCAGCAAATTCTGATAGCCGGTCATATAACCGTAAAAAGAAGGTGCTTCCACCATTGCGCCGACATTTTCCAATGCGGATTTTCTTTCCGATTGAATATCATATCCGCTCAACTTGACTTTTCCCTTGCTAGGTTTGACGAGTCCCAACATCATTTTAATCGTGGTGCTTTTTCCTGCCCCATTCGGACCCAAAAAGCCCAGTATGTCTTTTTTATCAACCGAAAAACTAATGTCTTTTACAACATCAATTCCCTTAATGTTTTTACTAATACCGATTACCTCAACCATATGATTCATAATTAACTCCCTCTTCTTAGATTGATAGATTTTACGATTTTTACGACCACAACGATCAAAAACAGAGCAACATAATGTTTTATGCTCCACAGAGCATAATCCAATCCCTGTGAAATGTTTTTTTCAAATACAGCAACCATAGTCAAAATCTCTCTAAGCATTATAGTTACCATTATTAGAGCACTTTTTAAAATGCTGCTTTCAGTTCATTTATCTTTTCCATGGAAAGCCCCGTGCCTTTTGAAATATCTTCAATCGACAACCCCATCTTCAGAAAGTTTATCGCTGATTGTAACGAGCTTTCCAATCTACCTTGCTCTCTACCTTCCTCTCTTCCTTCTTCTCTGCCTATTTCTATTCCTTCGACCAATCCCTCTTCTCTGCTTTTTGCCTCACGCAGTTGGGCTTCTTTGCGCATTTCTTCCGTGAAAAACTTAATCATTTCTCTGTCCTCCTTTTCAGTGGAGCTCTTTATGTGTCTTACCTCTTCTCTGAAAACCCTATTCTTCATCTTCCAATAGTCCCTTGTGGAAAAATCGTCCAGCAGTTCTCTTAATTCCCCTTCTTCCTTGGTGGCTCCGTAAAAAAAACAGCCGAAGTCGGCTGTCTTATTTTAAAACGCTGCTTTCAGTTCATTTATCTTTTCTATGGAAAGCCCCGTGACTCTTTGTGCGTCTTCAACCGAAAATCCTAGTTTTAATAAGTTTATAGCCGATTGAAAGAAACCTTCTTCTCTACCTTCCTCTCTACCTTTTTCAATGCCCTGCTGAATGCCTTGCTCTCTACCTTCCGCTCTACCTTCCTCTCTGCCTATTTCTATTCCTTCGACCAATCCCTCTTCTCTGCTTTTTGCCTCACGCAGTTTGGCTTCTTTGCGCATTTCTTCCGTGAAAAACTTAATCATTTCTATGTCCTCCTTTTCAGTGGAGCTCTTTATATGTCTTACCTCTTCTCTGAAAACCCTATTCTTCATCTTCCAATAGTCCCTTGTGGAAAAATCGTCCAGCAGTTCTCTTAATTCCCCTTCTTCCTTGGTGGCTCCGTTTACGAAGATTATCGTCTGCTTGTCGGGAAACAATTCGTGCGTGTCGTCGAATATTCGGTATACTTTATAGATGGATTGCCCTCTTCCGAAAGGGTCTTTTTCCATTATGAATATAACGAAAAATTCGTGTATGTCTCTAAACCTCGCACCTCTCCCTATAAGGTTTGCGTCGGATACGGAGCAGATGTGTCTTGCTCTTAAGGGTAAACCCTCCTCCGTTATCTTTTGGATTTCAATTACGATGCGCTTTCCGTCTTTGGTTTTTGCCAAGACGTCTACGATTGCGGCTCTTCCTATTGCGTTTTCCATATTGTATTGGGTGATACTTTCTATCACCTTTACAGGATTTTCAAGAATTGTGTTTACCAAAATTTCCGTGCATTTAGGATTTTTGAATACTGCCCTTGAAAAAATATCATTCATAATTACCGCATTTCTTATCTGCAGCTTAACTTCTTCTTTTTCACTTTCACTGGGCTCTTTCTTAAGATCTTTTTCCATTTCATTCCCCCCTTTAGGTTATTATATCATACTTTGATGATA
>CAUVKI010000018.1:0-35208 GCA_963552605.1 uncultured Tissierellia bacterium
AGACCAAACTCGGAGAAATCACATCACTTTTCTTTAAGGTATTTGGCGACGGAACCGGAAACAAAGAAAACATAATAGAAAACTTTCATAAGCACACGAAAGTTTTTAAAGACATTTGGGGAGAAGAAAAAACCTCAGCACTAATGGCCTATATGACCTACATTATAAAGAACAGTACAAAAGATGACAGAAAAACAGTAAAGAAAATATTCAAAGAAGTATTGGGAGAAGAGAAAGGAGAAAAGGAAATGGAAACTATGTTGGATCTGTTAAGAAAAGAAGGTAGGGAAGAAGGAAGAAATGAAGGCATTCTCTTGGGAAGAAAAGAAGGCGTAGATGAAGGTATTATTCTGGGAATGAGCAAAGGCAGAGATGAGGGCATTATTTTGGGAAGAAATGAGGGTATTCTTCTGGGAAGAAAAGAAGAGGCGATAAGAACGGCAAGACAGTTGATTATCTTGGGGCTTTCAACGGAGAAGATTGCACTTGCAACGGGGCTTTCACTCAAAGAAGTTGAGGCCTTGCGTTAAAATTGGAAAAGAGCTTTTAAAGCTCTTTTTTATTACTGCCATGGTCGATTAACTTCGAATTGCGAATTAAACTTCTTCGCAAATGCCCACACTTTTTTTAATTTATTTGGTGTGTAAAATTAAAATACCATAAACCATAGCAACAGTCATATTATCTTGAACTGCCGTGCCCGCTACATAAAAAATCTTGATTTTTTTACTTCGACTTTTTTTTGGAAACCGGCTTATTATATTTGCGCTATGCCCAATAATTAAAAAAATGCGAATTTAATAAAAAAATTTCTTGACAAAAATATTTTATTGAGATATCTTGAAATTAGGGTCAAGGGTTTGTAGTTCCATTTAAACATTGACTGATCGGTTTTCCCTACGAAAAAAGGTGGAAAGGAGGATATTATGAACTGCACAAATATCCAGAGGTACAAAAACGGAGATTTTACAAGCAAGTAAATTGGTTCGCATTGTCTAAGGTATTTTATCAGGATGTGTTTTCAATGAAAGAGAAGTGTTTAAAAAAATCTTTGTTGTTTCTCGCCGTTTTGATGTGCTTGCCTTTGGGTTCATCATCTTTTGCAGAAAACTATGATCGTAGCAAATTTGAAACTATTGATGCTGCGCCTGTGATTGGTATCGAAAATTTCAGACCGGATCCGGAAATGACAAAACTGGTTCAGGAAAAAGAAAAGTTGGCGTCAGAGTATTACGAGGCAAAGATGACAGGTGATTCTTTGAAGATGAATGCCATCCTAAATATCGACTTGGGAGAAAAAACAGGGCATTATGAGACAAGAAACATTGAGTATCCGGACTATCCGCCGGGTGTCTACATCGATCCGGCAAGATGCCGATTCCTAAATTTCCGCCAACATCCGCAAGAAACAGACTATTATTGCGGATATGCTGCAATACAAACTCTGTTGGATTACCACGGTCTGTTGGATTACCACGGAATTAGTCTTTCTCAAACTGACATTGCCGATGCTGTATACCGAAGAGATTGTGCTTGCCCATGGTATTTAAGTCATGGGTACTCAAGAGATCAGTTTCCTGTAGCGTTATATCTGACGAGAATGATAGGCTATTTATATATCCCGTTTCCATATGGTGAGGTTGAAACCAGGGAATTCACACCGTACGAAATGAAGCAGAGGGTTGTTTTTACGATCGATCGGCGTTGTGGCGTGATGGCTTGCGGGCAATCGAAGGGAGGTTCTTATGGTCATCCGAGCATGTTACCCAATTATCCGCCTCATAATGTAAGTCATTGGTTGGCAATTGATGGGTATTTCGACTGGGGAAACGGGGTCTGCATTGTGGATTCTGCAAAATCCCCTGCGGTTAGATGGTCGTCGCAAATTAACGCATACTACGGTATATCAACCTATAAATTAGCTGCGTTTGCTTCGCACAGAGGTCTAATCTGGTGATAACGAAAGAACGCTCTGAGGAAAAATTTCCTAAGAGCACCTCTAAAGGAGGTTGCTATGAAGCACAGGAAAAATCTTCTAATCGTAACGGCAGCCGTCATTCTGCTTCTCTTCTCGGCATGCTCCAAAAAGCCATTAGAGCTGCCTGAATCCGTCACCAAGCTCTATCAACTCAATACCGAAGTTGAAGAGGCAAGGGATTATCTCCAATATCGAAAAGTGAACATTCCGGCGAGAATTCGAGGGTTTTCAGTCTCCTGCAGGTTAATTTATGACCGTTCACGAGTTTTTGTTCAGTTGATTGATGACTCGAAAAAAGACTACATTGACAAAGAAGTAGGGCTCTACGATTTCGAGAAGGAAGAATATAAAACGCTTTTCCCTGCTGAGGAGGGTCAGTCTTTCTATCTTCGAGCCTATAATGAAAAATATTTGGTTTTCAATGCCTCGAAAGATGAATTCGAAAACTCTGCCCTCTTCGGGTATTCATTCGAGACAGGAGAAATTTTTGACATTTATTCATATTCCGTTGATCCGAGTACAAACCGCAGTGTCTATTTAAATACAAACAGTGTCCTGTTGGTAGAGAACACTCTGTGGTTTGATGATTACTATTTAAGCAAAGATGATGAAATTCTCATCGACCTTTATACCTATGATCTGGATAACAGAACTTTGGAGAAAAAGGAGCGTAATGCGCAGAATCCCATGCTCCACAAGGGAAAGGTGCACTTCTTCTTCAAAAATGAGCGAGGCAGATTCGACGATATCAAAGCTTGTGGAGAAGAAGAGATAATCAAGGTCAAGGATCATTTATTTTGTGTTGATGCCATAGACCGGGAGATTTATTGTATAACTGGCGAAACAAATGAAGAAAAAAGAAGGACGATCTATCGAATCAAGGAAATGCTCTCGGGAAAAGTAATTCTCTCGACGGATACCAAGCCGATTGATCATCTGAACGCCACAGAGTACTTTGTCACATGGAGAAATTTTGATGATGCCACTCCTATTGTCTATGATGTCAAGGCAAAAAAGCTGCTGTTGTTTGATGACTTGGAAGCTCGTAATAATTTGTCCCTGACAAAGGACGATTATGGGATTTTGTTTCATTACTTTCCAGGTCAGGGGATTGACTATTACTTTTTCGAACGCAAAAAAAAGTAAAAAAGAGTTCTATACCATTATTTTGGTATAGAACTCTTTTTTTGGGTGCGCCTTGCTGGCGCACGTTTCTAAAGGGTGAAAGTCCCTAATCCGCCCTAGTAGTTGGAAACTTAGAGCAGTAAGGAAGCGTGTAGTATGATAGGAGTGGAAGAAACGGAAAAGACAAGTAAAAAGTCTCTCGCATCTCAAGAATATGATGACATATCTTCAAGATACGAGAGACTCCACTCGAAATATTTAATCGCCGTATACGAGAACCGTACGTACGGTGGTGTGAGAGGTCGGCTACTCAAATAACGGGTAGCCTTTTACTCAATTTATTTTGACTTAATGACATCGGACTTGGATCTTTTCTTTAATTGCTCATAGAGCGTCTTTGCAAGTCCCACACTTTGTTTTTCCGCACCGTCTTTGGCAATCTCGTCATAGAGCATATCCTCAAAAATTTTTTCCGCATTTGATCTTGGAAGATACGGATTATCGGGTACGGTCTTTCTCATCGCCTTATACATCATACCGGTAAAAATCGCCTCAAATTCACGGCAGGATTTTTCAAGCGCAATATCCTCTTTCGTTCTCTCATCTTTGCTTTCGGCTTTCTTCCGCAATTGAGAATTTAATTGCTTTAACCTCTCCGCTTGGGCATTTTCAAAGCCTGTGGAAAAAGTATTTAACAAATTCACATTCATAAAAGCTTCTCACTATCTCTTAATCTGATTTGCCGTTTGCAGCATCTCGTCCGAGGTTGTTATCGCCTTGGAATTTATTTCATAGGCTCTTTGTGCCGTTATCATCTTGACCATCTCATCAACCACTTGGACATTACTTGCCTCAAGATAACCTTGCGCAACCTGAACCTGAGAATTTTCATTTGTCAAAGCTATGGGCTCTCCGGAATTTTGAGTCTCCGAGAATAAATTCCCCCCGATTGAATGAAGTGCTTGAGGATTGGGAAATCTTACAAGTTTAAGTTTTCCAAGAGGTATGTCCGGCACTTCTTTTTTTCCGCTCTTTATAACAGCTTTCATTGTAGCATCGGGAGCAATTTGGAAATTATAGTCTTTGGCGTTAAAAGTGATATGCTCTCCGCTATCTCCAAGCACATAATTGCCGTCATTTGTCACCAAGGAAAAAGTGCCGTCTCCGTTATCGCTTATCTTAAAACTTCCGTCACGAGTATATCTCTCCCCATGCGGCGTTTCAATACAAAAATACCCTTCTCCGTTAAGTGCCATATCATAGGGGGCGTTAGTTTCCATAAAGCTCCCTTGTGTATTCACGCTTCTTTTAGTCGCAATCGGGCGAACGCCGTGTCCGACTTCCAACGCTACGGGGCGGTTGGTTTCGTCCAGCTGATGAATGCGTCTGATATTTGCATAAAACAAATCCTGAAATTCCGCACTCATAGACCTATATCCGGTGGTATTCACATTTGTAAGGTTGTGTGAAATGGTGTCGATATTAAATTGCTGCGCTTTCATGCCCGTTGCGGCAGTCCACATTGATCTCATATTTTTCCTCCTATACCTTTCTATACCCTTCCAAGCTCCGTAGATTTTTCAAGCATTTGATCCGAAGTTGTGATAATTTTTTGTGCCGCATCGTAATCCCTTTGAAGCGAAATCATCTCAACCATGGAAGACACGGGATTTACATTTGATTCTTCCAAGTACCCCTGAAGAACTTTACCTGCATATGCCGTCTCCTTAACTTCCGCCCTTTCAGGCTGATTGGTATCCACATCTCCCGCCTCAAGACTTGAGAGGGGATTATATCCTCTTTTTCCAAGCAAAGATCGGTTTGAAACATCCACCCTCTCTGCGGGTTTATATAGATTATTTCCCTGTTTTTTTAGAACCTCCTGATTTTCTACATTCACCACATCAACGGTTCCCATGTATTCGTCATTGATATAAACCTTTCCGTCCTCCATAACATCAAAGTTTACTATGCCGTCATTCGGAGCTTCCAGCGGTGCACCGTTCACCAATACGAACTTTCCGTCATGATCCCTAAGAAAGCCTCCGCTAAATCCGAAAGAACCGCTGCGGGTGTAATAAATTTCTCCCCTATCGTCCATCACTTTGAAAAAACCGTTGTCGGTAAGAGCAAAATCCTCTTTATTTCCGGTTTCTCTGACACTTGAGGGCGAAAAATCCGTCACCGCTTTCTGAAATCTCACTCCTCGGCTCATAGTTCCGATAACATAGGGCATCGGATCGAACACAGCTTCTTCAAGAACCGACGACAAGTCAAGATTTTCATTCCCGTCAGCACCTACCTGTATGCGGTTTCCGTTTCTATCCAAGATATAACTCTCATAGTCGTGGCGTAAACCATTTGCGCTTCTATAAAAAGTTTTAAGATAACCCTCTTGGTCTATTCCGAACTTAATCTCCTTATGGTAGCTTTTTTTCCCGAAAATCCCGTTTCCTCCCACGGACTCCACGGTAAAATATCCCTTGTTCACACCGGCATAATAAACTCCGTCATTTTGGGTTAATCTGAAACCTCTTGCCCCCTCGTCGTTAAGCGTGGGAATTCTCGATTTTTTTGCCAAAAGCACCTCGGGAAAGGACTGTTGAAGTGAAATATCCTTTTTAAACCCCGTGGTATTGACATTTGCCAGATTATTTGAAATGACATCCATCTGCTTCTGATTTGCAACCATGGAAGTCGCTCCGATGTACAACGCACGATTCATAAAATCTCCCCTTTTTTAAACTAATAAACCTCAACTCTTAGAGTCTCGGCATTTTTTCAAAAAAATTCACAGTTTTACACGAGAATTTTTAATTTGCTTAATCCACTCAAGACTCTTTCCGGTTCCGATAGCCACACAGGCTATGGGATCTTCCGCAACCACGGTGTGTATTCCCGTTTTTTTCTCTATAAGCCTATCCATTCCCTTGAGAAGAGAACCCCCTCCGGTCATATAAATTCCCTTATTCGCAATATCGCTTGCAAGCTCCGGCGGAGTGCGCTCAAGGACATTATGAACGGCATCGGATATCTCAAGCACAGGCTCTCTAAGAGCTTCAAGCATATCCTCGCTGTCCACTTCCTCCTCCAAGGGCAAACCTGAAACCAAATTTCTCCCCATAGCCCTTGCATAGAGAATTTCATCTTGAGGATAGGCGCAACCTATGGCAATTTTTATTCTCTCCGCCGAGGTTTCTCCTATCATCATATTGTATTTTTTGCGGATAAACTTGGAAATTGACTCGTTGAACACATCACCTGCAACATTGATTGACTTTGAAACAACAATTCCTCCCAAAGAAATCACTGCAATGTCGGTAGTGCCTCCCCCGATATCTATGACCATATTCCCGCTTGCCTCCGTGATATCAATTCCTGCACCTATGGCAGCCGCAACAGGTTCTTCAATAAGTTCCGTCCTTATTGCGCCTGCGGCTGTGGAAGCTTCCACTACGGCTCGTTTTTCAACTTCCGTCGCACTTGAGGGTATGCAAATCAAAATCTGAGGCCTCATAAGACTGGAGCCGATTGCCTTTTTTATAAAGTGTTTAAGCATTCGCTCCGTTATCTCATAGTCCGAAATCACACCGTCTTTAAGAGGGCGAATTGCAACAATATTTCCGGGAGTTCGACCGAGCATGGACTTTGCTTCTTCTCCAACTGCAAGAAATTTTTTAGTCTGTCTGTCAATTGCCACCACAGACGGCTCATTCATAACAATCCCTCTGCCCCTAATATAAACCAAAACGCTGGCAGTTCCCAAATCAATTCCTATATCAGCTCTAAGCGACATATAATCCTCCTTAGCTTCCCAATTCTATCACATTATTTTCACATTAACAAAAAATATTTTTTTACGGCGAGAGTTTTAAGAAAAAATTTGACGCTTTGCAAAAAATATAATGGGCGAGGAAAAAATCAAAAGAATTTTACAGGCATAAGCTTATGGACAACGAATAAAATTGAGCTGTCAAACAGGTCTAATAAAAAAAGACTTGGTTATCTGTGATGGAAGTAGGATAAGTTAATCATTTTGTGAATAACTCTCAAGAGAGGATTTGCAGTCAAAAAAATTTGACACTTTTAAAAATATAAATATAATTGAAGAAAGTGAAATTATAAGGAGGAGATTGTAATGAAAAAGAAGTGGGTGTTATTATCGGTGATGTTCGCATTTTTCTTCGCGATATCGGGACTTTCAGCAAGAGCGGAGGAAGCGTCCTATTCCTATCCTCCAAAATCCGAATGGACGGACGCAAAGTATTTTGAATTTGATGCTTCCACGGGAACGATTACAGGATACGGAGGCGGACCGAAAGATGTCGTAATCCCTGCGAAGATTAACGGCGTTGCGGTACTACATATTGGAGCTTGGGCATTTTATAAGAATCAACTGACACAGGTGAGCTTGCCGCAAGGGTTAACCTCCATCGGAAACTATGCATTTTATGATAATAAACTGACACAGGTGAGCTTGCCTAAGGGTTTAACCTCCATCGGAGCTGTGGCATTTAATCATAATAAACTGACTGAGGTGAGCTTGCCGCAAGGGTTAACCTCCATCGGAAAGGAGGCATTTTCTGAAAATCAACTGACTCAGGTAAGCTTGCCTAAGGGTTTAACCTCCATCGGATATAGAGCATTTGCTTATAATAAACTGACTGAGGTGAGCTTTCCGCAAGGGTTAACCTCCATTGGAGGCTATGCATTTAATTCTAATCAACTGACTGAGGTGAGCTTTCCTGAAAGTTTAACCTCCATCGAATATGGTGCATTTAATTCTAATCAACTGACTCAGGTGAGCTTTCCTGAAAACTTAACCTACATCGGAGAGGAGGCATTTACAAAAAATAAATTAAAAGAAGTGGAAGTGTCGGAAGCGTGCAATGTAGATTCGAAAGCCTTTGATGAGGGTGTAAAGATTATCCGCCGAGGTGGAGGGTTGAAAAATATTACCGAAGAAAATCTCTTTGCCGAAAAAGTGATTTCCGATCCGAAATATTCTTGGACGGTGACTTTTGATAAGGAGCTGGATATTTCCACGGTGAGTGCAGGTAATTTCTTTATTCAGGATAAGGACGGAAATATCCTAAAAGGCATTGAGCCGACCCTTATCGACGAAACGAAAGTGCGATTTGTGAACAACACCGCTTTTGAAATGAACAAGGATTATTATCTTGTGGTGAAAAAGGGTGTCCTCGGGAAAAATTCCAAACTCAAAAACACGGTGATTTTAAAATTCCGTGTTCAATAATAAAGCAGGGCTGTCATAGACAGCTCTTTTTTTTGTTTTTTTAATGAAGAATGATCTTTGTCAATTCAAAAAAAGTTTTAATGTTGACAGAATTTATAAAGAAAGATAGAATTGATAAGGTACGGTGAATGAAAACAACATTGAAATTTTAATTGAGGAGGTGTATGAAATTTGCCTGAAATGCTGAATCTTCTCCTAGTGATTTTGGCGCTCTTCGTGGGATTTTTTGTAGGGTTTCTGATTAGAAAAAAGATTGCGGAGAGCAAGATAGGTACGGCGGAACTTGAAGCCGAAAGACTTATCAAACTTGGAAGAGAAAGAGGAGAGACTGCAGAGAAAGAGATTATTTTGACCGCCAAAGATGAGGCGTTTAAGATAAAGAACGAGATAGAGGAAGAGATCAAATCCAGAAGAAATGAAGTGCACGCACTTGAGCAGCGTGTTATCAACAAGGAAGAACAGGTGGACAAGCGTATCCTTTCCTTGGAAAAGAAAGAAGATGAATTAAACAAAAAGCTCGCAAAAATTCAGGAGATGGAAGATGAATCCGAGGTCTTGTACGGTCAGAGGGTTAAAGAGCTTGAGAGAATTTCGGGAATGACCGAAGAAGAAGCGAGGACTTCGCTTATGGATAGGCTTGAAAAGGAGCTTGTGCATGAGTCCGCCGTAAGGATAAGAGAGTTTGAGCAGAGAATTCAAAATGAGGCGGATAAGCTCTCAAGAGAGGTTTTGACCACGGCTATTCAAAGATGTGCGGTGGATCATGTGTCGGAGACCACCGTGACAGTTGTGGAGCTTCCAAATGATGAAATGAAAGGAAGAATTATAGGAAGAGAGGGAAGAAATATAAGAACCCTTGAATCTTTAACGGGGGTGGATCTGATTATTGACGACACTCCGGAAGCGGTGGTGTTGTCGGGGTTTGATCCGGTTCGCAGGGAGGTTACGAGAATAGCGCTTGAAAAGTTGATTGCAGACGGAAGAATTCACCCTTCACGCATTGAGGAAACCGTTGCAAAGGCGAAAAAGGAAGTTGAGCAGTCGATTAAAGAAGCAGGTGAGGAAGCGGCTTTCGGTTTGGGGATTCACAATCTTCACCCCGAGGTGTTAAAGCTTGTGGGAAGATTAAAGTATCGCACAAGCTTCGGTCAGAATGTGCTCAAACATTCCGTCGAGGTGGCAAATATTGCGGGACTTTTGGCTGAGGAACTCGGTGCGGATGTGAAAATAGCGAAAAGAGCGGGGCTTTTGCACGATATAGGAAAGGCTATTGACCACGAGGTTGAGGGTTCTCATGTGGAAATAGGAGTGAATTTTGCAAGAAAGCATAAGGAGTCAAAAGAAGTTATACACGCAATTGAAGCACATCACGGCGATGTGGAGCCTTCAACCATAGAAGCGGTGCTGGTACAGGCGTCGGACGCCATTTCCGCAGCCAGACCCGGAGCGAGGAGAGAGTCTGTTGAAAATTATATCAAACGCTTGGAAAAACTTGAAGAAATTGCAAATTCATTTGATGGAATTGAAAAATCCTATGCTGTGCAAGCGGGCAGAGAAATCAGAATTATTTTGAAACCGGATAGGATAAGCGAGGATCATATGACGGTTGTTGCGAGAAATATTGCGTCAAAAATCGAAGAGGAACTGGATTATCCCGGACAAATCAAGGTGAATCTGATTAGAGAAACTCGTATGGTTGATTACGCAAAATGATAAAGTCTGTCTTATGGCAGGCTTTTTTTTGATAGGAGGAGTATGTATAATTTACACAATCACACAACCTGTTCCGATGGAAAACTCACACCCGAGGAACTCATTAAAATGGCGTATGAAAAGGGACTTTCGGGGATTGCAATTACGGATCACGACAATATAGACGCAGCTTCGATTGCCAAGGAGTTTTTGAAAAATAAAAATTGGGATTTCACTTTTATAAGCGGAGTGGAAATAAGCTGCAAGTTGAGCGATGATGATTTTATAAAGAGGGTTAAGGAAAAGACGGGAAAACCTTTTCCGGAAATTCACGTTCTCGGATTGGGCGTTGATGAAAACAATCCCTTGTTGAAAGAAGAACTTGAAAATTTACTTATACAGCGGAAAAATCGGGGGCTTTTGATGATAGAAAAGCTGAGAGATGCGGGATATGAAATTTTCAGAGATTTTAACATAGAGGACGAGCCCTTTATAGGCAGGGTCAAAATTGCGCACGAACTCGTAAGGATAGGGGAAGCGGAAACGGTTTCGGAAGCATTTGAAAAGTTTTTAAACCGAACCTCTCCCTATTATGTGAAGAGTAAGGTGCTTACGGTTAAAAGAGCCATAGAAATCATACATTTTGCAGGGGGTATAGCTTCGCTCGCACACCCCGGAGAAATTGGAAATGAAGAAGTGCTTAAACGAGTGCTTAAAGAAAACTTTGATGCCTTGGAGTGTTATCATCCGAGTAATGACAAGGCTATGACAAAAAGACTTCTTATGGAAACTGAAAGACTCGGGATAAAAGTTACGGGGGGCTCGGATTTTCACGGCATTGAAGAACAGGCATATGAAGATTTTACAAAATATGGTGTTAATGAACTATGGTTATAAGAAGAATTGATTTGAAAACTTTATACGAGCAGGAAGAATATAGAGAAGCGATTATATTTTTCACCTCATATGTTGAGGACTTTATCAGTAAGACGGGGGAGCGTCCCAAATATTTCATAAAAACTTACGGCTGTCAGATGAATGAACACGATTCGGAGCGGCTCAGATGGATTTTTAATGAAATAGGTTATGGTGAAACTTTCGATGAAAATCAATCGGACGTTATTTTATACAACACCTGCCTGATTCGTGAAAATGCGGAAAACAAAGTGTTCGGAAAAATCGGAGCTTTGAAACATCTGAAGAAGAAAAGACCGAATATAACTATCATAATGTGCGGCTGTATGATGGAAAAAGAGGAACTCAGACTAAGGGTCAAAGAGAAATATTCCCAAGTTGATATAGTTTTCGGCACAAATGCACTTCATCGACTTCCTTTGCTTCTGTATCGCCATCTGCTCGGAGGAGATTTTATCTCAGATGAACCGGAAAACAGATTGCTCGTTGAGAATATAGGAATGCTCCCCGATTCACCTTTTCAGAGCTATGTGAATATAACCTATGGGTGCAACAATTTTTGCACCTATTGTGTGGTGCCTTTTACAAGAGGGAGGGAGATGAGCAGACTCAAGGGCGACATTATTTCAGAGGTGGAAGAACTTGCGAAAAAGGGAACCAAGGAGGTTACTCTCTTGGGTCAGAATGTAAATTCCTATGGGAATACCTTCGAGAATGATTATCGTTTTGCGGATTTGCTTACCGATATAGACAAGATAGGGATAGATCGCATTCGCTTTATGACTTCTCACCCCAAGGATATTTCAGACCGTCTGATTGAGTGTTTTATCACTCTCAAACATCTTCCTCATTATATTCATCTTCCCGTGCAGTCGGGGAGCAATAAGATTTTGAAGGCTATGAACAGACACTATACGATAGAAAAGTATTTGCAAAGCATAGATAAGTTGAAAAAAGCCGCACCCGATATCGCCATTTCCACGGATATAATCGTGGGTTTTCCGGGAGAAACGGAAGAGGATTTTAATGCAACTATGGAGCTTTCAAAAATTGTCGGATACGACTCGTCGTTTTCATTTATCTTTTCAAAGCGTCAAGGGACGGTTGCATATAATATGGAAAATCAGATATCGGAAGAGGTGAAGTCGGAAAGACACAAGAGATTGAATTCGTTGTTAAATGATATTTCGCTTAAAAAAAATTTGGAGTTTGTGGGGAGAGAAGAGGAAATTTTGGTGGAGGCTCAGTCAAAATCAAATCCCGATATGCTTACGGGAAGAACTCTTTCAAATAAACTCGTTCATTTTAGGGGAACTTCGGATATGATAGGAAAATTTGTCGTCGTAAGGATAGAGAATGCAAAATCATTCTCTCTTGAGGGCGATTTTATCGGGGTGGCGGATAGATGACTCCTATGCTTGAACAATATTTCTCGATTAAAAAATCAGTACCTGATTGCATACTTTTTTACAGACTGGGAGATTTTTATGAGATGTTTTTTGAAGATGCCGAAATTGCGTCAAAAGAATTGGAGATTGCATTGACGGCAAGAGATGCGGGAGGTGGAGAAAAAGCGCCTATGTGCGGAGTCCCGTATCACAGCTATGAGCCGTATCTTGAGAAGCTGATTTCAAACGGACATAAGGTTGCAATTTGCGAGCAGCTTGAAAATCCGAAAGAGGTTAAAGGAATAGTTAAGAGAGATGTGGTAAGGGTTATTTCTCCCGGCACAATTATTTCAAAAAGCTCTGATGAAAAATCTCATAATTATTTTATGACACTGATTGCTGAAGAAAAATTTTTTGCTCTGAGTGCAATTGATAATTCCACCGGAGAACTTTTTGCCACTCAATCCGAACTGCTTGAAACCGGAACTGAACTCCTAAACGAGCTTTCCCGCTTTAACCCCTCGGAAATAGTCATAAACGAAAGCAGCTATGTAATAAAAGATTTTCAAAAATATATCCGAGAATTTTCACCTATGCTTACGGAACTTGAGCTTTGTTCAAAAGAGGAGCAGGAGAAACTCTTATCGGAAAATTTTTCTCAATCGGAGCTTTGTAAGCTTGATAAGAAACCCTTTGCAAGGTCTGCAATCGCACTTTCACTCTCCTATCTCAAAACCAAAGCGAGAATGAGTGCATCTCATATAAACACCATAAATTATTACGAGAGCAAAAATTATATGGATTTGGATTATCGCACTGCGGCAAATCTTGAGCTTACGGAAACTCTTTATGGACGCTCGAAAAAAGGCTCTCTCCTTTCCATACTGGATAAAACTGCAACGGCGATGGGAGCGAGATTATTGAAATCTTACATTCAGAGACCGCTTCTGGATAAAGGAAAAATTGAAGAAAGATTTGATGCTGTGGACTTCTTCAAAAAGGAAACCATAATAAGAGAAGAAGTTTTAGAAATGCTTTCGGATATCTATGATTTGGAGAGAATTTCCTCCAAGGTTGCCGAGGGATTGGGAAATCCGAGAGAGCTTTTCACTCTGGGTTTTTCTATGACCAAGCTTCCGTTTATATACGATAAAATACCGAAAAAAAAAGAGCTTTCGTGGTTGTGGACAGGTTGGGATGATCTTTCGGACTTGTGCGGAAAAATTATAGGCACTCTTTCTGATGATCCGCCCGTTTCCACAACGGACGGAGGATTGATAAGGGAAGGGTTTTCGTCCGAGCTTGATGAACTGAGAGATTTTTTGAGGCACGGAAAGGAAAAGCTGATTGATTTGGAAAATTCCGAGCGGAAGAGAAGCGGGATTAAGAATATAAAAATCGGATATAATCGGGTGTTCGGTTATTTTTTTGAAGTCACAAAGAGCAACTTAAACCTTGTTCCGAAACATTTTATCAGGCGGCAGACCTTGGCGAACTGCGAAAGATTTTTTTCGGAAGAGCTTAAAGAACTTGAAGAAAAAATTTTAACCGCAGGGGATAGAGCAAAAGAGCTTGAAACGAAAATTTTTAACGACCTTAGGGCTTCCATCAGGGAAGATATTTTCAGGATTCAAAGGACCGCCTCCGTGATTGCGTGCTTGGATGTAATGATTTCTTTTTCCAAAGTTGCGTTTGAAAACAATTATAATCGCCCTCTTCTGAATAAAGAGGGAAGATTGGAAATTTATGACGGAAGACACCCTGTAGTAGAGAAGAGTCTTAAAGGTGAAGAATTTATCTCGAACAATACTTTTTTGGGCGGAAACGGAAAAGTTATGCAGCTTATTACGGGTCCCAATATGTCGGGCAAATCGACATATATGCGTCAAGTCGCCCTGATTACCCTGATGGCGCAGTCGGGTTCTTTTGTGCCTTGCACGAGTGCGGATATTCCGATTACCGACAGGATTTTTTCGAGGATAGGAGCGTCGGATAATCTTGCAAGAGGTGAGAGCACCTTTATGGTCGAGATGAAAGAAGTGGCTCAGATTTTGAACGAAGCCACAGAAAAGAGCTTGATTATATTGGACGAGGTAGGCAGAGGCACGGGAACTTATGACGGGTTGTCAATCGCTTGGGCGGTGGCGGAGTATATAGTTAAGGATATAAATGCGAGAACTCTTTTTGCCACGCACTATCACGAGCTGACGGAGTTATCCGAGCGATACGGATCAATTCAAAATATGAATGTAAAAATCTTGGAGAAAGAGGACGGAATAATTTTCTTGAGAAAGGTCGAGGAGGGAAAGACCGACAGAAGTTTCGGAATAGAAGTGGCGAAGCTTGCAGGAGTTAAGACTCAGGTTATAGAAAACGCAAAGGCTTTTTTGAGTATGATGGAAACTCATTATAAACTTTCTCTTGATTTTGATGAAACGAAAATTCAGCAGTTGGATTTCTTGAATTTTAAGAGAGAATATTTGTTAAACAGGCTTGAGAACTTGGATATAAACGAGCTTTCTCCGAAGGCGGCTCACGAACTTTTGGAAGCTTTGCACAATGAGGCTTTGAATTTGAGGGATTAGAATGAGCGATATAAAAAAATTGGATCAAAAGACCATACAGCTTATTGCGGCGGGGGAAGTCATAGAAAGACCTGCCTCCGTGGTTAAGGAATTGATTGAAAATGCCTTTGACGCAAAAGCAAAGACCGTTAAAATCGAAGAGGAGGAGGGAGGAAAGTCTCTCATAAGGATTACGGACGACGGAAAGGGAATGTCCAAGGAGGATATACCTCTTGCGTTTATGCCGCACGCCACTTCAAAACTCTCAGATATCAGCGACCTTTCAGCCATTCACAGCTACGGGTTCAGAGGTGAGGCGTTGGCGTCCGTAAGTGCGGTCTCAAAGATAGAGATTATAACCAAGGACAGCCTCTCGGATTTCGGAACAAAAGCCGACATAGAAGAACAAAAGGTCGTAAGATTGGAACCCGTTGCCGCAAAAAAAGGAACTCTTATTACCGTGAAAGATTTGTTTTACAATACTCCCGTGAGAAAAAAATTTTTAAAGGCTGACAGGTCGGAGTCCATGGCGATATCCGATGTGATTATGAAAGCCTCGCTCTCCAGAAGAGATATTGCCGTAGAATATTATAGAAACGGCACAAGAATTTTTGCGGCACAGAGTACGGAGAGTCTCAAAGAGAGGATTTTTCTGCTTCAGGGAGGAGAAACCGAAAGCCATCTCAGATATTTTTCTCTGGAAGAAAAAGATATTTCGGTTGAGGGTGCGGTGTCGGATAACTCTCTCTATAAGGGAAACCGCTCCGGACAATATTTGTTTGTAAATGAAAGACCGGTATATGTGTCGGGAATTTTTCGTGCGGCGGAAAGTCAATACAGAAGTCTTATTCCTCACAACAAGTTTCCGGTTCTGTTTTTGTATTTCAGAGTTCCTGAAAATTCGGTGGATATAAATGTTCACCCCAATAAAAAAGAAATAAGACTGCTAAGGCAGGAAGAGATGATTTCCTTGCTTATTCATGGAATAAGGGACGCACTTTATAATGATATCCGAGTGAGAAGTACGACGCTTCTTAAGGAACGGACAAGCCCTCCTGAAGTGATCTATCTGACGGAAAATCCTATCCGTGAAGAGTTTGATTTTTCAAAAATAAGAGCGGAAGATTTTTTTACCGAAGTTGTGGAAAAAAGAGAAACCTGTGATTATACTTACTTGCCTTGTGAAATGGGAGTGTCCGAAGCGGCGGTTGAATATGACAATAATGAACTTTCGGAAGAAGAAACCCAAGAAGCAGAAAATCTTTCACTTTTTTCGGAAGGCAAAAATCCCATAGAACATCTTAGGATAATCGGAACTGTTTTTAATTCCTATATTCTGCTTGAGGATAATTCCGATTCTTCACTTGTGATAATAGATCAGCACGCCGCACACGAGAGGGTTCTCTATGAGAAATTCAGAGAGCGTTTTAAGAATAGAACAATACCCGTTCAACTGCTTCTTGTGGGAGAAACTCTCACCCTTTCCGACAGAGATAAAACCCTTCTTATGAACTCAATAGAAACCGTTAAGCGTTTCGGCTTTGAAATAGAAGATTTCGGAGAGAGGGATATTATTATTAGGGGTATTCCGGGATTTTTGGGACTTCCGAGTGCGAGAGATTTACTTTTGCAGATTGTGGAGTCCTTGGACGATACGGGTTGTCTTTCGGAGTTCAGACTTGAGAAAGTTATGAAAAGAGCGTGTGTCAATGCAATAAAATTCGGAGACAGAATTGACAATGAAGATATAGGTGAATTACTCCTTAAGCTTCATTCTCTGAATTATTTTGAGACCTGCCCTCACGGGAGACCCACCGTGGTTAAGATAAGCAAAAAAGATTTTGCAAAGGTTTTTTTGAGAGTATGAAAAATATTTTGATTATAACCGGTCCCACCGGCGTCGGGAAAACCGCCGTTTCGGTGAAAGCGGCAAATATACTCGGCTGTGAGATAATATCCTGTGACTCTATGCAGATTTATAAGGGCATGGATATCGGAACCGCAAAGATTAAAAAAGACGAAATGAATAATATCCCGCACCATATGATTGATTTTGTTGACCCTAAAGACGAATTTTCAGTGGCGGATTTTAAAAGCACTGCGGAAACAATCATAGAGGGAATAATAAGCAGGAAAAAAATTCCTATGCTGGTCGGAGGTACGGGGCTTTATATCAACGCTTTCGTTTTTGAGAGAAATCATGGCGAAATTCCAAGGGACGAAGCTTTCAGAAAAAAGATGAACGCATTGGATAAGGACGTCTTATACGACAAGCTTATGGAAAAAGATCCCGGCGCTGAAAAAATCTATCATAAAAACGAAACTAAAAGGATAATAAGAGCTTTAGAGATTATTCACCACGGGGGAGGACTTCCGAGCGAGCTTAGGGAGAATTTATATCGTCGCTCGAATGAGTACAATCCTTTGGTGATTTTTATAAGTCGGGAGAGAGAAAAGCTCTATGAGATAATAGACAATCGGGTTGATAAGATGATTGAACAGGGTTTGCCTAAAGAGGCGGAGAGCTTTTATAAGAGAGGCTATTGCGAAAATATGCAGTCTATGAAAGGAATAGGATATCAGGAATTTTTCAGGTTTTTTAGGGGGGAAATTTCTTTTGATGAAGCTGTGAACCTAATCAAGCAACACAGCAGAAATTATTCAAAAAGGCAGTTCACATGGTTTAAAAAAATTCCGAATCTGATAACTCTTTCCGCTGATAATTTAAATGTGAACGAGCTGGCAAAAGAAGCGGTGAGATTGTGGAGGAGCTATGAAAAATGAAATTTGCAGTAAGATAGGAGTGTCCGAGAAGATTTATGACTTTGTAATCAAAGCCGAAACCGAACTTCATGAAACTTTCAAAGCAAATGATGAGATTATGGAATACTGCCAATTTAAGGTGTTAAGCTCGATGAGGGACAAAAAACTCTCCGCCGTACATTTTAACGGTGCAACGGGTTATGGCTATGGAGATATGGGGAGGGATAAGATCGAAGAAATTTTTTCAAAGATTTTTTGTACAGAGGATTCACTTGTGAGAACAAGCATTGTGTCAGGCACTCATGCAATTTTTTTGGGATTATCCGCTCTTTTGAAGCACGGAGACACTCTGCTTTCAATTTCAGGAACTCCGTATGACACGATAAGACGGGCAATAGGGATTTCGGGAAATGAAAAAAATTCTCTCATAGCCTGCGGCGTGAAATACGATGAGGCGGATTTGATAGGAGATGATTTTGATATCGATTTGATTTTGGAAAAGGTGAAAAAAAATCCCAAGCTGGTAATGATTCAGCGTTCCACCGGATACAGCGAACGAAATGCCATATCAATCGAAAAGATGGAAAGGGTGATTTCTTCCATAAGGGCATCGGGTTATGAGGGAATTATTTTTGTAGATAATTGCTATGGAGAATTTACGGAAAAAAAGGAACCTACTGAGGTGGGGGCGGATATCGTGTGCGGCTCTTTGATAAAAAACTTGGGGGCGGGAATTGCCGTTTCGGGCGGATATATTTGCGCAAAAGCTCCATTGATTTCGGAAATTGCGGATAGACTTACCGCTCCGGGACTCGGAAAGGAGCTGGGGCTTTCCTACGGCACTTCAAGATCTGTCCTTACGGGGCTTTTTTATGCACCGCAAGCAGTCAACTCCGCAAAAAAAACAGCGGCATTATTTGCCTCCTGTTTCAGGAAGTTGGGATTTAAGGTTTTTCCCGACGAAAATTATAAGAGATCCGACATAGTGGAAAGTATAGTGTTGGGTTCTCCGAAGGCTCTTGTGGAATTTTGCAAAGGAGTGCAGGAGATGAGCGCCGTGGACAGCTTTGTCACTCCCGAACCTTGGGATATGCCGGGGTATTCGGATAAAGTAGTTATGGCGTCAGGAAGCTTTATAGACGGAAGCTCCATAGAAATCAGTGCGGACGCTCCGATTCGAGAGCCTTATATTGTCTACTTCCAAGGAGGACTTAATTTTATGCAGGGAAAGCTTGCGTTGATGAAGGTGCTTCAAAATTTATGCAGTTCGGGAATTGTAAAGAGTGAATTTTTCTGATGAGCAAACATATAAAAACCAAATCCGAATGGAAGAGAAAAATCAATGATATCATATCCGTAGTCGAAGGTACGGGAGAAATTCTCCTTAAGAGCGGAGCTGAAATTTTTCGTGTGGAAGATACGGTAAAAAGAATGTTGGAGGCTATACCCGACACTTCGGAAGTGTATGTGTATGTCGTTCCCTCCGCAATAACAATCTCTCTTAATCTCGGAGAAATTCCTTACAGCTATACCTATACGGTCAAGGGTTCTCGTATAAATCTCAATAAGATTGATAAAGCCAATCAGTTTGCGAGGGATTTTGTAAAAGAGAAAAGCACGAACTATAAAAAAGCCAAAGAAAAACTTAAAGCCATTGATGATGAAACCGTATATAAAGAGCCGACGAGAATTTTTTGTGCATCTTTTGCGTGTTTTTTGTATGTGTGGTTAATTAACGGAGGGGTTGTTGAGGGAATAGTGGCTTTTTTCTCAGGATTATGCTCCGCGATATTATGCAGGCAGATGCAGAAACGGTATGTGAATTTTTTTTTGGTGGATTTTTTGGGAGCTATGATTTGTGCGACACTCGTCTGTGCCGTTAAATTTTTTATTCCCAATCTTTCGGAGGGAGCGGCGATATCGGGTTCCATTATGCCGCTTGTGCCGGGAATAGCTCTTACAAATTCCGTAAGGGACTCCATGGCAGGAAACTTTATAACCGGAGCGAGCAGGCTCATAGAGGTTATGCTCGCGGCGATAGCTATTGCGCTTGGAGTTTTTACGGCTTACAGTTTTTTTGTAGGAGGATTTTTTTTATGATAATTAAACAGTTTATACTGGCGGCACTTTCGAGCATATGCTTTGGAATTTTTTTTAACTCGCCAAAATCCTCTCTCAAAGAAGCCGCTTTTACGGGGGGATTATCTTGGAGTGTGGCATATATCACAAATGAATACACTCATAATATTATTCTTGCATCGTTTATAGGTTGCGTGTTGGTCGGAACTCTTTCGGAAGTGTTTGCCACACATAAAAAAAAGCCCGCAACGATATATTTAATCGCAAGCATCATTCCTTTCGTACCCGGCGCAGGCACATACTACGCCCTGCGTTTTTTTTTGGATAAAGATTATATGCTTGCCTTTGAAAAGGGTGTGGAGACCATAGGTATAGCCATGGCAATTTCTTTCGGTTTGATATTCGCAAGTTTTTTTTCAGCTCCGATTCGCCGTATGCGTATAGGATTTAAAAAGCGCTTATGAAATTTCTGATATAGTATTTTAATCTCACAAATCGAACGGCTTAAAAAATAAAGTGTGGAAACTGTGTGTAAGGTTGATTCTAAATTCTAAGTTAATCTGCTGTACATTCGAACTTCGGATAAGAAAGACAATTGAATACTGATAATTTTTGTGGTAAACTTTTACCGAACGGGAATGAGAACACTCTTTGGGAAAGGAATTCAAATTGGAAAATTATAATGTAATTCATTTTACGGGAATCGGCGGCGTTTCCATGAGTGCAATGGCTCAAATTTTATTAAAAAAAGGTTATAAGGTTCAAGGCTCCGACAAAAGCGAGTCGGAACTTTTGGAAAATTTGAGAAATGCAGGAGCAAAAATTTTTTTAGGTCATAGGAAAGAAAATATCGACGGTGCGGATTTGGTGGTTTATACGGACGCAGTTGACAGTTCAAACCCGGAGATTGTTCGTGCAGGAGAATTAAAAATTCCGACCATGGGGCGAGCGGCTTTTTTGGGAAAACTTATGAAAGAATATAAAACCAGAATTGTAATAAGCGGAACTCACGGAAAGACCACCACCACCGGAATGATTTCAAAAATAGTTTTGGACGGATCAAAAGATCCCACGATTTTACTTGGAGGCAATCTTGACGAAATAGACGGCAATGTGCGGGTGGGGGGAGATGAAATTTTTATAACCGAAGGGTGCGAGTACAAGAACAACATAAAGTTTTACAATCCCACCATCTGCGTTATCCTCAACATAGACTCCGACCATCTGGATTTTTTCAAGGATATAGACGATGTGCTTAAAGCATTCACCGACTATGTTTCACGCCTCGGTTCTTCTGACTGTGTTGTCATAAACAGGGATACCTACGGCTATGAAAAGCTTGCGGAAAAATCAAAAGCCAAGGTGGTATCTTTCGGTGAAACTTCTTTGGCGGATTTTGTTATCGGAGATCTTAAATCTTCGGACAAAACCACATCTTTTTCCATCACTCACGAGGGATTTAAGCGTGATGTCAAACTGAAGGTGATGGGAATACATAATGCCTATAATGCAGCTGCGGCGATTATTGGAGCAAGTCTTTCGGGGATTCCGATAGATGAGGCTGTAAAAAAAGTGGAAACCTATCACGGAGTTCACCGAAGATTGGAGCGAAAAGGTGAGGTTTCAGGTATAACGGTATATGACGACTACGCTCATCACCCCACTGAAATTCAAGCAAGCCTTTTGGCTGTAAAGGAAATAAAAACGGGAAAAATTTTTGCAGTCTTTCAACCGCACACTTTTACAAGAACCAAACTTTTGCTGAAACTTTTCGGTGTTTCATTCAAGGATTCAGACGAGGTCATAATCACCGACATCTATGCGGCAAGGGAAATAGATGACCACAGTATTCACTCAAAGGACTTGGTCAGAGAGATACAAGCTAACGGAAAAAAAGCCGTTTATCTTTCGACCTTTGAGGAAATTTTGGACTACTTGAAAAAAACTGCGAAAAAAGACGATATAGTTCTCACTATGGGTGCGGGAAATATATATGAGCTTGGAGAACTTTATTTAAAAACGGGAGAGTCCTCATAGAAGATCTCTCCCGTTTTCTTTTGCAACTATTATTGCAATTGCACATTCAATTCTTTTTTTCTCCATTTCACAGCCTATATTATATGTTTTGGAAATGTCGCCTTGATTTGCGTAGTAGCTGTTGGCGTGGCAACCTCCCGAACAATAAAATCTTGCCCAACACGTGCGACACTCCTCTTTTGTGAAAACATTCGAGGATTGAAATTTTTCTCTAAGCTCTTTGTTGACAATTCCCGTATCCAAAGTCCCCAGACACATCTCACTTTCTCCCACAAATTGATGACAGGGAAATAATTCACCGTCAGGAGTCACCGCCAAATATTCAGAACCTGCTCCGCAGCCCGTTGCTCGCTTTATAAGACATGGACCTTGGTTTAAATCTATCACAAAGTGAAAAAAATTAAAGTCGGGGTTCTTCTTTTTGATTTCAACATACTCCTTTGCAAATCTTTCATACTCCGAAAGCACTTCACTCAAATGCTCTCTGCGAATTGCATAAGACATCTTTTCATCCGTTACTACGGGTTCTATCGAAACGGACTTAAATCCGAGTTCATTAAAAAGCTTTGCGTCGCTTCCGAAGTCAAGATTTTCCGAGGTGAATGTTCCTCTAACATAATAATCCCTATCCCCTCTTTTCTCTATAAACTTTTGAATATTCGGAACTATCACATCATATGAACCGAGTCCTCTCATCTTGTCATTCACATTTTTTCTTCCGTCCAAACTCAGCACCACATTTGACATATTTTCATTGAGATATTCCGTTATCTCGTCATTCAAAAGCGTGGCGTTGGTCGTGAGAGTGAAACGAAAGTTTTTGTTGTGCTCTTTTTCAAGCTCCCTTCCGTACTTCACAAGCTCCTTAACCGCCCCAAAATTCATTAGAGGTTCTCCGCCGAAAAAATCGACCTCAAGATTTATTCTGCTGCCGGAATTTTCAACCAAAAATTTCAAAGCTTTTTTTCCCGTTTCAACGGGCATAAGTTTTCTTGTGCCATGAAAATCTCCTTGAGAGGCGAAGCAATATCTGCATCTGAGATTGCAGTCGTGCGACACATGAAGACACATCGCCTTGATTATGCTTCCTGCGTGAACGGCATTCGGAAGAACGGCAGCTTCAGAATATAAAAGTCCCTCTTTTTCCAAAAAAGAAATCTCCGAAAGTGTTTCGACTATGCTCTCTTTGGAAAATTTATCAGAGTATTTTTCCATCATCTTTTCCACATCTTCATTATCCCTGTCATCAACCAATTCATAGCATATCTCATCAACGGAGTGTACGGCTGCGCTGTTCACATCAAGCACTATATATTCCCCGAGCAGAAAATATTTATGAATGTCATCGTAATTTCTCATTCTTTCTCCTTCTACAAATAAAGAAAAAAAATAAAAGGTGCTTGAAAGCACCCTTATCTTTGACTCTTATTCTCACACTTCTGATTGCCCACCGTGCAAGAGGTCTTGCAAGCCGATTGGCAAGAAGTCTGGCACTCCCCGCAACCGCCCTTGCTGATGGAGTCTTTCAAGTTTCTTGCGGTAAGCGTTTTTATATGTTTCATAATATCCCCCCAATCTTTTTGAGTATACTTCAAAGTCGAAACAAAATCAAGAATTTTTATGTTTCTCTTTTAAGAGCCACAAACTGAAGTCTGAAAAGTTCCTCGTTGTATTCTTCCATAGTGAGAGGATTGAGGCACTCGGCAAAACCAAATCCGCACTGCGTAAGGATAGATAAAAGCTCCTTAGGCGGAAACCCTCTCATATTTTGTTTTTCATCAACCCTTGAGTACAGACCGTTTTCCTCTTTTCTGAATACATTTATTCTCACGGAAACCATATTTCTGCTCTCATCATACTTATTTTGCCAAGTCATAAAAGTTTTCTGATCCTCCATTGCATAGGAATTGTTTCCGAAAAGATATCTAAACCTGTCTATCGAACTCATATCAAAAAGAAAAATCCCGTTGTCCTTAAGTGCGTTGTAAGCCGAAAAAACCGTGCGTCTGAGCATTTCATACGAGTGCATATAGTTCATCACATCGAAAGAAGCTATCACTGCATCGTATTTCTTTTTAGCTTGAAACCCCGATATGTCCGCACATATAAGCTCAATATTTTTCTTCTGCCAGAGTTTTTCCTTAGCCACTGAAAGCATATCCTTTGAAGAATCCACTGCGGTCACTTCGGAAAAAAACGATGCCAAAATTTCAGTAAATGTTCCCGTGCCTGCTCCGAAATCCAAAAGACTCCCCTTTTCTATCGCATATTTGTCCATCAAATCCAAATAATACTGCGTATAAGCCTCGTAATCATAACTCTGCATAAGAAAATCATAAACTTTTGCAAATTCTTCGTACATATCCTCACCCCCAACGATTATACATTTTTCATTTAATTAAATCAAGCTTGCAATTAACAACAAAAATGATATACTAGTCCGAAGAATTTTAATTAACAACTTGTTTTAAGGAGTGTTTTATGAGGATATTGATGAATTATCTTTTTCTAATATCGGGACTATGCTATTTCGGAATAGGTATTTTTGCGATTTCAAGACATCGCATTACAAAATCCGAAATCGTTTTTTTTGTCTTATGTGTTACCTTATCATTTTTATCTTTCAACAATCTTATGCAAAACAGTTCATACTTGGCAGTTAAAGCGGTGTTTTACAGAAACTTCGGAATGGTTTATATGTCGCTTTCCTATCCTCTGTTTTTGCATTTTTTAATGAGCCTTAAAGAAACGACCAAAAAGAATTCTCTAGGCTTTAATCCCATCATTCCGATTATGTATATTCCTGCATTCATTGCGATTTATATCTATTGCATAAAATATCCCTTTTCTCCAAATTCTCTTTTTGTGACTCCCTTGGGCTGGGCTTATACAAATATGGAATATCCGAGTGCAATAGCTAAATTTTATTTTCCCGTTTATGTTTGTATTTATATTTTGCTCAGCGTCTTTTTGATTGCACTTAGGAGATTTCGCGGTGATTTGATTAGGAGAGAGAAAGCCTTATACGCCGTCCTTCTTGCGTGTGTGATTACAATTTCACTTATAGGTATGGGAGTAATGGTTATAACGCCGAATTTGGAAACTCCTTTTCTCCCTCCGATCGGCATAATATTATTCGCATTTTCATTTTTGTTATGCTATTTTTCTTTTACGAAATATGCCGTCTTTCAGGCAAATATGAAGATGCTGCTCTCAAGCATAGTTACCAACACGGACGACGGGGTGATTTTTTCCGACAGCAACAACATAATATTTCAGGCAAACCAAGTTGCATACGAACTTTTCCACATTCCGAAATCGGAAACTATGATAGGGAAAAAGCTTTCAGATGTGTTCTCTTATGAAGTGATAAACGATAAATTCTGGAAAAAAATATATAGGTCTGTGAACAATTCCAAAAATTTTTATTATCTTATCACTTATTCTCCCAACATAGACAGCTTCGGAAACCTGATATGCGCTGCATATACCATTAGAGATGTGACGGAATTTTGGGAGTATAAGGAGCAGTTGGAAAAGAAAATTAAAGAGAATGCCATTTTTATAAGGAATGAAGTTATAAGCCGAAAAAAATCCGAGGATATGTTATATGATCTCACTTACAGAGATCCTTTAACGGGAGTTCCCAACAGACCCGTAATTATGGAGAAACTTGAAAAGATTTTGTCGTCTTCTCCAATCGACGGCTCCATATATCATACGATTATCACAATGAATTTGGGAGACTTTCAAATCGTCAACTACAATTACGGCTACAAGGTGGGAGATGAAACCTTAAAGTATTTTGTAAAAGTAGTTCAAAAATTATTGAATGAGAAAGAACAGCTTGCACGCCTCGGAGGAGACGAGTTTATTTTGGTTCTGGAGGATACCAAAGAACAAAGGCTCTATGAGCTGTTAAGAGCGTTGAGCAAGGAATTTAGAGAAACCATAATGTGCGGGGGAAATAAAATCAATTTAACCCTTAACTATGGATACAGCGAATTTCCGAAAGATGCAACTTCTCTTGATAAACTTCTAATCATAGCCAGCAAGAGACTTCGCAATTCAAAATCCAAATACAAAAGAAAAGAGCCGTGAATTAGTCACAGCTCTTTTTTTTGTAAGTTATGCTGTATAATCCTGCGATTATCACAGCTCCCCCTACGACATTGCCCAATGAAACGGGAATGAGATTTTTTAAAAAAATATTTTTCAAAGAAAGCAAATAGGGATCTACGCTTCCCGAAAAAAAAGGGGTTTTTGAAATCAAAAATGCACTGAAAAGATAATACATATTTGCAACACTGTGTTCAAAACCCGAAAACACAAACAGCATTATCGGAAAAAAGCAGGCAAAAATTTTTCCCGAGATATCCTTTGCGGCGGTTGCCATCCACACCGCCCCCGCAACCAATATATTGCAAAGTATGCCGAGCGAAAATGCGGACACAAATGAATATTCCACTTTGTTTATCGCTATTGAGAGGGCAATATCTCCCAAAAAAAAGTTTGCTGAAAAAAATTTTCCCGAAGCCAAAGCCAAAATCGCTACAAAAACACTCCCCAAGAAATTCCCTAAATAAACATACAGCCAATTTAAAAGAATTTCTTTCCAAGCACTCTTATTTTCAAAGCCGTAAGCCGCCATAAGAGCATTTCCCGTAAAGAGTTCTCCTCCCGATATAACCACCATCATAAGCCCCGCAGGAAATAAAACGGCACCTATGATATTTCCTAAAGCTTCAAGCTCTCCCTTAAAAATCGCCTTGCAAAGCACAAATCCGAAACCTGCAATTGCAATATATAAACCTCCCATAAATCCGAGCAATATCTGTTTTTTGGGGGAATTTCGAGCTTTTGCTTCAGAATTTTTAATCGTAAGCTCAAGGATTTCTTTAGGTGTGCAAAAATTCATCATTCATCTCCTTTACACTAAAATATATTTTTTTATCTTCCGAAACTATGCAGGGTATTCCTATCAAGCCCGCTTCCTTTACTTCTGAAAACTCTTTTCTGAAATCTCTAAGAGCCAAAAATTTTTTCATATAACTCAGATTTTCCGTTATATCCAAGAAGATAAAGTTTACTCCGAGTTTTTTTAATTCCTCAATCCCTTCAACACAATCAGGGCAGAGCTTACTTCCATAGACCGCAAATTTTTTCATAATATCACTCCCTCATCTATCAATGTCACGCTATTCTATACAATCTTTTCCGTATGCGCAAGGTTATTGAGACTTTGAAAATAAAAAATGCGCACAATTTTAAAGATGTGATACAATGAGAACACTTATGGGAATGCGGGGTGATATCTTGAGTTATGTGGTTATGAAAGACATAGTTAAGCGTTATAGAAACGGAGAAAGTGAAACTGTTGCCAATAACGGAGTGTCTTTTTCTTTTGAGAGGGGGGAACTTGTTGTCATAGTCGGACCCTCAGGTGCGGGAAAATCCACCGTACTTAACATTTTGGGAGGAATGGACGCTTGCGATGAGGGAGAAATAATTATTGATGGAAATCATATAGAAAACTTTACGGATAAAGAACTTACCGGATATAGAAGAAACGCTGTGGGATTTATATTTCAATTTTACAATTTAATTTCAGGGCTTACCGCCAAAGAAAATGTTGAGCTTTCTTCGGAACTGGTTTCGGATTCTATTTCCGCAGACGAAATTTTGGAAAAGGTGGGGCTTGGAGATAGAAAAAATCATTTTCCTTCACAACTTTCAGGCGGAGAGCAACAAAGAGTCGCAATAGCAAGAGCGTTGGCAAAAAAACCGAAATTGCTTTTATGCGATGAGCCTACCGGCGCATTGGATTATAAAACCGGAAAATCAATTTTGAAGCTTCTCAAAAAGATGTGCGACGAGCTTGGTGCAACCGTCGTTATTATCACTCATAATTCGGCAATTTCTCCGATAGCAAACAGGGTAATCGAAATAAACGACGCAAAGGTGAGAGAATGCAGGGTGAATAAAACTCCCTTATCCGTAGATGAGGTGGAATGGTAGTGTTTAGCAAAACTTTATGGAAATATGTGCTTAGAGAAATAAGAATGACCCCCGGACGATTTTTTTCAATAGTGCTTATGATAGGTTTGGGGGCTTTCGTTTATACGGGACTTGTTTCGGTAGGTCCAAAAATGCGATATAGCCTTAAAAAGTTTCAAGATGAAACAAATATGGCGGATTTGCAAATCTCAAGCACATTCGGACTTGATGACGAGGATTTGAAGGTTATAAAATCCGAAGCAAAAGATGCCGAGTTGGAGCTTTCCTATAGAAAAAATTTAAAAATCGAAGGAACGGAATATAAAATAGAGCTGATTTCAAAGCCTGAAAGACTTGAAAGAGCGGTTGTCACTGAAGGAAGGCTCCCCGAAGCTTTCGATGAGATTTTGGTTGACGCAAATCTTTCGATAGATAAATCCATAGGAGATAGCATAACCTTTGAGAAGGAAAAAAACTTAATAGAGCTGCCTGATGATAAGGACGCTCTTAATAACTATACTTTCAAAATAGTCGGAAAGGGGCGACACTGTTCTTATCTTGTAACCGGAGCTGAGAATGCTTCAGCCGAGGGCACACCCGTAAGCGGATTTGCAATAGTTCCGAAAGAGGCTTTTTTGCTTGATAAGTGCCAAGTTGTAACAATCCGATATCCCAAATATATGGATCTCTACCCTTTCGGTGAAGAATACAGAATTTCTCTAAGGCAGGAAAGGGAAAAGCTTCAAAATTCACTTAAAAATCTTCCCAAAGAACAACTTGCAGCCCTCAAAGAAAAGGTGTCCGAAAAAATTGCCGAGGGAGAGGCGGAGGTCAAGGACGCAAGAAAAAAACTTTCCGAGGCGGAAGAAAAATTGAATGATGCTCAAAAAAAGCTTGCCGAGGGAGGAGAAGAACTCAAGGAGGGAAAATCCAAGCTTGAAAGGGAAACAGCCGACGGACAAAAAAAGATAAATAAAGCCGAGCTTGATTTAAAGGACGGAAGAAAAAAACTTGATGATGCAAAAATAGCCCTCTCGGAGAAGAAAAAAGAGCTTGAGGACGGCGAGAAGAAATTTTCGGACGGCAAAAAAGAGTACGAAGACGGCAAGAAAAAGTATCAAGACGGGCTTAGGGAATATGAGGACGCAAAGGCGAAGCTTGAGGACGGCAAAAGAGAGTACGAGAAAGGTCTGAAGGAATACGAAGAAAATAAAAAAAAGCTTGAAGAGGGAAGAAAAGCCTATGAAAAGGGTTTAAAAGAATTTGAGAGCGGACTTTCCAAGTATCAGGATGGCACTGAGAAATATCGCAACGGACTGAGCCAATATGAAAGCGGTCAGCTTAAACTCCAAGAGGCAAAGAATAGGCTTGATGAAGCTTTGCAAAAACTCGATGAAGGAAGACAAAGATATCAGGAGGGTTTGGAAAAAATAGCCGAAAACGAATCGGCTCTTAACGAAAAAAAATCCCAAGCGGAGCAGGCTATATCTCAACTTCAAGCTGCAATTGAAGAAATTGATAAGGGACTTTCCGCCATAGATTTGAAGCTTTCAAAAATCCCTCAAACTTCTCCCGAATATGCCGCACTTTTGGAAAAAAGAGCCGAATTGGAAGCAAAAAAATCAGCCTTTGAAATGCAAAAATCACAAGCGGAAAAAGGACTCTCCAAAATCGAAGCCGGATTTGCGGAAATAAAAGCCGCTAAAGAAAGACTTGAAAGCTCCAAGGCTGAACTTGATTCGGGTGAATTAAGGTATAAGGCGGGGCTGTCCGAATACAACGAGGGGTTGGAAAAGGCAAAAGCGGGAGCTTACGAACTTGAAAAAGCTCGTGCGGAACTTGCAGCGGCAAGCGATGAACTTAGCAACGGAAGAAAATCTTTAGACGATGCAAAAAGAGAGCTTGATGACGGAGAAATAAAACTCTCTAAAGGCAAAAAAGAACTTGAAGAGGCGGCAAAAAAAATCGAGGAAAATGAAAAGAAACTTGCGGACGGAAAAAGGGATTTGGAGAAAGCCGAATCGGAGCTTAAAAGTGCCGAAACCAAGTTAAAAGACGGAGAAGCCGAGCTTAGTGACGGAAGGAAAAAACTGAAAGAAGCGGAAGATACACTGGAAGAAAAGGAAAAAGAATACAGAGACGGATTAAAAAAACTCAATCAGGCTAAAAAAGATTTTAAAAACGGAGTTGAAGAAGCAAGAGAAAAACTCTCCGAAGCGGAGATAAAATTAAAAGACGGGGAAAGCGAATACTCCGACGGAAAGGAAAGATTTGAAAGAGAATCTAAAGATGCGGATAGGAAGCTAAGAGAAGCGGAAGAAAAAATCGACGACGCTAAAGAGCTTATGCTCAAGCTCAAAGAACCGATATATTCCGTAAAAGATCGCACAAACAACGCAGGCTATAATATCTATTATGATTCGGGAAACAGACTCGATATACTCGCTTTCATATTTCCCGTATTCTTTTATTTTATAGCTCTGCTGGTATCTCTCACCACCCTTACAAGAACCGTTGAAACCTATCGAGGGGAGATAGGAACTCTCAAGGGATTGGGATATTCAAATCTTCAGGCTATGTTAAAATTTTTAGTCTATGGGGGACTTTCGGGATTGCTCGGCGGAATAATCGGAGGGCTTTCCGGAGAAAAGATTCTCTCCGCAGTAATATTTAATACTTACGGAACAAATTTCATTTTCAAAACTCCGCCTGACTTATTCAATTTCGTAAATGTTTTGATAGGAATTGCAATAGGTCTTATTACGGGATTATTTTCAGTGTGGAAAGCCGCAAAACCCTATACCGAAGACTCCGTTGCGGTTTTGATGCGACCGAAAATTCCCAAAGCGGGAAGCAGACTTCTTTTGGAAAGAATCGGATTTATCTGGAATCGTTTCGGGTTTATGAGAAAAATAACCTTGAGAAATATGTTTAGATATAAGCTAAGAATGTTTATGACCGTGTTCGGAGTTGCAGGATGCGTTTCGCTGCTGCTTTTCGGTTTTGCCATAAGAGATTCAATAGCCAAAACAATCCCCGCTCAATACGGCTCGGTTGCCACCTATAATTTCATAGCGATCTATGATAAGGACTTGGGAAAGAGTTATATGGAAGAATATAATAATATTCTAAAATCCGATGCCGTAAAAATACATTCTTCCGTGCTTGTAAAAAAATTGAATTGGGAGAACTATAATGGAATGGATCAGCCAATCGTCATGATCGTGCCTGAGAATTCTTCGGATTTCCCGAATTTTTTCAATTTGAAAGAGCCTGATAAAAACGGAAAGAATATAGATTTGAAAGAAATAGTCATAACGGACAAGCTTGCAAAGATTATAGGAGAAACTCTTCCAAAAGAAATTCCGTTTGTGGAAAATAACGGAAAAAAAGTAATATTGCCCGTTTCACGCATAGCTAACAATTACCTTTGGCATTATATATTTTTAAGCCCTGAAAACTATGAAAAGTTTTTCGGTGAACGTCCCGACTATAACGCCGATTTCATAATACTTAATGACGGCGAAGACAAAGAAGCTTTTTACTTAAAGCTTTCGGAAAATAAAGCAGTGCTGAATGTAACAAAAGGCGAAACCAAATCTATGGAGAATTTGCTTGTCTCTATAAACTTCGTAGTGCTTATGATAATTATAATTTCGTCCCTGCTTGCGATTGTCGTGCTTTATAATCTTAACAACATAAACATCGAGGAGCGAATAAGAGAACTTTCAACGGTGAAGGTTTTGGGGTTTTATCCGCTTGAGATGACCGAGTATATATACAGGGAAACCGTTATGCTTACGATTATTGCAATTATTCCCGGATTTATGGGAGGTATTTTTATAACAAGGCTTATAATGGATAGGATACTCCCCGATGCTGCAAAGTTTTATGAGGAAGTAAGCATTTTTTCTTATATATTGTCCGTTGTAATAACCGTAATTTTCTCGATTATAGTTATGTCATTCGTTCATAAAAAACTGAAAAAAATAGATATGGTGGAAGCACTAAAGGGTTATGAATAAAAATCATAACCCTTTTTTAATATTGCCAATAATACACACATCAATCCGAGGAATGAAAATATTGGAGGAAACGAATATATTTGCGTAAAAAAACACCCCAAATCAGGGGTGTTTTTGATTTACGGAGCAACCCAAATGCTTATCATTTCCTCTTTTTCAAAACGCTCCGCATTGAGACCCATATTCTTTAGCATATCCAAAGTCACATACGAAACATTGTTGTCATTAACGGGTTTTACCTCATAGTGTTTGCCGTCAATGTCAACGGTCACAACCTTCTTCTTTGCATCCCAGCCGACAGTTCCTCCCAAAGCCTCAAAAATCTTTCTTGCCTCATAGTGTATAACGCCATTTTTCTTGGTAATCTTTATGGGTTCAACTTTCTTGCTGCCATAGACCATATTCTCTTTTTCTTTTATCATTGCAGCGGACTTGTAGGGAATTTCAGTGCGAAGCTTGCTTAGCAGTTCCTCAAGGGGAACTGCGTCCTTTGCTTCAGGTAACTTAATCTCCTTGGGTTCGGATTTCATCTGCTTTCCGCTTGAGATCATACTGAAACTGAATAAGGGGTCATACTTTGCAGAAATCTCAGCCTTCGCCTCATATGAGTCGTCGGAAAATTTTTCCTCAATCTTCAGTGAAAAGTCTTTCAAAAACTTTTCCAACTCGGGCTTTGCCTTATTGTACTCGGCAATTATAGCCTCTTTATATTCTTTCTTCACTCCGTTTTTAATTATGGAGCTGAGTTCTTTTTTCTCGGGCATTGTTTCAAAGAGTGCTTCCAATTCTAAAAGCTTAACTGCTTCGGGGAGCTTGTCCGGCAGAGTTTTTACCATTTTCTCCGTCATCTTCATCAAATCCGCTCCGTTAACAACGGTGGTATAAACTCCGTTCTTTTCCGTCATATTGATTTCAATTCCCAAAAGATCTCCAAGCTTTCCATAAACTTCAAGCATTTTCTTGGGATCTTTTACATAGCTCAGGTTCTTTACGATTGCACCGATCTTTTCCGCATCATATCCCGATGCTTTGTCGGTCACAGCCCCTAGAGATACATACTTTTTGTCCTTGGGGAAGTCCTTCACACCCAAGCTTTCAAATTGCTTTTTATAAATCGAAATCGGTAAAAATATTTGAGAGTTGCTAAAGTAAATCTTTTCGTCCTTTAAGTTGAAACTCATACTCTCATTGCCTTGAGAAGAAGTAACATCAATACTTGCGGTAAGCTCTCCTTTGGGATTCGCCTTATCATTGACCATCAGTCCCCTAATATCCCCCTTGGCGGATATGTTTACGGACGCAGGTTCATTATTTAAAGACATTTTTACATCAAAAGTCCCCTCCGAAGTTATACCTTTCCAATCCGACATCTTGCTCACCTTTTCCAAGTAAGCATTTTGTGTGTCCGAACAAGCCGCCAATGCAAAGATAAGTGCAAATAATGCCGACAGCACACATATTTTCTTTTTCATAGTCCTCTCCTCCTTAAAATTTTCGCAGCATTCCCTGCTGCTTTGTTCAGCATAATATCACAATTTAATCGGCTTGACAAATAATTTTTGCGGTGTATAATTTTTTCGGCGTACTTATGTGCGCCTATGTTTTTTTTAAGAGTTTTTTAAAGGAGGGCATATGACCAAGTATGTTTTTGTGACGGGCGGAGTAGTGTCCGGTTTAGGAAAGGGAATTACCGCCGCATCACTCGGAAGACTTTTGAAGGCGCGCGGAGTTTCCGTTATGGCGCAAAAATTGGATCCTTATATAAATGTTGACCCGGGAACTATGAGTCCTTATCAGCACGGGGAAGTGTTCGTGACAAAAGACGGTGCTGAAACGGATTTGGACTTGGGACACTATGAAAGGTTTATAGACGTTGAGCTTAATAAATATTCCAATCTCACAACGGGCAAGGTCTATTGGAATGTTTTAAACAAAGAGCGTCTGGGAAAATATTTGGGAGAAACCGTTCAGGTCATTCCTCACATCACAAACGAAATAAAAAGCTTTATATACGGAGTGGCGGAGAAGGAAAAACCCGATGTGGTGATAACTGAAATCGGAGGTACGGCGGGAGATATAGAAAGCCAACCCTTTTTGGAAGCAATTCGTCAGGTGGCTCTTGATGTGGGGAGAGAAAACAGCTTATTTATCCATGTAACATTGGTGCCGTATCTGGAAAGCTCAAACGAATTAAAATCCAAACCCACTCAACACTCCGTCAAAGAACTCCGTTCAATGGGAATTACTCCCGATATCATAGTGCTAAGAGCCGATGTGCCGATTGATGACGAGTCCACATTTCAAAAGGTTGCACTCTTTTGCAATGTAACGAGAGATTGCGTTATAGAAAATAGGACTATAAACTCAATATACGAAGCTCCTCTTATGCTTGAGGAGCAGAATTTTTCGGATATAGTGGCAAGAAAGCTTAACCTTGAATTGCCCAAGGCGGATCTTTCGGAATGGAAAGAATTGGTTGAAAAAATTCATAATCTTAATGAAGTCAAAACAATCGCCATCTGCGGAAAATATGTAAAACTTCACGACGCTTATCTCTCAGTGCTTGAGGCTTGCCGCCACGCGGGGTTTGCATTCGGTTTGGATATAAAATTCAAGTGGGTTGATTCGGAACTTGTAGACGATAAAAATGCAAAAGAAAGCTTTGAGGGAGCGGACGCCATAATTCTTCCGGGAGGGTTCGGAAAGCGAGGTATCGAGGGTATGGTTTCCTCTGTGAAGTATGCAAGAGAAAACAATATCCCTTTTTTGGGAATATGCTTGGGTATGCAGGTGGTAAGCATAGAATTTGCAAGAAATGTGTGCAAAATGGAAAGGGCTAATTCCTTTGAATTTGATGAAACCACTCCCTATCCCGTGATTTATATGGAGAGTGAATCGAGTGAAATTGAAAAGGGCGGCAAGATGAGATTGGGAGATTTTCCCTGCAAGATTAAACCTGAAACCAAGATGTCGATGTGCTATGGCAAATCGGAAATAAGTGAGCGCCACCGACATCGCTACGAGTTCAATAACAAATATCGCAAAAATATGGAAGAGAGCGGATTGGTGATAAGCGGCACATCTGATGACGAAAAAATTGTGGAGGCGATAGAAATTCCCAAGAACGAATTTTTTGTTGCGGTGCAGTTTCACCCCGAATTCAAAAGCCGTCCCAATCGTCCGCACCCTTTGTTTACGGGACTTATTGAGGCGACTTTGAATATGCCTGTTCGATAATCTTTTTAAAACAGTATCAATCGGTTATAATATATTTGTTGATGAAATTAAAAAAACTAAGGAGGAAAAAATGTCCGATTCAAACGAGGAAAAAATATCCGATTCAAACAAAGAAAAAGTATCACCCAAGGTCGATCTCGTATTCAAAAAT
>CAUVKI010000019.1:0-34431 GCA_963552605.1 uncultured Tissierellia bacterium
AAGATATTTCAAAAGGCACGGGGCTTTCCATAGAAAAGATAAATGAACTGAAAGCAGCATTTTAAAATAAGACAGCCGACTTCGGCTGTTTTTTTATGCTGATATGTTAATGTGGGCATTGCGTAGAAACTTGATTCGTAATTCTAAGTTAATCGAATATAGAATATAAATACTTCAAAAAAAATGACAAACAAAAAGCGGTCTTAAGCGACCGCTCTCTTTACTCAACTATGGTGCAGAGGAAAGTTTTTTCTCCACGCACTCCCACAAAATAATTTTTATCTATGGAGGTAATGTCATCATACGAAGGTTCCACGACAACTTTAAGATCATCCCTTAAAACTCCCCACTTACCTTCATGGTTTTTATATGCGATATACTTTCCGGATACTTGTGGAAGGAAAAGAATTTTTTCTGCATCCAAATATCCGAGTGCTTTTCCGTCTTTTCCTATGAACACAGCCTTGTCATCTTCATAGAATTTCAGCATAAAAACATCATCTGAAACAAAAGATAAAATACCTTTTTCGTCCTCTGACGTAAAAATTTTTCTCACACCCTCTTTGGTTTCAGGAAAAATTTTTTTAAAATCCAAGATTGTATTGCCTTGGGTGTCTATCCACAAAAGATCAAAATCCTCTGTTATTACCACAAGAGTTCCCGACTTTTCTTCTGATGCTCTGTTCATAAGATATCGAGAGAAAAAAGGCTCCGTTATTGGTTTATCCTCGTTGTAATCATAAAGACCATAGATCAGCTTTTGAAGCGGTTTGTTTCCAGGGGACTTGACATAAGGAATGATATCTGTCTTATCTTCAGAGTAGCTGAGATGATAGCCGTTTCTTTCCCTAAGAGATCCCAAAATAGAAGGGTCTCCATCCTTATATACATTTCCGTCCACATCAATCATTCCCCATGCATAGTCATCATCACCATTTCTATTCGGATCTTTCAAATCATTATATAGATTAGGTGAATCGCCCTTTGCTTTAACTCCTATCTCTCTAATATCCAAAACGGTGTCGCCGGGTTCTCTTTTTACCATCACTCCCAAAAGCCCGTTCCTAAAATAATTGGTTTGCAGAATGGGTCGCCCTATAAAATTATCCACAATCACTTTTCCCTTTGAGTCTATTATATATCCCGATTCCTCGTTCTCCCTAACAAAAAAACGTCCAAGTCCCACATAATCTCCATGCTCTACGAAAGGATAATCTCCTCTTAAAAGCTTGCCGTCGGAACACATGAAGTCGTATCCTTTGGAGTTTTCTACCTGAAGCAGCCCATCGGAAACATAGCTAAACTTCCCGACCATACCCGTCACATCTACTTCTTTTACTTCCGCCTTTTCAACAGGCAAAAGCTCTGCGTCTTTTGACGGGTCATTGCAGGAAGTAAAGAGAAAGAGAAAAACAAGTGACAATAAAAACTTCTTCATAACACCACACTCCTTTTTTCTTGTTTAATAACTCTATCAAGAATTATATCACAGGAAATTAAAATACAGAGAAATGATTCAAAAAAAAAACCTACCTATACTGTTACTATTTACACAAATAGAACTTTAAAAAGCGGTCTTAAGCGACCGCCCTTTTTACTCAACTATGGTGCAAAGAAAAGTTTTTTCTCCACGCACTCCCACGAAATAATTTTTATCCACGGAAGTGATTTCATCATACGAAGGTTCCACGACAACTTTAAGATCGTCCCTTAAAATTCCACACTTGCCTTCATCATTTATATATGCAGTGTATCTCCCGGGTACCTTTTGATAGCAAATAATATCTTTTGCATCCAAATATCCGAGTGCTTTTCCGTCTTTTCCTATAATCACAGCTTTGTCATCTTTATCAAATCTCATAATAAAGGCATCACTTGAAACAAAAGATGAAATGCCTTCCACCTTCTCCGACGCAATAACTTTTCTCCAAAATTTTTTGATTTCAGGAAAGATTTCGCCAATGTCCAAGATAGTATTGCCTTGAGTGTCTATCCACAGAAAATCAAAATCCTCTGTCATTACCGCAAGAGATCCTGATTTTTCTCCTGATGATCCGTTAAAAATAGGAATGAGAAAAAAAGGCTCAGTTATTGGCTTATCCTCGTTAGAATCATAAAGACCGTAATGCAAAACATATGGTTTCCCTTCAACGGACTTGAAGTACGGAATTACATCTGTCTTATTTGCAAAGGAAACGAAACGACAGCCGTTTTTATCAATAAGATGATGCTCCAAAACTGAAGGGTCTCCGTCCTTAAGTACATTTCCGTCCGCATAAATCGTTCCCCATACTTTACCGGGATCCTTGTTCGAAACAACAGGAACTGTGGAATACATAATTGGGCCATCTTCTCTTGATCTAACTCTTTTCTCATCGACATCTAAAACTACATCATTCGGCTCTCTTTCTACAAGTACGCCCAAAACCCCGTTCCTAAAACCAAGGACTTGCAGGATGGGTCGCCCCAAAAAGTTATCTGCGATCACTTTGCCCTTTGAATCTATTATATAGCCTGTTCCTTCACTCTCCCTAACAAAAAAACGTCCAAGTCCCACATAATCTCCATGCTCTACGAAAGGATAATCTCCTCTTAAAAGTTTGCCGTCGGAACACATGAAGTCGTATCCTTTGGAGTTTTTTACCTGAAGCAGCCCATTGGAAACATAGCTAAACTTCCCGACCATACCTGTAACGTCAACTTCTTTTACTTTTGCCTTTTGAACAGGTAAAAATTTATCCGCATTTGACGGGTTATTGCAGGAAGTAAAGAGAAAGAGAAAGAGAAAAACTGGCAACAATAAAAACTTCTTCATAATACCACTCTCCTTTTTTCTTGTTTAACAACTTTGCCAAAGATTATATCACAGGAAATTAAAGTGTAGAGGAATAATTCAAAAAAAAAAAAAACGACCTATGTTGTTACTATTTACACAAATAGAACTTTAAAAAGCGGTCATAAACGACCGCTCTTTCTCTTACATCATAGAGAACATATCCAACTGATCCGTTTGAGACATTCCCTCAAGAACTCCTATCGAATCAAGTTTTTTAACTACGGATTGGTTGACTCCCGTTCTCACTTTCAAATCCTCAATGCTCATAAAAGGTTCTTTTCTTTGTATGACAATCTCCCTTGCAACGCTGTCTCCAAGTCCGTCTACCGCTATGAGAGGAGGAAGGAGGAAACCGTCCTCCGTTACGGAAAATTTTTCGGAAAGACTTTCATAAAGTGAAATCTTTTTGAAAAATATCCCACGCTTAAGCATTTCGATTATAAGATCGAATACCACAACCGTCCCCTGATCCTTGGCGGTGATTTTATTTCCCTGCGAAAGTATTTCCTCTTTTGCTTCGTTTAACTCCTCAAGCGTCATATCCACATAGTCCGACTTGAATTCCCTAATCTTTGTGGTGAAAATCGTGGCATAAAATTCTTTCGGATAGTTAATCTTATAGTATGCCATTCTGAAGCTCATCATCACATATGCCACTGCATGGGCTTTCGGAAACATATATTGTATCTTAGCCAACGAGTCTATATACCAATTCGGCACATTATGAGCTTTCATATCCTCTTTTATTTCCTCGGAAACTTTTTTCCATTTCCCCTTTCTCACTTTTTCCATAACATCAAAAGAGGTTTTATTTGAAAGCCCGTATTTTATAAGCCCAAGCATTATGTCCTCACGAGTGGCGATGACTTTATTGAAGGGAATTATATTTGCCGAAATCAAATCCCTCGCATTTCCAACCCACACATCTGTACCGTGGGAGAGTCCCGAAATTCTCACAAGATCCGCAAAAGTCTGAGGGGTGGTTTCTTTCAGCACTCCCAATACAAATTTTGTGCCGAATTCGGGTATTCCCAATGTTCCCGAAGAAATTCCCAAATCCTCTTCGCTAAGCCCCAGAGGTTCAACGGAGGTGAAAAGTTTCATAGTTTCCTTATCGTCCAAGGGTATGCTTAAAGGGTCTATCCCCGTCAAATCTTCGAGCTGTCTTATCATCGACGGCACATCGTGACCTAAGATGTCCAGTTTCAAAATTCTTCCCTCTATCTTATGATAGTCAAAGTGGGTGGTGATTATATCGGTGCTTTGGTCGTCCGCAGGGTGCTGAATGGGCGTGAAATCATAAATATCCTTATAATCCGGCACAACCATAATTCCTCCGGGGTGCTGTCCTGTCGTTCTCTTCACTCCGGTTATTCCCTTTGCGAGTCTTATTTTTTCGGGATATGAAACGACCTCTTTCAAATATTTTTCATAGTAGTTTATAACATATCCCAAAGCGGTCTTTTCCGCAACGGTTGAAATAGTTCCGGCACGAAACACATTCCCCGTTCCAAAAAGCTCCTCCGTAAGTTTATGCGCAACGGGCTGGTATTCTCCTGCAAAATTCAAATCAATGTCGGGTTCTTTATCGCCGTGAAATCCCATAAAGACTTCAAAGGGAATATTATGTCCGTCCTTTATAAGAGGAGCACCGCATACCGGACAGATTTTATCCGGCATATCAACGCCGGAATCATAATCTTTTCCGCTTTCAAAATCCGAATGTCTGCACTTTTCACAACGATAATGGGGGCTTAAAGGATTCACTTCCGTTATGCCGACCATTGTCGCAACAAATGAAGAGCCTACCGACCCCCTCGACCCGACCAAATATCCGTCCTCATTCGCCTTGACCACCAGACGGCGGGCGATAAGATACATAATGGCATAACCGTTATCAATAATCGCCTTTAATTCCCTGTCAATTCTCTCTCTCACAATCTCCGGCAAATCTTCACCGTACCATTCGCAAGCTGTTTTCCATGCCGCATTCTTAATTTCTTCTTCCGAGCCTTCCACCTTCGGAGGAAAAGTTCCGTTGGGAACAGGCGAAACTTCCTCTATCATTTCCGCAATTTTTACCGTATTAGAGACTACAAGTTCAAAAGCTTTTTCCTCTCCGAAGTCTTTGAAATCGGAGAGCATTTCATCTGTGGTTCTGAAATGCAAATCGGGATAGACACTGAAACGGGGACGGGGTTTATTATTGAAATCAATAATTCTTCTGTAAATATTCTGATAGCTCTCAAGATAACGCACGCTCCCCGTAGCCGCCACAATTTTTTCAAGATTCTCCCCTATCCTCACAATTTCTTTTCTTATGAAGCTAAGAGAGTCGGCGGAAATTGAATTTTCTTTTCCTGCCGCCTCTCTCATTACTTCAATCGGCTGCACCTCCAAGAAATCATAAAACTTCGCAGCGTTTAGAATATCCTCCTCTGACTGACAGGAGCGAAGTTCTTCAAAAATTTCTCCCTCAAAATCTCCGCTTCCTATCAAGAGCCCTTCTCTGCGGGCGGAAAGCAAAGACTTGGGAATTCTCGGAGTACGAAGATAATAATCCAAATTCGATAAGCTTACCAACTCGTACAAATTTTTAAGCCCGATTTGATTTTTAACCAATATCGTTACGTGATAGGCTCTGTTTTTGCAAAGTTTAGGGTCGATTTCAAAATTAAAGGGAGTGTCTCCCAGCGTCTCAAGCATCTTTATAAAAATTTTTGCCGTTGCGTCGGCATCGTCAACCGCCCTGTGATGATTTTTCAACTCCACGTCCAATCTCTTGGCAATAAAATCCAAGGTATGTCTTGCAAAATCAGGATAGAGCTTTCTTGCAAGCGGCATAGTGTCAAGAATCGGGTAATCAAATTTAAAACCTTGCTTTAATGCAAAATGACGAATAAATCCGGTGTCGAATTTTGCATTGTGAGCTACAAGCACAGTTCCCTTTATAAAATCCAGAAAATCGGGAAGCACTTCTTCAATCGGAGGTTTATCCTCCAACAGGGCATTTGTAATTCCCGTAAGATTGGTTGTAAATTGTGAAATTTTATTTTCGGGTTTTATTAGACGGCTAAAACTGTCCGCAAGCACTCCGTCCTTAACTTTTACCGCTCCTATCTCTATAATTTCGGAATCATAAGGAGTAAGCCCCGAAGTTTCTATATCAAACACTGTATAGGTGTCGGGAAGTTCACCTTTCAAATTCCATATCACTGGAGCTTCATCATCAAACACATTGGCTTCCATTCCATAAATCATTTTTATTCCGGCGTCTTTTGCGGCAATCGCCGCATCGGGAAAAGCCTGCACTCCGAAAGAATCGGCAACTGCAATCGCCTCCATTCCCCAATCCTTAGCCCTCGAAATATAGTCGGTGATAGTTGAAATGCCGTCCATCGCACTCATTTGGGTATGCAACGTAAGTTCCACCCTTTTTTTTGGAGAGGTATCGATGCGTTTGGGCATTTCACTTTCGTTTATTCTATACGGACGAAATATATCGCTCTTTAAGTATGAGTCGTATTCTATTTTCCCTTCAATCATCAGAACATTTCCCTCATAAAACATCTCGGAAAGAGTTTCAAATTCATCGGGCTTGACCCACTTCTTAACGGAAAAAGAGTTTTCGTTATCGGTGATAAAAAAACTTATAAGTATGCTGCTTGCGGTTTCTCTGGTGTCAAGTCCGTAAATCTCACCTCTTATAACCAAAACCTCGTCCCGTTTTTCCTCATCGTATAGGACTGATATGGGAAGAGGAGGATTTGTAATTTTTTTAAAGGTCTTTTGTTTTTTTTGCACCTTTTCCTGTTTCTCCGAGTTTTCTTCAAGCCTTTTTTTTGCCTCTAAAACCCATTCTTCTTCCTTTTGCCTTTGGAGCTTATCAAAACTTGAATTATTATCTTCTTCATTGATTGCAACTTCTACGACAACAGATGTGTGCGGAAATTTTTTGCAAAAAAAATCGCAAGCAAAGTCTTTAAAATCCTCGCTTGCGTTAAGCAGTTCCACACTCAATTTTTTTTCAAGTTTATAATAAACCGCATTTGTTATCTCAATTCCCTCAGGAGCTGACCCGTAGGCTTTCTTCAAATCTTCCAGCACATTTTTCATTATTTTCCCCTTCTTCAATCATATCAAGCAATTCTGAAAACAATCTTTCCTCTTTCACTCTCTTTATCACCTTTCCTTTGCGGAATAAAACGCCCTCTCCTCTGCCTCCGGCAATTCCGTAATCAGCTTCTCTCGCTTCGCCGGGACCATTGACGGGACAGCCCATCACCGCAACGGTAATGTCATAATTCACGCCCTCCAAAGTTTTTTCGACCTTTTTTGCAAGACCCATCAGATCAATCTTCGTTCTTCCGCAAGTGGGGCAGGAAACAATCCTCAATCCTTTTCTAAGCCCCAAGTTAATCAAAATCTCCTTTGCGGCATACACTTCCATAACGGGATCTTCCGTAAGAGAAACTCTTATTGTATCTCCTATGCCCTCTTCAAGAAGTATCGCCATTGCCATTGCGCTCTTCAGAGAGCCTCTGTAATTGGTTCCCGCTTCAGTAAGCCCCAAATGCAAAGGATAGGGATAGAGCTTTGAAATTATCCTGTTCGCCCCGACCATAGTCTTAACATCGGAAGATTTTACGGAAATGCAGATATCCGTGAAGTCCAAGCTCTCGAAAATTTCTATTTCTTCCCTGCATGACTCCGCCAAAATCTCCGCCGTGATGTGAGAGCTCTTATTCAAAAGCTCTTTTTTCACGGAACCGGAATTGACTCCTATTCTGCACGGAATATTTCTACTTTTACAGGCTCTTACGACCTCTTCGACTTTATACTTGGCTCCGATATTCCCCGGATTTATTCTCAAAGCGTCTGTTCCGTTTTCACAAGCGGCAATAGCCAACTTATAGTCAAACTGAATATCGCTCACCAAGGGAATTTTTATCCTCGGAATAATTTTCCTAAGAGAAGCGGCGTCCTCCAAATCATTCACCGCAACTCTTGCGACTTCACAGCCCGCCTTAGTCAAAAGCTCTATCTGTCTTACGGTTTCCTCGACATCTTTCGGCTCGGTCGTATTCATGGACTGAATTGAAATCGGAGAACCTCCGCCTATAGCTATACTTCCCAACTTTAATTTCTTGGTCATAATATCACTTAAACAACGACAATATGTCCTTATACGTCACGGCAATCATAAGTGCTATCAGGAACACAACCCCCACGCTCAAAAGAGCCATCTCGACCTTTTGATTGAGAGCCTTCCCCCTTATAGCTTCAAGCAGCAAAAATAAAATCCTGCTGCCGTCAAGTGCGGGAATCGGCAACAGATTAAAAATTCCCAAGTTAAGATTGATATATGCGAGAAAAGCAATCAAGGTTTCGGGTCCGCTCTTTGCAGTTTCACCTATCGTCTTTACAATTCCCACAGGACCTGAAAGGGAATCCACTCCCACCTTTCCGTGAACGGCTCTATTTAAAAAATCAAAAATCAAAGAGGTGTAATACTTCGCTGATTTAATTCCCCCCGAAACCGACTCGAAAAAATTCGTTCTCCTGTTAAGAGGATAAATCCCGACGATTTTCTTTTTATTTTCCTCCGATGGAGTGACTTTTATCTCAAGGACTTTTCCTTCTCTCTCAACAACAAACTTTGCATCGTCTCCGGAAGTATTTGCAAGAGATTTTGATACGTCCTCCCATTCGTTGATAGGATTGTCATTAACCGAAATTATTCTGTCTCCGACTTTCAAATCCGAATTCGCCGCAGGAAGTCCTTCAACAAGCTCACCGATTTTAGTCGTTGGCAAACCCGTCAAATTTGCACTCACCGCAAATAGGATTACGGCAAATATAAAATTCATTATCACTCCGCCGAGCATCGTAAAAATTCTTCTAGGAATGGAAACATTTCTAAATGAGGTCGGACTGTCCGTTTCAACATATCGAATATGTTTTTTGCCGTTTTCATCAACATATTCTTCCATAGAGTCCTCGTCCGCTCCCTCAAGGAGTACATATCCCCCTACCGGAAGCAGTCTGAAAGAATAATCGGTACCGTTTTTATTAACTTGATAGAGTTCAGGACCCATACCGACCGAAAATTCCGTAACCCCTACGCCTACAAGCTTTGCTGCGGCATAGTGTCCGAACTCGTGTATCAGAACCACAAATAATAATATAACCAATGAATATACTATGTTCATAATAATTACCTAAACGAAAAAAATATAATAGTAGTGTACTATCGGTGCGACAAACAAAACGCTGTCAAATCTGTCAAGCACTCCTCCATGCCCCGGAAGAAGTTTTCCGAAATCCTTGACGGCACAACTTCTCTTCCAGCGTGAAGCCGCCAAGTCTCCAAGCTGAGAAGCTGCCGATGCCATCAATATCATAGCTGCAAATGCCAAATCGGGTAAGTGTCTATGGATAAAATAATAAAAAAATGCTGCGAAAAAAACAGCACCCAAAATTCCGCATACCGCTCCCTCAACAGTTTTTTTTGGACTTATCGAAGGTATGAGCTTGTGCTTTCCAAGAAGCTTCCCTCCCAAAAAAGCAAAGGTGTCGGTTGCAAAGGCAATTGAGAAAACCAACCAGAAAGCCTCAGGATTATTTTTATTGATAAGGTGTGAAAACAAAAAAGGAACATAAAGAAAGCCCATAGCAAGTTTTGATATAATCTCACCGGTGACTTCTTTATCAAAGAGAAAAATCAAAAGAAGTCCTATGGAAAGAAGTGTCAAAAAAATTCTAATTCCCCATATGGGAAAAAATGAAATGAGAATATAAAAAATCCCCGTCATCGCAAAAGAAAAACTTGAAATACTGAGAAGTTTAGGGTTGTTAAAAATGGAATAAAACTCCCTAAGCCCTTCGACCGAAAGAAAAAACACAAGAGCAACCGTCCCGAGATTTCCCAAAAAATAAGGCACAAAAACTATCACTGAAAGGAGTAAAATACCCGTTGCAACCCTCTTTGCAAACTCACTCATCAGTGCCTCCAAATCTTCTGTCCCTCTTATGATATGACTTTATCGCCGAAAGCAAATCCTCTTTTGAAAAATCCGGCCACAAGATATCCGAAAACCAAAGCTCCGCATAGGCGGACTGTAATAATAAAAAGTTGCTAAGCCGCTGTTCTCCGCTCGGACGAATCAATAAATCGACATCGGGCATATTTTTTGTGTAAAGATGTCTTGAAATATCTTCGTAAGTTATTTCGGTCAAATTTTCTTTAAGCAGTTCTCCGACAGCCATCACAATCTCATCCCTTGCACCGTAATTAAGGGCTATGTTTAAAATCAACCCCGTGTTTTTCTTTGAGCGTTCCTCAAGTTCACGAATTGACTGTCGTCTTTTTTCCGAAAATTTTGAAATATCTCCCATCACCTGAAATCTGACATTTCCATCTATCAGTTTTTTTGATTTATTCAAAATATACCAATCAATGAGGCTGAATATATTTTCTATCTCACCGACGCTCCTCTTCCAATTCTCCGTCGAAAACGCATAAAGAGAAACCACTTCTATATTCAAATCCACACAAGCGTCTATTATCTTTTCGGCTGTAATCGCACCCTCTTTGTGTCCCGCTATACGGGGAAGTCCTCTTTTTTTCGCCCATCTGCCGTTGCCGTCCATTATTATGGCTATATGCCTGGGGTTGTCCATTTAATTAAAATTCCATAAGTTCTTTTTCTTTTTCCGCAGTTATCCCGTCAATTTGCTTTACAAAATCATCTGTAATATTTTGAATATCCTTTTCCTCAAGCTTGCGATCGTCCTCGCTTAATTCTTTATCTTTCTCAAGTTTTTTTATCTGCTCAAGATATTCTCTGCGAATATTTCTAAGAGCGACCTTGGCATTTTCAGCTTCTTTTTTAAGCTGTTTTGTCAAATCCACTCTTCGCTCCTCAGTAAGCTGAGGAATGATAAGGTGAATATTCTTGCCGTCATTTGACGGATTAAGTCCCAAATCGGAAGTCAATATCGACTTTTCAATCGCCTTAATCAAGGTAGGGTCATAGGGTTGAATCAAAAGTGTTCTGGGTTCCGGAGCACTCACATTCGCCACTTGTTTGAGAGGCGTTTCCACTCCGTAATAATCGACTGTTATCTTATTCAAAATCATAGGATTGGCTCTGCCCGCACGAATAGCCTGAATCTCTTCACGATAAACCGATACGGTTTTGGTCATCTTTCCTTTCATTTCTTTATCGAATTTCACAAAATCACTCCCCCTTTACCATCGTGCCTAATGTTTCATCACTCAACACTCTTACTAAATTTTCGGGATCGTCAAACCCGAATATCCTTACAGGAAGCCTATGTTCCTTAAAAAGCGAAGCCGCCGTCTGATCAATCACTCCGAGATTTTTGTTTATTATCTCACTCATCGTGAGTGAATTATACTTCAAAGCGTCGGGATACTTATTGGGGTCTTTATCATAAACGCCGTCAGTTCCGTTCTTTGCAAAAAGCACCACCTCGGCTTCCATCTCCAAAGCTCTAAAAGCCGCCGTGGTGTCGGTAGAAAAGAACGGGTGTCCCGTACCTGCGGCAAATATCGCTATCTCTCCTAAGTCAATCCTTCTTTTAACTTCAAACGGCTCGCTTGAAAAAGAAAATTTCGGTATGTCTATCGAGGAAACTATAAAAGCCTCTCCGCCCTCCCTGATAACGGCATCTTTCAATGCCAAGGCGTTCATTATAGTTCCAAGCATACCTATATAATCGGAAGTTTTTCGGGAAAGAGAGTTGTCCTCTCTCCCCCTGAAAAAATTTCCTCCTCCGCACACAACCCCTATCTTGAAACCCAAATCCGAGGCTTCTGTAAGGAGTTTTGCAATCCTTGCTACAAATGCCTGAGAAATACCCTTATGCTCTCCGCCTGCAAGCGACTCTCCGCTTAGCTTATAGAGAACTCTCTTACGTCGTTCCATGGATTTGCTTTGCCACTTCCGCTTGGAAATCCTCTTCCTTCTTCTCTATTCCCTCACCCACTTCAAAGCGTCTTATGGACTTAACCGATATAACTCCTCCAAGTTCTTTCGCAGTTTTATCGAGAAGTTTCAAAACGCTCAAATCGGGATCCTTTATGAAAGCCTGTTCCAAAAGGCAGATGTCTTTTAACTCCTTTTTCAGTCTGCCCTCGACCATTTTTTCTATAACGGCGTCGGGCTTTCCTTTGCCTCCCTTTTTTATTTCCTCTTCATTCTCATTTTTTGCCTGAGCGAGAAGTACCTCTTTTTCGTGAGAGATATAATCACCCTCCACATCGTCCACGCAAATGTATCTGGGCTTCATCGAAGCAATCTGCATAGCCAAATCCTTACCGAGCAATTCCAACTTTTCCGAAGGAATGTCGGAATCCAAATTCACCAATGCGGCAATTTTTCCACCGTGCAGATAGCCATAAACCTTTCCCTCTTCCGTTGCACAACGCCTTACGGACATATTCTCCCCGATTTTCGCAATCTTTTCCGTAAGCACTTCTCCAACGGTCTTTGAATCTCCTTTTAACATAGCCTCTTTAAGAAGCTCGGCATCATTGATTTTCCCATTGCACGCAGTTTCGGCAATTGAATGTACAAAATCAATAAACTCCTGATTTTTAGCCACAAAATCGGTTTCACTGTTTACTTCGACAATTGCTCCTATGGAGTGATCGGAGGAAATAACCATATCACAAAGCCCCTCAGCCGCAACTCTCGACGCTTTTTTGGCAGCTTTCATCAAACCTCTTTCACGCAAAAGGTCAATTGCCTTATCCATATCCCCGTCGGTTTCTCCGAGTGCCTTTTTGCAGTCCATCATACCTGCGCCGGTTTCTTCTCTAAGCTTCTTAACATCACTTGCATTGATTGCCATATATACCTCTCCTTTGATTAAAGGACACTCTCGTCCGTTTCTTCCTCATCAGTCGTATCTTCATCCTTTGAAGGGATTTCCTCGTAAGCTTCAAGCTGCACGCCCTGTCTTACTTCAAGCACCGCATTTGCCAAAGTTTCGGTGATAAGTTTCACCGCACGAATAGCGTCGTCATTTCCGGGAATGGGAAAATCCACTTCATCGGGATCACAGTTCGTATCCACAATCGAAACCACGGGAATTCCCAAAATTTTCGCCTCGTTGACTGCAATTTTTTCCTTTTTGGGATCCACCACATATATAAGAGCGGGCATTCTCTCCATATTCTTAATACCGCCCAAGAACTTTTCAAGTCTTTCTCTTTCATGCACAAGCTTTGCAACTTCCTTTTTGGGAAGCAGTTCAAATGTTCCGTCCTCTTCCATCTTGTTAAGTGCGTTAAGTCTGTCCACTCTTAGGCGGATAGTCTTGAAATTGGTGAGCATTCCTCCAAGCCATCTCTGATTTACATAGGGCATTGAGCAGCGTTTTGCCTCTGCTTCTATTGCCTCCTGAGCTTGTTTTTTTGTGCCCACAAAGAGCATTTCTCCTTTTTCGCCCAATATCTCTTTCACGGCTTCATACGCTTCATCAATCTTTCTTACCGTTTTTTGAAGATCTATTATGTAGATCCCGTTTCTTTCCGCAAAGATAAACTTTGCCATCTTAGGGTTCCACCTTCTGGTTTGATGTCCAAAGTGAACTCCCGCTTCCAATAAACTTTTCATCGACACTACCGACATAGTGCACCTCCGTTTTTATTCCACCGCCCGACTCATTTGATTTGAGGAACCAATCGGCAACGCCTCAATCATTATCGGACGTGTGTTTTGTTGTGCATAAAAAAACGCACAGTCAAAAGTATAGCATACGCAATTAACCCTTGCAAGAAAAACTTAAAGCTTCTCACGATAACGACATAACTTTTACTGCGGGAATTTCAAAAATTTATTTTGAAAGAGCTTTCGGAAATTTTTTTAATTGCAATTTTCATTTCAAAACATTTAGGTGTTTTTCATCATCGCAAACCAAAACCGTCCCACGCTGATTATTGCTCATATTAAAACTCTAAAAATTGAGCAGAGAACAAGCTATGATTTTGAAATGCTTTTCAAATATTTCTTAGTACAATGGTTAAGGACAAGCGGAAATATATCGGATAAGTACACAGGAGAGTTAACTCTTAAAATAAAAGGTCGGTATTAAAAAAAGGGCTCTTAGAGCTCTTTTTTTTTACAGAGTTCAGTTTATGAAGACATACTCCAGTGCAAAGCCTTAATTTTCTCTATTTAAAGCCCCGTTGCAGCCGTAATATCCTTTAATGAAAAATCCAAAAGAACTATCTGTTTTGCTATCTTAACGGCACTTTCCTTTTTGTTTTTTTTCCACAGCTTTCCTGTTCGATATATCAAGCATAGTTTCCATTTCATTTTCCTCTTTCTCTTCCAAGACTTCATCAAAGATTTTCTTCACAGTTTCTTTGTCATCTTACTAAAAGTCTTGCGGTACAAAATAGAGCAAATCAAAATTCCGATTGCAGCTACGGCTATGTTTATATGCGGAGAAAAAATATCCGTAAGCACTCCGAAGAAAATATTTCCAATCGGTATTGCCACCATAACCACCATTTTGTTTACGGAGAAAATTCTGCTCCTAAATTCATCAGGTATTGTTTTTTGCAAAAGCACCGACACCGACATATGGGTGGGCATCATAACTGCAATTTCCAGACAGTCAATTACTGTAACAAAAATCAAAAATAATTGATTTGCACTCTCTCCGATTTTATGCACATAATAAACCACAACCGAAAGAGCAAAAAGACTTATTGAAACAAAAAAAGATGAACCCGCAACGAGTTTTGAGGTTTCTACTTTTTTTATTATCGGAATGACGAAAAGGGGAACAAAAATCACCATAGATGCCGTAATAGTGCGATAAATTCCATAGCCCGTTTCGCCTACATTCAGCGCAACCAAAAACAAATGAGTAACGACTACACTATAGACGGAAGAAAAGAAAAAAGTCATAAGAGGAGAAATAAAGATGAAGTGCCTTAGGAAGGAATGTTCCCTTATTGCGATAAATCCGTCCCGAAAATCCTTGAAGAAGCTCTTTTTCTCTTTTTTTTCTTCGACTTGGTAATGGGGAGTTTTTATCCCGAAGTGAAAGAGAAAGGAAATAAAGAATAACGCTACCGTCATCCATAAACCTCCCTGTACTCCGAAAAGATTATACATAACAGTTCCTATTGCAGGGGTTGCTGTATAAACAATCCCGTCATCCAATTTCGATAGCGATACAGCTTCCTCCAATAATTCTTTAGGAATAATTTCCGGAAGTATTCCCGATTCCGCAGCCTGATAAAACACTTCTGTCATCTCCAAAAGAATTACGAGTACATATATTAAAAAAATCGGAAGTTCTCCGAGATAGGTAGAAATTAAAGCAAAAAACAGTTGGCATATAATCGAGCAAAAGATTATAAACTTCATAATCTTAAGCCGTCTTATACGATCTCCGTAAACTCCCGCAATCGGTGTGAATAAAATTCTCGGCAATACCGTGATTGAAATCATAGATGCAAATAAAAGCGCAGAGCCGGTTTTTTCCATAACATATAGAGATAAAAGGAACTGAACCATATTGCTTGCAGTCATTGAAAAGCTTGTTGCAAACCAAAAGGACATATAGCTCGGGTCTTTTACAAGTTTCATAATCTCTATTTTTTTTGTGTCATTCAATTTTGATACTCCCTTTCAAATATTATCTGTCCTTAAAAAAAGTTTCGGGCATAGCGTGCTGATAGATGATATGAGGTTTTCCTTTGTTGTCAATGATATCCGCTTCCATATCGAAAACTTCGGCAAGCATTTTGACAGTCAAAATATCCTCGGCTTTTCCCTGTGAAAAAATCTCACCGCCACGAAGCACATAAAGGTAATCGCAAAAGGTCGCTGCAAGGTTCATATCGTGAAAAACGGAAACGACCGTTCTGTTCAAATTCTTTATGGTTTCGGTCAGATACATCTGATAGAAAATATCCAGATGATTTGTCGGTTCGTCAAGAAGTAAAATCCCCACTTCCTGAGTTAATGCCCTTGCAATCAGAACTCTTTGTTTCTCGCCTCCTGAGAGGGTTGAGAACAACTGATCTTTTTTTTCGTACATACCGACACTTTTTAGGTATTTATCCGCCAACTCTTTGTCGTCTTCACGATATGATTCATACGATAAACGATACGGAGCACGTCCCATCAAGGTCATTTGATATACGGTGTATTCAAAATCGGAATTGTTCTCCTGCTTCATCACGGTCAATGTCCTTGCCAACTCACGTTGTTCATACCCGTCTATATCCTTACCGTTGATCCAAACGACATTTTTTTTCGGCTCCAATTCTCTGTAAAGATGTTTTATAAAGGTTGTTTTGCCGCTTCCGTTCGGACCGAGCAATCCCACGAAATGATGTTTTGTTATTTCTATACTCACTTTTTTTAGAATTGTGCGTTCTCCGATAGAAAAAGAAAGCTTGTCGGTCTTTATTGCCATATCCGCCATCGCTATGCTCCTTTCCCTCTGACCAAAATCCATAAGAAAAACGGTCCTCCGACTAACGCTGTAAAAATTCCCACCGGAAGTTCACGGGGTGCGATTAAAGTGCGGGATAAAATATCCATCCACATCAAGAACACAGCTCCTCCGACAAAAGTTATAGGAAAAAGTTTTCTATGCTCACTCCCAATCAGCATACGAATGGAATGAGGCACCAAAAATCCCACCAAGCCTATAAGCCCCGCAGAAGCGACACACATTGCGGCAATCACGGAAACTGCAACCACCGCCTGTTTTTTTAATTGTCCGGCATTCACTCCCAATGCCAATGCGTTTCCGTCCCCCAAAGAAATCAGGTCAAAATCTCTTGCTCTGAATAAAAAGAATAGGGCGACTAAAGTTATAAGTATAATCGGCAGCAAAATATTATTCCAACGCGCTGCCGCCAAACTTCCCATCATCCAAGAGATAATACTTCTTGTGGCGTTGACATCTCCGGACGATATTATGAAATAATTTGAAAGCGCACCCAAAACGACATTTACGGACATACCCGCAAGAATCAGTTTGCTGTTTGAGCTTCTTCCCACATCGGCTATCTTATACACTGCCACATGTGCAAGCATTGCACCGATAAATGCCGCAATCGGCGCCATTATTCCGGTATAAGGGTTGTTCGGAAGAAAATAATAGAGCGCAGTAACCCCCGTGAGTGCTCCCGATGAAACTCCCAGCATATACGGTTCGGCTAAGACATTTTGCGTGCAAGCCTGCATTCCCGCTCCGCTTATCGCCAAGCCCCCTCCTACCGCAATTGCCAATAACGCTCTTGGAATACGCAGATCCCATACTATGGATAAACTCCCTCTGCTCACTCCCTCCAAGGCTTCTCCGAGCAGCTTGTGCTTTAGAATATTAAAAACATCTCCGCTTTTTAAATCCGCCGAACCGAAAAAACCTGCAACCACAAAAGTTACCACAAACACCAAGATGATTAGAATAAATTGAATTACAAATCGATTTTTTAAACTTTGCACCGAAACTCCCTCCTAAATTTGAAAAGTCTCCTCGTAAACTTCGGAGGAGACTTTAAACTCTTTGCTTATCTAAAATGCGTCGGGGTGTAGGTTCTTCGCAATCGTTTCGAGCGAATACACATTTTGAATACCGGGGAAAATTGAATTTAATGTAACGACTATGAAGCGATTATTTTTTATTGCATTTACATCTGAAAGTTCAGGTCTGTTTTTAAGATGCTCGATTGAAACCTCTCCGCCTTTTTCATCTCCGCTATTCCTTACCACCACAATCACCTCGGGGTTTCGATTGATAACTTCTTCATAAGTGGTGCTTGCGAATTGCTTATCAATGTCAGAGAACACATTTTCTCCGCCCGCCGTTTTCAGAATATTGTTTGCAAGTCCCATGCCTCCGGCAACCCAAATTTTTTCGTCCGACTCACCGCTGAGAATCATAGTAGGCACTTTTTCTTTTTCCTTGACCGCTTCGGAAACATAAGTCTCCTTTTTCTTTAGTTCTTCTATAAGCGACTCGGCTTTGGCACTCACATCAAAGATTTTCCCCAAATTTCTGATGTCATTATAGGTGTTTTCTATTTCGCAATTCGGAACATAAGAACCCTCCGTGATATAGAGATTAATTCCGTTGTTGATATAGTCTTCGGGTTTTCCAAATGTTGCGACATTGAAAAAGTAGGAATTGAGTATAAGAACGTCAATATCCAAGTTCAGCATATTTTCAAGCGTGGGAATGGACTCGTCCACATTTATAGCTTCGGGCTTCGGAACTTTTTCCAAAGCGTCTCTATATTCCGGCAGGACGTCAATGATGGCATTTTTCTCCGCCCTTAGAGCCACGATTTTATCTGTCAGACCCAACCCTGCCAAAATTTCTGCAGCATTATACTGAAACACGCCGATTTTTTCGGGAGCTTTTTCAAATGTCACGGACTGCTCAAAAGTTTTTATTGTAAGCGGGTATTGAGTTTTTTCCGCCTCGGATTCTTTATATGGAGTATCTTCGTCTTCCGACGCTTGCGTTTCCTGAACCTTTTCCTTTTCATCTCCGGATTTTTCCGAATTCTCCGTATTTTGTCCGCATCCTGCAAATGAACCCAAAATTATTAGCAAAGCCAATAGAAAAGTGAATTTTTTCATAATTACCTCCAAAAATATTTTTTTGAAAATTACAAATCTTTTTGCAATAACTTTCTGAAAGCTTCGTTTTTCACCAGTTCCTCATAAGTTCCAACCTCTTCAAGCTCTCCTTGGTTCAGAAAAAGAATGCGGTGGGCTGACTTGATGATATCAGCCTTATGACTGATTATAAAAACTATCTTTTCAGCCGTGGTTTCTTCAATAGTTTTCCTGATTTCCGACTCGTTTTTGGTGTCTAAAGCCGAAGAAAACTCATCGAGAATTAAAATCGGAGAGTTTTTTAAAAAAGCTTGAGTTAATGCTATTCTCTGTTTTTGTCCTCCCGAAAGAAAGCCTCCCCTCTCTCCGATCATTGAATGATAACCTTCAGGAAGCTTGGAAATGAATTCATGGCTGTTTGCACGCTTTGCCGCACTGATAATTTCTTTCTCTGTTGCGGAGGGTTTGGCATAGAGAAGATTATTATAAAGCGTGGTGTCGAAAAAAAACGGATCTTGCGGAACTATCGTAACCAGTTTCCTAAGACTCTTTTCATCAAGCGTCTTTAAGTTAATTCCGTTGATAAAAATATTCCCCTCGGTCGGGTCGAAAAATCTTAAAAGAAGTTTCGTAATCGTGGATTTTCCTCCGCCCGATGCGGATACCAATGCCAATCGCTCCCCCGAATTTGAAATGAAATTCAAATTCTTAATCACCGCATTTTCTTTTCTCGGATATTTAAAGGAAACTCCCCTAAATTCAAGAGTGATTTTTCCGACGTCTTCGCACTTTGAATTTCCATAGCCGCAAATTGTCGGCTGCAACTCATAGATTTTGAAGACTCGTTGCGCCGCTCCATAAACCATTCCGTAGTTTTGAGTGAGGTGTAATGTAATAATGGATATTTTTAAAACCGAAAAGCACGCGACAAAAGAAAGAAACAGTTCGTAAAAATCCGAAGCGGGATGTATCGACACGACAATTATCAGCAGCGTAAAAAGGCAAAGCAATTCATTTGCCGAGCTTTTTTTGCTCATAAGAGAGAAAAAGTTTTTCTTTGCCGTGTTAATTTGCACCGAGTTGTCTTTTATTCTTTCTAAATATTCTTCTTCCTTTTCATAAATCAAAATGTCCTTTATGCCGACCGCTCCGTCTATGACGTCCGCCATTATTTTTCCCGCTCTGTTTTTTAATTCAACCCCCAATCTTTCCTGAGAGTCGGTATCGAAAATCATAAGCACCGCCATAATCAAAATCGGAACTCCCAATAGAAAAACTCTCACTCCGAGCGTGGGAAAACAAAGTGCGATAAAAATTATAAACGCCGTCAAAAATCCCAGCCACTCCACCAATATATGCCCTATGAACCATTCAAAGACGTTTATGTCATTTACCAGCATTTGTGCAAAGTCGCCGACTTTTATGTCCTCTACAGCCCCCGGAGCAATTTCATAATACCTGTCAAACACTGCGTTTCTTATTTGCTCCAAGATTAAGAAAGACATCTTATGCGAAACATACTCGTCTCCATATTTCAAAATCAGAACTCCAAGCGCCGCAAGGAACACTCTTAAAACCGATTGAGAATACTCCCCCTTAATCAAGCTATAAGCAAGGAGCACAACAAACCCGACGGATGCCAAATGATTTGACGCTTTGAACAGTACGGATATCGCCGCATATAACTTGAATTTTTTAACGTGGCTAAGAACTCCGATCAACTTATTGTTCTTCATTTTCCGCACCTCCGCTGCACAACTTGATATAAGAGGGGCAGCGGGCAATAAGACTTTTATGATCGCCAAAATCCGTCAATCGTCCATCTTCTATGACGAAAATTTCGTCAAAGCTCTCCACTTTTGATAAATCGTGGGTCACGGAAAAAACGGTTCTGTTTTTCATCAATTCCTTCAGGCTTTCCTCGACTTTTTTCACATTGGCTTGATCCAACTTGGAAGTGACCTCGTCGAGCAAAAGTATGGGAGCATCTCTCAAAAAAGCTCTCGCTATCGAAATGCGCTGAGCTTCTCCTCCTGAGATTTCAAAACCACCGCTGCCTATCTCCGTATCATATCCATTTGGGAGCGAACAGATAAATTCGTGGATATTAGCTTTTCTTGCCGCACTTTCAACTTCTTCTTTGCCGGCTTCGGAATTTGCCATTTTGATATTTTCATAAACCGTATCTGAAAATATATAGCTGTCCTGCCAAACCGCCGAGCAAAGAGATTTTATTGAGGCGTCATTATTTTTGACAACTTCCCTGCCTAAAATCTTCACACTTCCATTTGTGGGTTTATATAGACCTGAAAGCAGATATAAAAGAGTAGTTTTTCCTCCCCCCGACAATCCGACCACTCCGATTTTTCTGTTTAGGGGAATTGAGAAATTTAAATTTGAAAGAGCCTTTCGACCGTCGGAATATTCAAAATCTACATCTTTAAATTCTACGGCTTTATCAAAATTTTCTTCAACGGGATAAGATAGAGGACTTGCTTCATCTTCTCTCGTCTCTTTTATCAATCTGCAAATTTGCTCATAAGAAGCTTTAGCTTTTCCTCTGCGTAAAATAAATCCCGTGATCTCATTGAACAGCTCCGTCAAAAATAAAAGTCCCAAAAATGCCGACACCAATTCAGGCAAGGATAAATTTTTATGCGAGAGTATAAATGCTCCCAAAATAAAATAAGCGTATATAATCCCATTTGTAGCTCGACTGTTTAAGTTTCCAATCTTTAAAAAATCCAAATTAGCCTTTCTGAGATTTCCTGCTCTCTCTTTAATGAGTTTTCGATACGAGGAATAGGAGTCATAGCTTTTAAGCATCTTTATTCCGAGCACTCCGTCAAGGCAAGCTGAAGAATATTCCATACTTGCCTTTGCTTCCTCACCATTTGCTTTTTCCGAAAGCGGAAGAAATAATTTATGTACGGCATAAATCAGGAACGGAACGCAGATTGTCAATATGGAAAGCGGTAAAAATTTTATCGCATAAAAAATTGAAGCCAACCAGATAATGGCAATTGAAAAAAATCTTGGAATACCCTCCGAATAAAAATTGGTCATACTCTCCGCTTCCGCCCAGACAATCATTCCCACTTCGCTTGAGTGAAAATCTCGCCTTATTAAAGGTCCCGTCTTAAGCATTTCCCTGTTGAGTCTCTCTCGAATATCCAAGGTGAAATCGTCGCAGAAAAATTGCTTTGCTTTTGAGAAAAAAAATTCCCCTGCCCCCTTAAAAAAGATAAGGATTGCTATGCAAACCGCATAGGTTTTAATTTCTTTTGAGGCTATCAAAAATCCGAATGACAAAAGCAATGCGAGATTTATAATATCTCCAAAAAGACTCGAAACGGAAAGCAGAAAAAGTTTCAGTTTTTGTTTCCCGTTTAATAAATCAAAAAACATTCAATTCACACTCACTTTTTATTAGGCACTCGCCAAAAAACTTACCCGAGGCTATCATAATATAATGACTCTTGTCAACCACTTTTTTAATGCAAGTTTATTTGACTATTGACGGAATATTTTTTAGAATGGGTTGGAGAATTGATAAAAGAAGAAAGGGTGATATTATGATTGATAAAAAGTTGGTTGCGCTCGTTCCCGAGTCAAGAAAGCCCATAGCCATAAATGTTTTTTTGCAATGGCTTTCGCTTGTGTTTAATATTCTTACGATGAGGGAAATTGCTCTTTTGTCGGCAAAAGCTTTGGAGGGAGAAGCTGATATTTTTGCCGTTCAAAGAGCTATATTATTTGTGGCACTTTCAATAGTAGTGAGGGGGATTTTATCCCTTGGGGTCGCGCGCACGGCTTTTTCGGCGCAGGATTTCGTAAAACGAAAACTTCGCTTTTTAATCACTAAAAAACTTTTGAGCATAAAGGGGTCTTATACCTCAAAAGCTAACACCTCAGAGGCTGTGCAACTTGCAACTGAAGGAGTGGAACAGCTCGAAACATATTTTTCGGGATATTTGCCGCAGCTTTTTTTTGCAATGCTTGCACCGATTACATTGTTTTTTGTGATTTCTCCCATTTCCCTTTCAACGGCGGTTTTACTCCTTGTCTTTGTGCCGTTAATTCCGATTTCGATTGCACTGGTTCAAACTTTTGCAAAAAAGTTGTTGGATAATTATTGGGGGCAATATACGACGCTGGGAGATTCGTTTTTGGAAAACTTACAGGGGCTTACGACTTTGAAAATTTATCAGGCGGATAAGAGAAAAGCGGAGGAGATGGAAGTTGAAGCCGAAAATTTTCGTATTGCCACGATGAAAGTTTTGGTTATGCAATTAAATTCCATAAGCGTGATGGATATTGTGGCATTCGGAGGAGCTGCCGCAGGAATGATTTCCGCAATCCTTGCTTTGAGAAGCGGAAGTATTTTTCTTAATCAATTCATTTGGATAGTGTTATTGTCGGCGGATTTTTTTCTGCCGATGCGTGCGCTCGGGTCGTTTTTCCACGTTGCTATGAGCGGACGCGCCGCAAGCGATAAAATTTTCAAGCTTTTGGCTTGTGAAGAAAATAGAGAGGAAGGGGGTTTTATGCCGTATGAGGATATCAAAATAGATAACCTTTCCTTTTCGTACAATGAGGATAGGGAAATTCTCTCGGAAATTTCTTTAAGTATCCCAAAGGGAAGTATGGTGTCCATAGTCGGAGAGTCGGGCTCGGGAAAAAGCACTCTTGCGAAAATTTTATCCGGTGAACTTAGGGATTATAACGGCTCAATAAAAGCGGGAGAGATTGAACTTTCGGAAGTTTCTCAAAGGGAACTTTATTCGCATATTATGTATGTGGGGTTTCAGAGTACGGTTTTTCGTGGAACCGTAAGGGATAATTTGAGAATGGCAAAATCCGATGCGAGCGATGAGGAAATGTGGAAAGTGCTTGAGAAAACGAAGCTTTCGAATTTTCTGAAAAGTGAGGACGGACTTGACACCGAACTTAATGAGCGGGGAAATAATTTTTCCGGAGGACAAAAACAGCGTCTTGCTCTCGCAAGGGCTTTGCTTTCCGATGCGGATTATTTTATATTCGACGAAGCCTCTTCAAATATAGATATAGAGAGTGAAGAGGCAATCTGGGCAACAGTTTTTTCGATGAAGGGAAAAAAGACGATGATTTTGATATCCCACAGATTATCCCCGCTTGTTTCAAGCGATAAGTTATTTGTATTCTCGCATGGAAAACTTATAGAACAAGGCTCGCATAAGGAGCTTTTGGAAAATGGCAAAGTTTATTCCAAAATGTGGAGAGTTCAGGAGGGGTTGGAGAATTTTGTCAAGGAGGGACTTAAATGAAAAGGTCGACGTTTAAGGTTGCTTGGGAATTGATGGGATTACTCTCACCCCTTACGGGCTATATGATGCTTGCAATTTTTTTGGGTACTTTGGGTCATATCGCCGCCTCGGCGATTACGATACTCGCAGGAGTTTCAATATTTGGGGAAAATTTAAAAATAATTCTTGCGGCTATGATTATTTGTGCGGTTATCAGAGGATTTTTGCGTTATGGAGAGCAGATGTCAAACCACTATATAGCTTTCAAACTTTTGGCACTGCTTAGAAAAAAAATATTTGCAAGTCTTTTGAAACTCGCACCTGCCAAAGTCGAAACCAAGGAAAAGGGAAATCTCATTTCTATGATTACTCAGGATATAGAATTGTTGGAAGTGTTTTATGCTCACACCATATCTCCTGTTGCAATATTTCTGTTGTTCTCTCTGGTGATGAGCATATTTGTCGGAACTTTAAACTTGCTTCTCGGAGTTCAGGCTTTTATCTCGTTTATGGTAATAGGGATTGCCGTTCCCGTTTTCATAGCCAAGACCTCGGGCGATGAGGCGAAAAAATTCAGAGATGAGTCCGGAGCGTTATCCTCGTTTTTATTGGAAAGACTTCAGGGACTTTCCGAAATAAAACGCTTCGGACAAGGGGAAAAAATGCTTGAAGAATTGAACTTACGAGTTGCTTCAATGGAAGAGAAATCGTGGAAGATGAAGAAGAAAGCCGGAATAAATGTCGCACTGACAAGCGGTTTGATTTTTGCGGCGGATTTATCTATGCTTATTTCAGCGATAAAATTCTCCGGCGAACCTTACACGATTTTAATATCCACCCTAACCCTTATGAGTTCATTCGGTCCCGCCGTTTCTCTCGCAGGATTGGGAAGCGGTCTGCAACCCACCTTTGCCGCGGGAAACAGAGTGCTTGATCTTTTGGGAGAAAAGCCTTCGGTTGACGAAATAGACGGAAAGAAAGAGATCGAGTATCAGGGAATGAACGTGGAAAAATTATTTTTTTCCTATGGCGGTGAGGACATAATAAAAGGACTTTCTCTCAAGATACCAAAGGGTAAAATCTTAGGATTGACGGGAAAGAGCGGATCGGGAAAATCGACCTTTTTAAAATTGCTGATGAGATTTTGGAAAATAAATTCCGGAAAAATTTCCGTCGGCGAAAATTCGCTTGAGGAAATCAACACGAAGAATCTCCGTCAAATGCAAAGTTATATGACACAGGAGACACACCTTTTTCACCTTAGCATTGCCGAAAACCTGAAAATCGCAAAGCACGATGCAACGGACGAGGAGCTTATAACCGCCTGCAAAAAAGCTTCGATTGATGAATTTATAGAAACTTTGCCCAAAGGATACGATACACTTGTTGGGGAGCTGGGCGACACTCTTTCGGGAGGGGAACGCCAAAGACTGGGACTTGCAAGAGTATTTCTCAACAACTCCCCCATGATTTTGCTTGACGAACCGACGGCAAATCTTGACAGCTTAAACGAAGCGATGATTTTTAAGGCAATAAGTGAAGAGGGAAAGGAAAAAACCGCAGTACTTATCTCACATCGTCCTTCCGCTGCAAAAATTTGCGACGAGGTTTATGCTATGGATAAAATTTCGCACGCTGATAGAAAAAGTTAGGAGAACTTATGAAGATAAAAAAAACACTTTGGCTTGTTTTGGGATTTATAGCTTTGGGATTTGGGGCGTTGGGAGCTGTCCTGCCCTTTATCCCCTCATTCCCTTTTTTACTTTTGGCGGCTTGGGCGTTCGGAAGAAGCTCCGAAAGACTTGAGCGTTGGTTTAAAGGCACAAAACTTTATAAAAAAAATTTGGAAAGCTTCACCAGAAAAGAGGGTATGTCGATAAAAACCAAAGCGAAGCTGATACTCACCGTAACTTTGCTTATAGGTTTCGGATTTTTTATGATGAGAAGAGTTCCCATAGGAAGAATTGTGCTTGCCACAGTATGGATTATTCATATAGTTTATTTCGGGCTATTTGTAAAGACCAAAAAAAATTAATAGGGCAGTCTGCTATGGCTGTCTTTTTTATTTTGAGCGGAAACGATTTATATGCCTAAAAATTGACATTAACGACTTGTATCAAAAAGACTTTTGGCATATAATGACTTTCGATGTAAAAGGAACGGAGGAAGATTATGAATAGAAACTTGGCATTAAATTTGGCGAGAGTGACGGAAGCCGCCGCATTGCAGTCCGCACATTTTTTGGGAAGAGGAGATAAAAATGCCGCAGACGGCGCAGCGGTTGACGGAATGAGAAGAATGTTTGACACTTTGGATATTGAGGGAACCGTTGTTATAGGTGAGGGAGAGATTGACGAAGCACCTATGCTTTACATAGGAGAACAGATAGGCAAAAAGACGGAAGATTCCGTAAAAGTTGATATTGCCGTAGATCCTTTGGACGGCACGACTTCTCTTTCAAAGGGTATGGCAAATGCCATAGCTGTGGTTGCAATCGCACCTCAGGGTGCTTTCCTTCACGCTCCCGATACCTATATGGAAAAACTTGCAGTAGGACCTGCCTGCAAGGGAAAGGTGGATATTTGCTTGCCGATAAGCGAAAACTTAAAGCGTGCGGCAGAGGCTTTAGGAAAACCTCTGTCCGACATAACGGTATCCGTACTAGATAGAGATCGTCATAAAGAACTTATTTCGGAGATAAGGAGTACGGGCTCAAGGATTAAGCTTATTTCCGACGGAGATGTCTTGGCTGCAATTGAGACTTGCTTTGAGCAGTCGGGTGTGGACATAATGGCGGGTATAGGAGGAGCTCCCGAGGGAGTGCTTGCGGCGGCAGCCCTTAAATGTCTGGGCGGAGATTTTCAGGGAAGGCTCAAACCTTTCACGGAGGAGCAGAAAAAACGTGCACTAGATATGGGTGGAGATCTTCAAAAGGTTTATATGTTGGACGATTTGGTGAAATCCGATGAGGTGCTTTTTGCCGCAACCGGCGTAACCAGCGGAGAACTTCTGAAAGGAGTTGTGTACGGAAAGAATAACACTGCGACCACACAGACCTTGGTTCTAAGAAATGAAAGCGGAACTATAAGGTTTATTGATGCCGTGCATAGATTGGATAAAAAACCGGGGTATGCAAAGTGGATGTAAAAAAAGATTTGACGGGACTTGATTTTAAGCTTATGAAAGTTGCAGAGCTCAGAGAGATAGGAAAGGCTCTGGGATTTAAATATATTCAGCAGTATAATAAAGAGGATCTGATAGAAGAACTGGAAAAAAAACAGCTTGAACAATCCAAATCCGAATGTAAAGAGGTTGAGCAGCCCAAATCCGAATACAAGGAAGCTGAAGAAAGACCTCAGACGGGTTCGGGTTATACCTTTATCAAAGGTGTAATTGAAATCTTTCAGGACGGATACGGATTTTTGCGTGTAGAAAATTATATTCCCGGTGATAAGGACGCATATGTATCCCCCTCTCAAATTCGCCGCTTCAGAATGAAAACGGGGGACGAGATAGAGGGGTATGCCCGTGAGGCTAATCACGGAGAGAGATATAAAGGACTTATCCGGGTTGAGAAAATTAACGGCAAAGACCCCGAATACAACCGGATACGAAAACCCTTTGAGGATTTGACGGCGGTTTACCCGAACAAAAGATTGCGTCTTGAAAACGGAAAAACCGAATTTGCAATGCGTATGCTTGACTTTATCGCCCCTCTTGGAAAAGGACAGCGGGCGATGATAGTTTCTCCCCCAAAGGCAGGAAAGACAACACTTCTTAAGATGATTGCAAAAGCCATAGAAACCAACCATCCCGACATCAAGCTCATAGTTCTTTTAATTGACGAGCGCCCGGAGGAAGTGTCGGACATAAAAAAATCAATCAAGGGGGAGGTAGTCTATTCGACCTTTGACGAGGTTCCGGAAAATCATATAAAGATATCCGAGCTGGTGATCGAGCGTGCAAAAAGACTTGTGGAAGCAAATCAGGATGTGGTAATCCTCTTGGACTCGCTCACAAGACTTGCCAGAGCTTATAACAATGTTATTCCGCCATCAGGACGCACTCTTTCGGGAGGACTGGACGCTGCAAGTTTTTACCAGCCGAAGAAATTTTTCGGAGCTGCGAGAAATATGCAGGAGGGCGGAAGTCTAACGGTGCTCGCTACGGCTTTGGTGGATACGGGAAGTCGAATGGACGATGTGATATTTGAAGAATTTAAGGGTACGGGAAATATGGAGATACACTTAAGCCGAGATCTTTCGGAAAAGAGAATATTCCCCGCAATCGACATCTATAAATCGGGAACCAGAAAAGAAGAACTCCTTTTAGAGCAGGATGAATTGGAAGCCGTATGGCGTTTCAGAAACGCAATGCGCCGTAAGCCTAGCGAAGAACTCGCCGAGGAGTTTATTTCGGCATTGGTTAAAACGAATTCAAATATGGAGCTTATAAAATTTTTAAGTTCCCTTTAAAGTTGGGATGTTTTTTGTGAGACAGGAAAGGAGGTATTTGAGATGAAAAGGAAAGGTGAATATCTTGGATAAGATTATGATAAGCGAAATGGCTAAAAGCGATATGCTTTTGCTGCTTGAAGCTTTGGATTACACCGCAGAACAAACAAAAATAAAGGCTTATTCTCAGCTTAGAGATAATATATTGGACGAATTGTCCAATATCACGGGGCTACCGAGAGAAAAGGTTCCCGATTTTTTGGAAACCTAAGTTAAGCTTGAGAACAGCCGAAGGAGGAATTATGCAGACAGTTAAGAAACTTTGGAACTGGATGCGGGGATATAGGTTGTTCTTTTTTATTGCCATTTTTTCGGCATTATTTTCGCAGCTCTTTGTATCTCTCGCACCGCAAATTATAAAAATTGCAATAGACGGAGTGATTTTGAACAAGCCCTTGAATAAAACTTCATCGCTTTTGATTGAATTGCTCGGAGGCAAAAACTTTCTGAGAGAAAAACTTTGGATTTTGGGTTCGGTTTTTTTACTCACCTATGTGCTAAGATGCGTTTTTACTTTCGGAAGAACATATTTTTCAAGCTATTCGTGCGAAGGTACAATAAAAAAAATAAAAGATAAGATGTATGACAGAATTCAAAGAATGCCATATTCTTATCAGCAAAAAACGGAAACCGGGGATTTAATCCAACGCTGCACCTCGGATACCGATACGGTTAGGCGTCTTTTTGCAGATCAATTTCCCGAGCTTGTGACCACTTTCTTTTTGATGATTTTCGTAGGGGTTCAGATGTTCTCGATGGATTTGAGAATGTCTTTGATAAGTATTTCGGTTTTCGTATTCGTAATAGCAGCTTCCTTTTTCTTTTTTAACAAGATAGGCGATGCCTTCGGGAAATACGACGAACAGGAAGCCAAATTGACCGTAAAACTTCAGGAAGCGTTGACAGCTGTGAGAGTGATAAAAGCTTTCGGCACCGAAAGAAGAGAAATAAATAAATTCAATGCGGAGAACGAGAAACTTAAGAACTGCGATTGGGATATTATGAAGTTATTCATCGCCTTTTGGACCTTTATGGATACCTTTTTCTATATGCAGCTTTGTGCAGTTTTGGTCAGCGGAACTTATTTTTGCATAAGAGATGAAATAACCGTGGGAACTTTTATAGCATTCATATCGTATGTAAATTCTCTTTATTTTCCGGTGATACAGCTTGGAAGAAATCTTTCGGAGTCGGGGAAAGCTTTTGTATCCGTTGACAGAATTTCCGAAGTGCTTGAAAAGGAAAACGAAGAATTATTCCCCACCGGAATTAAAAACGAAATCAAAGGCTCAATAACCTTTGAAAATGTTTCTTTGAGATATGAAAACGGAGAAAAAAACGTGCTTGAGGGAGTATCTTTCGAAATAGACAAAGGAAAAACCCTTGCAATAATCGGTCCCACGGGCTCCGGAAAGTCCTCATTGGTGCAGCTTTTGCCAAGGCTTTATGAGTATGATAAAGGTTCGATAAAAATAGACGGAGTCGAATTGAAAGATATAGATAAAGGTTGGATTAGAAAAAATATAGGCTTGATTTTGCAGGAGCCTTTTTTATTTCAAAAAACCGCAAAAGAAAATATTTTGGCGGCGGTCTCGGAGAAAGACGAAAAGCTTTTGATTGAAGTTTCAAAAAAGGCGGCTATCCATGATGACATTAAAAGATTTTCAAAGGGATATGATACTCTCATAGGAGAGAAAGGCGTTTCTCTTTCGGGAGGACAAAGGCAGAGAATGGCAATCGCAAGAATGCTTGCCCTTGACACCGGAATAATAATATTCGACGACTCTCTTTCAGCCGTTGATACCGAAACGGATTTGGCCATTCGCAAAGCTTTATTCACAAAGAACAACAAAAAAACTTTGGTAATCATTTCCCACAGAATTTCCACCGTAAAGGACGCCGATTTGATTGTTGTTCTCGAGAAAGGAAAGGTCACCGAAAAGGGAAATCATAAAACTCTGATTGAAAAAGGCGGATTGTATAAGCGTCTTTATGACATACAGAGTGCCGAGGAGGTGTAGCTATGGAAGAAAAAACCTATCAGAATTTGGATTTTAAGATTTGGAAAAGCATCTTGCTTTTCTTAAAGCCTTACAGAAAAATCATTATTGTAATTCTCACTTTGAATACACTAATAGGAATATCGGAAACTCTCTTTCCTCTTTTTTCCAAATATGCCTTGGATAATATGGTGGTGAAAAAAAGTCTTTCGGAGCTTCCCCGCTTTCTGTTTTTTTATATGCTGCTGCTTTTATTTTCAATCGGAACAAGGCTTGTCTATATGTATATAGCCGGCAAGATGGAAATAGATATCCGCGCCGGTATAAGCGGAAAATGCTTTGAAAATCTTCAAAGACTTTCTTTTTCCTATTATGACAGAACTCCGGTAGGGTGGATTATAGCGAGGGTGGGGCGAGACAGTACCCAATTTTCTCAGATAATAAGCTGGGCGTTTTTGGACATTGCATACGGTTCGGCACTGTTGATTTCATATGCGGCTGCAATGTTTTCTCTTAATTGGAAACTTGCGCTTTTATCTTCTGTAGTCGTGCCGATTATCGCTTGGATAAGTATTAAGTTTCATAAAAAAATGATTGCAATACAAAGAGAAGTGAAAAATGCAAATTCCGACATAACCGCAGCGTATAACGAGGATATACAAGGGGCAAAAACCACAAAAACCCTTGTGCTGGAGGAGAGCAACTACGAAGATTTTATGAAACTCACCGAAAGATATAGAAAAAAAAGTCTAAACTCCGCACTTCTAAGCTCTCTCTATCTTCCGGCACTCATTGCTTTGGGATCAATAGCCACCGCTTTGGTATTCTCCAAGGGGAGTTCTATGGTTTCGGTCGGCGCTCTCACCGTCGGAACTTTTTCCGCAATGGTGACTTATTCCTTGCAGTTTTATGAGCCCGTAAGAATGGTAGGAGGACTTTTTTCGGATCTTTTGAGCGCACAGGCTTCGGCGGAGAGAATTTTTTCTCTTATGGAAGAAAAGTCCGATATAAAAGACTCGCCCGAAATCATAGAAAAATATGGCGACTCCTTTGATTTAAGGAGAGATGAGCTTTCGGAGATTAAGGGAGATGTGGAATTTAGAAATGTGTCTTTCTACTACAACAAGGAAGAACCCGTTCTGGATAATTTCTCACTCAAAGTCAAGGCGGGAGAAACCATAGCCCTCGTCGGGGAAACGGGATCGGGAAAATCTACCATAATAAATCTATTCTCAAGATTTTACGAGCCGGTTGAGGGAGAGATTTTAATTGACGGGATTGACTACCGCAATATGCCCATAGCTTGGGTTCACAAAAACTTGGGATATGTACTTCAATCCCCCGAACTTTTCAGCGGAAGTATTTATGAAAACATTGCCTACGGTGCGGACAATCCTCCTCTTGAAAAGGTCAGAGAAGCGGCAAGACTTGTAGATGCGGACGGCTTTATAATGGAAACCGAAAAGGGATATGATACGGAAGTGGGAGAGGGTGGAAATCGTCTTTCAGTGGGACAAAAGCAGCTTATCTCATTTGCCAGAGCACTCATCTCAAATCCGAAGCTCATCGTGCTCGACGAAGCGACAAGCTCCGTCGATACTGAAACCGAGAAAAAAATTCAAACCGCGGTGGAAGAAATATTAAAGGGAAGAACCTCATTCGTGGTTGCGCATAGACTCTCCACCATTCGCAACGCCTCAAAAATATTGGTGATACATCGGGGAAAGATTGTGGAACAGGGAAATCATTCGGAGCTTATGGCAAAGAAAGGTCGCTACTATGACCTTTACAGAAAACAGTTTATAGAAGAACGGGAAAGGAATTGGGCTTAGAGGGGGAGAAGATGAAAAAGTTATATGCTGTGGGCATAGGTCCGGGAGATGTTTCACACTTGACAAAAAAAGCCAAGGAGGCGATTTTTGAGAGCGAAGTAATCTGCGGATATCCCAAATATTTAAAGAACATAGAATCGCTCCTTGAGGGCAAGGAAATTTATGAAAGCAAAATGACGAAAGAAGTCGAAAGATGCAAAAAAGCCATAGAATTTGCCGAGAGCGGAAAGACTACATCTATCGTCTCTTCGGGAGATTCGGGAATTTACGGAATGGCGGGGCTTGTTCTTGAGCTTTCGAAAAATTCCGATATAGAGATTGAGGTCGTGCCGGGGATAACGAGTGCAATTTCCGCAGCAGCGGAGCTTGGTGCTCCGCTTATGCACGATTTCTGTCTGATAAGTCTTTCGGATATACTCACCCCAAAAAAGAAAATAGAAGAAAGACTTAAAGCTGCAGGAAGCTCCGACTTTGTCATTGCACTCTATAATCCGAAATCAAAACATCGCCCCGATGCACTTAATGAAGCAATGGAAATTCTAAAAAACTACAAAAAAGAAAATACTCCGGTCGGAATAGTGCGCCATTCGGGAACTGAAAAAGCCGAGATAAGCACTATGCTATTGAAAGATTTCACCGACGAGAATTGCGATATGCACACCGTCATAATTGTCGGAAATGAAGACACGGTTTTGGAAAGGGGAAAAATGATAACCCCCAGAGGTTATAAAAAATGATTTGGATAATAGGAGGAACGACAGAGGCGAGAATTGTCGAAGAAAGATTAAACGGGCCTTATGACTTTATAATTACGGTTGCGACGGAGGAGGGAAAGGAGTTTCTAAACACAGAAAATGTGCATATCGGAAGACTTGACGAGACGGAAATGGAAACTTTCATAAGAGATAACAAAATAGACATCATTCTTGACTGCTCCCACCCCTATGCGGAAATAGTTTCAAAAAATGCAAAGTCCGTCGCAAAAAAACTCGGCATATCCTACTTGAGAGTGAAAAGATCTAAAGTGAATGTAGATTCCTCCTGCGAATTGTTTTCAAGTCTGTCTTCACTTACTGAGAGATTAAAAGAGCTTAGGGGTACTTTTTTGATTACACTGGGGAGCAAAAATGTTCCCAACTTGGTAAAGGTGAGAGGAAACAATCGCTTCATATTCAGAGTGCTTCCCACTGTGGAATCGGTGGGACTTCTTAATAAGCACGAAGTTCCTATGAGAGATATAATAGCCCAACTCGGTCCTTTTTCAAAGGAACAAAATCTCATAACAATAAGAGAAAATTCTGTGGATTATCTTATAACAAAGGAGTCGGGAAAGCTCGGAGGGGCGGATGCGAAACTTGAAGCCGCAAAAGAAGCTGATATAAAAGTGTTGCTGCTTGAGAGAGAGGACGAAGAGGGAGACACGATTGAGAATTTGATTCTTAAGATAGAAAGCTATTATTCAAAAAATTTTTAATGCTGCTTTTACAAATGGCAGGAGCTTAATTTTATTTAAAGCTTCCGCCATTTTTTTATTGCTATGGTTGTTGTAAACAGTACACAGGCATAAAGGAGGAATAATCTTGAATAATGGAATTAAATTATTTGAGTAGAGTCAAGTAAGGTCTTTTGTCGTGAGAGCTAATTAAGGAAAAAAATTCGCCCGCTTTATACGGGCGAATAGGAGAATGAAAAAAGTTGTAGGTTCGGATATACCTCGCCTACCCCGCAAGTATATCACAAACCTCTTGAACAAAAAAACTATTTCAATTTTATTTCCGACACATCAAGATAATCCGGCTGGGTTGAGAATTTATAGTCCAAAATTTTATCTGCGTTGTATATCGTCATTCCCACTGTTCTTGAGAGGGGAACCAGCACGGCATCATCGTTAAGATTTTTTAAAAGCACGTCATATATTTTTTGAATTTCATCATCATCTGTCATCGAGTTTAAACTATGAACGAGATTGTCGGAGTCCTTCATACTCACCAAAGCCTGAGAGGTCATATTATCCATAATCGGAGATTTTGAGAAAGTGCTTACCAGTCTATAAGGATCCATTGGGATGTTGTATGTAATTCCAATGGCTATTCCATATTTTCCCTCTGAAATATTTTTATAATGACTCATTATTTCAGCACTTGTACTTTTAACCTCAAAGCCCGCTTCTCTCAAGTCGGAGGCAATGCTTAAGGATATATCCTTAAGCATTGCCATATCACTTGCGCAGGAAATTTCCACGGATAATTTCACTCCGTCTCTTTCACGTATTCCATCTCCACCCTTGTGTCAAGTATTGGATACATATTTTTTTCAAATTTCCAATCAACTT
>CAUVKI010000020.1:0-32783 GCA_963552605.1 uncultured Tissierellia bacterium
GGACTATATACTGCGTGAGGATTCATGTGCGTAGTGGTAAATTAATCGACTATACTTCCCGTGTTTATTTGCTATTTCTCCAAAATGACCGGTTCCATAGCAAAAACCTGTGATATTTCCTTCCTTTTTCAGCATCTCAAGATAAGTTCTGGAATAATTCCGCAAAAAATCCTCATCCGTCCATAATTCAATTCGACTTCCGTTTTCTTCAATAGCAAAACGGACAAAAATTTTTTCTTGTTCTACACTTTTTATTCTCTTACTTTTTTTTGCTAAAAACCCATTTTCATCCAAATTTACAATGTCCGCATCTATTAAGTCCCCCAACATGCATTCTTTTTTTATATATTCATAAACAATTTTTACATATTTATTTGAAGGATCAACATTTAACCATTTTTCCAAATTTAAAAGATAAGCTTTGTAATATTTCTCATAGGTTTCGTCCGCTTGTTCTTGCGGCAAATAATTTCTCAAATCTCCGCATACATACTTTAAATTATCAAAAATCATATGTGGTGCCGAACCTCTGGTTCTAGCACCCGATGAGTCTTTTGTTGCCGGTATCATAGTTTTGGAGTCCTCTTTGTTAATTTCTTCTGCCCTCATAAATTCAGATCGAGTATTCAAAACTACTGTGATATGAGCATTTTGTGATATTACAGCCGGAAATTCCAGTCCAATAACGCTCCCCTTTTCCTTTTGAGATTGTGCATCCAAGTAATTGTAAGTTTCGAAAAGAACGCTGAGCCAGCTCATTTATTCACCTCCTAAAAATTGGAAATTTTGATGTTCCACAAATGTTTTTGCCTTCATTTCATAAATCTGCCGACGAAATTTCAGTTCCTTCCTTTCAGGAAATTCTATGATCCCTCTCCTCATTACCGCTTTCCAAAAAGATACGCTCAAATGATCATAGCTTTCCGAGTCGAATGCCTCGTCCGGATAAATAAAGCTGTGAAACATAAAACCCAAATCCAACTCTTCAATCTCATCATACGCCCCTTTTTTTTCTCCGAACACACAAGGCTCAACATAGGCTTGGCACTCGCGCGCACCCAAGAAAATATCCCTTCTTCCTCCTTTTTCCAATGAGCGATTGGCAATTGACAGATGCTTGTTAAAATTCCAATCCTGCTTTAAATCCGGTCTTAGTTCATTCCAATCGAACTTTGCAACCACTTCATAGCAAACATCTCTAAGATAGGTATAGTATGCCAAATCGTTTGAATTCGAAGCATATCGATTCGAAGCATATCGAATTGGACGAACACCTAAGGTTTCAGTTCGAATGCGATTCATCACCCGAAACTTTTCAATTTTCCAAATAATCGTCGGTTTCCAATAAATACTCTCCGTAATCCCTTTGAGCGCCTGATAAGTGGGAATGTGATACGAACTTTTTTCTCCGCCAACTCTCGTCACCGGATCCGAAAACAACGCCCGATCTCCATAAACTCTAAAAGATATTGTCCTGTCCATTCATCTCACCTCCTTCCAAATTCAATCCCGACTCTCCATAAAACTGAGATTTTAGTGCATAAACAGTCTGATCAAAAAACTCTATCTCAATGAGAGCTCCGCTATCCGACAAATTATTAAATATATGTTGATAGACACCGATGCTGTAATACGAAGAATTTCTCAGCAGCTTTGCCTTTTCTGCGGGAGACTCGTCGGAATTCAATTTTAGAATCAACGTCTCTCCCTCCTCAAAAGGAACCACGATACCGATTGAGTTGTCCTCTATCGCCTGATATCTCGAACCTGCTGCATAAAAGCTCTGTGTAAGAACGGATTGAAAAGAATCCTTTCTTTTTTCATGACCTTTTTTTCTCTTTATCACATTGGAATTATCGGCAATCATTTGCACAAGATAAAGAACATTTTTTTCAATTTCCGGTAATGGATAAAGGGTTTCTTTATTCATTTTTTCGTAAAATGCCAAAAAATACTTTTCCAACATCCGCTTTCCGGCAATTCTATTTTCATATGCCCCCGGTCGATCTCGATAATCATCCAACAATGCGTTCACAATTCCCTGAGAAGTTTGAAGAGAGAACATCTTGGTGATTTTTTCAAGGTCGGAATTCGCATTTATAATCCAAAGGCTTGAAAGCGGAAGTTCGTTATTCCGGTTGATCCGTCCTGCAGTTTGAGTGATAACATCAAGTCCTGCCAACGATCGAATGCCTCCCGCGAAAGAAATATCTACTCCCGCCTCAATTAAGGAGGTGCTTACCAAAATCACTTTTTGCTTTTGCATTAACTTTTGTTTGACCGTGTTCAACACCTTATTACGATGCGCCGGACACATATCGTTATTCAGCGCAAAAACCTCAGCCTTCGATCGTTCCCTAAGCTCTTGATAGACTTCGTGAACCGCTTTTCTCGTATTCAAAACGACCAACAATGAAAGCAGTGATTCACTCTTATCCATAATAAAATTCACGAGCCGAGCTTTGTCATATCCTCCTTTCACACGTTTATCTTCAATTCTCGTTCGATAAAATTCCGGTTTATCTTCATAAGAAGAAACCAAGTCGGGTTCCTCGCAATAATTCACTTTCGGTAAGTTTGTAGAACAATCTTTTCCTCTGATATCCTTCTCAAACGGAGGTTGTGTTGCCGTGCAAAGAATCACCGTACAATGGAAATATTTGCTAAGTGCATTAAGCATCATATTAAACAAACCCGTGCTCTTCAAAGGAATGGACTGGAACTCGTCGATGATGACCACACTATTTGACAACTGATGCATCCTCCTAACGGATTGTTTTCTTGCAGAAAACATCGTTAACAAAAATTGCACCATCGTCGTCAGTATCACCGGAGCCGACCAATTGTCAATCAAATACTTTGCAATCCCAAAATCATAAGAATCATCAACATTATCGGTTTCCGTCAACCGCACCACATCGGAATAATGGGAAAGGACATAGTGCTCTTCTTCCTCCCCTTGAACAAATATATTTCGATAAAGCTCTGCGTTTTGTTCAAGGATACTGATATACGGAGCCACATAAAAAATTCTCTTTTTTGAAAAAATCTTAGCATGATGTAGTGCATACCTCATAACTGCAAGAGTTTTTCCTCCTCCGGTCGGCACATCTAATTTATAAATCCCTTCAGGTCTTACACTTTTTGCCAAACATTCTTCAGAAATTCGTCTGCGAACGATGTCCAACGGTCGATCCGAAACAAACCCTCGGAGCTTTTCTTCAATTCTCTCCGTCAACAATTCCCAAGAAAAATCTTTCATTCTATCCGAGTAATTTTTTTCCACATCAGTTGTAAAAGCGGCTGCATCGCTCCAATCCGCATCAATCGTCATGGAAAGCAGCATACGAATAATCACCCCGATATCAAATACAAGGTAGGAAGAAGATTTCACATCTAAAGCGGCAATCTCTTTCTTTGCTTTCTCAAAAAGAGCTAAAAAGTCAACGCTCGAATACTCTTTCAAAAATTCTTGCTCATTTTCCGAATACAACGAGGAATACTTGCTTTCAAAGGAATCAATTCGAGCCGAGAAAACATCTTTTCCATCCAAATTATAGGCATCGAAGATTCCGTGATGCGCCAAAATCACATACATCGCTATATTCACCAATATACACTCGTTTAAATCATTAAACATCGGTTTTGCGATTTTTCTTATAAAATGAGCACCGTGAGGAGAATGTGGAACTTTTCCTCCGCCACCCGTCAACAAGTAGTTTTGCCAAGCCTCGGAATATTTTCCCATATCATGCAAATAGCCAATCAAAGCCGTCGTGTTCTCAAATTCTTTTCCGGCATACTCTCTAAGTCGATGAGTCACTCCGTTAATATGATCGCTTAACAACTGTTTCTTCCCATCTTCGTTTTTTCTTGCATATTTCACTCTTTCACATCCTTCTTTTCCGTATTCTCCGATACTTTCAGAATATAAAGACATCCCGCTCCGGATCAAAACTCGTCTTTTTCCCCACACTTTCAACATGGATCTGCCAATTTTTGCCCATATGATAATAGCGAATACTGTCTTTCTCAATATCGATGATTTCTTCAAGTTTATGTTTCACTTCGACCATTTCTGCCGGTGTAACAATCAACTCAAACACCGAATTTTGAACTCGTTGTCCATAATCCTTACACACTCTTGCTACTTTCCTAAGCCTTGATTGTCCCTTAGAATTTTCCGTTGAAACGTCATAAGTAACCAAAACCATCATACCGAATCACTCCAATTTCTACTTGCATTTTCTCTCGACGCAAAGTTTTCCCTTGGAAACTCGCTTGTTTTTTCATTTTCCTCCCGGCAGTGTATTTGGTTTGTGACTATTGTTATTGCGTTTGCACTTCGATCGTATTATACACTTTATAATTTGTATTTCAACCCCTTTTTAAAATCTTATTATGTTCCTCCAAGATTTATTCCTTCAGACTCTTTAATCGCTTCCTTTCTCCACGCCCAATTACTCTCCGGATTTGTTCGATTTGAAATTAAAATCAATATTTCGGTATGCCGGAAATTTGTGCCGCAAGTCGCACAAAAAATTCCGCACTGAAAGTGGAGTTTTTTTGCGGTGTTGAAGTATTGAAATCAAAAAAATTTTCTTGATAAATCATTTTTTTTTGATATGATTTAAGTGTGTCGGGAGGTGAGATGTTATGAATGTTGAGATGCTGCAAAGTAAAATCCATAGAGCTGTCGTAACCGAAGCTTCGCTTAATTATGTGGGCAGTATCACGGTAGACAAAAAATTGCTTGAGCTTGCAGGCATATGCGAGTACCAAAAGGTTCAGGTGGTTGATGTGGATAACGGAAGTCGTTTTGAAACTTATACCATAGCCGGAGAAGAGGGAAGCGGAATTGTTTGCCTAAACGGTGCGGCGGCAAGATGTTCAGCTGTGGGAGATAAGATTATAATTATGAGTTATGTGCTGTGTGATATAAACGAAGCTTCTAAGCATAGACCGAAAGTCGTTTTGGTGGATGAAAAAAATTCCCCGATTCGGACGGCTAATTACGAAAAGCACGGTAAGCTTGAAGATTTTTAAAAAAGGAGACACTATGGAAATAGCCGGTACAATTTCTGAAATAAGAGAGAAAGTGAGCGAATGGAAGCAATCTCAAAAAACCATAGGGTTGGTTCCCACTATGGGATACTTGCACAACGGGCACGGGAGTTTGATAAAAAGAGCCGTAAGCGAAAATGATATTGTAATAGTTTCAAATTTCGTAAATCCCACTCAATTTGCCCCGACCGAAGATTTTGAAAATTACCCGAGAAATTTTGAAGCGGATTGCAAGTTTTGTGAGGAACTCGGGGTTGATTTGGTCTTTCACCCAAAAGCGGAAGAAATGTATGATAAACCTTATGCTTTTGTGGATATAGAATTATTATCGAAAGGGCTTTGCGGAAAGAGTCGTCCCACCCATTTCAAAGGTGTTTTGACGGTCGTTTCCAAACTTTTCAATATAAGTAAAGCCGACAGGGCATATTTCGGGAAAAAAGATGCTCAACAGCTTTTTGTTATCAAAAAAATGGTCAAAGATTTGAATTTTGATATTGATATAATCGGCTGCCCGATAGTGAGGGAGAGTGATGGGCTTGCGATTTCTTCAAGAAACACCTACCTTGATGTAGAGGAAAGGAAAGCGGCACTATGTCTTTCCAAAGCCGTAAAAGCGGGCGAAGCTCTGGTAAAAAAAGGCATTTCTTCAAAAGAGCTTATCTTGGCTATGAAAGATGTGATAGAAAAAGAGCCCAAGGCTAAGATTGATTACATTGAGGCGGTTGATTTGGAAACCTTGCAACCGCTTGAGAAGATTGATGACTCGGTTCTCGTTGCGATGGCTGTATATATCGGAAAGACCCGATTGTTGGACAACTTTATTTACGAGTCCTAAGTGTATCGAATAAAAAAACGAAAGAGGGAGGATATATGGTTATATGAATATGCCGATTTTTGATGCTCTTGGTAAGTTGAAAGACGAAAAGAGCGTGTCTTTTCATATGCCCGGGCATAAGGGAAAAAATACGTTGATAAATTGGGGGGATTATATTCCCGCCATTGATACCACCGAAACATTCGGGATGGATAATCTGCTTGAACCCAAAGGGATTATTAGGGAAAGTCAGAAGGAAGCGGCAAGAATTTTCGGAGCAAAATATACTCAATACTGCCCCGGAGGCTCCACTGCTTCAATATATATTGCGCTTTCCGCCATTACCCGTCCGGGAAATACCGTTATTGTGCAGAGGAATTGCCATAAGTCGGTATATAATTCCATGATTTTAAACAGGTTAAATCCGGTCTATATCTATCCGCACTATAACGAAAAGAATGTCGTTCTCACCGGTATAGAATTGGACACTTTGGAGAGTTTGATCTTAAAAAATCCTCATGCCAAGGTGGTTATCGTAACACATCCAAACTATTACGGGGTGGTTTCGCATTTAGATAAGATTGCCGATATGGTTCACTCGTACGGTAAGCTTCTTATGGTTGACGAAGCTCACGGACCTCATATGACCTTTTCAAAAAGACTTCCAAAGAGCGCCCTTGAGTGCGGAGCGGATATTGTGGTTCAGAGCGCACATAAAACCTTACCGAGCTTTACCAGCTCCTCAATGATCCATGTCGGTTCGGACAGGATAGATCTGAATAAACTTATGGATCGTTTCCAGCTCTATATCACTACCTCCCCGTCATACATATTGACTGCATCGTGTGAAGTTGCGGCGGCATATATGGATACGAACGAAGCAAAAGAGAGGTTGGAGTCAAATATTGATCTGTGCTTGGAAACGGCAAAAAAACTTAATGAAATTCCGAAGGTGTCCTGTTTTGTAGGCGATGACACAGATGAAACGATTATGGCTAAGGATAATACGAAACTCCTTTTCAGAATTGACGGAATGAAAGGGACTACGCTGAAGCGAAAACTCTATACGGATTATAATATTCGGCTTGAGATGACCGACTATTATTATGCTCTGGCTCTTAGCAGTCTTATGAATGAAAAAGAAGATTATGACAAACTTGTTGAGGCGGTCTATGATCTTTCAAGCAAAAATTATGAGGAGGAAATTGCAGACGTGTCGGTTGATCTGAACGCACCGACTATCGCTATGCCTATTTCCGACGCATATATGGGAAAAAAGAAAATGGTAAAGCTTAAAGATTCAGTGGGAAATATTGCGGCATCTTCCGTTATACCCTACCCTCCCGGAGTTCCTATCATAGTTCCCGGAGAAGTTATGACGGAGGATATACTTGAGAGCATTTTCTTTCTCAAAGAGAATGACATCAATTTTGTCGGATTAAACGGAGATGAACAGGATTATATGGTGGTTGTGGAATGAGAGGAATTTTTATTGCGTTTGAGGGTGGCGACGGTTCGGGAAAGACCACCCAACAAAAGCGACTCGTTGAATATTTGAAAGGTTTGAATAAGGAAGTGGTTTCCGTAAGAGAGCCGGGAGGAACCATTTTGGGTGAGAAGATAAGGGAGTTGCTTTTATTAAAGCACGAGGAAAAGATGGAGCCTTGGACGGAGGTTTATCTTTATGCGGCGTGCCGTGCGGAGTTGGTTCAAAAAGTCATTCGTCCTGCGCTTGACGGGGGAAAGATTGTGCTTGCGGACAGATATTTCTTATCCTCTCTGGCATATCAGGGAGTGGGCAGAAATCTCAAGGTTCAAAATGTGTTTGATATAAATCAATGGGCAATTGATTCGGTTATGCCCAATTTAACCATATTTTTAGATGTGCCTCCGCTGACCGCAACTCTTAGGCGTGCGCAGACCGAGCAGGATAGGATTGAGGACGAATCGGCGGAATTTCACAGAAGGGTTTATGAGGCATATAAACAGTTTGAAAGAGATCTTAATCTGCCTATGTTCAGAGTGGACGGAAAACTTGATGAAGAGAGTATTTTTGAGGAGATAAGAAAGAGGGTTGACAAACTGTTGGAGGGAGCATGAAACTTATTATAGGAATTGTGCAGGACGAGGACGAGTTGGGTTTGGTCGAGGATTTGACCGAGAACGGTTATCGTGTGACCAAACTCTCCACCACCGGAGGATTTCTACGCTCGGGAAATACAACACTCCTCATAGGAGTGGAGGATTGGGAAGTGGAAAAAGTAATAGCCTTGATTGAGCAAAACGGAAAGTCAAGAGAAGTTACTACGGCATTTGTTGCAGGTGCTATGGGAGCTGTTCACGAAGCGGGATATATGCCTTATCCCGTAAATATCCACGTGGGAGGGGCGACGGTTTTTGTCTTGGACGTGGACGAGTTTCACAAGTTTTAGGTTGAGGGATTTTATGAAGCTCATTATTGCAGTGCTTGCAAAGAATAGGGATAAAGCTATCAGAAAGGCTTTGCTGGAAAAAAATATTCGTATGACCCGCCTTACCTCCCAAGGCGGATACTTTAAGCATAACAACGGCACCTTTTTGATTGGCGTTGAAGATTCCGAAGTTAAAGATGTAATAGAGGTTTTCAAAGCGAATTGCCAAACCGAAGTCGTAAGTTGTGACGCAGTTCCGTATAGAGTTCACGAAGCTATTGTTTTCGTGTGCCCTCTGGAGGACAGGAGAAAATTTTGATTAAGAAGATATTGAGTGAAGCAATAAAAAATGACTCTCTCCCTCAAACCGTCCTATTCTTGGGAGAGGGTGTAAAACTTTCCAAAGAACTTTCGGAAATGATTTTAAATGATAATCCGGATAACAGTTCGGATTTTTTTTCATATGAATTTGAAGATTATACGGCGGATTCTCTGCGGGAATTTTTGAGAGAAGCTCAAAAAACGGGAAAGAGAGTTTTTTTATTCAATTCTTTTGATGAAATGGACGGGAGATTGCAGAATTTTTTGCTCAAAATCTTTGAAGAACCCTCCCTCGGAAAGACATTTTTTCTGGTTGCAAGCAACAGGGAAAAAATCCTCCCGACAATTCTCTCCCGTGCGACAATCATAAAAATAAAGAAAATGCCGAAAAATGAGAAAAAAGCTTTGTTGATTGAGAGGGGATTTTCTAAAGAAGATGCGGAGGATCTGTCTTTTCTTTCCGAGAGCGAATTTGATGAAACTTTCTTGGACGACAGAAAGCGGCTGTTAAAAAAGTTTTCTCATTATCTTGAAGGCTCAAGGACTTCACTTTCGGAAATAGCCGATTTCTTTGAGGAAAAAAAAGGATATGAAAACATCTTTATTGACTGTCTTATAATTTTTTTAAGGAAAAAAAATAACTTCCAGATGATATGGAAACTCGAAGAAGCAAAGAGCCATATTGAAAGATATGTGGCGGTGAGAAATGCCATTCTCAAGGCATTGTACATATAGGGAGATTTTATGAACGATATTGAATTTATGCATCGTGCATTAGAGCTTGCAAAAAAGGGAACTTCTGAAACCGAACCTAATCCCAGAGTGGGATGCGTTCTGGTAAAAAACGGGGAAGTTATAGGAGAAGGGTTTCATAAAAAAGCGGGAGAGGCTCACGCTGAAGTAAACGCGATTGAATGTGCTGAAAAAAAAGGATTTTCAGCAGAGGGGGCGGTATGCTATGTTTCCCTTGAGCCGTGTGCGCATTATGGAAAAACTCCCCCGTGTGCAAAACTTCTCGTTGAAAAAAAAGTATCAAGAGTCGTAGCGGCAATGGAAGATCCCAACCCCAAGGTATCCGGAAAGGGATTTGAGATACTAGAAAAAGCTGAAATAAAAACGGAGTGCGGATTGCTTAGGGAAGAAGCGAAATTTTTGAACCGCACGTTTTTTCATTCTATTATGCACGACACCCCCTATATTTTTCTAAAGGCGGGTATTTCCATTGATGGAAAAATTCAGACAAAGATTGGGGAATCAAAGTGGATTACATCCGAAGCATCTCGGGAGGAGGCGCACAAGTTTCGCTCACAGGTCGGTGCAATAGCCGTAGGAATAGGAACAGTGCTTTCGGATAATCCGCTTCTTTCCTCACGAAGTCTTGAAACCGAAAATATAGACCCCTTAGCCGTGGTGTTTGACTCCCACTTAAAAATTCCTGAAAACGCAAAACTTCTTCACAGGAATTCCAAAGCTCCCACAATTATTTTTACGGCGAAACCCGATTTAAAAAAACTGAAAGTCATTTCAAAATTCGAAAATGTTGAAGTTATAACGGCAAACGATAACGGCAAAGTGTCGATTATTGAAGCTCTGAAGATTTTGAGAAAAAGAAATATCATATCCCTTATGGTTGAGGGAGGAGGAACTCTTGCCGACGGGTTTATGAGATTAGGACTTATCGACGAGATTATGATATATCTCTCTCCGATTTTGATTGGAGGAAATGCAAAGAGTTTTATATCGGGTGAGGGAATATCTCACCTCTCCGAGGCAAAACATTATGTTTTGAATGAGATTAGAAAAGGCGAGGATTTATTTTTAAGATATTTAAGAGGTGAAGAGTATGTATATTGATTTCCATTGTGATACCTTAATGCTCACTGCAAAAAGGGATTTTTCAGATGACCTTTATGACAATAAAAAAACTGCGGTTGACTTTCGACGTATGAAAGAAGGAGGTCAGAGTGCGCAGTTTTTTGCCATCTTTATGGATACTAAAGAAAGAATGGAGGAGATGAACGTTAAGTTTCCTTCCGACGAAGATTACATCGCCGGAAGATTAGAGAGTGCGAAAGAAAATCTCAGTCGCCACTTAGACCTTGCAGCTCTTGCCACGAATTATGAAACCCTCAAAAAAAATCAGTCCGAGGGCAAACTCTCAATGTTTTTGACATTTGAAGAGGGACGGGTGCTTGATAACTCACTTGATAAGCTTAAGTATTACTATGACGAAGGAATAAGGCTTATAACCCTAACATGGAATTATGAAAACTGTCTGGGCTTTCCTAATTCGCACGATTCCGAAAAAATGAATAAAGGACTCAAGCCGTTCGGTCGTGATACGGTGGTGAGAATGAAAGAATTGGGAATGTTGGTAGATGTGTCACATCTTTCGGACGGCGGTTTTTGGGATGTGGCAAAGCTGTTGGATACTCCCTTTATCGCCTCGCACTCGAACTGTCGTGATTTGGATTTTCACCCCAGAAATCTCACGGACGATATGCTAAGAGAAATTGCAAACCACGGGGGAGTTGTGGGATTAAACTTTGCGCCTAGTTTCCTAAACCAATCCCAAATTCCCGATGCCGTTAAAAAATGGAACGGATATGACAAAAGGAACATAATCGTGTATTCCAGAATAAGCGATATGATTAGACACCTTGATCATATGAAAGATATCGGAGGAGAGGAAATCGTTGCCCTGGGAAGCGATTTGGACGGAATCGGCGGCGAGTTGGAAATTTCTTCACCATTGGATTTTGACAAACTCTTTAATGCTCTCAAAAAGTCCGGTTGGAGCGAAGAACAGATAGATAAGCTCGCCTATAAAAATGCCGAAAGAATTATAAAAGATGTGCTTATTTAACGGGAAAGAGAGAGGTTATTGCGTAAAAAGCGGTCCTTAAACTTCCAATCATTGAACAGTCCACATAGCGAGGCTCTCCTGCCCAACCGTCCGAAAGAATTAGAAATCTCTTGGTTTCAAAACCTCTCACATAGTCAGAATATCCGTAGCAAACGGTCGTATGATTTCTATAATCTCCGCCCCAAAAGCTTATTAAAAACGGTCTGCCTTGTGTAAGCTCTTTTTTTGAAGTTTCAAAGGCAAAATTTGAACCCTTGAGAATGAGATGATTTTTTGCAATGCTCTCATACCCGAACTGTCTGAAAACACCCCTTGCAAGTTTGGGTATCATAAGCAAATTCACTCCGTAAAACTCGAAATAATAAAAATGTTTTTTTGCATAAGAACATATTGCCTGAAAAATTTCGTCTATATTATTCGGGATTTTTAAAATCTCCGAATAATATAGCAAAACCGCCGAAAGACTGACCAATACGCAGTGTTTTCTGTGATTGAACATATCCATCGGTATCGGAGAAATTCCCCTTAGAACGGTTTCAGAATGCAGGGAAAATCCGTCTCCGTAAAAGTCCTTCAAATGTTTTTCGGGATTTTTTATTCTCCCGTAGCCTTTGGAAAAAATTTAATCCACCTCACTCATACTTCGCTCTTTCGCCTCCCACCAACTTGGGTCGGGATTTCAGCGCCGTAACGTGTGCCGAGCCGATTTCCCTGACTGAGAGTCTTACGGGAACCTGAACAAACTTTATGTGCATTCCTATGGAGGTATCTCCTATATCAATGCCGCATTTTGCACTGATATGCTCAACCATAACCGGTTCCTTTGCCTGACGGTAGGCAGCCATTGAGCAGGCTCCTCCCGCATGAAGTGCGGGAATTACGGATACCTCTTCCAATTTATCCCTTTTTGCCAACTCCTTCTCCACCACCAAAGAACGATTGATATGCTCGCAGCCCTGTACCGCAAGAAAAATCCCTCTCTCATCCAACACCTTTTTCAAACTTCTTATTATTACTTCTCCCACTTCCTCACTTGAGGCTTTTCCGATATGCTCTCCTTTAACCTCGCTACTTGAGCAGCCCAGCACAAAAATATCGCCCGTTTCAGCCTTTGCGGAAACAATCAATTCTTCCGCAGCTCTTTTAACCTCTGATGCAATTCTTTCCAAGTCCATTTTTTTCCTCCTCAGTTTCTTTTTTGTCGCTCCGACATTATAAACATTTCATAAAGCTCCCTGTCAATATAATTTTCCAAAAGAGCTTTAAGCATGGCGTCCGTTATTTTTGCTTCTTTATCAACTATATCCAAAAACAGCGGAACTCCCCTTGAGTTTTTTGGCGTCAACGCATAAGAAAGCCTCGCAGCCGTTTCAAGTGCGGAAGTTTGCTCATAAATAACATCTATTCCGCACACATTAGGATCTAACCCCGCCCGCAAAAATCCCGAAGCAAATCCGGATTTTTTTGTACTGTTGACCTCAGATTTTATTTCCAAAAACTCTCCCGTTTCAAGCAGTCCATATAATAACTCACGGTCATATGAGGGAATTTTCAGTCCGTCCCCTATAAATGAAGTCTTTATATCTTTTATAACTCCAAGCAATATGGTGTCGGTGCAAAGAGCTTTGTCTTTAAGCTCCTCCCACAGCGGTTCATCATAAATCCTGTATCTAAGAAGCGAACCGTCCATCATAAGAATTTTGGGTTTAAGTTCTTCAAGTGCCAAGATGGCAACTTTAAGTTCTATGTCCGCAAGTAATTTATCCCTCTTATGCTCATCTTCGGAATATTCCGAGTCAAGCATAGGGGAGTAAAAATTTGCAGTTGTTACGGTATTACCGAGAGTGCTTTTTGCCACACCTCTAAAAAAATCTATATAGTGAGGACTTGCACCTCCTGTACGGTTTACGGAGCCGTCAACCGCAGCCATTCCCCCTTTTTCTTCTATCTCTCCCAGTTTTTCGGGCGATAGAGGGCTGATTTTTTTAATGATGCCTATTTCGTCGGTTATAAAATTCCTAAGTACATTTCTTTCGGGGTGTCCGTTTTTCTTTTTACGCAAGGCGCAGTTTAAAGCACTGAGAGTCTCCGTCATTTCCCTAGAAATCTCAATCATTTTTCACCCTCCCTAAGTTTCAATGAAAGATCGTATATTTCATTTTTACTTCTCCCCGTTTCTTCAGAAACCTCTCTTACCAAATCTTTTTGCGAAAGATTTTTTCCAAGTTTCTCCCTTATGAGTTCAATCACCTTCTCCTCACTTAAAGTTTCATTTTCATAAGCCGAAATCACAAGTACAATTTCACCCTTAATGCCCTCGGAAAATCTTTCCGAAAGCTCTGCGGCAGTTCCTCTTACGGTTTCCTCGTGAATTTTCGTAAGCTCTCTTGAGAGGGAGAGTTTTCTGTTCGGAGCGAGTTCTTCTATATCCTTGAGTAGGTATTTTATGCGGTGCGGAGCTTCATATAAAATCACCGACACCGGCACTTTAAGTACGGACTTCAATCTCTCTCTCCTCGCAGAACCCTTTGCAGGCAAAAAACCCTCAAAAAAGAATTTGCCTGCGGAAAATCCGGAGAGCAGCAACGCTGAAAGTCCGGCGTTCGCTCCGGGAATAACGGTTATGGGATAACCCCTTTCACAAGCTTCCCGAATTATTCTCTCTCCGGGGTCGGAAATTCCAGGAAGTCCCGCATCGGATACAAGACATACATTTTTACCGAGATCCAAATCTCTCAAAATTAAATCCGAGGCTTTTTTTTCACGATGAGTTTCATAAATTCCAAGAGGTTTTGAAATTTTGTAATGAGAAAGCAATATGGAAGAAACCCTTGTGTCCTCGCAATAAATCATATCCGAGTTTTTAAGAACCTTTACCGCGCGATAGGAAATGTCCTCAAGATTTCCTATGGGAGTGGCAACCAAGTATAAAGTGCCTTTCATAGCAATAAAGTCCTTTCCATTTTCAATCCTTCCTTTCCGTTCTTTACGGTTTCTATCAATACTATTGCCGCAGCTTTACCTTTAGGCTCCGCAAAACACATTCTCTTAGGTTCAAGTTTATATTTTTTTACTTTGCTGAAAAGTTCAGGAAGTCTCTTAGGAGTGTGCGAAAAGACAAAAATCCCCCTGTCCTTTAAGATAAAAGCGGCGGCTCTTGCCAAATCCTCAAAAGTCATTGTAACCTCGTGGCGTGAATTCACGTGCTTTCCCATAAGAGAATTTTTGAAGTATGGAGGATTTGCAATCACCATATCGCAACATTCGGGCTGCAAGATTTTTTCCACCTCGGTATAGTTTCCGACTATAATTTTTGCACAATCCGAAAGTCCGTTCAGTGTTATATTATCTTTCGCCCTTTCCGCAGCGGCACTATCCAATTCCACGCCGATAGAAAAATTCGCTTTTCCCAAACCCATAAGTCTTAAAAATAAAATTCCGAACCCCGCTCCGAGATCGACAACTCTATCCGCCCTCGGAGAAAAATCCGTAAGCAATATTGCGTCCGTTCCGAAGGAAAAACTTTTTCTGTCCTGAATTATTTTCAACGATGTGTCGGGAATAAAATCCGTATTCATATCTTCTCCTTTCAGTTCAGTATTATATCAATGTTCAATTTGTTGTCCACTTTAAAATTTTATAAAAAAGTAGTTGACAGTAAGATTGTTTGGAAGTAACATACTAAGCGACTCAAGCGTCGCTATTTTCCGAAAGGAGGTGTGAGTGTGAAAAGACTTCCGAAAGAGGTGAGAAAAAAAGAGATAAGAGAGTGTGCAAAGAAAATTTTTTTGGAAAAGGGATTTAAAGACACGACTATGGAAGATGTTGTGAATGCTTCAGGGATGAGCAAGGGGGGAGTTTATCGCCACTATAAAAGCACTGCGGATATGCTCCACGACCTCATGGTGGATGCAATGGATGAAAGGTTTTATGATGTGGGTGAATTTGCAAAAGCCAATCCGAACCTCTCCAAAGAAGATGTTTTTGTGGAAATTACAATTTTGAAAATACTGGATAAGAAAGATTTGAAATCTCTTTGGGCAATGCTTTTGATTGAGGCTGAGAAAGATGAGAGACTTAGGGAAGTTAGAGACAGACTGCTAAAGGAGAGTATATCGGAGTTTTTGGAGCATATTGAAAAAATTGAACTTGGCGAAATGCGATGTCTTGTGAATGAGGAGATTGTCGCCTTTATCAACTCGATGATGGTTGCAATCGAAGTTTTAAGTGTCCGAGAGACTTTTATGAACCACAAGCAGATGTTTAGAAGTTTCTTAAAAAACTATATTTCGGAAAACGGAAAGAAAGGAGAAGAAAATGGATAAGAAAAAAAATCCCGATCCAAAGGAAAACGAAAACAGGGAAAGGGCAAAGGCAGGGAGAAATGCCCTAAAGAGATTGGGAGGTCCCATAAAGGGAAGAATTTTTTGGGCTCAGGTTTTGACTATTCTTTCGGGGATTTTATCCATTGCCCCCTATGTGGCTTTGACGAAGCTCGGTGCTCTTTTAATTCAGGCGCACAATTCGGGAGTTATGGATAAGGAGAGAATTTGGAAGGTTGGAAAATTTTTGGCTATGAGTTTCAGTCTTCAGCTTTCGCTCTATCTTATAGCTTTGCTTATCACGCACTTTGCGGATTTGAAGCTTAGAGATATTTTAAGGCGGGATATCGTAAATAGAATGGCAAAAGCTCCGCTTTCGTGGTTTTCCGCTTCAAATTCCGGAGCGATAAGAAAAGCCGTGCAGGACGATACTGCGGCAGCGCACACCATTATTGCACACGCTCCCGTGGATAAGCTCAATGCCATAGTTCAACCGCTTGCTCTCTTATGCTATGCGTTTTTTATGGATTATCGTCTCGGGCTTTTATCCCTTGCCACAATTCCAATCTATATCATAAGCTACAGTTTTACTATGAGAGGAATGGCGGAAAAAACTGCGCAAATGAATACCTATTTGGAAAAAGTTTCTTCTTCTATGGTGGAATTTGTCTCGGGAATAAAGGTGGTAAAAACTTTCGGGCAATCGGGAAAAGCTCATGGCAAATACATCGAGGCGGCAGATGCCTTTTCAAAATTTTACTTAGGCTGGTGCATACCCTTGGTTTCCATAACCTGCTTTGCTATGGCGTGGATCTCCGAACCCCTTTTATTGTTCGTGAACTTTTTGGGAGGAAATATGCTGACGGCTGCAAATTCGGTTGAACCCTTTCAAGTTGTTACAGCCGTTTTAATCGCAATTGCAATTCCGAGAACCATTTACACGGTGATGACCATTGAGTGGTCATATCAGATTGCGGGGGCTGCCGGAATCAGACTTTGCGAATTGATGGATTTGGAAATTCTTCCGGAAACAAGCGACGGAAAACTTCCTAAAGATTCTTCGATAGAGATGAAAGATGTTTCTTTCTCCTATGGAGCGACGGAGGCTTTGAAAAAAGTCAGTTTGAAATTTGAAGAGGGGACGGTATCCGCACTTGTCGGTCCTTCAGGGAGCGGAAAGACAACTCTCGCCACTCTTATCGCCAGATTTTCAGACCCTTCGGGCGGTGCCGTAAAAATAGGTTCCGTTGACATAAGGGAGATGACGGAGGAAGCGCTTTATAACAAGGTGTCCTTTGTGTTGCAGGACGCACAGCTTTTGAATATGTCCATTGAGGATAACATAAAACTTGGAAAGGAAAACGCCACACACGATGAAGTTGTGGAGGCGGCAAAAGTTGCACAAATTCACGAGCTTATCGAAAGTCTCCCCGAAGGGTATGCCACCGTTTTGGGAAGCGGAAGAAAACTTTCGGGCGGTGAGGAACAGAGACTTTCAATTGCAAGGGCGGTTCTTTTGAACACTCCCGTACTTTTACTTGATGAGGCGACGGCATTTGCCGATCCTGAGAGCGAGGCGGATATTCAAAAGGCACTTTCACTTCTTGTAAAGGGAAAGACGGTTTTGGTAATAGCACACAGACCCGGCGCAATAAGGGGAGCGGATAAGATAGTCGTTATGGAGAGGGGAGAAGTAGCAGCTGAAGGAAAGCACGAAGAACTCTCGGAAAACAAACACTATCAGTCACTTCTGCGTCAATCAACCGCAAAGGGGGCGATGGCATGAGAGGCAGATCATTATTCCTAAGATACAAAAGGCATATGGAGAAAAAAGACTGGGAGCAGGTGGTAAAAGGTTATTCAATGGGAGTTATTGCAGGAGTGCTTGCGGGTATAGCCTTGATGACGATTTTTCCTCTGACGGTCACTTTGTCCGACGGCAAAGAATATCTCGGACTGTCTTTTAAGCATTATATGACTTTATTGGCAATATTCGGATTGGGTGCGGTGGTTATAGATTTTTTGGGTCAGAGAACTTCATATGTCGGAGCTTTGAGTTTTATGAACACCATTCACCACAAACTCGGAAACAAAGTCTCAAAACTTCCGCTCGGAGATTTCACCCAAGCCACATCGGGAAACTATTCAAGAATGGTCACTCAGGAGATGATGAGTTTATCCTCGGCGGTAGCGGTTTTTCTTTATCAATCCTTTAAAAGCATTGCGTCAATAATAACCGTTACGATAAGTGCTTGGATTTGGAATTTCAGGCTTGGAATTTTTATGACGATTACTGGACCGCTCTTTGTTCTAATACTTGATATAGCGAGAAGATTTATAGATAAGGGCAAAAAATTGAGCGACCCTTGTGAAGAGGAAGTCGCAAGCCGAATGGTGGAGTTTGCAAAAGCTCAGGGAGCTTTGAGATCCTGCCACGCTTCGGGAAGAGATAAACCCCTTCTTGAGGCTTTCGACAAAGCGGACACTATGGGAGTGAAGGCTATGTGGTGGCAGACTTTGGGAAATCTCATCTCCGGAATGACTTTGCAGCTCATAACGGTTATTTTTATCTTTTTTATAATTCTTTGGGCAACTCAAGGACAGTTATCGCCCTTGGTCACAATCGCTTGCCTCGGATTGGCTCTAAGGTATATGAAAATGCTTGATGAGCTTCATAACAACACCGTAGGTGCGGAAGAAAGACGCCAGCAGATGAACAAGTTTGACGACCTGTTCGATGAAAAAGAGATGGCAGAGCCCGAACGCTCCGAAAAAATTACGGAAAGAGGAGCGGTCGAACTGGAAAAAGTTTTCTTTTCATATGACAAGAGCAAGCCTCTCTTAAAGGATATTTCTTTCAAGGTGGAGGCGAATGAAATGTGCGCTTTGGTGGGACCCTCGGGAAGCGGAAAGACCACAATTGAATATCTGATGTCAAGATTTTATGATGTTGATTCGGGAACGGTCAAGGTAGGTGGAGTTGATGTAAAAAATCTGAAGACGGAAGATTTGATGAAAGAAATTTCGATTGTCTTTCAAGATGTTTATTTATTCAACGATACCCTGATTTCCAATGTGGAGATGGGAAATCCCAAGGCTTCGAGAGAGGAGGTGTTAAGAGCCTGCGAGCTTGCGGGAGTGTCTGAAATAGCCCAAAGACTTCCCAAGGGCTGGGAGAGCAATGTGGGAGAGGGAGGCACTTCCCTTTCCGGAGGAGAAAGACAGAGGATTTCCATAGCAAGAGCACTTCTTAAGAAATCCCCGATTGTGCTTTTGGATGAGGCGACAAGCGCATTGGACGCGGAGAATGAGGCACATATTGTGGAGTCGATGGAGGAGATAAGAAAAAATTCCACTCTGATTATAGTTGCCCATAAGCTGGAAACCATAAAGTCGGCGGACAAGGTTGTGGTGCTTTCAAAAGACGGAACTATTGAGGATATCGGAAATCACGAGGAGTTGGTTAAGAAGGACGGAGCTTATAAAAAGTTCTGGGAGTACAGAAGTAAAACATACGGTTGGAAACTCGTATAGTTGGAGAAAAGGAGAGAGAATTTTATGAAAAAGCTTCAAAAATTGGCAGCATTGTTATTGGCGTTGATGTTTATCGTGTCGTCCTGCGGAAATTCGCAGGAGAAAGAGCCTGTAAGCTCACCTGAAACAAAGGAAGAATCAAAAGATGAAAAACAGGACGACAAAAAGGAAGAAAAATCGGAAGGAAACGAAGGATCCTCAACCCTGAAAATCGGAGTGATGTTTGCGCCGACGGACACTCTTGACCCGATTTATGCTTCATCTGCAGGCGGAATGATATTGGTAATGTCGTTATATGACTCCTTGTCAACCATAAGTGAAAAAGGGGCTACACTCAGATTGGCGGAGTCGATTACTCCCAACGAAACCTTTGATGAATATAAAATTGTTTTGAGAGAGAATGCCAAGTTTTCCGACGGCACTCCCGTAACGGGAAAAGACGCTTTGGACTCGCTTGCTTACTTAGTCACATCTCCTCTTTACCAAGTTATGTATGGGGGAGTGGATTTTGAAAATTCCTCAGCTGAGGGAAATACTTTAACGCTTAAGTTAAAAACCCCCGCTTCCGACTTTTTGGAGTCCTGCCTTTCTATGTTTTCACCGGTTGGGAAAGAGGGAAAGTTTGAAGGCATAGGTGCGGGAGGATATTTCGTGGAGAGCGGAGATTCTCAAACGGGATATAAGCTCAAGAGAAACGAGCATTATTACGGAGGAGCTCCCGAAATTGCCGAGGTGACATTATTAAACATAGCGGACAGCAACTCAAAGGCTCAAGCTCTTCTTACAGGAGAGATTGACTATGCTTGGGGACTTGACACTGCGGCAATTCAAACCCTAAAGGGAAATGATGAAATAGAGCTTCCCGAATCATCGTTTGACAGTGCGGCGATTTTGGATTTAACACTTAACACCAGAATGGCTCCCTTTAACGACCCCGAACTCAGACGTGCGGCAAAACTCGTTATAGACAGGGAGAAGTTGGTAAAGACGATTTTGGGAGATTACGGCGAAGTCGGAAACGATATGATTGGCAAAGGTTATGCCGATTATCCCGATGACATTGAGCAGACCGTGATGAACAAGGAAGAAGCGAAGAAGATTTTTGAAGCGAAAGGAGTTAAGAGTTTCACGATAGTCACGTCCGATGTGAGCGGAGGATTAAATAATGCCACAAAGATTATGGCTCAGGATTTTTCGGATATCGGAGTTGAAGTGAAAATTGAGGAAATGGATCCGCAAAGCTATTATGCAAATTTTGCCGAACTCTATAAGAAAGAAGCGTTTGTGTCTTTCTGGATAAACCGTCTTTCAATTACCAATCTGAAAAATCAGATTATCAAAGACGGACCCTATAACACTTCGGGTTATTATTCCGATATAACCGAAACCAATTACAAAAAAGCACTCAGTGTGGGGGCGGGTAAGGAGCAAAATGAGTATATAAAAGCGGTACAAAAGGATATTCATGATAACGGCGGAAACATAGTTTGGGGTTATCAAAAGAACATTTCCGCAAGAAGAAAGGGGGTTGAGTGCGAAACCACTCAAACAATCCCTTGGCTTTCAGGAGCCAAATTTCATCCTGAAAACTAGTTAAGCAAATCTCCTCGCCGTAAAAAGCGGGGAGATATTTTTTAATGGAGGAAGCTATGCTTAAAACCGTACTGAAAATCATTTTGATGTGGATAATTTCCACGTTTCTTCTCTTTGTTATATTGAATGCTTTGCCGGGAGATGCCGCCTCGAACATTGCGGGCAAACAGGGAGAAGAAGCGGTTAAGAGTTTAAGGCACGAAATGGGATTGGACAGACCCGTGCTTATAAGATATAGGGAATGGCTTTTTGACTTGCTAAGAGGAGATTTGGGAAAAACTTTTTCCTCCGAAAAAGAAGTGGCTGAGCTTATAAAAGTTCCATTTTTATCCTCTTTTTCGCTTATGATTTTGGTTTTTTCGGGACTTATCTTTATAACTTTGCCGTTGGCTTTATATTCGGGGTTTTATAATAATTTATTTTCAAGATTTCTCGGGAAACTTTCCGTATTGCTTTCAGCTCTTCCCGATTTCGTGATTTGTTTTTTTATTCTAATCTTAATTTGCTCCAAACTCAAACTTCTGCCGGTGCTCTCAATCCCCGGTCCCGGAAAAACCGTATGGGACAATCCGACGGCTTTGATTGTGCCGAGCATTTCCGTCTGGGTGGTCATTTCGGCGAGAATTTTTCGTCAAATCAAAGTGTTGATAGAAAATTTTTCAAAGACATCTTATGTGACGGAAGCCGAGCTTTCGGGAATTGCTCCTTTTTCGGTGCTGTTTAGGCATCTTCTCCCCTCCGCACTATCGGGAATTTTTCAAACACTTTCAAATGTAATTCCATTTGTTCTCGGAAACACTATGGTCGCAGAAACGATAACTTCTTTTCCCGGAATGGGTAATACCATAATTTCAGCAGTCGGCAGCAGAGAAGTGAAAATTGTTATGGCTTTTTCCGGCATAATAATTTTTATAACCCTCATTTCGTTTTATATGGCGGATTTTTTTTCAAAGAAGCAAAAGGCGGAGGGGGTGTTTTAATGAACAGGGCTGCAAGGTTTTGGCTGATAATTTTCGTGATTATGGCTGTGCTTACCACGGCGGGATATTTTATAGCACCCGTTTTCGGAGACGGCTCACGCTCCGAGGGAATGTCCTTTGAAAAGGGGGGAGCTTTCGGTCTCGGATATGATGTCATAGGGCGACCAATTTTCCCTCAACTTCTTTCGGGAGGGATATTACTCCTATTCACTTCGGTGATTACTGCAATTTTTACTATACTTTTGGGTTCGTCCTTCGGAATGATGATGGCAGCCGCAAAAAATGAGATGAAACTTTTGAGATTTTTTCTTGATGTGATATTGGTTATGCCGATGATGATCTTAATGCTTGCATTTTTTCAGGCATTCAAAGGCTCTCTCTATTCAATTATTCCTATTGCCGCCATATTGTCACTTCCCTACTATTCCAGATACTACGAAAAGACGACTAAACCTCTTATGAAAACGGGGTTTTATGAATATGCAAGGATAAGCGGAAAATCTTCTATTAAAGCCTTGGTGCAGGAAATCGTTCCGATACTTAAAAAAAATATACTCACAGACCTCGGCTCAACTTTTATAGGCTCCTGCTATATGATAAGCGCTGTAAGTTTTTTGGGAGCTTCGACGGGCTCGGAGGGTTTTATATGGTCGGTGATGGTTGCGGAAAACATATCGGGGTTGGCTCTTAATCCTTGGGCGTCATTTGCCCCGATAATTGCGATAATATTTCTTACCGCGCCTGTAAACTTTTTTATAGACAGTTTGGAGAGAAAAAATGATTGATGTGGAAAATATTTTTATAAGAAATCAGGAGAAAGAAATATTAAAGGGCATATCATTAAAGGTGGGAGCTAAAGAAACAGTCGGAATAGTCGGCAAATCCGGAGCGGGCAAATCCACTCTGCTTTATGCTTTGATGGGAGAGGTGGCAAAGGGGTTATCGGTGTCGGGAAATATAAAAATAGATGAAAGTATGGTTATAAAGGACGGTAAAATTTCAAACCGAAAGACTCTAAGGGAAGTGAGAAAAAAAATCGGACATCTTAACCAAGATCCGGCGGCTTCCCTCACTCCCACCATGAGCATAAAAAACACTTTGAAAGAGCTTTCAGTCTTTAAGGGCAAAGATTTTGACATGGAAGCGGCTCATACTCTTGAGTGCTTTGATTTGCCGTATGATAAGGCTTTCTTAAAAAGAACTCCGAGTGAGCTTTCGGGGGGGCAAAAGAGAAGAGTGGCACTCGCGCGCACTCTGCTCAGGCGACCCAAGTTATTGCTCCTTGACGAGCCGACAGCGGGGCTTGACGAGGAAACAAAAGAAAAAGTGCTTCTTCTTCTATCCACTCTTATAGAAGAGCTGAAAACGAGTGTGCTTTTAATCACGCACGATTTCGCAACTTTAAAAAGACTTGTAAAAAAATTTTACCTTCTTGAGGACGGGGAGCTGAAAAACTATCAGGAAACGGAGATTAAATCCGTCAGTCCGAAAATCGAGGTTAAAGAAAGCCGAGGGAAAGTTATATTGCAGGTAAAAAAACTCTCCTCAAAAGCACCCGGAGCTTCAAGGGCGACTTTTAAGGATTTATCGTTTGAACTCGGAGAGGGGGAAATGCTCGCAATCACGGCTAATTCCGGAGGAGGAAAGACCACGCTTATCCGAACTCTTTTGGGATTGTGGGAGAGATTGGACGGAGAGGTTTGGTTTAAGGGTAAAAAACTTCCCCCAAGTTTCAGAGATTGGGAAGAAAAATTGCGGGGGGGCATAGGTTGGGTGCCGCAAGACCCCAAAACTTCTTTTAATTCGGCGGTGTCGCTATATAAGGCATTGGAAAGGGCAAAAAAATCCGACTGCTCAATTTCCGATGCTCTCTCTTTGGTGGGATTTGATGAGGCTTTTATAAAGGGTCGCTATCCTTATGAATTTTCGGGCGGAGAGCTTCAAAGACTGGCAATTGCCCGTGCGATTTTGGGAGGAGCGGAACTTTTGCTCTTGGACGAGGTTACCTCCGCTTTGGACGAGAAAACGAGAGATGAAATCTTGGCTCTTATGCTTCGGTTGAAGAAAAAATGCCCCATCATAATATCCACACACGATGATGTCGTGGTTTCATCCTGCGACAGACAGGTAAGTTTATAGTTTTGATACAGTACAATGAACTTATTTGATAACCTTACCGCGTCCACATTACGATGCCTACTTTGATAATATTTTTTTCATTCCGTGGTGTAGTGTATAAACATTAGCTATTGTTGAAAACAAAAAAAAGTTTTGATATAATCCAATAACTATCACACAAGGAGGAATGATACGTGGACGACACGGTAGGGCAACTTATTCTGATAGTAGTATTGACGGCGGTGAACGGTTTTTTTGCCGCTGCGGAAATGGCTATGGTTTCCGTAAACAAAACCGTTATAGAAACCTTAGCGAAGAAGAAAGATAAACGAGCCGAAAAACTTCGGGCGATACTTAAAGAGCCGACGAATTTTCTCTCAACCATTCAAGTCGGGATAACCTTTGCAGGATTTTTTATGAGTGCATCAACCGCAACAAGTATAGCCAAGGATTTGGGAAAGGTTTTTAAAGAAGTCGGAATTCCTTTTGCCGAAACTTTTGCGGGGATTCTTATAACAATCCTTCTTACTTATCTCTCAATAGTATTCGGAGAGCTTGTTCCAAAGAGAATTGCACTGCAAAATGCAGACAAGGCGGCATTGGCTTTCGTTCCGATTATAAGAGTCGTACAGAAACTCTTCAGACCCTTTGTAAAGATTATTTCCGTATCCACGAAACTGGTTTTAAAAATTACGGGAAACCATATTGAAAACATTGAGGAAAGAGTGAGTGAAGAAGAAATCAAAACTATGATAAAGGTAGGTCAGGAGCAGGGGCTTTTTAATACCGAAGGCGAGGATATGCTCATTTCGATTTTTGATTTTGATGACAAATCCGCCTACGAGATAATGACTCCGAGAACCGATGTGTACGACCTTGACTATGACGATATTCCCTCTCTTTCAATTCCTGAACTCTTAAAAACCGGATATTCAAGAATTCCCGTGTATAAGGATATGAACGACAACATTATCGGCACGCTGTACATCAAAGACATATTTGCGAACTTTGCAAAATATGACTTCAAAAAAATTCAACCCGACGAGATTTTAAAAGAACCTTATTTTATTCCAGAAAGCAAAAAAATAGATAAACTCTTGGGAGAGCTTCAATCTTCCAAAAATCATATCGCAATAGTTATAGATGAGTATGGAGGGTTTTCGGGGATAGTCACCATAGAGGATATTCTTGAGGAGATAGTCGGAGAAATCGACGATGAGTACGATTATTCACTTCTTCCGATAAAGCGTGTAAAAGAAAATCACTACATTGTGGACGGAAGTTGTGATCTTGATGAGCTCAATGAGGAACTCGGCACACACCTTGAGAGCGAGAACTATGAAACTATAAGCGGATTTTTTATAGAGCTGCTCGGATTTATTCCCGATGAGGAAGATGAAGGGGCGGAGGTAATCAGAGGAAATATTCATATGAAGGCGATAGACATAAAGGACAAGAGAATACAACGCCTTGAGATAAAAATTATTCCCACAGTTTCAAACAGTGATGACGGGAATGAAGGCAAAGATGAAGTTAAGATCATAATTCCGAATGAAGAAGATGAGGAATAAGTTTTTTTTTTAAAAGGTTGACTGATTTAGAAATTTAGGTGTAGAATCAGAGTTGGTTAAAATAATATCCGTTCAGGAGAATATCGTATTGCGATATTGCCTAGAGTGCTTCTTTATGAGGAGAATAGGGAATTCGGTTAAAATCCGAAACGGTGCCCGCCACTGTGTGTGAGGAGGCGTGTGCCATATGCCATTGGGGAAACCTGAGAAGGCGGCGCATTGCTTATGATTCACGAGTCAGGAGACCTGCTCAGGCTTTTTGACTTCATTGGGAATATATCCGAAATGGGGTTCGTTTGTAGCGCAAGAATACGGTTGCGGCAGTCGTAAGGCTGTCGCATTTTTTATTGATTTTTGTTGCGCAGCAGGGGGAGATGAACGGAAAAAAAGGAGGAAAAAGATGAAGAGAGCGTTTGCGTTGCTTTTGACCTTTCTGATGATTGTCGGTATGGCAGCGTGCGGCGAGCAAAAACCTAACGAGGAGCTTGCTAAATCCGAAGAACCGAAAGCAAACGAAACAGAAATGAAGGATCAGGAAAAAACCGAGCCTGAAAATGCCGCAGCGGTTAAACCCGTGATACTTTGCGTATCATTCGGCACAAGCTATAATGACAATAGGGATTTGTCAATCGGCGGAGTTGAGAGTGCTTTGCAGGAAGCTTTTCCGGATCGTGAAGTGAGGAGAGCATTCACCAGTCAAATCATTATCGATAAGCTAAAAGAGAGAGATAAGATTGAAATCGATAATGTAAAAGAAGCTATGGAAAGACTGGTGGCGGACGGAGTTAAGGACGTTGTAATTCAACCAAGCCATGTTATGAGCGGTATGGAATATGACGGCATAGTAAAGGAAGTTGAAGAGTTTAAGGATAAGTTCGACAGCTTTAAAATTTCTCCCACACTCCTGACAAAGGACGAGGATCTTAAAAGATTGGTTGAAATCCTTCACAATGAAACCAAGGATTATGACAGTGAAGAAACCGCCGTTGTATGGATGGGACACGGCACGGAGCATAAATCCAACGAGGTTTACGGGAAAATGCAGGAAGCTTTTTTAAGCGCAGGATATAAAAACTACTTTGTGGGAACTGTCGAAGCCACACCCTCATTAGACGATGTGCTTTCAATGGTAAAGAAGACCTCCGCAAAAAAGGTCGTTCTTCTTCCGCTTATGATTGTTGCAGGAGATCACGCCAACAACGATATGGCGGGCGACGAGGACGATTCTTGGAAGACAGCTTTTAAGAAAGCCGGTTATGAAGTTGAACCTGTACTAAAGGGAATGGGTCAATACAAAGGTGTGCAGCAAATGATTGTGGATCACTGCAAATCTACAATCGAAGGCAGTGATGTGAGTAAAGATAAGAGAGAGCCGATTTCGGCTTCTCTTATAAAAGACGGGGAATACGATTTATCCTCGGTTGAATCGGATTCCTCTATGTTCAGGGTGGTGAAGTGCCGCTTGAAGGTGGAGGGAGAGAAGATGATTGCCACAATCACTATGAGCGGTCAAGGCTATGGCAAAATGTTTATGGGTACAGGTGAAGCTGCTGAAAAAGCGGATGATTTTATTCCTTTTGAATTGGATCCGGAAGGCAAGAAGACTTTCGCTCTCCCTATTGAGAGCTTAAATGATATAGTAGTATGTTCGGCTTGGAGTATTAAAAAAGAAAAATGGTATGACAGGAACCTCGTGTTCTGGTCAGATGGAATTTCAGAAGAGTCGCTTTCCGGAAAATAAATATGATATGTCTCTTGAGCCCGTCGGTATCCCTTCCTTTCCCGACAGGCTCTTTTTTAATTGCAATAAAAAAAGAGCTTTAAAAACTCTTTGTAATACCCCCTTTTTCACTAAAAACCAAAGAGGTTACTCTCGCAATCAAAACTTCCTCGCCCCTTTGATTTTTTACGGATAATTCAAGTTCCACTTTACCTTTGTTTGTTCCCTCTCGTTTGCTCTTTCCCGTTATTGTAATCTTACCTGTAAGTATATCTTCAGGATAGACGGGTTTTAGCCATTTTAGACCGTCAATGCTCATTCCGCATATAAGTCCTTTATGATCAAGTCCCGTCTTTACCCACACGCTCCAGCACTTGATAAAGGTATGATGTCCGGAGGCTATGAGTCCTCCGAACCTGGATTTTTTTGCTTCATCTTTGTCTATATGAAACCATCTGGGATCCCATTCACTTGCAAAGGATATAATTTCTTCCTCCGTAAATTTCACAGGCTCCAAATCATAAACTCTCCCAACTTCATATTCTTCGTAATACATTTTTTCCTCCCGATTATTTTATCTCGTTCAATACATATTCGCAGCTTTTTTTAAATTCCTTATACCAATTTTGAAACACTTCTTCCGAAGTCAAAGAATTAAGCACCGTTTCATAATCCTCACCGGAAGCAATCCGCTTTTTAAATTCCGCCGCCGCTTCCACGCTCTTTGTATGAAAATAATTCTCTGCAATAAACCTAAGTTCCTCCTGTTGATTTTGCTCCTCTCCGGAGTAAACCTCTCTATCTTTGATTTGCTTAAAGGAAACACTTAAGACGGATAAGGAGTTGTTGTCAAAATCATGAGTTCTTTTATAGTCGTTTAAAAACTCCTCGCAAAAAACGATTTTTTTTACGGGCATATACAATGACGACATATTAAGTTCAGCATTATTTATGTTATTCAACAAAAAGGAGGAAAACAACTTAATCGCACGCTTTTTTTTCGGATCGTCGGTATGCAGTGCAAATATTCCTCCTCCTTGCAGATACACGGATTTAACCTTGCAGTCTCTAAAGTATGGAGCTTCAAGTATTCTAAGCTCAATATTATTAACCCCTTTCACCTTACCCGAATCCGATTGATTGAATTTTGCCGACTTACTGAAATATGAAACGCTTGTGGAGTTAGTGAGACATCCCGTAATGACATCGCCTGCCAAATCATCTGAGGGGTATTTATTCTTCCTCAAATAGTAACCTTTGACCATAGGTACATAATAATTTTTCCACAATACTCTCATAACATCTTCCGGAAGATTTAATCTTAAGTTTCCTTCAACCTTTTCAATAGGAACAACTCCGAATTGATGCAAACCGTTCATAAAATAATTGGCTGCGGAACCTATTGCAAAAAACGCTTTGCCGTTATTTTTCACATCAGGACTGAGGGCGTCGGTGTGTTTGTAAAATTTCTCGGCGACTTCAGCAATTCCCTCGAAAGTGGAAAGATCTTTTCCTGAAACTCCCACTTTTTTTCCAATCTTTTCAAATTCCAACCTGTCAATCAGAATAACTTCAGTAGATTTTGAAATCGGCAGCATATAGAGTACGGATTCATTTTTGTCGGTGCTAAACTGCAAAAACTTATCCTCAAAATCTTTAAGCTCTCCGTCGGAATACAGTTCCCTAAAATCGAAAAGTCTGACATATCCCTTAAGCTTCATCGCAACTGCGGGATATGTGACAAAAAGATCCGGAAGAGGTTTCACTCCCTCCTTTCCGAAAGCTGAGGTATAAAGTTTTTCACTCAAATCATTCACGGTTCCCATCGAGCTGTAAGAAACGACGACTTTATTGTCATAACCGATAGTATTGTTAAACTTTACTATCAGTTCATCTAATTTGAATTTTTGATCTCCTGTATAGTAAGTTTCTATTTTGAGGTTTATATTATCATCATTAAACCCGCTGCAGCCCGAAAGAAAAGCGGCAAAAATAATTAAGGTCAAAATTTTTCTCACAGAAATACCCCCTTTTTTTATATTGTACCACTATATTTCGGACTAATGAAAAAAAATTGAATTTTTGCTTTCACTATAATAGAATTAGCGGGAAATAAAAGAAAATGAGGCGGTTATGGACATACGGCAATTAGAAACATTTGTAAATGTGGCAAAGTGCAAGAGTTTTTCCAAAGCGGCGGAAAAGCTCTTTATAACTCAGCCCACGGTCACCAATCATATTAAAAATTTGGAAATGGAACTTGAGAACAGTCTTATATCCCGAAGAGGAAAGCACATAGAGTTGACAAATGAAGGATATGTGCTCTATGAGTACGCCGTTAATATTTTAAACTTGGTTGAGGGTGCAAAGTATGACCTTCTTTCAAATCAGAGAGATATTCACGGAAATCTTACGCTCTATGCTAGTTCCGTTCCCAGAAGGGTGCTGCTTAGAGTTGACAAATGAAGGATATGTGCTCTATGAGTACGCCGTTAATATTTTAAACTTGGTTGAGGGTGCAAAGTATGACCTTCTTTCAAATCAGAGAGATATTCACGGAAATCTTACGCTCTATGCTAGTTCCGTTCCCAGAAGGGTGCTGCTTGCGGATATTTTTTCAGATTTCAATGAGCAATATCCTAACATATCCTTTCGGCTCTATGAGAAAGACTCCAAAGCGGTGTCTAAGGATATTATGTCGGGGCGTGCGGATTTCGGGTTCTTGGGAGCAAAGTTTTCAGATCCGAATTTGGAATTTATGGAACTTATGGAAGATGAGATTGTTCTCGTGGCACCTTTTTCCTTTCCGTACGAAAACGGATATGAAATAGAAAAATCGGAACTTATAAAGTTTTCGTGGATTTTCAGAGAGGAAGGCTCCGCCACGCAAATGCTTGTGGATAAAGTTTTGGAAAATGAGGGAGTGTCTTATAATAAGTTTAGAATATTGGGAAAAATTGAAGATATGGAAGTTATAAAAAAGATGATTATGAAAAATATGGGCTGCTCGTTTCTTTCACGCGCAGTAATAGATGATGAGTTGGAATTAAAAAAATTGAAGTATTATAGGATTAAGGGCTTAAGCCTTAGACGCAGTTTTTATTTTGCCTATCACAAGTACAGAAAGCTCTCACCTGTCAATTCACTCTTTAAGGAATTTATGATTAGAAAATGTAATGCGGGGGAGTAGGAAGTTTCGCATCTTAAGACTCCACTGTAACTCCCCTTTAAGCTTTCTCCATTCTCTCTAGATAATCCCGTCCGCTTTTATTTGAGTTCCCTCTCTAAGCATATTTATTACAGCTTATTTCATTCACTCGGACTATCCTTAGTCCTCGGAATTTAGTCCTGCACTCTTCAAAGCACTCTCAACTGCGGAAAATACCGCCTCGCTTGTCTTGGTGGCTCCGGAAACCGCATCAATATTTGTTCCCTGAGCCTTTACAATTTCATCGGGAAGCTTTTCAATCGCAGCCTTTCCTATGCCTTCCGTTTCATTATTATCTTTATTGACAGACACGGATAGAATTTTCCCCTCACTATCCAATTCAACCTCAACCTTTATATCTCCACCGAAACCCTTTGCCTCTCCCTTATACTTTCCTTTATAACCCTCCGTTTTTTTCTCCTGTTCGGTATTATTTCCCTCGTCATTTTTATTCCCGCACGAAACCGTTAAGGGAACAATCAATGCGAATACCAGCAATAAAGCAATGCTCTTTTTACTCATCTTTTTCATAATCACTTCTCCTCTCAAAATTAGAATTTTGGAATTAACTCCTCACTATAGGGTTTAATGTCCAGCACCGGAGTGCCGTCAAGCATATCCACTCCCTCAAACTCCAGAGTTCTTCCGATTTTTTTCGTAAACCTCACTATTGAAATCCCTATTCCGTTGGGTCTGTTCGGGGATCTGGTGGAGAATAGCCCCAAGGTCTTTCCGCTCTTGCGTGAAACGGTCACCATTTCATAGCCCTCGGACTTATGAAAATAAAATAATATAACCCCGTATGAGCCCTCCTCAATATCCCTGATTCCCTCTTGATATTCCTCAAGGATTTCAACAGACGCCTTCTTGTCATATGCAAGCATACCCTGCCTTGGCGTTTCTTCTTTGTTTGTAAACTCGGATTTTATAAACCCTATGGGATTCATCGTAATTTGCATCTACTAACCCCTTTCCTGAAACTTCCCGTTTGTCAACTTATAAATATCTGACCGTACTGAAGCCTAACATAATTAAAATCAATTGTCAACAAAGAAAGCACCTTAAGCGTGGAAAGTTGGTTTAAAATTCTAAGTTAATCGACTATCACAGAGTCCACAGTAATATCGCGAGAAAAACAGCGAATTAAAAAACAGATTATGAAAAGCATAATAAAACTTTTAGAATAAAAAAATCCGGCAATGAAAATTTACCGGATTTTCGTTCATTGAAAACAAATTAAAAGACTATGGAGTTTTTCAGCGTCCTCCTTTCAAAACTCTTTTCTCTTTAACGCAAACCCTCAACCTCTTCAAGTGAAAGCCCCGTTGCAAGTGCAATCTCCCTGATCGAAAGATCTAAGGTAAACAGTTGTCTTGCAGTTCTTATAGCATTCTCTTTTCTTCCTTCTTTTCTTCCCAAGAGAATTCCTTCCTCTCTGGCTTCTCTGTTTAGTATATCCAGCATAGTTTCCATTTCTTCTTCTCCTTTCTCTTCTCCCAATACTTCTTTAAGTATTTTCTCTGTAGTTTGCCTGTCATCTTTTGTACTGTTCTTTATGATGTAGGTCATATAGGCTATTATTGCTGAGGTTCTTTCTTCTCCCCAGATGTCTTTGAAAACTTTCGTGTGTTTATGAAAGTTTTCTATTATGTTTTCTTTGTCCTTAGTTCCGTCGCTTAAGACCTTAAAGAAAAGTGATGTGATTTCTCCGAGTTTGGTTTTGTCTACTTTGGATACATCTAAAAAATAATATGAGAAGTTGAGAAAACGCTCTTTTAACTCAACGGGCATTACTTTAAAATTAGGGTATTCCGAAAAAAATTCTCCTGTGGGTTTCCAGTTTTCTTCTCCGTTGTAGATTACAATCGGTATGATTGGAGCGGCTTTCCCCGTTCTTCTAAATTCTCTTTTTACTATGTCGCTTAGATAGTTAAAGAGTTGTTCTCCCAACCTTAAATCCTTGTAGCTCTTGTGTTCAAAGAGCAGATATATAAAAGCTTCTCCCTCTCCTACAAAAGCTTTAAAGAGAGCATCGATACGGTGTTCCTTTAGAGCATCTGTGATAAAGTCCGTCTTTTCACTCTCTATTTTATCCAAATCAACTTTATAGAAAACATTTTCAGGTAAAACCGTCTTAAGGATTTCTATAAGTATTTGTATTTTTTTCAGATTGTATTTGAAAAATTCATCGTGCATTATTAAGCACCTCCTCTCGGTCATTGTATCACAGGGGGTATTTTTGTTCAAATTTAAAAGTTGGA
>CAUVKI010000021.1:0-30905 GCA_963552605.1 uncultured Tissierellia bacterium
TCAGTTTGCACATTATATCTTAATTTGAATGATTTGACAAATTCAGGCGTGAGTGGCAGCGAAATAGATTTAAGAAAAGTCGAGAATCGTGAAAAGATGGCAGGTGGTTTCAGAAAAGACAACGGTCATAAAACTTATTGTAGCATAATGCTGAATAGTTACCATATCCAATGCAGAGAAAATTTTTGAGGATATGCTCTGTAAGCAATTGTGGTATAATTAAAAAAAGGAGGTTTTTTATGGAAAAGAAATCATATTATTTGACTACGCCGATTTTTTATCCGAACAGCAATTTGCATATAGGTCATACCTATACCACGATTGTTGCGGATACTTTGAAACGGTTCAAGGAAATTCAGGGCTATGATGTTTTTTTTACCACGGGAACGGACGAACACGGACAAAAACTTATGGAAGCTGCACAAAAAGCCGGTAAAGAGCCGAAAGAGTTCATAGATCCAATCGTTAAGAGCGCAAAGGAATTGTGGAAGAAACTGGATATAAAGTATGACGCTTTTGTGAGGTCTACGGACTCGGAGCACGAAAAAAATGTGCAGGAGATATTTCAAAAACTCTATGATAAAGGGGATATCTATAAAGACTCCTATAAGGGGAGTTATTGTGTAAGCTGCGAAGCATTTTTTACAGAATCTCAACTTGATGAAGGAAAGTGTCCCGACTGCGGAAGAACTGTCGAGTACCACGAGGAGGAATCTTATTTTTTCAGACTCTCAAAGTATCAAAAAAGACTTGAGGAGCTTTATAAGAACCATCCCGAGTTTATTGAGCCTTTATCAAGAAAAAATGAAATGCTTAACAATTTTTTCAATGAGGGGCTTGAGGATCTTTCCGTGTCGAGAAATACCTTTGATTGGGGGGTAAAGGTTCCGTTTGATGAAAGCCATGTTGTGTATGTGTGGATTGACGCATTGTCCTGTTATCTTACGGGAATAGGATATGGAAAATCTCCCGAAAAATTCAAAAAATATTGGCCGGCAGGAGTGCATTTGGTGGGAAAGGAGATAGTGAGGTTTCACGCCATAATCTGGCCCGCAATTCTTATGGCTTTAGAGCTTGCGCTCCCTGAAAAAATCTTCGGTCACGGTTGGATTTTATTCGAGTCCGATAAGATGTCAAAGTCAAAGGGGAATATATATTATCCCGAACCTATTATTGAATTATATGGCGTTGACGCCTTGAAGTATTATCTATTGAGGGAGTTTGTATTCGGATCAGACGGAAATTTTACAGTGGAGGGTTTCCTGCAAAGATTTAATTCCGACTTGGCAAATGATTTGGGAAATTTGGTTTCCCGCTCAATAGCTATGGTCGAAAAATATAAAGAGGGAAAGGTCCCTAAGCCCGCTAAGGAGGAGGGACCGGATTTAGAATTAAAAACTCTTGCAGTCTCAACCGCAAAAGAAGTTGAAGCTTTGATTGATGAATTTAAAATTTCTCAGGCGCTTGAAAGAATTTGGGTTCTTATAAGGAGAACGAACAAGTATATTGACGAAACCGAACCTTGGAAATTGGGAGATAGTGAAAGACTTGATACGGTGCTTTATAATCTGATAGATACTATTAGAATTATTGCGATAAATATCTCCCCGATTTTGGTTGAAACTTCCAAAAAAATCTTTGATTTGCTGGGAATTTCCGAAGGTTCGTATGAAGAAGCCCAAAAATTCGGAATAACGCCCTTTGGAGTCGTTGTAAAAAAAGGAGAAGCTCTGTTTCCCAGGTTGGACATTCCAAAGGAAGTTTTGAGATTTAAGGAGAAAAATGCAAAACTTTTGAGTGAAAGACTTGCATCTCAGAAAAAATCGGATATTTCAGATGAAATTGATATTTCCGATTTCGATAAACTTAAACTTAAAGTTGCCACCGTTTTGAAGTGCGAACCTCACCCTGAAGCGGACAAGCTTTTGGTTTTCCAATTAAAAATGGGAGATGAAAAAAGACAGATTATTTCAGGTATAAGAGAGTTTTATAAGCCTGAGGATTTGGTGGGAAAAAAGGTGATAGTGATTACAAATCTCAAGAAGCGTAAGCTTAAAGGTATGGAATCTCAAGGAATGATACTTTCCGCCGAGGATTTAGACGGCAATTTGAGCGTGCTTTCTCTTTTGACCGACAGAGTTGAAGACGGGGCTGATGTGTCCTGATTGAGAGGTGAGAGAAATAAATATTATAGAAACTCATATACACCTTGACGATGGCGCATTTGATGGCGATCGTAGCGAACTGATAAAAAATTTAAAATCCGACGGCATAGAACTCCTGATAAATGTGGGGGCGGATATGCCGTCCTCTCGTGCGTCGGTGAAACTTGCGAGTGAAAATGAAAATATCTATGCTGCAATCGGGGTGCATCCTCATGACGCAAAGAATATGAAAGATGAAGATTTTGATGAGCTTAGGGAATTATCAGAAAATCCGAAAGTTGTGGCAATAGGTGAGATAGGGCTTGATTACTATTATGATAAAAGTGAGAGAGATATCCAAAGAGAAATCTTTGAAAGGCAGCTCCTGCTTGCCCTCGAACTCAATCTTCCGATAATAATTCATTCAAGAGATGCGGCTATGGATACTTTGGATATAGTAAAGAAAAACTGCAATGGACTTAGGGGCGAGATGCACTGTTTTTCCTATTCCACAGAAATAATGCGTGAGTATGTGAAGCTTGGATTTTTTATAGGATTAGGGGGAGTTGTGACTTTCAAAAACTCCAAAACCCTAAAAGAGGTTTCAAAAGAAGTGCCGATTGAAAAAATACTTCTTGAAACGGACGCCCCGTATCTTACGCCCGAACCTTTCAGAGGAAAACGCAACGAGCCTAAGTTTATAAGATATTCCGCACAAAAAATTTCCGAGCTGAGAAATATGCCGCTTGACGATTTAATTTTAAGAGCCAACGAGAATGCAAGAGAGCTTTTTAAGATATGATAAAAGAGGTCATAGTCGTAGAAGGAAGAGATGATGTGATAAGGGTTAAAGAAGCTGTTGAAGCTGAGGTGATTTCCACGCACGGCTGGGGTTTCGGAAAGAGATTTTTATCAGAACTCAAGGCTATGCAAAAAGAACGAGGAATTATAATCCTCACAGATCCCGACACTGCCGGAAGAAGGATAAGGGAGAGGATTTCAAAGGAAATACCGGAAGCGAAGCAGGCGTACATTTCAAAATCGCATACGGTTAAAGATGGTGATATAGGGATAGAAAACGCCGACCCTTCAGTTATAAGAAAAGCCGTAGAAGCTGCAAAACCCCTCTTGATAGAATCGAATACGCTCTATGAAATGACAGATTTGATAGAGTTGGGACTCGCAGGAGGAGAGGGCGCTGCAAAAAAAAGAGAGCGACTTTCGGAGATCCTCCATTTAGGGCATGTGAATGCAAAGGAATTACTAAAAAGGCTCAACGGATTTCAAATTCCCAGAAAGACTTTTATAGAAGCTGTGGAAAAAATAAACCTCCTATGAAACACATAGGAGGTTTTTTATTACTTATCTTCAAATAATGTCTTTGCAATCTTGGTAAACATCTCGTCCCTATACTTAATCGCCTCAACATCTTTGCCGTCGGAGTAGTCATAAAAACCTGCACCGGATTTAACTCCGAATTTTTTCTCTTCTGCACACTTTTTCAAAAGATAAAAACTTTCTTTTTCCGTTGCAAGATCCGCAAAGAGATAAGAGGCTATGTTATTGAATATGTCAAGCCCTCCCAAATCCGCAACTTGGAAAGGTCCTAAGCAGGCATACCTTATCCCCAATCCGTATTTCATAACCTTATCTATGTCTTCGACAGAGGCTATTTTGCTTTGTGCAATATGCAAGCACTCTCTCAGAATTGCAAATTGAATGCGATTGAGTGCAAATCCCGGAGCGTCTTTTACTTTAACAGGCTTCTTCCCGACCTTGACGGCGAGATCATAAATCACCTGAATATTCTCATCCGTGGTCTTTTCACCCTGAATAACCTCGATTAAGGGAATTATGTGCGGAGGGTTAATCCAGTGCATTCCTCCGAATCTCTCCGGTTTATGAATAACTTTTGCAATTTCCGTTATGCTTAATCCTGATGTATTACTCGCAAGCACGGCATCTTCGGGAACCAACTTTGAAACCTCTCCCCAAAATTCGTGCTTAACTTCTATCTTTTCCAAAACCGCCTCTACCACAAAATCCGCATCTTTAAAATGCTCCTTATCTTTAGTATAGGAAATTCTTGCAAGGAGCGCATCGGAGTCCTCTTTGCAGACGATATTCTGTGAAATCTCCGTTTGCTGATTTAGAACTATATAATTTTTAGCTTTCTCCAAAGCTTCATCAAAGATATCATATAGAACCACATCATATCCGAACTTGGCAAAAGTTTCTCCCATAGAAGAACCCATTGTTCCCGCTCCGGCAATAACGATTTTCTTAACTTCTCTCATAGAAAAACCTCCTCCAATTCTAAACAATGCCCAAAGTAGCCAATATTATAGACGAAACTACTGCAGCCACCGGAATTACACAGCAAGTCATAAAAATATCGAAATAAGAGTCTTTGTGCGACATTCCGGTCACCGCCAACAATGTAAGCACCGCACCATTTTGGGGTAAAGTATCCAAGCCTCCGGAGGAAAGCGATGCAATCCTATGAAGCGCTTCCGGACTTATGTTCGCAGCAGAGGCTATTTCCAAATATTTCTCACCTAAAGCTTCTAAAGCGATGCCCATTCCTCCAGAAGCCGAACCGGTAGCTCCTGCCAAAACATTCACTGCCACCGCCTCGGAAAGTAATATCGGACCCTTGATTCCCAATATTATAGAAGTGAGTTTTGCAAATCCGGGAACACTCTTTACCACCGTACCGAACCCTACTGCGGAAGATGTGTTTAAAATTGACATAACAGAACCCGAAGCACCGTCATTGATGGTTTTTATAATGTCACCAATCCTCTTCCAAAACAATATCAGGCTTAACACTATTCCCGCAACCAAGCATAAAACCAACTTCATTGCCGCAGAAAGATCAAAGGGGGCAAAATTCAGCAAAAGTATTACCACTGCCAAGGGAAGAAGCGAAACCCAAGGATTGGGCAAGCTTAAATGCTCCTGTTCTTCTTTTTTATCCGGTTCTTCAAACACAAAGCCCTCTTTTCGTAATTTATTTTCCCGATACTTAAGCCACATCACGCCGCCAATCAGCATAATAAGACTTGCAATAATGCCCAACACGGGAGCGGCTGTGGGAGTTGTGCCGAAGTATTTTGTGGGGATAATGTTTTGAATTTGGGGACTTCCCGGAATTCCCGTCATAGTGAAAGTGAACGCCCCGAGAGCTATGGTCCCCGGAATCAGACGACGAGAAATATTTGCCTCACGAAATAAAGCCAATGCCAATGGATACATTGCAAATACCACCACAAAAAGTGAAATTCCTCCGTATGTCAACAATCCGCAACTTAATACTACTGATAAAATTGCATACTTCGATCCTATTTTTTTGGTTATCATCTCCGCAATTGAACGAGCGGCTCCTGAGGCATCCATAAGCTTTCCGAAAATAGCCCCGAGCATAAACGCCGGAAACCAACTTTTTGTAAATCCTACCAAGCCCTCCATGAAAGGACCCATATAGGCATCCAATAAGTTAAGCCCTCCTGTTAATGCCACAAATCCGGCTGCAATCGGAGCGACCCAAACAATTGACATTCCCCTATATGCCAAAACCATCAAAAACGCTAAGCCCAATAGAATACCTATCATTACTTCACTCTCCTATTTCATAATCCAACCGTGACTTAAAACAAAAGATTGTCCCGTAAGCGTTCCGTTGTCTTTTGCGCAAAAACTGACCATTCCTGCAACATCTTCCGTCGTTGTAAACACTCCATCCACCGTATCCTTAAGCATAACGTTCTTGATGACTTCCTCCTCCGAAATGCCGAGACTTTTAGCCTGTTCCGGAATCTGTTTCTCAACGAGAGGAGTCTTAACAAACCCCGGGCAAATCGTATAAGAATGGATTCCAAACTCCGCTCCCTCTTTTGCAATAACTCTTGACATACCCAAGATGCCGTGCTTTGCAAAAACATACCCGACCTTCAATTTGGATGCTGTGTGAGAATGCGCAGATCCCATAAATATAATTTTTCCGCCCTTACCTGACGATTTCATATGTCTGTAAGCTTCCCTTGCCGTCAAAAAGCTTCCGTCTGAATGAATTGCCTGAAGTTTTTTCCAATCCGAAAACGGAAACTCGTCAAAGGGATGAACTATTTGAATTCCCGCATTTGCAACCAAAACATCAAGACCCCCGAAGACTTTGATTGCTTCTTCAATTCCCTTGCAAACCGAGTCCTCGTTGGTGACATCCATCATGATTGGCAAGGTCATTTCTTCGGAAATTTCTTTACTTGCTTCTTTTGCGCCCTCAAAATTGAGATCCGCAATCGCAACTTTCATTCCCTCCTTAGCCAATTTTTTTGCGCAAGCCTTTCCAATTCCGCTTGCCGCTCCGCTAACCAACGCCACTTTACCTTTTAAATCCATGAATCATCATCCTTTCTTTAAAAATTCCTACCCCATACCTACCTCTAATATTTTTCTCTCTATCCACTATTATAAAACTATAGCAAGAAAATGCAATACTTTTTTTTTACTATCGTGCAACATTTTTTCTAAAGTAAGCTGAAAAATCGAATTGAAAAATAGGGGGACTTAAAATGGGCGGCTCGGCAAAAGACAAACACAACTTGAATGCTTTGTAATATTGACATAATGTTGAAAGAGAAAACAAAAATACATAAACCTTTCCTTCTATGAAGGAAGTAATAGTATTAGAATTTTGTCGGTGTTATTTTTTGTGCGTTTGTCATATCCTAATTTGTTTTTTTCTTGATTGGATAAAAGTTTCGTGATAAGCTTAACTTGGCTGTGATTAAATTTAAAATCGGAGAGCATTATGAATAAAGAATTGTTGATTATGGTTTTGATTTTTTTAATTATAAGAAAATTTCGCATACGCTTGCCGAAGTTTAGGGGAATATTTTTTTTGATTTTGTTTTTGACGGGGAATTTGGGTCTTTCTTTTGCCGGAGGAATAGCTCTTCCGGCTGTGGCAAGTTTAATCCATTTGGTTTTATACGGCGCATTATTTTTGTTTCTGATTAAAAACACGGTCATTCCGGGAATGATTATTGCGGGAATAGGCAGCGGACTCAATCTTTTGTCCTTAATCACCCACGGAGGAAAAATGCCCGTGAGTGCCGAAGCTCTCATAAGTGCGGGGCAGGATAAGGTTTTGGGATTATTGACGCTTGGAAAATCTTTTTCTCACACTTTGATGTCGGGAGAAGATCCTTTTAAATTCCTCGGAGATGTTATCCCCACTCCCGCCTTTTATCCTTTTCCGAAAGTTGTGAGTGTCGGTGATTTGCTTTTATTCGCAGGATTATTCCTTTTTCTTATAAAACTTCCTTCTTCATAAAGGAGACATTATGAAAAAGTCATTTTTATTGCTTTCGGGATTTTTGTCGTTTTACCTCATACTCTTAACGGGAATTTTTTTTTACAACAACCAACACAAAGCGTCAATCCCCAAAGAAGAACCTCTCAAAGAAACGGTCGAATTTGAAGAAGCCGCTCCCGTAATTGAAAAAATTGCACCTCCGATTGAAATTGAGAAAACCGTATCTATGGTTTTTGCAGGAGATGTAATTCCTCATGGAAGCGTGCTGAGTGCTGCAAAATATGATAACGGCTATGATTTTTCAAAGGCTCTTTCTCCCGTTTTTTCAATCATAAAAGATGCCGATTTGGCTGTGGTGAATTTGGAAACTCCGGTTGTAAAGGATAAAGCTCCGTCGGGTTATCCTCTCTTTAATGCTCCTGCCGAGTTGATAGACGGTCTTAAGGCTTCAGGTTTTGATATACTAAACACCACAAATAATCACTCTTTGGATAAAAGGAGAGAGGGGCTTATAAAAACCACAGATGAAATACTTTCAAAAAATCTTATCCAACTTGGAGGTAAGGATAATTCCGGAAAGAATTATAGGATAGTGGAAGTAAATGGTATTAAATTCGCCTTTTCTTCCTATACTTTTATGTATAACGGAATGGACGCCTCTCTCCCTCCCGACGACCCGTTGCTTTCACGCTATAATGAAAAACGGGCAGGAGAGGATTTTGTTCAAATGAAAGGTGAAAATCCCGATTTTTTTATCTGCTTCATTCACTGGGGAGATGAATATCGAACTTCACCGAATGAAAGCCAACAAGCTGCAGCTAAGTTTCTTGCGGATTTGGGCTACGATTTGATAGTCGGAATGCACCCTCATGTAATCCAACCGATTGATGAAATAAAAACAGAGGAAAAAACCGTGTCTGTCGCCTATTCGCTCGGGAACTTCATTTCAGGACAGCGCAGAGAAAAGCTGAGAACTGCTCTTACGGAGGACGGGTTGATTTTAAAGTGCCTTTTTTTAAAAAAAGGTGAGCTTAAAAGTGTGAAAGCAAGTCCCGTTCCGTTATGGGTGTGTGCGATAAACGACCAAGGCAAAAAAAGATATTCGGTAATACCTTGCGAAGATTATATTAACGGTAAAATACCCCTTGACCTGTCTGAAAGTCAAAAAGCTGAAGTGAAGAGCTCTTTGGAACGCACAAGGAAGATTTTGGGAAATTAAGGTGAGATAGATGGAGTTGTTTTTACAACAGTTCAGGCTTATAGAAATCAAAGATGTAATTGACATATTTTTGGTCGCACTGGTTTTTTATAAAACCTATTCTCTCATAAAAGAAACCCGCGCGGAACAGCTTTTCAAAGGATTGATTTTGATATTTGCGGTGGAGAATATCAGCGGAATGTTGAAGTTATATACGGTCAATTGGATTTCCGGCGGACTTTTGAGCGTGGGAACGATTGCCGTTTTGATAGTGTTTCAGCCGGAATTAAGGCGTGCACTGGAATATTTCGGGCGTTCAAGTTTACTTAGGAGTTCTTTTAAGGAAGCGCGCAAAAAAAAGGTGGAGGAAATTGTAGATGAAATTGCAAAAGCCTGCGCTTCCCTCTCAAGACAAAAGATAGGTGCTTTGATAGTTATGGAGAGGGAAACGGGACTTAGTGAAATAACGGAAACAGGAACCGCCATAGACGGAAAAGTTTCAAGCAGTCTTTTGATAAATATTTTCATACCCAACACCCCTTTGCACGACGGAGCGGTGGTAATAAGAGATGATACCTTAAGGGCTGCGGCGTGTTTTCTCCCCCTTACGGACAATAAAAATCTTTCAAAAGAGCTTGGCACAAGACATAGGGCTGCGCTTGGAATAAGTGAAAAATCCGACTGTTTGGCTATCGTGGTGAGCGAAGAAACCGGAGCGATATCGGTTGCACAGGCGGGGGAGATGCGAAGACATTTGGATACCGCCACACTTAAAAAAGAAATCCTTGAGCTTGATGACAGGACGGAGAGCATAAAGGAAACCTTGTTTTTAAACTGGAGGAATCATTTTGGAAGCGAAACAAAAAAAGAAAAAAAACCAAAAAATTAATCTGACTTTTCCCATTTGTGTTGCGCTTGCCGTGTTTTTATGGCTCTATGTAATGACCGAAAAAAATCCCGAAATCACACATTCTTACTACGAAGTTCCCGTAAAAGTTCTAAATCAAAATACCCTTTCTCAAAAGGGACTATATGCAATGAATTTGGCGGATTTTACCGCAACAGTTTCCCTTAAGGGATTGAAATCCGATGTTTTGGCTTTTAATAGAGAAAGAATAGATTTATCGATAGACCTGTCGGGGTACGGAGAGGGCGAGATGAAAATTCCAATAAAAGCCTCTCTCAAAGAACCAAAGTATGATTTGAAGATAGATAGAATAGATCCGACGGAATTTATAATTCACTTCGATAAGATGATAACTTCCGCAAAACCCGTGCGTATAATCAGAACGGGTGAAGTAGCTGCGGGCACTCTAAGAGCGAGCGTTGAGTCGGATTTAAAAACCGTTTCGGTTAAGGGTCCTCGTTCAATAGTAGAAAAGGTATCTTATGCGGAAGCTACGGTAAATCTTGAAGGCAAAGATGACAATTCCTCATTTTTAGTTCCCATAAAGCTGAAAGATGAAGATGGAGAATTGGTGGAGGGAGTCTATTCAATTCCGTCGGAAGTGAGCGGAAAAATTTTAATAAAAACCATTGCGGAAATTCCGGTGGCAATAAAACTTACAGGTGAGCTTCCAAAAGGGTCAGTTATAACCGCAATGGAATACTCACCTAAAACCGTTAAGGTAATCGGAAGCAAAGAAGCCGTCAGGGTAAAGGAGATTCCGACCGTTCCCATAAATCTTTCCGAGCTTTCCGAGGACGGAAAAACCGAAACCACACTCTCTCTTCCGAAGGGACTCAAAATTTTAAGCGGAGATAATAAAGTTTCAGTTTCGGTTTCATACACCAGAGAAACAAAAACGACTATCGCAGTTCCCAAAAATGAAATTACAATCGATAATGTTCCTGAAGGGTTAGATGCAACCATTACGGAGGATTATATTTCTGTAATTCTTATGGGGGCTTATGAGAAATTGGCTAAAGCAATACCTGAACTTTCTTTGGTTCTTACGGATAATGAACAAAAGGCGGGAACTTATTCCGTTTCACCTACAATTTCAGGATTGCCGGAGGGAGTTCGTGCAGAACTTTCACCTCCAAAAGCAACGGTAAATGTTTTTGCACCGAAAAAAAATGAGAGCCAAGAGCCTTGAGGCAATGCCTCGGGCTTTTTTACTGCTCAAAGATAAGGGATTGATTTTATGAAAAAACTTTTTTTAATAAATGCGAATGCCGGAAAGAAAGGGAAGATTTCTTTTGGAGAAAAAATCAGAAAAACTTATGCTCTCTCCAATAGGGAAAATGAGTTGGAAGTGGCTGTTACGAAATCCGTTGATGAGGCTAGAGCTGTAATTTGCAAATTTAGAGATTTGGGAGGAAAAATTGTTTATGTGTGCGGAGGAGACGGCTCAATCGGAGCGGTTATAGGTGAATTTGTCGGAAGCTCAATGGCTGTCGGACTAATTCCGATGGGAACCGGAAACGATTTTTCAAAGAATTTTGACTATAAAAATTTCTCCATAGAAAAAACCTTTGAGCCTAAGATTAAACCGATAGACGCTTTTCGTGTAAACGATTATTTCTGCATAAATATTTTCAGTTTGGGATATGACACGGAGGTTTTAAGCCGTATCTATGAATATCAAAAAAGATTTCCCAATGCGGGAAAGTTGAATTTTTTTATGGGAACTTTAATCTCACTTTCCAACATTACAAAAAACGAATATGAAATAAAAATTATCTCGCCTTCGGGTGAGAAAAAACTCAACTGCAGTCCTTCCATATTGACAGTGTGCAACGGTTCATATTACGGTTCGGGATTTTTTCCGGGAGTTAATGCAAAGTTTGACGATGGAATTTTAAATTTGGTTATGATAAACAAACCGAGCCTCTTTCAGCTTCCAAAGACAATCATTGACTATCGCAGCGGAAATATATTAAATAATCCCAATGCAGAAGAATTTACGCTCACTTCCGTTGAAATCAAAAGCCATAATGAAGTCTTGGCAAATGTGGACGGAGCTATTTTTAAAGCTTCTCATTTTAAGGCGGAAGTTATAAAAAAAGGGGTTAATTGGGCATTTTTTTAGTTTTGCTTATCTCTTTAATATTTCTCATAAAAAAAGAGCGGAAAAAATAGGAGAAATAAGAAAATAAAAGACAAACTTGATATGAGGTGGTGAAGAGTGGAGATAATAGAAAAAGTTTCGGATATGACGGATAACGGAAGAGCTGTCATTAAATATGACGGAAAAGTATTTTTTGCAGAGGGCGCAGTCATTGGAGATACCGTTAGACTTAAAGTTATCGGAAAAAGAAAAAATTTTTTTGAGGGAGAGATTCTTAATATAGTTACGCCCTCCGAAATAAGAAAAGCTACGGACTGTCCTTACTCCAAAAATTGTGGAGGCTGCGCCCTTAGAGAAATTGACTATAAGGCGCAATGTGAAATGAAAAAGAAACATATAGAAGAAAAAATGCGTAGGATAGGCAAGTTTTCAGATTTCAAACTTGATGATTTCTTTCCTTCTCCAAAAATTCTTGGGTATCGGAATAAAATAAGATTTCCGGTAAGGTGGAACAATGGCAAAATGAAAATCGGATTTTTCAAAAAGACCTCAAATGAAGTTGTTGAAGTTTCAGATTGCAAACTCATATCTTCAAAAATGAACGAAGTTTTTGAATTTTTCAAAAACCTCTTGTTTGAAAATCCCAATTTATACAAAGCGGCTTCAAATAATCTATCCGAAATTACAATCAGGGAAAATCACAGAGAAGAATTTATGCTTATCCTTTCGGTTAAAACGAAATCCCTTTCAGATTTTTTTTATTCATATGAGAATTTGGAGGAACTTTTAAGGGAGCGTTCCGTTGTATCGGTTTTAGAAATAAATTCCGGATTAAAACGGTTTATATACGGCGAGCATTTTTTTAAAGATGAAATGGTCGGTCTTAGTTTTTCCATATCTCCCAATTCATTTTTTCAGGTAAACAGAAACTCCGCAGAGATTTTATACGAAAAAGCACTTTCCCTTGCGGAGCTTAAACCCTCCGATGAAGTGCTTGACTTATATTCGGGAGTCGGTTCTCTTTCTCTTCCCGCAGCAAAAAAAGCAAGGTTTGTTATGGGTATTGAATTGGTTTTGGAAGCTGTTGAGAATGCCAAAAAAAATTCCGAACTTAATAAAATTTTCAATGCCTCGTTTTTAAAGGGCAAAGTGGAAGAGGTTTTACCTGAAATAATTTCCGATTTTAAAGCAAATGTAATTTTTCTTGACCCTCCGAGAGCGGGGTGCGATAAATCGGCAATCAATGCCATAGCAAAATGCAAAGCAAAAAAAATTGTATATATCTCATGCAATCCCTCAACCTTGGCTCGTGATGCAAAATTGCTTTCGGATTTTGGATATTATCCTAAAAAATCTTTCGGAGTTGATATGTTCCCATACACCTATCTATCTCATGTGGAAACGGCGGTTTTATTTCAAAAATATTTGTAAGATGAAAAAATTTGACTGATTCTATCTCTCTCAAAATTTATAATCAATTGATATGAATATATCCGCAAACCCTACGACATTTATATCTGAAAGCTTTCATTTCGTAATCTTTGAAGCTGTGATATAATTTTTGCGAGTTGCAAATTGAAAAGGAGGAGAAAATATGAAAAAATTGTATGAAGGAAAGGCAAAAGAAGTTTTTGAAAGTGAGAATAAAGATGAATTCATAATTCATTACAAAGACGATGCAACGGCGGGCAATGGAGAAAAGAAAGCCACCATTGAGGGAAAAGGGCAGTTAAATTTGAAGATTACAACTGCAATTTTTGAAATGCTTGAGAAGTCGGGAATAAAGACACACTATATAAAGACTTTGAATGATAGAGATATGCAGGTGAGAAAAGTTACTATCCTTCCCCTTGAAGTGATTGTCAGAAATATTTCCGCAGGGAGCTTTGCAAAGCGGTACGGAGTTGAGGAGGGAATTATTTTCAAAACTCCAACCTTTGAGCTTTCCTATAAGAATGATGACTTGGGAGATCCTCTGATGTGCGAAGACCATGCCATAGCTTTGGGAATTATAACAAAGGAGGAGTATGAACTTTTAAGGAGTACAACTCTAAAAATCAACGAGCTTCTAAAGGAATTTTTTGGAAAGATCAATTTGAAACTGGTTGATTTCAAAATTGAGTACGGCAAGGACAAGGACGGTAATATACTGCTTGCGGACGAGATAAGCCCCGACACTTGCAGATTGTGGGATAAGAATACCAATCAGAAATTTGATAAGGATATTTTCAGGAGAGATCTCGGAGATTTGATTGAAGGATATTCGGAAGTTCTAAGAAGGATTGAAAAATGACGGATAATTCATCGTATCAATCCCCGCTTTCGGGAAGATATGCAAGTTCGGATATGAAGCGTATTTTTTCGGAAGATATAAAATTTCAAACTTACCGCAGACTGTGGGCGGCTTTGGCAAAGGCGCAGAGGGAGCTTGGGCTTAATATTACGGAAGCGCAGGTTTCGGAGCTTGAAGCTCACATTGAGGATATAGATTTCGATAAGGCTTCGAAATATGAAAAAGAACTAAGACACGATGTTATGGCTCATATAAAAGTCTATGGGGAAGCCGCACCGTCCGCAAAGGGAATTATTCATCTGGGAGCTACCAGCTGTTTTGTGGCGGACAATGCGGATTTGATTTTAATGCGTGAGGGACTTTTTCTGCTTAAAAAAAAGCTGGCAGCTCTGATTTTGAAGCTTGCGGATTTTTCAGAAAAATATAAAGCTCTGCCCGCCTTGGGTTATACTCATTTTCAAGCGGCTCAGCTCACCACAGTGGGAAAGAGAGCGGCACTTTGGGTTCAGGATTTTCTTATGGATTATGAGGAGATTGACTATAGGATTAAGCATCTTAAACTCAGGGGAGTAAAGGGAACTACCGGCACTCAGGCATCGTTTCTCACTCTTTTCGAGGGCAACGAAGAGAAAGTGGACGCTCTTGAAAAGAAGATAGTTGATTACTTCAACTTTGACAGTGCATTTCAGCTCACGGGACAAACTTATACAAGGAAAGCGGATTTTCAAATATTACAGGCGCTTTCGGGAATTTCGCAGTCCGCCCATAAGATGACTAATGATATAAGAATATTACAGCACGAAAAAGAACTTGAAGAACCGTTTGAAAAACATCAGGTGGGTTCATCGGCAATGGCGTATAAGAGAAACCCTATGAGATGTGAAAGGGCTGCTTCCCTCTCAAAGTTTGTGATTTCTCTATTGCAAAATCCCCAGATTGTAGCTGCCACACAATGGCTTGAGCGCACTCTTGACGACTCCGCAAACCGCAGACTTTCGATTTCCGAAGCTTTTTTGGCTACGGACGCAATCTTGGATATACTTGTGAATGTTGCGGACGGTATAGTGGTCTATCCAAAGATTATTGAGCGTCACATCGAAGCGGAACTTCCGTTTATGGCTACCGAAACCATATTGATGGAGGCGGTAAAACGGGGAGGCAATCGGCAGGAGCTTCACGAAAAAATACGAGTCTATTCAATGCAGGCTGCAAAGCGTGTAAAGGAAGAGGGGCTTGAAAATAATCTTGTGGAGCTTCTTTTAGAGGACGGTGCTTTCGGAATGGACAGAGAAGCGTTTGAGAAAATTCTCGCTCCCGAAAATTTCATAGGAAGGGCGGTAAAACAAACGGAAGAGTTTGTGAAAGGCGTGCGTGCTCTGATACCCTATGCCGAAGATTTTCAATCGGAGTTAAGAGTTTAAGAGAGGGGAGCAGTATTTATGGAAGAATTGGAAAAAAATTATAATCCCAAAGATTTTGAGGACAGGATTTATAAAGAATGGGAAGATGGCGGGTGTTTCATACCGAAAAAAGATAAGGAAAAGAAATTTACCGTTGTTATGCCTCCTCCAAATGTTACCGGAGTTTTGCATATGGGGCACGCATTGAATAACACCTTGCAGGATGTGGTCATTCGCTATAAGAGAATGAAGGGCTTTCGAGCATTATGGATTCCGGGTACGGATCACGCTTCCATCTCCACTGAAGCAAAGGTTACGGAAAAACTCGGCAAACAGGGGATGCGCAAAGAGGAGCTGGGGCGAGAAAAATTTCTGGAGGAAGCTTGGAAATGGACTGAAGAATATGGCGGAAATATAGTTAATCAACTGAAAAAACTTGGAGTTTCCTGCGATTGGACAAGAGAGAGATTTACTCTTGATGAGATTTGTTCAAGGGCGGTTAGGGAGGTTTTCGTTGATTTATACAATAAGGGGTTGATTTATAAGGGAAAAAGAATCATAAACAGGTGCCCTGATTGTGATACCGCATTGTCAGATGCGGAGGTTGAGCACGAAGAAAGCCACGGGCATATCTGGCGGGTGAAGTATAAGATAGTCGGTGAAGATAATTTCATAGAGATTGAAACAACTCGACCCGAAACCATTCTTGGAGATTTGGCGATAGCCGTAAATCCCAAAGATGAGCGTTTTGCTTCGTTTGTAGGAAAAAAAGCAATAGTTCCGATTGTCAATCGGGAAGTGCCTATTATTGCAGATGAATATGTGGATATGGAGTTCGGATCGGGTGCCGTAAAAATCACCCCTTCTCACGATCCCAATGACTTTATTGTTGGAGAAAGGCACAATCTCGGACACTGTTTGGTCATAGACGGAAGAGCTAAAATCTGTGAGGGCTTCGGTAAGTATTCCGGTCTTTACAGATATGAAGCAAGAACTGAGATAATTAAGGATATAGAAAACTTGGGTCAGCTTGTCGGAGTAAAAGAGCATAAAAATTCGGTCGGACATTGCGAGAGATGCCATACCGTCGTGGAGCCCCTAATCTCCGAGCAATGGTTTGTTTCAATGGAAACTATGGCAAAAAAAGCACTGAAGGAGTACACCGACGGACATATTAAATTTATCCCTGAAAGACTTGGAAAAATTTATCAGAATTGGCTTGAAAATATAAAGGACTGGTGTATCTCACGCCAGCTCTGGTGGGGACATAGAATTCCGGTCTGGTACTGCGAAGATTGTTCCGAAGTTATCGCCTCAAAAGACACTCCTAAAACCTGTCCGAAATGTAAGAGTGTTAATCTTAGGCAGGAAGAGGACACTCTTGACACTTGGTTTTCTTCTGCGCTTTGGCCTTTTTCGACACTCGGCTGGCCGGAAGAAACAGAAGATTATAAGACATTTTTTCCCACGGATATATTGATAACTGGATACGATATAATATTTTTCTGGGTAGTCAGAATGGTGTTCTCATCGCTTGAGCAGACGGGAACTTTGCCGTTTACGGAGGTTATGTTTAACGGCTTGGTGCGTGATGATAAAGGACGAAAGATGTCAAAATCACTCGGAAACGGAATTGACCCTTTGGAAATCATAGAAAAATACGGTGCGGACGCATTAAGATTTACGCTCCTCACGGGCAATTCTCCCGGAAATGATATGAGGTTTTATATTGAGAGAGTGGAATCCTCAAGAAATTTTGCAAACAAGCTTTGGAATGCGGCAAGATTTTTGCTTATGAACCTTTCGGATAACCCTTTTGAAACTTTTGATAAGGAAAAACTCAAACCCGAGGACAAGTGGATTATTTCTCGTACAAATTCTCTTTCAAAGGAAATTTGCGAAAAATTGGATTCCTATGAAATAGGTATGGCTGCAGATGAGATTTTGGATTTCACTTGGGGCGATTTTTGCGATTGGTATATCGAAATGGTAAAATCAAGATTGTTCGGAGAAGATGTCGAGGACAGGAAAACGGTGGAGGCGGTGTTGCTGTTTGTCCTTGAAAATATCTTAAAATTCCTACACCCTTTTATGCCATATATTACAGAAGAAATTTGGGCTCATCTTCCGGACAGAAAATCAAAGCTGATTATTTCCGATTACCCCGAATATTCCGAAGATAATAACTTCTCCAAAGAGGAAAGCGAAATAGCCTTTATTCAAAAACTCATAAAGGCAATCAGAAATATCCGAATGGAAATGAAAGTTGCAGGAAACAGAAAAAGTGCGGAAATTTTTGTATCTGAAAATCCCGAAGTGAGAAAAATTATCTCTTCAAATGAAACCTATTTTAAGACGCTTTCATCTGCAGAGTATGTTGAGGTGAGAGGGGATAAAACGGGTTTGAACCGTAATTATGCGGTGGTGGTGGCTGAGGATACGGAAATATATCTTCCGATAGCCGAGCTTATAGATGTCAAGGTCGAACTTGAAAGACTTAGTAAGGAAAAACTTAAAATCCAAAAGGAAATCAGTTTGTCCGACGGAAAGCTTTCCAATGAGGGATTTATAAAAAAAGCTCCTGAAGCTTTGGTTTCGGCGGAGAAAGAAAAGAAGGAAAAATATGTTGTTATGCTTAAAAAACTTGAAGAGCGCATAGGTGAACTCAGAGATGTCCAATAAGGAAATTGTTTTTGTGGTCATTACCTTTGTAATCCTTATAAGTATTCAATACACACTTAATTTAATCCTGAGGGAGTTGAGGCTTTTGCGTAAAGATGTCGAAAATCGTTTTGAGTTTGATTACACCGGAAACACAAAGGGAAAATAAGGAGGCAACAATATGATAGATAGAAATCCTCGTGAGGTATGGAAGTGGTTTGAAGCGATTTCAGAAATTCCGAGAGCTTCGGGGAATGAAAAGGCGGTTTCGGATTTTGTTGTGGAGTTCGCAAGGGAAAGAGGACTTCCCGTTTGGCAGGATAAGTTGAATAATGTGATAATTCATAAAAAAGCAAGTTCGGGATTTGAGGATAAGCCCACCGTTATTTTGCAAGGACATTTGGATATGGTTCCGGAAAAAAGCAAAAATTCAACTCATGATTTTTCAAAAGACCCTATTGAGCTGATTGTCGAGGGTGATTTTCTTCATGCAAATCATACCACCCTTGGAGGAGATGACGGAATAGCCATAGCGATGATGCTTGCCATCTTAGATGACAATTCTTTGAAGCATCCGAGACTTGAGTGTGTTATGACCACTTCTGAGGAAACCGGAATGGACGGAGTGCTGGGGCTTACAGATGAGCATTTGTCCGGAAAATATTTGATAAATATCGATTCCGAAGAAGAGGGGATTTTTCTCACAAGCTCCGCCGGAGGAATCCATATAACAAACACTTTCGGAAAATTCGGAGCAATGCTTAGTCTGACTGAAGATAGGAGCTCATATAAAGCAATTCTTATTAAAGTTTCCGGCTTGACAGGTGGGCATAGCGGAATGGAAATTGTAAAGCAAAGAGGTAATGCAATAAAAATTCTCGGTCGTCTGCTATATAAAATGCAGAATAGAAATATTATGCTTTTGGCAAACCTTTCCGGAGGCTCAAAGCACAATGCAATTCCTTTGGAAGCTGAAGTTGTAGCCATCACGACAAAAGAAAAATATATGAAAGAAAACATTGAGGTTTTGGAGAGAGAAAGGGAATTGGTGTTGGATGAAATAAGAACCACGGATCCCGACGCCAAGATAGAATTTGAAAAAGTTGAGGTTCCCAAAGAGGATATGGGATATTATTCTACGGATCGAATAATAAAATTTTTATATTTAGTTCCGAATGGAGTAATTGAATTTAGCAGAGATATTCCGGGACTTGTTCAGACAAGTGCGAATGTGGCCATAATCCAAAATTGCGAGAATACTTATAAAATTCTGACCTCCGTGAGGGGTTCCAAAAAATCTTCAATGGACGATTTTGTGCAGCATATTGCAGAACTAACCTCAATTTTGGAGACGAAAAAAATGGAAACAAGTGACGGTTATCCCGCATGGGAGTATGAGAAAGACTCAAAGCTAAGAGATATAGCCTGCGAAGTGTATGAAAACTTAACCGGCAAAAAGGCTGTTCTCACCGCAATTCACGCAGGGCTTGAGTGCGGAATACTGAAAAAACTTCTTCCCGACACGGAAATGATAAGTATGGGTCCCAATATGTATGATGTTCACACCGAAAAGGAAAGAATAGACATTCCCTCTGCGGAACGCTTCTGGGAATACTTGAAAAAACTTCTCGAAAAAATCGAGTAGAAGTAAAAAGAGATTGACTTATTAAGTATATATTATAGAAAAAAACCGGCTAAGCCTCAACATTTTATTTGTTGTGTTTAGCCGGTTTTTTTGTTTTTATACTATGTTATCTTAATTTTACACACTATATAAAATATTATACGATAAAGGCGTGAGATACCGTCAAGATTTAAGAAAGAAATATGAAAAAGACGCAGAAAACACCTAAAAGGGAGATGGAAAAGCTAAAAGATAATTAGCTGACCTGATAGAAAGGGGCATAAAATATGAATAGCGCGGATATAAAAGAAAATCCCGCGATAGGCAGAAATGCTGTAGAGTTTATAGACACTCTCTTAACTCCGGAAGAAATAGCGGAAAGCGACTTTATGGTTTCTCTCTGTGAAATAAAAAAAGCGGTCTTAAGCGACCGCTCTTTTTATTGTATCTTCCACCCGATTGCCTTGTTTCTTGAGTCCACAAAGCGGCGGTATATTCCTTCTTCCTTCATAAGTTCCTCATGAGTTCCTTGTTGAGAAATTTTTCCGTTCTCCACAACGAAAATCCTATCCGCATGGCGCACGGTCTTGAGTCTGTGAGCAATCATTATGATAGTCTTTTCTTTCGTAAGGGCTTTGACAGCCTCCGTGATTTCCAATTCGTTTTCAGGGTCAATGTTTGCGGTTGCCTCGTCCAAAATGATTATCGGGGAATCTTTGATTATGGCTCTTGCAATTGAAATTCTCTGTTTCTCTCCTCCGGAAAGCGATGCGCCTCCCTCTCCGATTATCGTGTTATATCCTTCGGGAAGTTTTGAGATAAAATCGTGGCACTGTGCAAGTTTTGCGGCGGCGACAATCTCTTCCGTTGATGCGTCGGGGCGACCGAAACTTATATTGTTGGCAATTGTATCATGGAAAAGATACACATTTTGAAACACAAAGCTGAAATTTTTCATAAGAGAGTCCATAGAATAGGTTTTCACATCTTTGCCGTCCAAGAGGATTTTTCCGTTATCCACATCCCAGAATCTCGCCATAAGTTTGCAAAGCGTGGTCTTTCCTCCTCCCGACGGACCGACCAATGCCACCGACGATTTATCCGAAATATTAAAGGATACCCCGTCTATAATTTTTTTATTTTCGTAGGCAAAATCTATTTTTTCCACAGCCATTTCATAGGATTTCGGAGTGAAATCATCTCCGTCTATATCCATAGGAGGAAGTGCCAATATATCGGAAGCCCTGCTCACGCAAATATCCACCATTCTCATCAGTGAAGAAAAAGAACCCATAGTCTCAAGCCCGTGGAACACATTAAAGGACATTATCATCATTATGATTGAAACGAGCGGCGTCATAGTGCCCTCAATGCAAAACTTTATGGAAGCTGTAACTATTCCCAGACTTGTGAGCTTTAAAATAATATTTTGCACGGGAATGAACTTATTCGCCATTGCCTCAAGATTTGTATTGACCTGCACATTTTTTTCAATTGCGTTGTTTAACTTCACTCTTAAATCTCCAACGAGTCTATATGCTTTTACCTCAGGTATTCCCTGAACATACTCAAGCACACGGGATACAAGCTCAGTTTCGTTTGCAATTTTATCCTCGGAAGTCTCCTGATTTTTCATCTGCATTTGTCGATTTACCAAAGCGAACAGAATAATTCCTACAACCACTATACTCCCTATTCTCCAATCGAATTTCAGGATAAGAAGAGTTATTATTGCGGTGTTTATAATTCCCTGCGTGGTAAGCAAAACAACTCTGGTCGCCACATCTCCGAGAGCTTCCATTGTGTTTGTCGCAACGGAGGTGATTTCTCCGAGACTGTTATCATTAAAATAACCCATAGGGAGAAATCTCAAGTGTCTTGCGATTTCTATTCTCTTATCGGCACACTCCCCGTATCCCGCTTCGCATTGAAGCATAGTGGATTTGGCTCTGAGAAAAATTTCTATAATGAGTGAGATTACTAAAATCAAAAGCCCCTGTTTTATTATTTCATAGGAGATATTTTTATCCAAAAAACCTTGGAGTATCAATCCTATTGCGGGAAATTTCGCCGCTTCACACATGCCTATAAGCACCCCTATGACCAATGCCGCATAGAATTTATTGCGGTTTTTTTCAGTTGAAAACTTAAAAAATTTTCCAAGTACGGAAATCATACGCTCACCTCCGCCGTATCTTTGCTCACGATATGAGCCTGCCACATATTTTTATAGAGCTTGCTATTCTCCAAAAGCTCGGAGTGTTTTCCCTTGCTTTCCACTTTCCCGTCGTTTATTACGACAATCTTATCCGACTCCACAACGGTGGAAAGTCTGTGTGCAATTACGATTAAAGTCTTACCCTTGGCAAGGTGCGCCACCGAATTTTGGATAATCGCCTCGTTCTCCGGATCCGTATAGGCGGTCGCCTCATCTAAGATGAGAATGGGAGCGTTTTTGAGCATAGCTCTTGCAATTGAAATTCTCTGCTTCTCTCCTCCCGAAAGATGTGCACCTCCCGACCCAACCATTGTTTCAAATCCCTTTTCAAGCGACATAATGAAATCATAACAGCCGGCAAGTTTTGCTATATCCTCCACTTCCTTATCGGAAGCCTTGGGATTTCCCATACGGATATTTTCTCTCACCGTGGCGTCAAATAAAAATGTGGTTTGAGAAACATATGCCACTTGAGAATTAAAGTCGTCCAAAGACATCTTTCTTATATCCACGCCGCCTATTTTTATCGAGCCCTCTTTGACGTCCCAAAGCGAGGCAATCAGTCTTGCAACAGTCGATTTGCCGGAGCCCGACGGACCGACCAGTGCGGTTACGGTACCCTCTTTGATATCCAAGTCAATGCCGTGGAGCACTTCTTTTTCATTATATGAAAAATGTACACCCGACAACTCGATATCGTGATTTTTCGGCAAGGCTTCGCTCTTTTCGGGACGGTCTAGTTCTGTAAGCTCTAAAATTTTGTCGATTTCACCAAAAATAGATGTCGCCTTTCCTATGTCGTCAAAAAAAGAAGCCGCGGTTATAAGCGGAGTGAGAAGTCCAAGGGATAAAACGACAATCATTAAAAAATCCGTGATGGAAATGGAGCCGTTCATTGTGAAAATCGCCCCTATCGGCAAAACGGGAAGAAGTGTTGCGGGCATTATGGTCATAGATACGGCGTGCGGACCTATTACGCTTTTCATCCAGTCAACAAAGCTTAAGGCGTTATCCTCCGCCGCCTTTGCAAATCTCTTATATGAGCTTTCCGTCTTTCCAAAAGCTTTTATCACTTCTATTCCGTTTATATACTCAACTGCGGTTTCATTCAAAACCTTTGTGGTATCCTGAGTTCTTTGAAATCTGACCTTATAATCTTTCATCATCATAGCCATTCCCAAAAATCCCACCGGTATGGTCGCAAGCGATAAAAGAGCCATTCTCCAGTCAAGTTTCAAAAGATAGGCAAAAATAAAAACGGGTGCGGTCAAATTCGCCGTAAATTCCGGAATGACATGCGCCAGAGTGGGCTCCATATTGTCCACTCTCTCCACTATTGTGTTCTTCAATGAACCCGACGGGATATCAAGCACAGTTCCCAGCGGAAGTCTTGCAAGTTTATCACAAATCTCCGAGCGGATATTCCCAAGCAATCTGAAAGTTGTCTTGTGAGAAAGGTTTGTGGACGATGTGTGAAAAACCACCCTTAAAACCAAGCTCGCTCCCATAAAAATCAGAAGACTCACATAGTCATCAAAATTTTTATTTCCGGAAAGGAGCATAGTCAAAATATTTCCCAGTATAAAAAAGGGAACAAGGGAGAATATCACTCCCACAAATGCCAGAACTATGCTTTTGATGTACTGATTCTTAAAATCTCCGGCGAATTGAAAGATGTACCCGAAAATGCTCTTTTGTTTTTTCTTCTCGTTCATCGATACCTCCTTAAAATAAAAACACTCGATTAGTTGTGGGCAACCCGCATAAGTATAGTCCAAGCATAAAAAAAATACAAGTGCTATAGTCGGTTAACTTATGATTGCGCATCAGGTTTATTCGCAATGCCCGCACTTTCTTTTCTAATTCATTCGGTTTGCAAGATTAAAATACTATATTTTTTATTTTGGAGCTTGGAATAAAAACTTAACAGCTAAAATATGAACCATAATAAATTTATATTCCAAAAATTTTGTTCGCCCGAATTGTGCGACGAAACAAAAAATTAGTTGAAAGTAAAAGTGAAAAGTAATATAATGGTGAGCAGAAACCTTTCTAAAGTTATGAAAGAGAAAAAATGAAGGAGGATTACAAATGAAGAAGATTGAGTTTTTGGCAGTGATTGTTGCACTGGCTGTTTTGCTGTTGAGTGCCTGCGGAGAGAGTTCAAAAAATGGGGGCGACTCCTCGGGAGATGCTGCTGACGGTGTGGTAAAGATAGGTGTCTTTGAACCTGCGTCCGGAGATAACGGAGCGGGAGGAAAACAGGAAGTCCTCGGCGTGCAGTATGCGCAAACGGTACAGCCTACCGTGGAGATAGGCGGAAAGAATTATAAAGTTGAACTTGAGATAGTTGATAACGAGTCGGATAATGCAAAGGGATATACTGCCGCAACCGATTTGGTTTCAAGAGGGGTTTCTCTGGTTCTCGGCTCTTACGGTTCGGCGGTGTCGATTGCGGCGGGCGATGTATTCAGGAATGCGGAAGTTCCCGCAATCGGAATAAGCTGCACAAATCCTCAGGTTACAGCGGAAAATCCCTACTACTTCAGGATATGTTTTCTAGATCCTTTCCAAGGAACGGTGCTTGCAAACTACGCATGGGATAAGGGAGCGAGGAAAGCTTACTGTCTTTCAAAGCTCGGAGATGATTATTCGGTCGGACTTGTAAATTACTTTTCAAAAGCTTTTAAGGAAAAAGGCGGAGAAGTGGTCGAGGAACAATTTCCAAACGGCAACTCGGATTTTACAAGCTATGTTGCAAATGCAAAATCGGGAGGCTGCGATGTGTTTTTCTCGCCGGTTTCCATAGAGGCTGCGGCATTGATTATAGATCAGGCAAACGCTCAGTCTTTGGGGATGAGTATTCTTGCGGGGGATACTTGGGACTCGAATGTGGTGACCGAGGCTGCGAAGGGAAAGGATATCGACCTCGTGGTAACCACTTTCTATCAGGAGGGAGGAAATCCCAAGTTTGACGAGGGTATAAAAAATTGGCTTGAATCCGATTCCGCAGCACTGAAAAATAATAACGGCAATACGGACATAGCTGCGGTCACCGCTCTGGGATATGACTCATACTTTGTTGCGCTTGAAGCGTTAAAATCCGCAGGGTCAACGGATCCTAAAAAAGTTTTTGAAACCCTTCCCTCTTTGAGTTATGACGGAGGAGTTTGCGGAGCGGTAAAGTTTAATGAAGTGGGCGATGCGGTAAAAACGGAAGCTATTGTGAAGAAGTGCAATACTGAAAAAGGTATTTGGGAGTATGTCGGAACACAATCAGTGAAATAATAAAGACAAACATAAATCCGATCGCAAGGCTGCGGTCGGGTTTTATTATAACGGGAGGTTATTATGGCTTGGTTGCCCTATATTCTGGCGGGAATTTCCGTGGGCGGACAATATGCTTTGATTTCAATAGGCTACACTATGGTATACGGCATTTTAAGGCTGATAAATTTTGCTCACGGCGATATGTTTATGATGGCGGGACTTATTATGATTTACCTGATGACAGTGCTGCCGCTTCCTGCCGCAATACTTTCAGTGATTTTAATTACCGTGCTTTTGGGAGTTGCCGTGGAGCAGGCGGCATATAAACCTTTAAGAAGTGCGCCCAGAATGTCAATTATGATTTCGGCAATCGGGGTTTCCTATTTTTTGCAAAACATAGCACTGTATGTGACGGGGGGGTTGACGAAAACCTATCCGACTATTGAATTTTTGCAAAAAAGCATCTCGGTTTTTGGAGCAAATACCAAAATGGTTACCATAATCACTCCGATTTTAACTATTATACTGGTGGCTCTTTTGGTATTCTTAATAAAAAAGACTAAAGTTGGAATGGCTATGCGGGCGGTTTCAAGGGATTTTGAAACTTCAAAGCTTATGGGAATAGATATAAACAAAGTTATAAGTATGACTTTTATAATCGGCTCATTTCTTGCGGCTGTGGGATCGGTGCTTTATTTCTCAAATTATACCGGAGTTAATCCTATGTCCGGAGCTATGCCCGGATTGAAAGCCTTTGTGGCGGCAGTGTTCGGAGGAATAGGCTCTGTTCCCGGAGCGGTGGTTGGAGCTTTTGTGATAGGAATTGCGGAGAACTTAATTAAGGGACTCGGATGGACAACATTTTCGGATGCTTTCACTTTTGTGCTTTTAATTATAGTTTTAATGGTTAAGCCCACCGGAATTTTCGGAGAAAAAAATATAGATAAGGTTTGAGGATAGGACAATGAAAATAAAAAGTTTGAATATTATAGCGATAGTTTTGATTTTTATTGCGGTGTACTTTGGAGATAAACTTATCCCTGCAACCTCAAAGTGGAATATGCTTATGACCGTAATAGAGAAGGGCTCGATTTATGCATTGGTGGCGGTGTCTATGAACCTTTTGAACGGTTTTACAGGTCTTTTCTCTTTGGGACAAGCGGGATTTATGCTTATAGGAGCGTATGTGTATGCAGTTTTTGCCATTCCTCAAGCTGCAAGATTGTCCGTCTATCAGTATTTTAACGGAGGACTTATTCAGTTTTCACTTCCCGATGCGATTATGAACCTTATGGGGGGAGAGGGAACTTTCGGAGGAGCTATAGGGTCTTACATAGGCATATTGATACTGATAGTGGCGGCGGGACTTGCCGCCGGCGTCTTCGCCTACCTGATAGGCATTCCCGTTCTAAGGCTTAAATCCGACTATCTTGCGATTGCCACTTTGGGATTTGCGGAAATTCTCAGAGCTTTTTTTCAATGGAATACCCTTGGACCTATAACAAACGGTTCAAATATTCTTCGCCAATACACAACTTATTCTTCAGCGGTTTTCCCGGTGGCGGTTTCAGCTTTTTTCATTTTTTTGGTTATTAGGCTTTTGAACTCTTCAACGGGCAGAGCTTTCAAAGCTATTCGTGATGATGAGATTGCGGCTGAGGCAATGGGGATAAACCTGTTTAAGTATAAGGAAACAGCTTTTGTTTTGAGTTCGTTTTTGGCAGGGGTAGGAGGAGCGCTTCTTGCGATGCTCCAAGGGGCGGTGAACGCTGCGCCTTTCACTTCCAATATGACATATGAATTATTGTTGATTGTGGTAATCGGGGGAATAGGTTCGGTTACGGGTTCCGTGATAGGTTCGTTTCTCTTTGTGGCGTTTTCCGAATGGTGGCTAAGGGGATTAGACTCAGGGCGTTTTCTGTTTATAGAAGCCTCTTTTATGCGGGCGGGCTTTAGAAAAGTTGTATTTGCCGTAATGATTATGTTGATTGTTCTTTTTTATTCGGACGGAATTATGGGAATGAGAGAGTTCAGCTGGAAAGGTTTGATTGATTGGATTAAGTCACCTAAAAAATTTGGCAACAAAAATAAAAAGATAAACTCCTATGAGAATAATAAAATCCCTGCAAATGAAGTCTTTGAACCCCTTGAGATGCCTGATGGAATAGTGGTGTTTAATGAGAAAGGAGGGGCATAATATGTTTGAAAAAGCTCTCTCGCTTTCAGATATCACAATGCAGTTCGGCGGAGTGGTGGCGGTTAATGACTTGACGATGGAAGTGAAGAAAGGAGAGATAGTCGGCTTAATCGGTCCGAACGGTGCAGGAAAAACCACCGTTTTCAATGCGATAACCGGAGTATATCCTCCTACAAACGGTGAGGTGAAAGTATTTGATAAACGAACTTTGGTGAATTATCCGAAAGGAAAATTAAGAAGTCGGTATCTCGGAAAAAACAAGGATAAGTATAAAGAAACCTTGGAGCAAAGTGCGGATAAAATCACAAAACTCGGAGTGGCAAGAACTTTTCAAAATATAAGATTGTTTTCAAAAATGACGGTGCTTGAAAATGTGTTGGTGGCTATGCATATGCACACTCAATCCTCGCTGTTTGAAATGATTTTAGGATCAAAAAGAGCCAAAAAAGAGGAGAAGGAAAACAGGGAGCAGGCTCTTAAACTGTTAAAAACCCTCGATCTCTACGAGAATAGAGATGATATTTCCGTTTCTCTTCCCTACGGAAAACAAAGACACCTCGAGATTGCAAGAGCTTTGGCTGCAAAACCTAAGCTTCTGCTTTTGGACGAGCCGGCAGCGGGAATGAACCCTCAGGAGTCGGACGAGCTTATGCACTTTATAGCAAGAATTAGAGATGAGTTTGAGCTTTCGATTCTTATGATAGAACATCATATGCAGGTGATTATGGGGGTATGCGATACGATATATGTATTGGATCACGGTACGCTCATCGCAAAGGGGACTCCTTCCGAAATTCAGAATAATGCCAAGGTAATAGAAGCTTATTTGGGGGTGGACTGATGCTTGGGATAAGAAATCTTCATGTGTACTATGGAGGAATACACGCACTTAACGGCGTGAGTCTTGACGTGCCGGACGGCAAAATCATTTCCCTTATAGGTGCGAACGGTGCCGGAAAATCAACTATTCTCAAAAGCGTTATGGGGCTTTTAACTAAACAGGGGCAGATTTTTTGGGATAATAAGGACATCACCAATTTGAAAACCGGAAATATCGTTGAATTAGGTTTGATATTATGCCCCGAAGGAAGGAGGATTTTTCCCGACTTAACGGTTGAGGAAAACCTTAAAGTCGGCTGCTATCTCAGAAAAGAAATTTCCGAAATAAAAAAAGATTTGGATTGGGTTTATGAACTCTTTCCTATACTTAAAGAAAGAGTGTGGCAGCCCGGAGGAACTCTTTCCGGAGGTGAGCAACAAATGCTTGCCGTAGGAAGAGCGCTGATGTCAAAACCTAAACTTCTTATGCTTGATGAGCCTTCTTTGGGGCTTGCTCCGCTTATAATAAAGGAGATTTTTCATATCATACAAACTATCAAAGAAACGGGAGTTAATGTATTGTTGATTGAGCAAAACGCAAAAGCCGCTCTTGAAATTTCGGATTATGCCTATGTTATGGAAAGCGGCAACATTACAATGGCGGGACCGGGAAAATTATTGATAGCGGACGAGAGAGTTCAGAGCGCTTATTTGGGTGAAAATAAAAAGTGAAGTCGGAGTAAACCGGCTTCTTTTTTTGTCTTTTCCAAATTATTCTGCAATCTCAATATAAATTTTTTCGTACAATGCGTAGTCGAATAATTCTTTCAATATCGTCAGAAATATTTTATGGTCTCCAAATTATGAAATGAGTCTATTGAATTAAATAGAAAATAAATGCTTGACAAATCACAACTATAAGATTATATTATGCTTACAAGTACGGAAGCAGCAAAAAGCGAGGTGAATATTTATAGCCGTCTAGTAAGTCGGATTTTGGTGAAAGTAAGAAAGGAGAAAAATTATGAAGAAAGTTATTAGCTTGATTTTGAGTGTGGCGTTTATTTTTGTGAGCATCCCCGACATTTCACATGCAGAGGAAGCATATGATGGAGGAAATGCAGCAAAGATTATGGCAGAGATTATGGATATCAATGCTGCTCTGTCCAAATTCGGACTGACTTTGGCTGATTTCAAAAAATTTGCAGAAAAAGACCAAAGCTTTTTTGAAGACCTCAAACAGATCTTGATTGACTCCCCCACCGCCCCGGAAATTACCTTTAAGGACGAGAACGGAGCAAGCGAAGGAGAAGCGCAGACATTTGCAGTTCCAGCTTCCGTTGTAGCATGGAGAGATCTTTTAAAGATAAAGGAAGATTGGGAAATAAGCGATGACTCCATAAACGATGGCAATATGTGGGATTACGCACATGAGATGGCTGTGTTAAACAAGGAGAGAGATCCGGATGCAAAGGATATTTCAGCCGAAACCAGATACATGTATATGTCTCATTATATAGACATAAAGACCGGACCGAGATATAAAGTGGATAAGAACATTTCCAATGAATCCTATTTTAGTGCATGGATTGTAAACGAAGATAGAGCTGCCTATGAACTCTACTTGGGAGGCACGTATTTTGCGAAAGATCTCATTGATAAAGCTGATGTCTTTTCTTATCTTGTGAGTATGAGGGCGGATGTATCAGGTTTGCTTCTTAATGATCTAAATCAAGCGAGGAATATATCAATAGACATTGCAAACACTTTTGATATAGGATTTCAAACCGAATTGCAATTGGAATCTTTATTCAAAAGATTAAGCTATGTGGGAAATGACGCTAAAGCTTTTGTAAATCATGTAAGAGACACATTGAAACCGGAAGATTATGGCACGCTAACACGTAGTGCTGCAGTAGGGATTGTTTGTGCGTTGGTGGCTTCTGCTGGGGTATTAGCGGCTGGAGTTTTGCTTAGTGCGGCAATATCAGCAATGAGCTTTCATTCTCATGTGGTTAAGGACTATTTTGACAGAATTTGGTGGTATGGACTGATAGCATCCAATAGTATGAGGGTTGCAGGTAGATATATGAGATACTTCGGTATGTAGGGGGCGATACCACGAAGTGCGCAGTCGAAGGATGCAAACATTACTTTTTTGAAGAGGAGGAGCACTATATATGCTGTCCTGAATGCGGGGAAATTGTTATTGAAAATTTCCCCACTGAGGAGACTCATTCAAAAAAGGAAGTGCAGGAAGCGTTTGAAAAAGTTGCCTCCTTTAAAGAGTACAATGAAAATTACTTGAAAGGTTTACGTATCATAAGCTACACGTTTCTTTTCATACAGACTATTCATTTTTTCGTGTTGGGACATTATAAAGTTAAGTATGTAGGCAAAGATGGATCTATGGCGGAGAGAGGGTTGTCACTGTTTCTCCCAGCGTTTATATTCATTTCGTTTCTCCCCAAATATGAAACTTACAGGAAAGTTTTGGGGGAGCGTGCTTGGATATGTCATAGCATTTGGTTTAAGGCTCTTAAGTGGGTTCTTGTGATTATATGGGTAGTATTTATGGTGCTTCATTTTATTCCTTATTACTACTCCTATCATGGGGGAAGGCTTTTGGGTCATGGAGAATACGCCGAGATGGTTGTTAAGAGACTTACCCCTTTTTACTATTTTGACCTGTTTTATGTCTGCGCCGTTATCCTTGCAAGCGATATTGAGGATTTTTATAGGAGAAG
>CAUVKI010000022.1:0-30338 GCA_963552605.1 uncultured Tissierellia bacterium
TTATTATACTCGCTCATTTAATACCTGTCAAGTGTTTTTTTTATTTTTTTTCAAAAAAAAATTATTCATTTGTCGGAGTCGTATTTTTAGAGAATCATTTTATATAATCACTAAAAATATGTAGGAAGAGATTTAGCGGTATAAAAAAAAGCGAACAGATTTCTCACATGTTCGCCTTTGGGAAGCTCACATTTCCCCCCGGTAATCTCGCTCCCAAACATATATCGACCATTTTCCAAAAACATTAAGAATTTTCTATCACGACGGCAGAGGAACAATTACCGGTCGATTGCAGTCATCAATTATCCTTACCTTCGTGTCATATATTTCATAAATCATCTTCTCCGTAATCAATTCATCAGGACTTCCCTTTTCAAATACGACCCCTTTTTTTATAAAAGCTATCGAATCCGAATAGAGGGCTGCAAGGTTTACGTCGTGCAAAATTACAGCTATGGTTTTTTTTCTCTCTTTGTTTAATTTCGCCAGAAGAGACATAATTATGAGCTTATATTTCATATCTAGATGATTGACCGGTTCATCCAGTATCAAAAGCTTAGCCTCTTGAGCAAGTGCTCTTGCAATCATCACACGCTGAAGTTCTCCTCCGCTTATCTCCTTAAACGATCTGTTGCGAAATCCCCAAACACCCGTATCTTCCATAGCCGTCTTTATGATTTCATAATCATCGTTTTCCAAATCTCCAAATCTTCCGAGATAAGGATATCTTGCCATTTCAACCAATTCCTTTGCGGTGTAATCGAAATTCGGGTGATTAAACTGAAAAACGGCTGCAATCTCTTTTGCTCTCTCCTTTTCGGAATATGACCTAATGGGCTTATCGTTTAAAAATATATCTCCGGAGGATTTTCCTCTCAGTTCTCCCAAAATCGCCCTCATAAGCGTGGTTTTTCCCGAACCGTTGGGTCCCAATAGAGTTAAAAATTCCCCGTCCTCAATTTTTAAATTCACATTCTTAAGAATTGTCTTTTCCTTATAAGCGAAACTGTAATTTTTGATCAAAAGCATCTATTCACCCCTTTTGTTTTTTCTAAGGAGATATAGAAAAAAAGGACCGCCTAAAAATGCCGTAAAAATTCCCACGGGTATTTCTTGGTTTTCAAGCAGGCTCCTTGCCGCCGTGTCGCAGAGAATTAAAAATATGGCTCCTCCGAGAGCTGAAATCGGCAAAAGTTTTTTATGATTGTTCCCTGCAAAAATTCTGAAAATATGAGGCACTATCAATCCCACAAATCCTATTATCCCGCTTATCGCAACTGAAATAGCTGCAAGAAATGACGAAATAAGAAGAACCGCCTTTTTTACATACTCAACCCTCACTCCGAATGACAAAGCCTCCTTATCTCCGACACTCAGTGCATTTAATTCCTTGGAAAAGGACAAAAGCCAAATGAAACAAATAAAAAAGGGAATAACCGTCCACTTTATTTTTTCAAAACTCGCTCCGTTAAAACTTCCCATAGTCCAAAAGACAATCTGTTCGAGTTTATCTCTGTTTATCATCATAATCAGGCTTATTACGGCGGACAGCACCGAAGATATAATCACGCCCGAAAGCAATATGCTTACCGAGTTTATTCTCCCCCTTACTCTCCCCAATCCGAAAACTATAATACTCACCGCAACCGCTCCCAAAAACGCACAAAGTGAAACTGCACCGAACCCCAAAAAAAAGTTTCCAAGTCCCAATAAAATTCCGATTGCCGCCCCGAAAGCCGCACCTGATGACACTCCCATAATATATGGTTCAGCCATAGGGTTTTGAAAGATGCTTTGAAAGCACGCTCCGGATAAAGCCAAAGACGCTCCCACAAATCCCGCACTCAAAATCCTCGGAAGTCTTAAGTTGTAGACTATAAATAAGTTTGCATCGTCCACTGCGGAAAAGTCGGCAAGTTTATTTATAAAGGGAATTTTTGTAATAATTAAGTTTAAGGTTTCCAAAATTGGAATTCTCACGCTCCCGAATGCCACGGAAGCTATAATTACCATTATTAACAACAGGATCATAGCCTGCACTTTAACAGCAAAAGTTTTCATAAAAACCTCTTTAAAAAAATCCCGAAGCAGGCTTCGGGATAAAATTAAAAGTCAATCTTTTTTGCAAGTTCCGGATGAACGGTCTTAATTAAAATCGGCAGAGCTACTGTTACGGCTCTTTCAGTGGGACGGGAAAAAGGATCCGCTCCAACCACCGTAAGCTTACCCGTAAGTTTTTTATAATTTTCTCCTGCCAACACATCTTTCACATACTCCTGACCGAAAAGATATTCGGGATTTGCTTTTATCAGCTGCTCAATCGAGAATTTAAAGCCCTTGACATCTCCTGCGGCATTCTTTGAGCCGCTTGCCAAAATCAAATCGTTAAAGAAAGTATCTCCTCCGTAAGTATACTCTCCGCTGTCTCCTGTACCGACCACATAGTAAACCGACGGTTTTTCCGAATTTTTTGTAAGCATCTTTGAGTAGTTCACCTTTTCACGCATAGTTGAAACCAACGCTCTTGCCTCGGCGTTTTTATTCACTATATTTCCAATCGTAAGGATATTGCTGTAGCACTCCTCAATAGAATTTGGCGTGGCTTTAGCGAAGGTGCTGATTTTTCCTTCTTCAAGTTTCTTAAGATGTTCCTCCTTGAAGTGAGTAGCCGCCATAACCAAATCGGGTTTCAGAGAAACTATCTTTTCCAAATCAGGCTCAAACATCGAACCTATTGCCACGATTTTTTCGGTATCTTTAGGATAATTGCAGAATTTAGTTCTTCCCACAATCTTTTCTCCCGCACCGAGTCTGAATATGGTTTCGGTGATATCGGGAGCCATTGAAATGATTTTTTCCGGTTCTTTCTCTATGGTATAAGTATTCTTGTTATCTTTAAAAACTACCGGATAAGCAGGGGCTTCTTTTTCGGTTATTACGGTTTTTCCGTCTTTACGGTTCACTTCATAGTTTGCGGTTTCAAAGAAAAACCTTAGCGGAACAAAAGCCTTTCCGTCCTTTTCCACCGCCTTTCCTAAGAGCTTAAACTCAACGCCGTTTACCTTTGCAAGATTCGAGCCTTTCGTAAAATCGAATTTTATTCCGGATTTCTCAGCTATGAAAGAATTTTTCTCAGTGCTGATTTTAAAACCCAGCCCCTTTGCAGATTCCAAATCAAATAAGGTAACTCCCGCTTCATTGATTGTGGAAAATTCCTTGCCTCCTACAGTTGCGTTTGCCGCTTCAACATAACCCAATCCGAAAGAAAAAATCATCAACAGGGCGAGCAGCAAGCTTAACGCTTTTTTCATACAGATCCCTCCTAAAAATTTGTCGGAAGAATATCCCCCGCAAGAGAAGTATATCACACAAATCGGAATATTTCACACTGCCGAAAGTTTAAAACCGTTTTGCACTTTTCCATAAAAAATGCCCCGACACGGACGGTCGGAGCTCAATCTTCAATCGCTTTTTATTATCAATCATCTTCCTGCATAGGTATTCCTGCAAGCTTCATCAAATTTTTTGCGTTGGTTGCGGTCGAAGGACCTCTTTTTATTTTGTAATCAAAGGAAATGGTGTCGCCGTCATAAGTGTCGGCAAAGTGGTAATTCACAATTCTCTTACCGTCATCAAGTCTACTAAGTTCCAAATCGTGGGTGCTTATAGCTCCTATTGCTCCGGATTTTTTCAGGTTTAAGATTACATTTTTCGCACCCGCAATTCTGTCGGCGGAATTTGTTCCCCTAAAAATTTCATCAATCAAAAACATCTGATTGGGATTTACCGCCGCAGCATCTATTATCTCCTTTATCCTTAAAATCTCAGCATAAAAAGTTGACACTCCGCTTCCCAAATCGTCCACCACACGCATTGAAGTATAAATGGACATCTTTGAAACCGATAACTCTTCGCAAACCGAGCGTGCTCCATTGTATGCAAGGATCAGATTTATTCCTATGGTTCTAAGGAAAGTTGTCTTACCCGACATATTGGAACCTGTGATAATCAAAATCTCATTATCAAGGGTTATATCATTAGCAACTCTTAATTTATCCGCAATGAGAGGATGCCCAAGCCCCTTAGCTTGAAATTTAAGCTTACCCTCGCTGATTTTGGAAAAATTGGTTCCTTTCAATACATTCCCTATCTCCGCAAAACTTGAGAGAGCTTCAAGCTCTCCTATCCCGTTAAGCCAACCTCTTACTTCATTCCCATAGTGACTTTTCCAATCCTCAAGCAAGAACACGCACTGATAATCCCACAAAAGAAATGCGTTCAAAAGCACATTCAAAATCCCCTGCACTCTCAGGTTCACAAGTCCTGTAAGCTTGGAGAGCATATTTATTGCTCTCAGAGATGAGGATTCGTCTTTAAACATTGCGGAACGAACGGCTTTTAAATAACTTGACTTAAAGGACTCTTTTTCGATAATTCTCATAAGCCCCGCATAGGTTATGAGATTATACTTAAGATAGTTCACAATCGAAAGAGCGTCCTGATTTTTTACCACTCCCACAAACCATATTATAATCTGTGCCAAAAAGAGCAACAGGGCGGGGATTAAAAAAGCTTTTGTGAAAGAGAGAGAAACCAAACCCGAAATAACTACCAAAGGGAATATCCTTATGATATTCCTTACTGCATTTGAAGAAAAAAGCCTTGAATTTTTTTCGGCATATTCCAAAAGCTTTTCGGGATCTTTCATATTACTTTGATTTATCTCCGCAACGGCTTCCAAATCCTCCGTAAAATCCAAAAGTCCCGATAATTCTTCAATTCCTTCGGATCTTTCCTTTATTTCCGCAAGCGAAAAGTCAGGATACTTCAAATTCTCTGCAAACCTTAAACGCCCGTTATGTGTGTGAGTGCGGTTTAAAAGTTGAAAGACGGAGTTTTTTCCGAATACATCAAGGTCTTTCGTATAGGGGTGCTTGGAGTCTTGAAACTCATCTCCCGTATCGGGAAAATCTCTCCAATCTCCGGAAATCCTTTTAATGTGTCTTTCTGCAATCTCAATTCGCATTTTCTCCAAGTTTATAGACTCTTTTATGCGATTGTGTATCATAATCAAAATTATAAATGCGGCTATCGAAATCAGCATAAGAATATTTAAGAGAGCATTCTCCCCGTGATATCCTCTGAAAAATAAAAACACTAAAAACGCAAATACTGCCAAGCGAAAATTGGCTATAATCGAAGACTTGATTTCAAGTTTTTTTCTCCTCCCGTCGGCTTTTGATTTTCGCTCAAGGTATCTTTCTGTCATAATTTCTCCTCCTTACCTTTTCGGATAATAGCACGAAAAAAATTATATGTCAATTTGTCGTGTCTACACAGAGCAAATAAAACTTGTATAGCTATAACAGATGTGAAACCGAGAAAATAAAAAACCGAGAGCTTTATCCGGTATAATTTAGCCACAACAACCAAACACAAAAAAACCGACCCCTGAAACAGTAGGTCGGTTCTTTGGCTTTTTATTTGATTTTAAAATTATGAGTGAATTTGTATTTTATTCCGTTAGATGTGGTTATCTCAACCCTTATCAAGTAATCTCCGGAATTTCTCTGATTGCTTTTCAATAAAGCCTCTCCCTCTTTATCCGTATAGGTTCTCGATCTGTGAACTACCTTTCCGGACTTCTCTATCGAATATTCCACAAACACTCCCTTTGCCGGCTGATTTGAGCTGTCCGAAACTCCAACCAAAAAATTCACAAGCTTTCCTGAGGGATAACTGGGTTTAGCATCTTTGAATTTGAGATTGTATTTTCTAAATTCAATAGATCCCTCCACGAATACTTCAGAGTGGTCAAAATCCTCCGCTCTTATTTTCCAAGAATTTTCGGTGGATATTTCCTTGGAGAAAAGAGCATAGCCTTTATCATCTGTTACAACATTAAACGATTGAATGTTGCCGCCTCCACCGTCAAGGGTAATCTTAAGCTTTTTGTTCTTCACAAGCTCCCCACCGGAGTAAAACACTGCAACTCCCTCCAAAAGATGGGTGCTTTCAAGAGTCTCGGGTATCGGAGCAATACCCAAGGATATTTTGTCATCGTTAATGCTTTTATACTTAAGAGATTTCATCGACGAGAACTTCTCCAAACCCACCAATCCGGTTTCCTTTGCAATGGGAGTTGCGGAAAACACCAACCCCTTATTTGCGTAGAGAACTTTCATTTCCTCTTCAGTGAAATTATTTACGTCGGGATCTTCCTTAAGGTTTAAGGAATACTTCCAAAACTCATCTCTCGTCTTCTCCGTAGTGTAGGAAGACTTTGTGCTGGGAACGGTTGCTAAAACTGCCGCTTTATGACCGCCGGCTATGATTTTAAAAACCTTTCCGCCGATTTTTATATCCTGCCTGCCGTCTTCAATGGAAAAGTGCATGAGCTTATCAAAAAGTCTTGTACCCTCATCGTACACCGGATTATATTCCTTTATGAGGGACAATCCGCTCGTTGAAACTTTATTGAAATCCTTATCTTTATCGGATAAATCCCCTATATACCACCTGTAAATGCAAAACTCCACATTTTCTTCCCAGCTCTTTCCGGGCTCTTTATCTCCGTAGGTAACAGTCCCTTGGAATTTTATGTCATCCATGGTATTAAGATGCACTTCCCTGATTTCAGGGGTTTTGGGAATAAAGGTTCTCTCTTCGGACAATGCCAGAACTAAACGGCGATTGCCCTCCGAACCGTCAATAGTCGGAAATCCCTCAAGCTCGTCCAATCTGAACTCTCTGGTCTTCAAGGGTACGGTCTGACCGAATAAATTCACGCTCGAACTGCCCCAACCCGTAGAGTCTTTTTCATTTAATTTTATGATCTCACGCTCAACCTGCTCCTGACCCAAAAAAACCTTTTCCGTAATGGCTTTGGTGTAGGACATCAACTTGACTCCCCTTGAAATTGTCGGAAAAAAAGCTGCCGCAACCACGCTTATCAGCAAAAGGGAAATTACAGTCTCAACCAAAGTAAACGCTTTTTTATTTTTCATCTTTTTCACCTGCCTTTATTTAGGTGCCGTTATATACCAAAGCGTAGACTTGTCCAAAATCTTACCGGCAAAGCTTGCAAATGCCGCTTCCAAAGCCACATCTGAACCCGCCTTTATCCAATGCTGACCGGTAGAGGCGTCTATGGCGGCACCTCCCGCTATTCCGATTCTATCGCAGTTTGCATTATCAGCGTCTCTATTTGAAAAACCTATAATGGTAAAGTCCATTTTTTCAGCTCTGTCGGATATGCCGGGTATCGGCTTTACAGGATTACCGTCTTTATCCACACCTTCTTTAGGAAACTTGTCAACTAACTTAGCTGTATTTACTGCATACATAAGTCCCGCTACCCATTCCGATACTAGCCCCGAATTTCCCTCACCATAATACGGAGGACCTCCCTTACTCTTGCTGGAACACATATTCGGTTGACCGTCCGTAAGCAAAAGCACAAAATGCTTCATTCTTTTGTCGGGCTTTTCTTTCTCAAGCTTAAGCAAATCATGATAAGCCCATCTAACTCCGTCCCCGGCATTAGTTCCGCCCCCTAATTTCATATCATCAACCAGTTTTTTTAAATGCGCTTCGTTTGATGTTCCACCCTCCTCCTGCAATAGCTTCGGTTCGAAGTTATCAGAAGGATTTCCTGCTGAAAATACGACATATGAAAAGGGATATATTCCAACCCTAATTCTATCTTTATTTTCGCTGGTCATAAGCTTCTCAATCAGTTTTTTTGTATTTTTTCTCAAAATCATATGCCTATGCTCATCGTCTGACAATTTATATCTGCTCTTTTCGCAGTAAACCACTCTCGGCTCTGTCGGGTTCGGCTCTCTCCAGCCGTCCGGAATTACCCAACTGTCCGGAACTTCCCAATACTCGCCTCCATGACTTCCACTGACTTCCGATGTTTTTAGAACCTTCCAACTGTTGGGAACTTTCCAACAAAGCTTATCTTCTCTATATCCCACAGTCCAGTGCTTAACTTTATCCCTTCCGATATAAGGGACTTTATGGGATAAACTTCCGCTTCCTCCATCGGTCGGTTTTTTCTTATCAAAAGGATATTTTGTAAAAAATGCCTTATCCCCATCTCCCGGTTTTCTATATCCATTAACCGCACTTTCGTAAGCACCCTCTACATACCAACCGTCCATATCTCCCCACATACTGCCCGACACATCAAGCACCAATGAAACCGTTATTAAGTCATAACCTTCTTCGCTGCCCATATCCGGATCTATAAGGTCGTTTCTGAAAGCCAAAGCATTTCCGACTTTCTTTCCGCTGGATATATCAATTTTTGCATTGTCAACTATATTAAAGGAATTAAGAGGCTTAATCTCACTCATCACCTTTTCTTCCCGTTCGCTGTCCATATAATTCGCCACTATGCTATACTTAAGGAGCTTTCCTCCGCCGGTATTCTCAAAGTTAATTGAGAAGTTCACATTTTCATCCTTTGCTTCGGCAATAACTTTCTTCACATGCTTTTTTGTAGTTTTATTCCATTCATACTTGACCACCGAGGATATCCCGTCCTTCTGCTCGCAAATCAAATAATTCCACGCCCTGTCCAAATCTCTGTCCAAATCTTCCGGAGGTTCTTTGGTAAGCAAATACATAGCGGAAGCATCTCTCACACTGGTATTCACAACCTGCGAACCGTAGCGAAGCGCAGACTGCACCTTATATTCCTTTGACGATGCCTCATTGGCTTTTGTCGGGAACAGCAGAAGATTTGCCACCGTTAGCGAAATAATCATAACTATCGCTACCACCACCACCATTTCCAAAAGGGTAACGCCTTTTTTCCACTTAATCTTTTTCATAAGCTCCTCCTTATCTCCAAACCATTCTTTCAGGTTTTTCAGGGTGCACATACAAATAAACGGTTTTTTCCCCGAAATACTTGGTTTCATAGTGAGATTTTCCCTCTGCGGAAATTTCTACCCAATTATTCAGCTTTGCATCAGTAGATTTTTTTACTTTAATATGAATACTGTCCTTATCGGTCAGAGAACCTAAGTCCGCATTTGTCAAAGTTTGTTCTTTGTCACCCAATTTTTTCACATACTCTCCCCAAGTTCCGCTCGCTTCTTTTAAAAGTGCCGCATAAGCCATCTCGCAGCCCGAATATGCCAAATAATAAGCTCTTATGTTCTCCTCCTGTTTCTTTGCCTGTTGCAAATTATTCACGGAGTAATTGTAAACAACCATTGCAACTATTGACACGAAAAGGAAAATAACCACAACCGTAACCAGCGCCGCACCTTTTTTTGTTTTCATTCCCTCTCTCCTTTCTATACTCAAGAAAAATTCCGACATCCGTAATATTCATCGGAAAAATAAAAAAAACCTTTAATAATTTTTTTGCGATTTGAAATTTTTTTTGAGTTGATATTTTCTTAAAGCTGTATTAGAGCTATAATTGACGAGAGGTTTCATTAAACAACTTAAAGGAGGATACTTATGGAAACGAAATTTTATGAAAAGCAAAAGCGTTCGGTGCTCTTTGACGGAGAAAGAGAAATAGGAGAATGCACCTTTGAAATTGAGGACGGGGTTTGGATACTCAATCATACTTTTGTGGATAAGGAATACTCAGGCAAGGGACTTGCAGAGGTTTTGGTAAATTCCTTGGCTGACGAGGCGAGAAAATCCGGAAAAAAAATTATCCCCACCTGCTCCTATGCAATGGGACTTTTTGAAAAGTATCCTGAAAAATATTCCGATGTGCATAAAAAGTAGAGAAGCTTTCTTATGACAATCTCTCACATAGAAGAAAAATATCAGGAGAGCAGACTTTTTTTTCAGTCGGGAATGACTTTGGAATTTGACTTTAGGAAAAAATCACTCCTCAAGCTTAAGGAGGTTTTGATAAGGAAAGAGGACGAAATTTATAAAGCTCTCAAATCCGATTTGAATAAGTCGAAAACCGAAAGCTATATGACGGAATATCTTATGGTTATGGGGCAATTAAATTATTCGATTAAGCACTTAAGAAAATTTATGAAGCCTAAATTAAAAATTCCCTCGCTCTCCCAATTTCCTGCAACCCTTTTTGTAATTTATCGTCCATATGGGGTTGTGCTGATAATGAGTCCTTGGAATTATCCGATAGAGCTTACTCTCACTCCATTGGTGTCGGCAATAGCGGCAGGAAATACCGTAATTCTTAAGCCGTCAAATTATTCTCAAAGCTCAACTCAGGTTATAAAAGAAATCTGCGGTGAAGCTTTTCCGAAAGGGCTTGTAAATATTATTGAGGGAGGGCATGAGGAAAATCAGGAGCTGCTTGAAAAAAAGTTTGATTATATATTTTTCACGGGAAATTCAAATGTCGGAAGAATTGTAATGGAGAAAGCTTCAAAAAATCTCACGCCTATAACTTTGGAGCTTGGGGGAAAGAGTCCGACCATAATTGAGAGCAGTGCGGACTTAAAGCTTACGGCAAAGAGAATTTTATTCGGAAAGCTTTTAAATTCAGGGCAGACCTGTATAGCTCCGGATTATTTGCTGGCAAAGGAGGAAATCAAAAATTCTCTCATCGGTGAGATATTGTCGGAATTAAAAAATATGATCCCCTCAAAGGAATATATGACGGAGAGTATGGCAAAAATAATAACTCAAAGACACTATCAGAGGCTGAAAAAACTTTTGGAGGGAGAGAATATAATCATACCGGAGGGAGAATTTAATTCGATTTTTGATGATGAAAGACTTCAAATCCATCCCGTGATTATAGATGAACCGGATATGAACAGCCCTCTTATGAAAGAAGAAATTTTCGGACCTATACTTCCAATCTTCGGGTGGAGAGATGAAGCCGAGCTATTTGAAAAATTTAAAACTCTTCCCAAGCCTCTTGCCGCTTATGTGTTTACAAGGGATAAAAATTTTTTTGAGAGGGTAAGAGTGAATGTCCACAGCGGAAGTATCGCAATGAATGAAACCGTGCTTCAGCTTGCGGCGGATAATGCACCGTTTGGCGGTGTGGGAGAGTCGGGAATGGGAAATTATTTGGGAGAATACGGATTTAGAACTTTCAGTCATGAACAGACGGTGCTTAAAAAGAAATTCGGATTGGATTTTTCATTTCGTTATCCTCCATATGGAGATGATGTGTTGAAAAAGCTTAGAATTTTTGGAAAATAAAAAAAGGAGTGCGGATTTTCTACACTCCTTTTATTTATGCTCTCTGTTCTTAAGTTCTTTTTGTGCAAATAAAAGTTTTGTTTCACTTGCAAGCAACCTCTCCTCAAGCTCGTGCTGCTTATCTATGGTTTCAGCGAGTTTTCTTTCATTCTCCTGCATTTCATCTCTTTCAGCCTGGAGATCTTCTGCAAAGTTTTTTGAGTTTCTCAATTTATCCTCAAGCTCTATGACTTTTTTTTGCAGCAACTCGTTTTCTTCTTTAAGTTTTTCATATTCTCCGTCATGATACACCAAATCGCTCAATCTCAACTTATCAGCCATAAGATTTACTGATGTAAGCACTGCCGTGTCCTCCCTGCTTAAAACAGGATTTTTTATCCTTATGCTTTTAAGCTGTGAATTTACCATTGAAACCACTTCTTCCAAAAATTCACGCCCACAGTCCGTCTCGTTCGCAACCAGCGTATATTTTTTATCCATAATAACCACTTCAACTTTAGATTTGTCCACAGCCTCCAACTCCATAATTCACCTCCTGCAAAAGATACATTAAAATAGACGCACACACCGCCGCATTCAAAGACTCGGCGTTTCCGCTCATCGGAAGATAAAAGTTTTTAGCTTCCCTCAAAATTTCATCGGATACTCCAAAAGCTTCATTCCCCAACACAATCATATAAGGCTCTTTAATTTTCGCCTCAGCAAATGATTTATCGCACTTAGGTTTTGTAGCAAAAAGTTCTCCCGAGACCTTCCACTTTTTTACCAAATCGTTGTTTGCAGTGTCAAAAAAAATCGGAATTCTGAAAACCGATCCCATAGTTGCACGCAAGACCTTAGGCATAAAAGGGTCAACCGTACCCTTTCCAAGCACCAAGGCATCTATTGAAAAAGCGTCGGCACTGCGAATAATCGTACCCAAATTCCCGGGATCTCTTATTTTGTCAAGATAAAAAACTTTTTTACACTTAAAAAGTTCATCTATATGCATTTCGGGTCTTTTAAAAATTCCTATCACACCTTGAGAGTTTTTTGTTTCTGAAAGCTCCTGAAAAATTTTTTTACCGAGCACCACGGGGATTATCGGATAATTACGCTCGAACTTTTCCTCGGAGATAAAAATTTTTTCCGGAGAAAGTTTTTTAAGCGCATCTTCCACCAATCTTTCCCCCTCTAAAAATAAAAGATTTTTTTCTTTTCTTTTTTTTATGCGGATAAGATATTTTACCAACGGATTTTCTCTTGAAGTAATCATTTTTTCAGCCAAGAAAAAAGGCTCAGAAACCCTGAGCCTATGCCATCGCCTTTTCCACTAATGCTTTGAAGCCGGAAACATCATTGATTGCCATCTCTGAAAGCATCTTACGGTTTATTTCTATGTTTTGTTTTTTCAAAGCTCCCATAAATTTTGAATAGCTTGTGCCGTTCAAACGACAAGCGGCACTGATACGAGTGATCCAAAGTTTCCTAAAATCCCTCTTTCTCAATTTTCTTCCGATATAGGCATATTTTAAGGACTTCATCACCGCTTGATTGGCGGTTCTGAAGAGCTTGGACTTGGAACCGTAATACCCTTTTGCAAGCTTCAAGACTTTCCTATGGTTTTTCTTTGCGTTTACTCCTCTTTTTACTCTTGCCATTTCAATCCCTCCATTACGGTATCATTTTGTCGATTCGATTTTGATCTCCGGGGCTTACCAAAGTTCCCTTTCTCAAATTGCGAATTCTCTTAGATGTTTTCTTACCGGTAATGTGACTTTTATACGCCTTGAAACGGCGAATTTTTCCGCTGCCCGTGCGTTTAAAACGCTTTGCGGACGCGCGGTGTGTTTTCATCTTAGGCATAAAATCCTCCTTAATTTTTCGGTGCGAGCACCATCGACATACTTCGTCCCTCAAGAGTCGGTTCTTTTTCCACTGCGGAATACTCCAAGAGCAGTTCTCTAAACTTATCAAGCACTTCCTCTCCAAGCTCCGTATGCCCCATCTCTCTTCCGCGAAATCTCACCGAAACCTTCACCTTATCTCCGTCTTTTATGAATTTAAGAGCGGTCTTTGCCTTAACTGAAATATCGTGGAGCTCGGTATGCGGGGACATTCTTATTTCCTTAACATTGATGATGCGCTGCTTCTTTTTTGCTTCTTTTTCTTTTTTCATCAACTCATAGCGATACTTCCCGTAATCCATAATCTTGCAAACGGGCGGAGCCGCCTGAGGAGCAATCATAACCAAGTCCAAATCACTTTGAAGAGCTCTTGCTTGAGCTTGCTTGATGTCGACAATTCCAAGCTGACTTCCGTCACTGTCGATAAGTCTTACTTCCCTTGCTCTGATTGCGTCATTGATTAAAACCTCTTTAATGGTTTTCGCACCTCCCCAAAAAAAATGAGCGAAAAGATTTCGCTCTCACACAAAAACCGAACTTCGGCAAAGTAGCCGTACTCACAAAATGGTACGGCGAGAGAGAAATCTCTGCTTTTTACTTTCATACGCCTGCGATGTTAACAAATTTTTTTTTAGATGTCAAGTTTTTTTATTTTTTTTCAGTTATGATGGGTTATTTCCGGTATAATTTATCTCGCTTTTTGGATATAAAATTAAAGCTGAAATAATTCTTGACAGTAAGAATTTTGAATGGTAGAATTCCCGAGACTTGAAAAGTCCCCGTGAACTTAGTGAGTAGTGCAAGGAATCCTAAAGAGAGGCTCCGGTTGGTGAAAGGAGTTGGAGGGTGTGCGTGAACATGGCTTAGGGAGGGAAATCGGGTTCGCCCGTTATAGCGATAATGAGCAGGCTTTTTTATGAGCAAAAAAGGTGGTATCGCGGCTATGTCGTCCTTTGGGTTTTCCCAAAGGATTTTTTTTTATAAACAGGGGGTGAAATTATGATTGATTTGAAAAATATTACCGTTGAGTTTAAAAAGGACAGGGAGACTTTTAAGGCGGTGGACAAAGTATCGCTTAATGTGAAGCCCTCGGAAGTGTTCGGGATTATCGGATACAGCGGTGCGGGAAAATCCACTCTTATCCGCACGGTGAATCTTCTTGAAAGACCCGCCGAGGGTAAAGTCATTGTGGACGGAGAAGATTTGATGACGCTTTCTAAGCCTGAACTTTTAAACCGAAGAAAAAAAATCGGAATGATTTTTCAGCACTTTAATCTTATGAAAAATCTAAGTTGCCTTGAGAATGTGCTCTTTCCGATAAAAAAAGACAACACCGTTTCAAAAAAAGAAAGACTGGAGAAAGCGGAGAGTTTTTTGGAGCGGGTGGGGTTGTCAGAGTATAGAAACAGATATCCTTCCGAACTTTCGGGAGGACAAAAACAAAGAGTCGCCATTGCAAGAGCGATAGTCGGGAGTCCTAAAATCCTTCTTTGTGATGAGGCGACCTCCGCACTTGACCCGAGAACCACTTTGGAAATTTTGGAGCTTCTAAAGAGTCTTAATGAAGAATACAAACTCACAATTATGCTTATAGCTCATCAGATGGAAGTGGTGAAAGAAATTTGCTCAAGGGTTGCCTTTATGGAGCAGGGAAAGATTGTGGAGGAGGGTGAGATTGCACAGATTTTTGCAAAGCCCCGTTCGGATCTCTCTAAAAAATTTATGCAGACGGTAAATCAAATCGACTCTGCAATGAAAAATATTCGTGAGGACGAGAATCTTAAAAAAGTGGTAAGCGAGGGATTTTTGTGCAGAATGACCTATAAGGGATTGGTGGCGGAAGAACCGCTTGTGGTGTCATTCTATGAAAAATTTTCCGTTTACACGAATATCCTGTTCGGAAATTTGGAATATATATCCGGCACACCTTTGGGAAATCTGATTGTGGTCTTTAGCGGAGAGAAAAAAAACATAGAGGAGCTTTTTAAGTATTGCGAAGAAAAGGGAGTGTCGGTTGAATTATTGGACGTAAAGGAGGTGATAAAATGAAAGAATTATTTCCGAATGTTATGACAATGGGAAATGTTTTCATTGCGGAAACTCTCAACACCCTTTATATGGTTATCATAAGTGCTTTGATTTCCGGATTTTTCGGGCTGATTATGGGGGTAATGCTCACTTACTTGGGAGAGGGGGGACTGACTGAAAACAAATCGATCTACGGCATTCTTGATAAGATAACAAATTTTTTCAGAGCCATTCCCTTTGTCATACTTATAGCCATAATCGCCCCCTTCACGAGAATTTTAACCGGAACCACAATCGGAGAAAAGGCGGCGATAGTTCCGCTTGTGTTCGGAACTATTCCATTTTTTGCAAAACAGGTTGAGAGCGCACTTCACAGTGTGGATTCGGGAGTGATTGAGGCGGCGGAGTCTATGGGGCTTGGAAGTTTTGAAATTATGTACAGAGTCTATTTCAGAGAGGCTCTCCCCTCTTTAATCAGAGTTTCTTCAATCACCATAATAAGTCTTATAGGGCTTACGGCTATGGCAGGTGTTATCGGAGCTGGAGGATTGGGAAAAGTGGCGATAGCTATGGGACATCAGCGTTTCAGAAATGATGTCACGGTTTTTGCAACGGTTCTGATTTTAGTATTGGTATATTCAGTTCAGGCAATAAGCAATGTGTTGGTCAAAAAGACCACTCACTGATAAAAAAGGAGGAAATGTGTTATGAAAAAGCTTGGAGTATTATTGTTGGCGGCAGCGATTTTATTTTCGTTTGCGGGCTGCGGAGAAAAGAAAACGGAAAAAGGCACGGCGGAAAATCCCGTGCTTGTAGGAGTGGTGGGAAGCAAAAATGAGGTTTGGGATAATATCATCTCTCGCCTTGAGGAACAGGGGATATATGCACAACTCGTGGTATTCACGGATTACAACACTCCAAATGACGCCCTCAATGCCGGAGATATAGATATAAATGCTTTCCAGCATAAAGCCTTTCTTAAAAAGTATAATGATGCAAAGGGAGCTAATCTGATTTCCATAGGAGATACAATTCTTGCGCCTTTGGGAGTTTACTCAAAAAAAATAAAAAACTTGGCAGATTTTCCCGAGGGAGGAACAATAGCCATTCCGAATGATGAAACCAATAATGCAAGAAGTCTTGCGCTCTTGGAAAGTGCCGGATTGATTACACTCAAAAAGGATTTGAAAGGCTCTCCCACCCTCCAAGATGTGGAAAGCAATCCCAAAAATATAGTTATAGAGGAATTGGACGCCGCTCAAACTCCCAGAGCTTTGGACGATGCCGCAGCTGCAATTATAAATGACGATATGGCGGTAGATGCGGGACTTTTTCTTTCAAAGGACGCAATTTTCATAGAAACAATGACTGAAGCTTCCGCTCCGTATGTAAACATAATCTGCGCCAAATCCGAAAACAAGGATAATGAATTACTTAAAAAAATTGTTGAGGTTTACCAAACGGACGAAACCGCAGAAATTATTGAAAAAATCTATATGGGTGCAAGAATTCCTGTATGGAAATAAAAATGACGGCCTTTGCAGGCTGTCTTTTTTTTATGCAATAGACATCTCTCGCCTCTCGCAAAAAATAATTGTAAAAAATAAAAAAAAGGGGTTTACAAATCAATAAAAATTATGTATGATTATCGGCGTCCGGTGAGACCCATTGGTCAAGCGGTTAAGACTCCACCCTCTCACGGTGGCAACAGGGGTTCGATTCCCCTATGGGTTATCTTGAGCTCCTGCGTTTGCAGGAGTTTTTTTATTATGAAAATTAGGAGGATTAAAATGGAATTGGCAGAGCTTTTATTTCCCGACATAAAGGAAAACATAGATGACTTGGAGAAAAGATATCCCGAAAGAAAACTTGCAAAAGGGGCAAAAGTTGTAAGACTCGGCCCTTCTCCCACGGGATTTATACATTTGGGAAATCTCTATGTGGCGTTTTTAAACCGTATCTTGGCAAATCGTTCAAAGGGGGTGTTCTTTTTGAGGATAGAGGATACCGACAATACGAGAAAAGTTGAAGGTGCCGTTGAAATGATTATAGATAAGCTTAAATATTTTGACATCACCTTTGATGAGGGTTCAATATACGGCGGGGAATATTCTCCATATGTGCAAAGTGAGAGAAAGTATATTTACCAAACCGTTGCAAAGGAATTGGTGAAAATAGGAAGAGCCTATCCTTCTTTTTTGACTGAAGAAGAACTTTCGGTAATTAGAAAAAATCAGGAAGCCTCAAAGGAACAAACAGGGATTTACGGCAAATATGCCACGGAGAGAGAACTTTCTTTAGATACCGTTAAAGATAACATAGCTTCGGGAAAAAAATGGGTTCTTAGACTTCGTTCAAGTGGGGATACCGAAAAGTTGGTCGATTTTAATGACGGTATTCGCGGAAAAATCCGAGTGCATGAAAACGATCAGGATATTGTGCTTTTGAAAGTTGACGGTATTCCGACCTACCACTTCGCACATATCGTAGACGACCATCTTATGCGCACCACTCATGTTCTAAGGGGTGAAGAATGGCTTTCATCTCTCCCTTGTCATTTGGAGTTGTTCAAAATCTTGGGCTGGACTCCTCCGACCTACTGCCACACTCCACATCTTATGAAATTGGATAACGGCAACAAGCGTAAACTCTCAAAGCGAAAAGACCCCGAATTGTCACTTGAATACTATGCAAGTGAGGGCTATTTTCCGGAAGCCGTAAAAGAATATCTTATGACCCTCTATCAATCGGATTATGAAGAATGGAGAGAGAAAAACCCGAAAATCCCTATGGAAGATTTTGATTTCTCCTTGGATAAGATGGGTTTCTCCGGAGCGCTTTTCGATATGGATAAGCTTGAAAACATCTCAAAAGATGTACTGCTCGGATTGAGTGCGGAAGAAATTTTTGAGTTCTTCAAAGAATGGGTTAAAGAATTTCGCAAAGAGGATCTTAACTTAATTGAATCACATAAGGAGGAGATAAAAAAACTTTTCGACATAGGAAGAGATGACGAGAAACCCCGCAAGGATTTAGTGAAGTGCTCTCAGATTTTTGATTATATTTCCTATTATTTCGACTCCCACTTTAAACTTGAAGGAGAACTTCCCAAAGAGGTTGAGAAAGCCGAAGCCAAGGAAATCTTAAAAGCTTATCTGGAAACCTTGGATCTTTCAGATGATAAAGACGGGTGGTTTGAAAAAATCAAACGGATTGCAAATGAAAGAGGATATGCTCTCAAACCGAAAGATTATAAAAAGAATCCAAAGGATTATAAGGGAAGCATATCTCATATTTCTCAAGTTATAAGACTGGCTCTGACCGGCAGAGAAAATTCTCCAGATCTGTATTCCATTCAAAAGATAATGGGATATGAGAGGGTCAAAAAAAGACTCTCCGAGTTTTATTAAATTTCTCGAATATAAAAAAGAGGGAATAACCCCTCTTTTTTTGTATCACTTATGATAGGGAAGATGATTGATAATGGTTTCTGCACGGTAGAGCTGCTCCAAAAAAATCAGACGCATAAGCTGATGGGGAAAGGTGAAACTCGAAAACGAGAGCTTATAATCGGCTTTTTTTCCAACATCTTCCGATACTCCCAAAGAGCCTCCTATCACGAACACTATATGAGAAAAACCCTCCAATTTTTTTTCGGAGAGAAAATTTGCAAAGTCCTCACTTCCCAAAGCCTTTCCGTCAATCGAAAGCAAAATAAAAAAAGCCCTCTTATCCAATTTTGAAAGAATTTCAAATCCCTCGGCTTTAACATCGTCCAAAGCTTTAATCTCGGTGACTTTAAGCTCACAAAACTTTGAGAGTCTTTTTTTATATTCAGAGATTGCGTCTACTAAAAATTTTTCCTTGATTTTACCCACTGCCACTATCTCATAGGTCATCTGCTCTTCAAAATCCTTTCTTCCCCGTCCGAAAACAATACTCTCCACGCAGGATTGGTCATTCCTCTTACGCTTGAAATTTTTTTCTCGCTCTCCAAATCAAAACTGTCCCAATAACAGCATATGTCTATTTTCACTATGCTCTTTCCAAAGAGAGTTCTATCCCCCGGAAGAGATCTCAAAGCTTTCGGAGCTGTATTAAGAACCGTGGACTTTTCTCCGTTTTCTGAAATTTCGAGCCACGACTTTGTAGCCCTTATCACTCCTTTAGAGGATACCACCACTTCCAAAAAACTATCCTCAAGCTTAACGCCGACTCCTGAAACCATATCATATGCCGCAAAAATCACCTTGTAATTATCACCTGAATTTATGGTAAGTTCCCAAACGGCATCTGACGGAAAAATTCCCCTTTCCTTTAAAAAATTTTTTGCAGCCTGCAAAGCGGTGTTTTCATTAAAATCTTCAATCGGGATGTTCGGTGCGGAATTGGTGTATATAAATCTTTCATTATCAGTAATCTCCACCGTTTCCGAGCCGTGTGAAAGTACCGTTGTCTTTTCGTCCACCTCAACCGACTCCGCTTGAGCCTTGAAAAACGCTTCATTTATTTTTTCAGGGTACAATATCTGTCTGCTTACATAAGGGCAAATAATTCGCTTTGTTTTGTCGGGTATTTTCACTTTTAAGCCTATTCCCGCCTCCGAGAGCAACTTTTCGGTTTCTTCAATATACTCTTTTGTGAGGGTTTCATCGGTATTCTTTCCATAATATGATTTAACCAATATAAAATTTGTGATAAGCATCGCTATAATCAAAATCGTTTTCGCTCTTGACCAATCCATTTCAATCTCCAACTCCAACTTCTTTAAGCACCAGATTACCTTTTGTCGCATCAAAACCCAACACTCCGAAATTTGTTTTAAAAACCCATATCGGAATGATAGAGGAATCCCTCTCCTTAAACATCGCATCATAGTACATCAAACTTATATCCGAAACATTTTCCAAGACCTCGGAAACTTCCTTGGCGGTTTTCCCGCTCTTTTCTTCGTAAAGCTTTTTAAATAATTCATAATTGTCTTCAAGTATTGTCATAGAAGAAAGCAGACTTGAAATTTCCGCCACATTTTCAAAAAGCTCGGGAGCTTCCCTTCTCATTATAATCTTTGCGCCTCTTATATGGTTTTGATAAACCTCTACTGTAATCTGATGAAAATTTCTATGCCTTATGGCGACTCCATTGATCTTATAATCAAAGGACAATTCGTATCCCCTGTTTTCTTCGTTCTCAACTTCTTTTACATCGGAAAGAAAAATACCGTCAAGCCCTATTCTTTTTTTTAGAAAAGACATTGCACTCAATAGACACTTTGACACATTTGAGTGCCTTATTTTTCCTATGACGGGGCAAAAATACTTAATTTCTCCCGAGGGAGTAAAGGTGAGAGCCTCATTTGCACAAATATATAAACTCGAGCCGTCTTTCTCCACTATCTCCTGCAAGGTTTCACGCTCTTTTGTAAAAAAACTTTCGGCTATTTTCCGCTTTTCAAAACCGTCCATTTCCTTTACCAAGTTTTTCATTGAGAAAGTTGGAAAATTTTTATTCATCTGATAGGGAAAATATAAATCGTTAGAAAGATTTAAATCTTTTTTCGCATTATAATAATAATTCAAATCTTTTCTGTTTTCAATCGCTGAAGCAAACCCCGAAAGTTTTTCCACATCATTTTTATTTAGGGATATAAACGCTTCTCCTACTTCATTTTCCATTTTGAGAACGGGGGTTTCTTCCTCAAAAAAGATAAAAATTTTTTTGACCTTAGGTATAACCTCAGGCAGAGAACTCTTTGCAGCTCCCAAACTCTCCGCCAAAAGATAAGTGTTAAGTTCATTTGCGAAAGAAAACTCCACAAATCTTCCCTCAAAGGAAGTTTTTTCTTCCGAAACCTCGGAAAGAAAGGCTTTTTTTAGAAGTTCCTTTGAATTTTCATAAAGAGAGTAATTGAAGTCGTTATAACTTAAAAGGAGAATTTTCCCCGACAAATGCAATATAACTTTTTCAGGTTTTATTACATCGAAAAAAGAGGTGCTCAGGGGCACCTCTTTTTTATCTTCAAACTTATTTATTCCCAAGCTTAAAATCAAGGCATTGGTAATCAAAATCACCAGTAATAGTGACTTAAGTCGCTCTTTCATTTCGGCTGCTCCGTTATCACGGGCTTTGCGGGAACCAATTCCTCAACGACCACGCTCTTGGCTCTGACAAGGATCAAAAAAACCGTTTCCTTATCTTCTCCATCCGCCTTGACCACCAGCTTATTTATTCCCAAGGCAAGCTCCAATTGCTTATCAAACAAACCGAGCTTTCCCACGGTAATATCCTCCTTGGATTTTTCTATCCACTCGCCGTTTTTTGGTAAGTTGGACAAATCATACTTGGTGCCTTTGAGATCCGCAGTTGAATAAACGGTAATATGCAGAACTTTCCCGGCAGGAGCTTTGCCGTTTAAGAAAGCGACTTTCTTATCCGTTGTGAAAGAATCTTCATCAGGCTGTGTTATTACAACCGAAGATTCCTTGTTTTTCGCCTCCGTACTTGAGCCAAGTGCGCTGCAAAATATGAACAAAAATAAAAGCACAAAGATTGCACGCTTCATACGCACCCCTCCCCTCCATGAGAGTATAACATTTAAATATTACAAATCAAAGTCGTTTTTCAGTCTTTACGGTGACCACCACATACCTTGAAGGTTCATTACCCTCGCTGTAAGTGCGAACATTGTCAAACTTGGAAAGTTCCTCATGAACTATTCTTCTCTCGTAAGGATTCATAGGCTCAAAGCGAACCGGTTTTCCGGTTATTGAAGCTTTTTTCATCATCTTATGAGAAAGCTCTTTAAGAGCGTCTTCTCTCCCTTTCCTATACCCTTCGATATCTAAAAAAACTCTCTTGTATGACTTCTCTCCCTTGTTGATTGCCAAACTCGTGAGATATTGCATTGCATCGAGTGTCGCCGCACGCCTGCCTATAACAATCCCCTTTTTTTCCTCGGGCATTTCCTTAATGTCTATCTTTAGTCCTTCTTCAGTGTCTTCAACGGACAATTCCGCAGAGATACCCATTTTTTTTATAATCCCCTCCACAAACTCCCTCGCCTGTTCCGCTTGTGAAGGAGGTGAGAGATCGGACGGAGGTGATGCCGAATTATTTTCTTCCACAATTATGCGAATGGTTGCATCTCTTTTTCCCAAACCCAAAAAGCCCTTGGAAGCTTCCTCCACCACTTCCACTTCCACATCATCTCTGTCCTTATTCAAACTCTTAAGACCGAAATCCACGGCTTCCTGAACAGTTCTTGCAGAAAAAATTTTTTCCATAGCTACTCCTTATACTTTTTCATCTTCTTCAACTTTTCTATCTTCGCCTCTCCTAAAGCTTCTTCTCTCTCCTTATCTATCTTCAAATTCATCACCACGCCCTGTACTACCATAAATATATTTGAGACCGCCCAATAGAGCGAAAGTCCTGACGCAAGATTTCTCCCCATCCAAAAAATCATAAAGGGAAACATAACCATCATCATATCGGACATTTGTTTTGCCTGATTTGCCTTTTCTCCGACAGTCGGCTGCACCTGATTTTTTTGAGAAACCTTAGTGGAGAGGAATGTCGCCACTGCGGAAATCAAAGGAAGTACCAAAGGATCGGCAACTTTCAAATCCTTAATCCAAAAAAAATTGTTGGCAATTGTGTCATAAATTCCGTCGGTAAAAATATAAGTTTCAGGGTTTTGCATCATTCTCCAAAAACCCATTATTATTGGAAGATTTAAGAGCATAGGAAGACACCCTCCCATAGGGTTATATTTTTCTTCCTGCATCAGAGTCATCATCTTTTGGTTTAAAACATTGGGATCATCTTTGTATTTTTGTTGGAGCTCATTTATTTTAGGCTGCACATGCGCCATCTTTTTCATCTCACGGCTTTGTTTCAAAAACAAAGGCAGCATTAAAAATCTCAAAATAACGGTTGTGATAATGATTGACATCGCATAAAAGGAAAAGTGCGCCGGTTCCTTTCCAAGTGATGAAATAAAATCATAAATCCACCTGAAACCGTAACCGAACAACTTACATAAGTAATCAATCAAGTTAGTCCACCTCAATTTTTTTTATTTTCAAGGAAGCGGGTCGTATCCGCCGGGATTAAAAGGGTGACACCTCAATACTCTTTTTACTGTAAGGAATGTCCCCTTAAAAAATCCGTATTTCCTATATGCCTTAAGCGCATATTCGGAACAAGTGGGTGTAAATCGGCAATGCCTTAGAGGAAAAACATAACGGGAAATCACACACTGGTAAAATTTGATAACAACAATCATTAGCCTTGTCATTTTTTCTTAAGTTTCTCAACAAGCTTTTCAAAATTTCCTGAAAGCTCCGAAAAAGAAAGTCCTTTCGCTTTGGGTTTTATTATAAAAACGAAGTCAAAACCCTCAGGAAGCAAAAAAAATTTATCACGCAAAATTACTCTCATTCTTCTCTTAATGTAATTTCTCTCGTGAGCTTTGCCCACTTTTTTTGAAATGGAAATTCCCGCTCTGGTTTTTCCCTCACAGTTAATAGAAAAAAAGACGGTAAACCAAGAATTTCCGTCAGATTTTCCCCTCCGATACACCTCTTTGTAAGCTGAATTTTTTTTCAGCGCAAGGTATCCCTGATTCATTTAATGAGAAAGCACCTTACGACCTCTCAGACGGCGTCTCCTTAACACATTTCTTCCGGCACGAGTTCTCATTCTCTTTCGAAATCCGTGCTCTCTTTTATCCTGTCTTGTCTTAGGTTGAAATGTTCTTTTCATTAAATACCCCCCTTTCTTATGCACACTGACATCGAAATTATAAATATTTTCCAAAACAAAGTCAATCATTTTTGCATAAAAAAACCCTCTTTCCGCTTAACAACTCGGAAAAACGGTATAACGGTTTATGTGTTTATTTAATTTGCGGTATTTATAATTTCCAAACATTGAGCTGTCGAACAGATCCGTACCATAAGTAAAATTTTTGGAAAATATGCTTTTAACTCGTGTGCCTTAAGTATTTTGGAAATAGAAGTTGTGTGAATAATGACAGAAAATTTTTAAAACGGGTAAAGAAAGATTATAGACTTACCGATAGAATAGGCGGATACGAGTGGGGTGTCTATTCCGCTTTGTATTTTGGGTTTCGTGCCCGAATTTATATTTGTTAAAGAGGAGGTGCAAATGAACATGGAGGTTCAAGGAGTTAATATTGGTTTGCAAGGTCAGATTGCGGTGGATTATCCTCAATCTCAGCAAAGTGTCCCGGCTGATGAACGTGTGGTGCCCAAGCAGGAGTCTTCACCGGTAAATCCTTATGACAAGAGGTCGCAGGGGGATGATTTTTTTACAAAAAAAATTGATCCGGAAAAAGAAGAAGATATTGAAAAAGTACAAGATGCGGTGAAAAAAGCCAATAAGATTTTAGAGCCGAGCTTCAGACATTTTAAGATGTCCGTTCACAAGGCAACACACCGTGTGATTGTTAAAGTGATGGATTCCGCCACGGATAAAGTCATCCGTGAGGTTCCGAGTGAAAAATTCTTGGATATGGTCTCAGGATTTATTGAGATGGCGGGAATTATGGTAGATAAAAGAGCTTAAGGAGGTATCAGATGAGTACCAATTTTAATCGTATAACCGGCATGGCTACGGGTATGGATACCGATGCTATGGTTAAAAATATGGTTAAGGCACAGAGGAAAAAAGTTGACAGACAGGAAAAGAATAAGACTCTGGCTCAATGGAGAAAAGACGCCTATAATTCCGCTAATAAGAGTCTTGCGGATTTTATCCTGAAGGCAAAAAAGGATCTGGGACTTACGAGTTCTGCCGGAAGCGCAAGTTATGATATATCCTACAAGAGTTTGGATTATATCAAAAAAGTTTCTCTTTCAAATGATTCAATTGCGGACGCTTCGGTGAAAGCGGACGCAAAGGTTTCTTCTTTTTCCCTTGAAGTCAAAAAACTTGCCTCGGGTGCTTCAAAGACTGTATCTGTAGATTCCGGAGAAACTTTGGGCAAAGATTTGCAGATGGAATTGAATGTGAACGGAAAGAAACATAGGATTTCCTTAAACGGGAAAGACGGCGGAGATGTAACCTATAAGCAGCTTGCGGATAAGATTAACAGCATGAATATCGGGGTTAACGCCACCTACGCCATTGACAGCACCGGCAAGGGAGTATTCAGTATGACTACCGTAAAGACGGGCCCCGAAGCGACACTTAGCGCAGGTGTGTATGTTGGCGGAAATCAAAAGTTCAACAACAATATGTTGGTAAATGCAAAGGGTGAGATGGCGAAGGTCAACTTCAACGGAACTGAGCTTCAATATGACTCAAATTCCATTGAAATCCAAGGCGTAAAACTAAAATTGAAGGGGACGACAAAGCCCGGAGAGAAGCTCAATGTCAATGTCTCAAACAACACTGACGAAGTATTCAACAGAATTAAAAAATTCGTTGAGGACTATAATAAACTTGTTGACGATGTGGGTGGGCTTACCAATATCAGCCGTAAAAAGCTTAACAAAAGAACCCATGAATACTATCAGCCTTTGACCGACGAAGAAAAGAAAGGTCTTTCAGAAGACGAGCTTAAAAAATGGGAAGAGAATGCAAAAACCGGTTTGCTTCATAGAGATCCGGCGATAAGGAAGATTTTTGAAAATAACAGAACGGATCTCTATAAATTCTTCATAAACGATGCTAACGGAAATACCACCAACCCTTTCGGACACCTCACAAACATAGGAATTTCCACCGTGAAATACACCAAAGGCTCTGCGGGAGGAAAACTTCAAATAGATGAAACCGCTCTTAGGGCGGCGATCGATAAAGATCCCGAAAAAGTTATGGAATTGCTCTTTTCGGAGGGTAAAAAAGCCGAAGTGCCTACCTCTTTTGACGGCGTGCTGTATAAAAAAGGTGAGGTTATCAAGGAAACAAGGGGAGTATTTTCCCGTATCTTCGACAATATAAAGAGTGGAATGAAAGAGATAGTAAAGACCGCAGGTCCCGGAAAAGATGCTGAGCTTCTTAGGAAAGTGGACAGCAGGATAATGTTGGATTTTGTCACACATGGAGGAAAGAGCGGGCAAGGCGGAGTTTCCGACTTGGATTTCGACATTATGAACCACGAGAAGAAGATAAGTTCTCTTACGGATCTTCTCCATAAGAAAGAGGATTTCTACTATAACAAATTTGCCCGCATGGAATCTCTGGTTGCCAAGATGCAGCATCAGCAGCAATCTATGTCCGCACAGCTCGGGCGTCAGTAAGGAGACGATTTAATGGCAAAAGATCCATTAAGTGCGTATAAACAAAATTCGGTTATAAATGCAAAACAAGAGGAATTGACTCTTATGCTTTATGATGGCGCATTGAAATTTATGTATATTGCAGACGAAAGGCTTAAAGACGAAAAAAGGGACATACAAAAAATCTATGACGCTTTCATAAGAGCGCAGGATATAATTGACGAATTAAATGCGACTCTTAATATGGATTACGATAATTCAAAGGATTTCAGAAGACTTTATGAGTTTATCGGAGATAAGCTTGCGGAAGCAAACATTCTCAAAGATCGCAAACCTTTGGAGGACGCAATAAAAATCACCTCTCAAATGCGAGAGCTGTGGAAAGATATGATGAGAGCGGCTAAGGAACAGGCTAAGGCAAGGGGCGATGTATGACAACTGAAGAAATCTTATTGCTGCTTGACAGAAAGTATGAGCTTTTGAAAATTATTTCGTGTGATGCACTGGAACAATGGGAAAATATTGAAATGGAGGATTTGGACGCTTTGGAATATGTGATAAACCGCAGAGACAGGTTTATGAGCGAGATTTTAGAGATAGACGAAAAAATCGCCGTTTCCGATTTTAATCAGGGCTTGGAAGAACTGGAAGAAAAAAAGAAGTCCATCAGAAGCCTTGCATTTGAAATCGCAACTATGGATCGTAAAAATATGATTGCCATGGAAAATCTCATTGAGACGAATAAAGAAGATTTAAAAAAAGTTAAGATAGGCATAAAGCTAAATAGTGCTTATAATCCCAATAGTATGGAAAGCTTGCTTATGAATCGGGAATCTTGATATAAAAAACCGCATGGATTTTTCTATGCGGTTTCTTTTTTTTGGAAAATGTGTTAGACTGATAGTGGTGGATTTTTATGATTTAAAAAAATAGGAGGGGCAAAATGAAAATCATAATCATAGGCAAAAATATGGAGGTTTCCGCTGATTTAAAACAAAGGGCTGAAAAGAAGCTTGCAAAACTTGATAAGTATTTCAAGGAAGAAGTTGAGGCGAATGTGAAGTTTGAGAAGGTTAAGAATCGCCAAATTCTTGAAATAACGGTTATGCTCCCTAAAACGATTATCAGAGCGGAAGAGGAGTCCGATGATTTCTATAATGCAATTGATCGTGCGATAGACGTTTTGGAAAGACAAATTCGCAAGAATAAGACCAAGATAGCTCATCGTCTTAAAGGAACGGATACAATCCGAATGGATTTTTTGGAAGAGATTGTGCCTGAAGAAAAGGAAGAAAATGATGAAAAACTTTTGGTTAAGAGAAAAAGATTTACGGTAAAACCTATGACGACTGATGAAGCTATTTTGCAGATGGATTTGCTTCACCATAACTTTTTCGTGTATGTTTCAAGTGAGACGGATCAGGTTGAGATCGTATACAAAAGAAAAGACGGGAACTATGGCCTAATTGAACCCATCATATAATCATTGTTTGAATGAGTTTGAGAACCGACGGATTATTCGTCGGTTCTTTTGTTTTTTAGAGGGAGGTGTATGCAAGGAAATCAATTTTTAAAAACGACTTCATCAAATCTATTGTGTACTATAGTGTTTTAATCTTATGAGCCGAACAAATAAAAAAAGAAAACGCGGAAATCGCACACAAACTTGATTCGTAATTCTAAGTTAATCGACTATACAACGGGTGTTATAGTGTTTTAATCTTATGAGCCGAATAAATAAAAAAAGAAAACTCGGGAATTACGAAGAGGGCTGATTCGTAATTCTAAGTTAATCGACTATAATTTGGCTTAGACTATTTCTCTAAAGTATTTCACCCGTTTCTTTGTATTTTTTGACCAATTCACCGATTGTTTCATAATGCACTTGAAAGATTTTTGCTGTTTTTCTTCGGCTGTTTCCTTTTAGTACATATTCCACAGCTTTCCTTCTTAAATCTTGACTGTATCTCATACTCCTGTTGTATCATATCTTATATGGTGTGTAAAATTAAAATGCTATGCTTTGATTTCTCTTAACGAAGAATATCGTGAAAACTTGGAACCGGGAGCAGCACCATATGACGAGAGGTTAAAAGCATTGAAACCACTTCACGATCAAGGATGCAGAACTTGGGTGAGTATGGAGCCGTATCCGAATCTATCAAAGATAAAGAAGAAATGTTTACTCAGTTAAAGGAATGGCTAAATCGCTAAGTTCCCATTTAAAGAGGTGTCCACCTACCCGAAGAGAAACACATCGATTGATTTTTACTGAATGGTAGAAAAGTTCATAGTTAAAGAATCACAAACTCTCCCCTAAAGAAAAATAGCATAATAAGAGTGTTTCAAATAAGAGAATTTATGTAGAACATGTAAACCGCTATTTAAAAAGATCCCGTCTCTTATCTTCTCGTTATAGAAACAAACGAAGAAAGTTTGGCTTGCGTGTTTCTTTAATTTGCGGCATTTATAATTTCCAACATTGAGTTATCGAAACTTTGAATTTATTTTTTGCAACAAAAAAAGACTTATTTAACGTCTGTGTCCAAAGACGATTATTGCAGTCTCTCTATATTCTGTGTTGTATTTCAATCCACGTACCCAGAAGCACGACTTTTTGGTTATCCTACGATGTCAACCCCTTTTTAATTTCAATCCACGTGCCTCTGTGAGGCACGACAAGCTTAACAATTCACCGACTCGCATACCTGTATATTTCAATCCACGTGCCTCTGTGAGGCACGACGAATTTACAGGAAGCTTATCGGACGCATCATAATATTTCAATCCACGCGCCTCTGTGAGGCACGACTTTTATACTATAATCCATCTGCAATTACTATAAAATTTCAATCCACGTGCCTCTGTGAGGCACGACAACCTCGCCTCTCTCACGTTCACTTTTAGGAGATATTTCAATCCACGTGCCTCTGTGAGGCACGACTTCAGGATCCTTTTCTTTCTGCCAATTCTTAAGAATTTCAATCCACGTGCCTCTGTGAGGCACGACTGTCTTCCAGATATATTCACTCCTCAACTGAACATTTCAATCCACGTGCCTCTGTGAGGCACGACATTGAGAACAGTGGTATCGGTGAGAGAGAGTTATCATTTCAATCCACGTGCCTCTGTGAGGCACGACGTCTAGCCCATACTTTGTTGGTAAGCTCACTCTTATTTCAATCCACGTGCCTCTGTGAGGCACGACTTCCCCTGCTTCGTTATAGATACATACGATATCCATTTCAATCCACGTGCCTCTGTGAGGCACGACTCGTTATCTTATGTCCTTCTTCTCCGCCCGACATATTTCAATCCACGTGCCTCTGTGAGGCACGACTTGTACCCATCTATATAATTCTCTTGCAGGAGAGATTTCAATCCACGTGCCTCTGTGAGGCACGACCACGCAATGGAGGCTTTAATCGCTCATAACTACAATTTCAATCCACGCGCCTCTGTGAGGCACGACCGGGAGACCACTGTCGCTTTTGCAAGGCAAGCGTATTTCAATCCACGCGCCTCTGTGAGGCACGACTTCCGTGTCTTTCTCTCCGAATAGGTGGAGTCTTACATTTCAATCCACGCGCCTCTGTGAGGCACGACTAATCACCTTAGTCTTTCTTGTAATATCCACTCTCATTTCAATCCACGCGCCTCTGTGAGGCACGACAAAGAGAAAGTACCGAGGTTTATCCGCTAGTTGAATTTCAATCCACGCGCCTCTGTGAGGCACGACTTTGGGGGAACACTTCTCCCGAGAGCGAGGGAGCAATTTCAATCCACGCGCCTCTGTGAGGCACGACTCGGAGTCGCAAAAGAAAATTTGTTAGATTTTACATTTCAATCCACGCGCCTCTGTGAGGCACGACTTACGATATCCGTCAAAACCATATATTGCGCTAGAAATTTCAATCCACGCGCCTCTGTGAGGCACGACTACTGATTTCAATGGGTTTGCTCGAACTATGGACATTTCAATCCACGCGCCTCTGTGAGGCACGAC